>NZ_CP009268.1:3600000-4200000 GCF_000807255.1 Clostridium pasteurianum DSM 525 = ATCC 6013 | reverse complement strand
GTAGATGTAGAAATAGATAAGAGTAAATAGATAAAAATTTTATAGATGAAATTATAAAGTCAACATTTATAATAGATGATTTTAAAATAAAATATAAATCTTATGCAAATAATAAAAGAAATTATAGAATTCTGTAAACCAGATTTTATAATTTCTTTTTGTATAAAATTTAAAGTATTGTTATAATTAATTATAAATTTATTTAATAACTTTAAAATACATTATTTTTAAAATGTTTAAATTTTGAAATGGAGTTGTAAATTATGTCATCAAATGAAATTAAATTAATTATATTAGAAACCAGTGATGTGCATGGGAATATGATTCCTATAGACTATTCTAATAATGAAAAAACTGAAAATGGAATGTCAAAAATTGCTGCTATAATTGAAGAAGAAAGAAATTCAAATGAGAATATAATTTTAATAGATAATGGTGATATGCTTCAAGGTACTCCACTTACTTATTATTATGCAAAAATAGATAAAAGAGATAAAAATTCCATTATAGATGTATTAAATTTTTTAAAATATGATGCAGCTGTTATAGGAAATCATGAATTCAATTATGGCATGGAGATACTTAATAATTCAATAAAGCAATCAAATTTTCCATGGCTTTCAGCAAATATACTAAATAAAAATTCTTTAAAACCGGCCTTTGGTAATCCATACATAATAAAAAGTTTTCAAAATGGATTAAAAGTAGGCATCCTTGGACTTACTACAAAATATATTCCCAATTGGGAGAATCCTGATATAATTGATGAATTAAAATTTGAAGATGTAATTAAAACTGCTGAAAAATGGATTAAAGTTTTAAAAGAAAAAGAGAAGGTAGATTTAGTAGTAGTTTCTTATCATGGTGGTTTCGAAAGAGATTTAGATACTGGTAAGCCTACAGAAAGCATCACTGGAGAAAATCAAGCTTATGACCTTTGTATGAAAGTAAAGGATATAGATGTGTTATTGACTGGTCATCAGCATAGAAGTATTTACAATAAATATATAAATGGTGTGATTGTAGTTCAACCGGGAAATGCTGCCAAAGCCATAGGAAAAGTAGAAATTAATCTTAAAAGAAATTTTAATGGATGGAAAGTAATAGATAAGAATTCTAAGTTGATTTATTGTAAAAATAGAGTATCGCAGTCAAGTGTTGAAGATATAGTAGAGAATATTGAAAAAGATACTCAAATTTGGCTTGATAAAGTCATAGGCAACATAAATGGAGATATGACAGTTAAAAACTATATGGATATAAGAACTAAAGATAATGCTTTAATAGAATTTATTAATAGAGTCCAAATGGACAGTGCAGGAGTAGATATTTCTAATACAGCTTTATTTGATAATAAGTCTAGAGGATTTTCAAGTAAAGTTACCATGAGGGATATAGTTTCAAATTATGTCTATCCTAATACACTTAAAGTTATTAGGATTAAAGGAATAGATATCAAGGAAGCATTGGAGAAGTCAGCATCCTATTTTGCACCTTATGACGGAGAAAGTATTAAAGTAAATTCAAAGTTTTCTAATCCTAAGCCTCAGCACTATAATTACGATATGTGGGAAGGTATAGAATATGAAATAAATATATCAAGGCCAATGGGTAATAGAATAGTAAAATTAAATTATCAAGGAAATCCTTTAGAAATGGAGAAAGAATATGATGTAGTGATGAATAATTATAGAGCTGGTGGCGGCGGAAACTATAATATGTTTAAAGGTAAACCTGTAATAAGAGATATTCCTATCGACATGTCTGAATTGATAGCTAATTACATACTATCAAGGGGTACAATAGAGGCCTCTGTTGATGGAAATTGGAAAGTTATTCATGATTAATTATTATATTTTAGCTGTATGCAGAATTCTCTATTATTAAATTGGTTTATCCTGTACTAGAAGCTGTTACATTCAACTTTGAAGTTGGAAATAACAGCCTCTAGTTATTGGATAGTTACATAAAATTCATTTAAACATAAACTGTTAATATAATTTATTTATTAAGCAGTAGTTGTTGGAGGTGTAAATACCCTTTGACTTAATTCAGCATCTAACATGTATAATGCTGCTTTATCATCACCAATTCTTTCTAATCTTTTTAATATGGTAGAAACAGTTTTTTCCTCTTCAGTTTGTTCATCTATAAACCATTTTAAGAAACTTATAGTTGCATGTTCCTTTTCATCTGTAGCTATATCCATAAGATTGTAGATTCTCTCTGTTACAAATTTTTCATGAGATAAAGTTGCTTTAAATACATCAAGCACTGAGCCAAATTCATTGTTAGGGTTATCCATACCTTTAATAGTTACATCGCCATCCATATCAACTATGTAATTAAAGAATTTACTTGCATGGAATCTTTCTTCCTCAATTTGTACTTTGAAAAAATTCTCAAATCCAGGTAAATCTTGAGAAGCACAGTATGCCTGCATTGCTAAATAAATATGTGCTGAATAATACTCGTAGTTTACTTGATCATTTAATGCAGAAAATAATTTTTCGCTTATCATTAAAATCATCCTTTCAAAATAAATATATTAAAATTATTATAAATGGTAATAATATTTGCTGATTAGTAGTATACATATATTTTAAAACAATATTTAATAAAATACAAATTACTTTTTATAAAGCTTAAAGATTGAATGTATAATTTTATAACTGTTAGTATTTATTGATAATAATTATAATTTTACTTATAATATTAAATAATTTATTATTTAGAAAAGTTGAAATTTTACAAGTATTTTTGAATACAAAGAAGGGATAAATTTGATTGATATATATCTATTAGGCTGTGGAGGAAGTATGCCAGTTCCAAATAGATCACTTACTTCTCTTTTAGTAAGTGTTAATGGAAGTAAATTATTAATTGATTGTGGTGAAGGAACACAAGTATCCATGAAAATACTGGGTAGTGGATTTAAGGCTATAGACGCCATTTGTTTTACTCATTATCACGCAGATCATGTAGCAGGTTTACCAGGACTTCTGTTGACTATTGCTAATTCCGGAAGAGTGGATCCACTTACTTTAATAGGACCCACAGGATTGAAAAATGTGGTAAATGGGATGACAGTTATAGCACCAATGCTTCCCTATGAACTAAATTTAGTAGAAGTGCAGCAGGAATTTTATGAATTTAGATTAAATCACATGATAATTCACACTATAAATTGTGATCATACACTTCCTTGTTTAGGTTATAGTATAGAAATAAAAAGAATGAATAAATTCAATAAAGAAAAAGCAGAGTCCAATAAAATACCTACTAAATTTTGGAGCATTCTTCAAAGGGGGAACAGAGTTCAATTTAATAGTGAAATATTTACTCCTGAAATGGTATTAGGTGATGAGAGAAAAGGAATAAAAATTTGTTATATTACAGATACAAGGCCTATAGATTCAATTGTAAATTTTATAAAAGAATCAGATCTTTTTATATGTGAAGGTATGTATGGAGATGAAAAGAATATTGAAAAAGCCATTAAAAATAAACATATGACTTTTAAAGAAGCGGCGATTTTAGCTAAACTTAGTAGGGTACAAGAACTTTGGCTGACACATTTTAGCCCGGCACTTAATGATCCAGAAATGTATTTGGAACAAACAAGGAGTATATTCTATAATACAGTAATAGGAAAAGATAGAATTTATAAGAATATAAATTATAAAAACCTCTGAGAATTTAAACTCAGAGGCTAATATTTTGACAAACATCTAAAGTATAGAAAACTAAAGATGTTTGAGAGCAAAGTTAGATTTTAGCATTATTTAATATCTTATGATTATAGTTATGTGTAAAAAATTATAAATTATTCATTGCTAAATAAATTATTTAGATTTATTATGCCTTCACCTTGTTGCCATTTGGGAAAATCCAATAGTTCACAGGAAGCTTTTAAAAGGGAAATTATATCCTTATAATTTAAATTTTTATTATTTTCCAACATCAATGCACAAATTCCACTTACATAAGCAGCGGCACAAGAAGTACCAGTAAAACTGGTATAATATTCCTGAAGTTTATGTGGATAAAGTTTTACACCATTTCTCTCTGAAATAAAGTTTTTATCGGATTTTAGTGACCAGATATCGACACAGGCAGCAGAAAGATCAGGTTTCATAAGTTTACCACAGGGACCACTGGCAGAATAACTATAGGATTTCATGGTAGAAGTAGTGTCTAATCCGCCAACAGTTAAACAGTTGTCTAATCCAGCTATACCTCTTATAGAGCTTTTTATGTTTTCATTATTACCACTTGGAACTATTACTACAATATTGTTTTCTTTTGCTTTTTCAAAGGATTTATAAAAAAGTGATAATATAAAGTTATCCTCTGTGCATATTTCAAAAGGTAAGCATAGTATTCTTATGTTAAATTTTTTACAATCAAGAATAACTTTATCTATTGCTAAAAGTATATTGGATATATAGGCTTTTCCTAAAGCATTAAAAGCTTTTATACAATATATACTACTATTGGGAGCTATGCCTTTGTATACACCTTTGGAATTAATACCACTGCTTGATATTAGTCCACTTATAAAAGTACCATGACCATTATCATCATAAGGATAATTAAGGCCATTGATAATGTCTATAAAATTTTTGATCTTTTTAAAAGGACTTAATAAATCCGGATGAGGATATACTCCGCTATCTATTATTGCTATACAGGTATTTTTACCTGTCAGCTTTAGATTTTTAGATAAATTTACTTTATTAGACGAAGATACGCTATTTGCACAGAGATAAGCAAAATTATCAAAGGTGATAAAATCCACCTCAGGATATTCTATTAAACGATTAATAGCTCTGGAGGATATATTTGCACATACACAATTAACGGAAGGAATTATGCAGACTAATTCACCTTTAAAAGATTTTATTTTTGATTGAAGTTTATCTAATAATGCATTACAGTGTATAATAACTCTGTAAATTTTTAGTCTATCATTTTTTATAGCTAGTCTAAGATTATTATCAAGTTTTTTCTTTATTGAAAACATCAGGTTTCCTCCATAAGATGACTTCCATTATCATTATATTTGAAAACCTGATATTTGTTATTAAGTTTTATGGGAAAATTCAACATTTCCATTTAAAAATTACTAGTCCTGCTATCATAGCAATTATTCCAATTATTTCTTTTATTCCAAAAGCTACTTTTTGAGTATCAAAAAGTCCAAAGGCATCAATAATTCCAGCAGATAAAAGTTGAGCAATTAATATTGTTGAAATTGCGCAAGTAGTACCAACAGAAGATATTCCCTTCATAACTGTGTATATAATTATAACTCCCAATACTCCACCAAGGAGATATAATTTATTTGCGTCTTTTATATTTCTAAAATTTCCTTTACCTGCAAATATCAATATTATTAAAGTAAAGATTAATGCACTTCCCTGAACAATTACATTTGTCTCCCAAAGACCTATTTTTTCACTTAATCTTGTATTGAAAACTCCTTGAACACTCATACAAATTCCTGATAAAATTGATAAAAGTATACCAAGCATAAAATCACCACCTTAACAATAGTATGACCAAAGTTAGGTAGATATATGAAATAAAAAAACACTATCAAAGAGACTAAATAGTTCTTTGATAGTGTTTTTTTATAAATAGGTAATTTTTTAATAACCATTATCCTGTCTTTCATGATTTATAAGGTTTTTCTTTAAATAAGCTTCTTCTATTTTTGATTCTGTAAATCCCAAACTTAAACCTAGGCTTAGAAAATCTTCAAGGAGAGTTATGTAGTGATCTATTGAAGAGCAGATTAGAAAATCATTAATATCAATGAAAATGTCTAGAAATTGATCTGTTATTTCATCACCATAATTTCCAACAGTAATTTCAATATGTTGAAATTTCTTATCTATACCTATGCTTAGTATAAAGTGTAAGCAATCTACAAATTCTTCTAGAATATTTTCTTCTGGAGAAGGACTCTTTTTACTCCAATACTTAAAACATCTAGTTTCATTAGCTAGTTCACCCAACTCTACTTGGAGTGCAAGAGCTTTTTGAGAGAATAAGATTTCACCATTTAAGTTATGTTCTTTTAATATCCTATTGTCTAACTCTTTCTGTAAAGTGAATAATTTCTCCAAATTCATTATAAAGCCGCCTTTCCATAACTTTCGTATAATATATATTTTATATGAAAGTCATAAATAATGAAAGATTGCATAAACGATTACATAAAATTTTTAAATAAATTCTATAATTTAATTGAAAGTTTATAGAAATAATAATATTTATACATCCAAAAGGTTATAACATATATTGTAAACTTACATTGATTATCAATATAAGTTTACAATATAATTTATTAGATTTTTATTGTTGTTAAGTACCTTTTTAGTATTAACTAATTTTAATCTTGTAAAATGGGAAGTGTGTTAGCACCCTTTGGCATTAATATAGTTTTTAAATTTTCCCCTCTTTTTTTGTAAACTATATTTAGAGCTTCATCAATAGTACTAACCACTTTTATATTGGCATTTTTAACTAATGACTGATCTATATCAGATACCATTATAAAATCATATTTTTCTGCCATTTCACAGACATAATAACCTATAAATTTTGATATGCTATATCTTTCTCTAAGGGATTTTTCTCTATCTAATATATTATCGTAATTTAATATTATATCTTTAATATCTGAGTCTCCGCCAAGACCTTCTCTACATTGAGAGATAAGGATTAAAGTAGCACCTTCCTTAGCAGCTTCATTCATATTGATCATTGTTTTACTGGATTGATATAAATTTATATCTTTAGGGTATCCACCAGCACTGGCAATAACTAAATCAGCCTTTTCGTGGATTTTAACACCATCAATTTTATTTACTAGTTCTCTGCCTTCTTTGTGAGCTTCTATGTAATTACCTGAAACTGCAGCTGCAATATTTCCATCAGATCCCATAATCACATTGAACATAAAACTAGGTTTAACAAAAGACGCAGCTTCTAACATATCTTTATGAACAGGATTATTTTCTATATACCCGGATCTTACTAGTGGATTGCTGCCGTCACCTATATTTTCACCAAGAGAAAGAGCGTGATTGGCCATAATACTTTCATAGCCGGATATACCAGGTAAAATAGATTTTTTACCACCTGCCCATCCAGCAAGCAAGTGATATACTATTGCACCTGTTATTATTATATGATCACATTCCATAGCTATTTTATTTATCCATACAGGGGTTCCATAACTTGTATCTCCTAAATAAACGAGGTTATTTTTATCAAGACAATCATGATCTATGACCTTGAATCTTTTAGATAATTCAGGACCTAATAAAAGTCCATGTTCTTTTTCTGTTTGATTTCTATGGGTACCTGCAGCACATAAAAATGTGATATCTTTATCAGATATTCCAGATTTATTTAGCTCTTCTACAATTAAAGGTAAAAATTTATAAGGTCTTTGCCAAGCTCTAGTTATATCTGATATTACAATACATATCTTTTCACCTTTAGCAACTATATCTTTAAGCCTTGGAGTTCCTATAGGGTTAGCTAGGGAATCTAAGATTACTTCATTTTCATTTTTACCTAGATTAAAGGGATTGCTTTCAATTATTTGTATAAGATTATCCTCATCAACAGAGACTTCAATCTTTTCATTTCCATATTTCATATGAATACTTTTCATATAGAATATTCCTCCCGATTCTATATTTATTGTATTAGACTAGTATACAGGAGTACAGTATTTAGAGTATTTAGGATTTTTGCCTGAAGTTATTTCAAAAAACAGCTCTTTTATTTTTTTAGAAATGTCCCCAGCTTTTCCATCACCTATTACTCTTCTGTCAATTTCAATTACAGGAGTAACTTCCATAGCTGTTCCACTAAAGAAAACTTCTTCAGAAGCATATAATTCAGTTCTTGTTATACTTCTTTCTACTACTTCAAGATTCAGTTCATTTTTTGCAAGTTCCATAACAGTGTCTCTTGTTATACCTTCAAGAATATTATCACTTGGAGGAGGAGTTATAAGTTTTCCTTTTTTGAAAATGAATAAATTTTCTCCAGGACCTTCACAGATATTGCCATTGCTAGTTAAAAAAATAGCTTCATCAAATCCATTTTGTTTTACTTCAAGAGATGCTAGTGCAGAGTTAAGATATGCCGCTGTAGCCTTAGTTCTTGGAGGAAGCATATTATCTTCAAGTCTTTGCCAAGAAGTTATAGCAACTTTAAGTTCTTCTTTACCTGTGTAACTGCCTAAAGGTTGACAGTATATTACAAATCTGTCGTCTTCATCCATTAAAGTTGGTCCTATATCTTCTCCACCTTTGTATGCTATAGGTCTTATGTAAGTTGTAGATTTAAAATTATTTTTTTTCAAAAGATCTACAGTTAGAGAACATAATTCATCTACGGAATAAGGTAATTTGATATTAAGAGTTTTACAGGATTGTAAAAATCTTTGATAATGTTCTTTTAATCTAAAGGCATAAAGTTGTCTATCCTCTTCGATCCAATAGGCTCTAATACCTTCAAAGCAGCCTAATCCGTAATTGAAGGCTTTACACCTAATGCTTATATTTACCTCATTTTCAGGAACTATTTTACCGTTGTAAACTACATAAGAATTATTCACAAAAAAACCCCCTTATAAAATTTGTTTTTTTAAATATAACTTTACTTTTAAAATGTTATTTATTTAGATGCTGTATCAAAAAAAGAACAGACTATGTCCCTTATGGGGCGAAGTCTGTTCGCGGTACCACCCAAATACTAAGGCAGATTTAAATAAATAACCAGTCAGTATGCTAGCCTATTTTGAATCCTACTACGTCAACAGAACCCTCAGATAGCCTTACTATCATCTGAACTTGTTTCCTTGTAAGATTCAAAATATCCGTCGCATCTTTGATTTTCTATTTATTTTCATATGCCTAACTTGAAAATTATAACGGCATGCCGGCTCAGCTTACTAAAATTCAGCTTGCAACTCAAGGGCGATTTTCAGCAATACTTAGTTTGTGGGCTTTCACCTAACCCCACTCTCTTTAAAACATCTATATTACTTACTTTTCCCAATCACAGTATTTATTATGTAATAAAATTATTTGTTAATTAAATTTATATTCACTTTACGCTTAAATATACTATCTATAAAAAGCTATGTCAATACTTAAAAACAAACTATATTTAATTGTTAATTTATCAAACAAAAATTGATATGATTCATAATTTTAATATTGTTTTAATGAAAAACTTTTAATAGTCATAGTCTTTTTATTGTTTACTGGCTTCCAAAGTTCAATTCTATCTATTCTTGCTACTTTCTGCGGATCAGAATTTTTAGTATTCTCACAGGCCATCATATATTCATCTGTAGACCAATTCCTAATAGCATAGTTTGTGTTAGCTAAAGAGACATGTAGATCCCAATCATCTATATTTTCTCTTACTTTAAAGTGATAAAATTTTAGTTTTTCATTAATTTGACGTATTAGTCTTGTTATGTATCCTTTATTTTCCACTTTTAAATTTACTGATTTATATGGAGGATCGAAGCAAATAACCCCATTTAGTTTTACTCGAAATTTTTTATAGGGATTTATTATTTCTGTTACTATTTTATCAAGTTTTTCGATATCAGGATCATCTATTACTTCAAGAGTTATATGAAGAACAGGAAGTTTTTTGTATAATTTATATTTTTTACATATCCTTTTTTGTATCTTTTCGATGAATAGATAAGAGTCCTTATCAAATAATGCGACTAAATAATATTTCATATTTATTCCTCCATATGTGATGTATACAAAATAATTAAGCTAGGTAAAAGCAAAAATTAAAGATGTTTTAATAATTATATCATATAAGGAATTGGAATAAAAATAACAAGTATAATTTGTTTGTGTCAAGTTTACGTTGGCACTTTTCTTATCTAAATTTTACCATTATAATTTAATCAAATTTTTTATATTAAAAGGGTTTTGTTTTTTAGCCCGAAAGGGCGTATTTTCCCCTTGTATTTTATTACCATTTCTTTCTTACCTATAAACTAATTCACTAAAACATCTATCTTCAAAAATTCTTCTTATTGCTTTTCTTCCGTTAGTTATGGCGGAGCCTGTAAATGGGACCTTACCCTTGTGTACAGCATATGTTTTAGATTTAGAAATATTTTTATTTACTTCAGCAGCTGATAAAACTATTATTTCTTCAATTTTATCAAATTTTTCTTTGGTCAAAACACTATTGCATAGTTCATCTAAGCTCTTATAAAGTCTATTACTAAATCTCTCTGCTTGTATTTTAGCCATATTTTCTGCACCACTAATTGACCAGCTCATTTTTCTGCCTTTCATTCGTTGAGCCAATACATCACATATATTATGTTCCATAGTACCCAAATGTCTATATTCAAGCCCTTCGGGCGGTTCTGGCAGCTTTATGTCTTCCCTAAGATGATATGGTATTAATCCTTCTTTATTATTTACAAAGTAATTGTACAAATTAGATAATTTCTTCATTTCTTTTTCATCAGCATTATTTTTTATCATTAATTGTTCTATACTATTCAAGCTTTCAGATACTTTCCCTTTGTGTAATAAATCTATAAGTTTTTTTGCTTCTTGTTTATCATTTACTGCTCTCAAAACGGCTTGACTCTTGTGAAAAGGATCAAGTTGATAATATATACCTTCGTCTTCAATACTTGCCTTTATCCAGGCTGCGCCATCACCATTTATTATACGAGTATCTATTTCATCCACGTTATACACTTCTTCAACTGTAGCTTTTGATAACTCTTTAAAAGTCTTAGCATCTCCAAAACTTGCACAGACTAATTTATTTTCTACAACATATTCATTTTTACTAGAATGACGCTTTTTCCAGCCTTCATAACTTATACCTAACTTCAATTCTTTTTTCTTGTTTTTACCCTTTACAGGCTTATTTTTACCTTGAATATTCAGCCATATTCCATCCTGTTCTTGAAAAAGCACCTTGACTTCTTTTGCTCCAGAAAGTTTTCCTTGTTTGCTAAGCTCAACCTTTCTTGCATCTCTTTCTTTAAGCTTTTCTCCAAAACCTTGCACAACATTCCACACTGCCGTGTGACTGACATCTTGATTACACATGAGCTTTATATTATTAGCTGTCTTTCTATATGAAATTTCAGTAACATTACTCAAAATATTTTCAACAAGGTTCATAGACATATGTCCTATAGTATCCATTTCTAAATACTCATCTAAGAGGTATTTATACGCTTTTTTACCGCCATCAACTCTATATTCATAAATTCGTCTGTCAATTTCTACATTGCCCATAATAGTCTTTATGCAAGTATGCCTTTTTCCTTTATCCCGTAGGGAACTGGTATCTCTTTCATCCATCAATCTTTTATCAATCTGATCTAAAGTTTCTCTCATGATACTACAAGCTAAATTACACACATATTCATATATTTTCTTCTCTAGTCCCTTGAAAGTTATGTTCTCATCATTTAAACTTATATTATACATAATTTATCCCACCTAATGTTTTTCTTGTCAATTAACATTATAATGGATAATTTATGTATTGGGGATGCTTTCGCATCTCCTTTTATATTTTTCGTAGTATTTAATAACTCTTTTGCCTACAAAAATTATACACTAAGGTATAATTTGTTTGAAATACAATGATAAAAACATCTGGTAAAATCCGGTGTAATTATAGATATTTACAATACTTTTAGACCATATGTAATAATAGAGTTATTATTTTAAAATTAATTACAAAAAAAGCTGCAATTATGCTATAATATAATTTGTGTTATGTTAAATAAAGAATTTATGTAAAATTTATATATATATTTAGTATAGTGAGGATGGATAAGGGAATGGACAAATTGATTATAAAAGGCGGTAAAGAGCTTTTTGGAAGTGTGGAAATAGGTGGGGCCAAAAATGCGGCAGTAGCAGTTCTTCCAGCGGCTATTATGGCTAGTAAAAGTATATGTGTTATAGATAATATTCCTGAAATAGAAGATATTCAATGTGAAGAGAGAATCATTGAAAGTCTTGGTTGTAAAATTACTAGAGTTAAAAACTCAGTTACTATAGATAGTACTATGTTAAAGAGTGTAAAAGCAGATACTGATGATGTTAGAAAAATGAGAGCCTCTTATTACTTAATAGGAGCATTACTTGGAAGATTTAAAAAGGCATCAGTAGAATTACCAGGAGGATGTCCTATAGGTGTTAGGCCTATTGATCAGCATATAAAGGGATTCGAAGCCTTGGGTGCAAGAGTTAATATTGAACACGGAACAATAATTGTAGAAGCAGATAGGCTTATAGGAACAAATATATACTTTGACGTTGTGAGTGTAGGAGCTACCATAAATGTTATGTTAGCAGCAACTTTGGCTGAGGGTACTACAGTACTTGAAAATGCAGCTAAAGAGCCTCACGTAGTAGACGTTGCCAATTTTTTAAACACTATGGGAGCTAACATAAAAGGAGCAGGTACAGATGTTATAAGAATAGTGGGTGTTAAGGAATTAATTGGTTGTAATTATAGTGTTATTCCAGATCAAATCGAAGCAGGTACATATATGGTAGCAGCAGCAGCTTGTGGTGGATCTGTGACTATAAATAATGTTATACCTAAACATCTTGAGTCAATATCAGCAAAATTAGTGGAGATGGGTGCTGAAGTCATTGAACTTGATGATTCTGTTACTGTTAAATCAAAGAAAAATTTAAAAGGTGTAAATATAAAAACTCTTCCTTATCCTGGATTTCCAACGGATGTTCAGCAACCAATGAGTACACTTTTGTGTGTTTCACAGGGAAGAAGTATAATAAATGAAAGTATATTTGAATGCAGATTTAAACATATAGACGAACTTAAAAAGATGGGTGCACACATAAAGGTGGAAGGCAGAATTGCTATAATTGATGGCGTTAAAAAATTAACGGGAGCAGTTGTTAAAGCAAGTGATCTGAGGGCTGGTGCAGCTATGGTTATTGCTGGACTTATTGCTGAAGGATCTACAGAAGTTACTTCCATAGAGCATATTGATAGAGGTTATCCTCATATTGAAAACAAATTCAAGGCTTTAGGAGCGGATATAGTAAGAGCATCACAAGATTAAGTCTGTTAAAACTAAAGTATAGGAGAAAATTATGAGATTTTGTTCGCTTTACAGTGGAAGTAGTGGAAATAGTATGTTTGTTGCGTCGCAAAAGGCAAAAATATTAATAGATGCGGGACTTTCTGGGAAATATATAGAGAAGGCTTTAGATCAAATAAGGGAAAATCCTAAAGATATAAATGCTATATTTGTTACTCACGAGCATACAGACCATATAAAGGGAGTAGGAGTACTTTCCAGAAAGTATGACATACCTATATATGCTAATGAATCTACCTGGAAGGCAATGCTTAAAAATGTGGGTAAAATAAAAGAGAATAATATTAAAATTATGGATAAAAATAGTGTATGTATTAAAGATTTAGAGGTAGTAGGGTATGATATACCTCATGATGCGGCAAAACCTACAGGATATTCTGTAATTTGTAAAGATAAAAAAGCATGTGTTGCTACGGATATAGGATATTTTTCTGATCAGATTAAAGAACAGCTTGCAGATGCTGATGTGATACTTCTAGAGAGCAATCATGATGTGGAGATGTTGAAATTTGGACCCTATCCATATAGTTTAAAAAGAAGAATACTTAGTAATGTTGGGCATTTATCTAATGAAGATTGCGGTAAAGCTATTATGGATATAATAGGTGGCTATAAGAAGAAGAAAATTATTCTAGGACATTTAAGTAAAACAAATAACTATCCAGAATTGGCATTTAAGACAGTAGTAAATGTTTTAAGTGATGAAGGAATAAGAATAGAAAAGGATATAGCGATAACCATGGCAAAAAGAGATATGCCAAGTGGGTATACTGAATTTTAATACTTTTGTTTTATAATTAATTGTTGTTATAATGTTACATAAAAACTCACAACAGCATATTGAAAGTAATTTAAATAAGGTATATAGGCTTATTTAAGTACAGGTTATTGATGAGAGGAGATTTTTATGAAAAAAAAAGTATTAGCTTCCAGTATGGGTATTATATTTATATGTTCTAATTTAATATTTAGTGCATGTTCATTTAGAGATAACAATCAAAATTTAAACAATAAAGTAGAAAATGTGAAGTTATATAAAGAGAAAGGTCAGGCACTTGACTTGAATTTATATTTTGATGCATCAAAAAATGAAAACAAGGCAGAAGTAGGTATGGAAGAGAGATTAATAAAAAAAGAAGAATTCATAGGAGAGCTTATTATTAATGAACTCATAAAAGGACCGGGAATAGAAAGCAAACTAAAACCTATCTTGCCTAAGACTACTAAACTTTTAAGTTTTTCTATAAATAATGATATTGCCTTTATAAACTTTAGTGAGGATGCAAAAGTTCCTATGACTCCAGTTAAAGAAGAAGCTATACTAAAGAGTTTAACTATGTCTTTGGAACAACTATCTTCTGTAAAAAAAATAAAAATACAAATCAATAATAAAGATACAGATGTACTTGGTGGTAACTATGATATATCAAAACCTTTTGGGAAGGATGATATAAGTGCAAGAAGAAAATAAGTACTTTTGTAAAGAGCATTTAGACAAGGCCTTTGATGATTATCTTTTGGAAAATGAAAGGTTCCCGAATGTAGTAGAAGATACGGAGCACAAATGTAATTATTGTCAAAAACAATCGGAATATAAATTGTGTAGAGATGAATAAAAGGAGAAATACGTATGAGTTTATATAAAAGTTGGACAGATATGGTAGTGGAGTATGTAAAAACAAGAGGAGAAGCGGCTTTTTGGAAAGAATATGGGACAATAGAAACAAAAATATATACTAAGCTATTAGCAGATCGTAAAAAAGATTTAGAAGGTAAATTTGAAGATTTGGCAAAAGAGTTTGAAGTGGATGATATCTTTTTTATGGGATTTTTAGATGGAATAAACGATAGTTTAAATGAACAATTAGATCTAGAAAATATAAATAAAGAAGATACTATAAATGCAAATGTAGACTTTGAAAAATTATACTTTAATATGCTTGAAGCAAAAGCAGATTATCTTTATGGCCTTTCTCAATGGGATGGGATCTTTTCAAAAGAAAAAAGAAAGGAAATACATAATAACTGGAAGAATTCCAAGACTGTAGTTAATAAAAACAAAATTGGGAGAAATGAACCTTGCCCTTGTGGTAGTGGTAAAAAATATAAGCAGTGCTGTGGTAAAAACTAGAGGTTATATAAATCTGTTAAGTTAAATTGTTACAAATAGATGGCAGTCAGATTAGAATATATTGAAAAGAGATAAATAAAAGATTAAGTTTTATAGTTATTTTATACCATTTGCCTGATTGAATGTGTAAATAGTTAATTATTAATGATGCTTTAAATAATAATTACACATAACAATTGTATTAGTATAATGAGAGGATGGATTAAATATGCCTAAAATGAGTGAAAGACTAAATGGATTTACGGAATCTATTATAAGAAAAATGACAAGAATAGCAAATAAATATGGAGCTGTAAATTTGTCACAGGGATTTCCTGATTTTGATCCTCCAAAAGAAATTAAAGAAGAACTTATAAAAGTAGCAGACGAAGGACCTCATCAATATGAAATTACTTGGGGATCCCAAAAGTTAAGAGAAGCACTATCAAAAAAACAAAGGAAGTTTATGGGTATTGCCATAGATCCTAATAAAGAAATTGTTATCACCTGTGGAAGTACTGAGGCAATGATGGTTTCCATGATGACTGTGTGCAATCCAGGGGATAAAGTTGTTGTATTCTCACCCTTTTATGAGAATTATGGAGCAGATGCAATACTTTGTGGAGCAGAACCTATATACGTACCACTTAATCCACCAGAATTCAATTTTGATAAAGAAGAATTAATAAAAGCATTTGAGCAAAGACCTAAAGCAATTATACTATGTAATCCATCTAATCCCACAGGTAAAGTATTTACAATGGAAGAACTTCAGTTTATAGCAGATTTAGCAAAGAAATACGATACTTTTGTAATCACAGATGAAGTCTATGAACATATAGTTATGAAGCCTAACAAACATCATTACATGGCTTCGCTGCCAGGAATGTTTGAACGTACTATTTCCTGTAGTTCTCTATCTAAAACTTATGCAATAACTGGTTGGAGAATAGGATATGTCATTGCCCCCGAGAATATAATTGAAAATGCTAAAAAGGTTCATGACTTTTTAACTGTTGGAGCAGCAGCACCGCTTCAAGCAGCTATATTAGCTGGAATTAATCTTCCCGATAAGTACTATGAGGATTTAACAGAACTGTATACAAAGAAAAGAGAATTATTTTTAAAAGGATTAGACGAAGCAGGACTTAAATACACAAAACCAGAAGGGGCTTATTATGTCATGATAGATATATCAGAGTTCACTGATGGTAGTGATGTAGAATTCTGTGAGTGGTTAGCTAAGGAAGTAGGAGTTGCTGCAGTACCGGGATCAAGTTTTTTTAAAGAAGATGTAAACAACTATATAAGATTTCATTTTGCTAAAAATGAAGATACGTTGCTTGAGGCAATTAAGAGGTTGAAGACTTTAAGGGAAAAGGCAAAACTTACGAGAATTTAATTTTTTTGTTAGGAGAAACAACTTTGAATATAACTCTAATCACTGTAGGCAAAATAAAGGAAAAATATCTTAGAGAGGCTATAGCGGAATATAAAAAGAGACTTTCTAGATACTGCAAATTGGATATAATAGAGCTTCAAGATGAGAAGACCCCAGATAATGCTTCAGCTAAAGATGAGGAAATTATAAAGAATAAAGAAGGTCAGCTTATATTAAAATATATTAAAGATAATATGCACGTGGTGGCTTTAGATTTAAAGGGCAAAATGTTATCTTCTGAAGAATTGTCAGGTTTTATTAAGGACTTAGGAGTAAAAGGAGAAAGCAATATAGCTTTTCTCATTGGAGGTTCTTTGGGATTATCGGAATCAGTTTTAAATAGAGCTAATTATAGACTTTGTTTTTCAAAGATGACTTTTCCTCATCAGTTATTTAGAGTTATGCTGCTGGAGCAAATTTATAGAGGTTTTAGGATAATGAAGGGTGAACCGTATCATAAATGACTTAGGTTATTCTCAAAATTATTTATATTTGATGTCTTTAAGAGCCGTATTACTACTCTAAATTTGACTATAAGCGAATGGATTTGATTAAGAAAAAAGCACACTAATTAAGAAAATGAGTGCTTTTTTCTTTTTTTCCAATTTGTGTATGAATTTTGATGAATTATAATAATATTTACATATAGTGATTTAACCAATAAAAGGGTATACTTATTATATATGACATATAAAATTTTCTACATGACAAATTATAAGTCTTTCTATATAATAATAAAGTGCTAAAAATTTTGAAGAGAGGTAAAGAATTCTATGAAAAGAATAAATGAAATTTTTAGTGATTATACAGTAAAGGGTAATATAAATACTGCCCTTGTAGAATCGGTAGTATTAAGCAAGAAAAGTAAACGTCTGGAGATGAAAATTAGTTCAGATAAATATATTGAAATAAGGGAATTTCAAGATCTTAACAGATTTATAAGAAAAAGATTTTCATTAAGAGATTCTATAATTTCTGTAAAGTATGCTGATGGAACGGATAAAAAGCCTATAGAAGAGGAACTTAAAAATATTGTATTTTTACTGGCGGATAAACATCCTGTTTTAAAGACAATTTTAAATAATAGTGAATTTCAGGTAGATGAAAATACTATAAATTTTAATTTTAAAATTGCTGTATCAAATTTTTTAAAATCTATGAATTATGACAAGCAACTTTATAAGGCTATAAAAACATTTTATGGTACTACATATAAAATAAATTTTGTTGATAAGGTAAATAGTGGAGAATTAAACTTACAAGAGGAAATAAATAATAAGAAAATGTTTGAGGTTATAAATAAGATTAAGAAGGATTTAAACAGTAATAGTCCTAAATTGTCTAAGGAAGTTGGAAATAAAAAACAGGAAGTAAAAGCAGAAATAGAGACCAATGGTAAAAAGATTGATTCATCCTTGATAGTAGGAAGAAATGCTAAAATTAAGGAAACTGTAATAAAGATTACTGACATTACACCCGATGAGGGTAGGATAGCCTTAGAGGGTGAAATATCCAATATGGAAGCAAAGGAATTGAAGAGCGGAAAGACATTAGTTTCCTTTGATCTGTACGATGGTTCAAGTTCTATGACTTGTAAGACTTTCTTGAAGCCAGGTGAAGATGATAAAGTATTACCTAAGCTTAAAAAAGCTAAGGGCGTTAAGCTTGTAGGAAATGCAGGTTATAGTAAATTTTCTGGGGAAGTTGAGATGATTGCTAATACCATAATAGAAACTCAAGGTGTAAAGAGAGCTAAGAGACAGGATAATACAGAGGTGAAGAGAGTTGAGCTGCATATGCATACACAGATGAGTCAAATGGATGCCATGACCAGTGCTACTGACTTGATTAAAAGAGCTATGAGCTGGGGCATGAGGTCAATTGCCATAACAGATCATGGAGTAGTTCAGGCCTTTCCAGAGGCACATAAGCTTTTAGGTAGAGATAATCCTGATATGAAGGTGCTGTATGGAGTAGAGGCCTATTTGGCTCCGGATAAAAAGCCATCAGTAACAAATACTAAGGGCCAAAGTATTGACACCACGTATTGTGTGCTGGATTTAGAAACCACCGGATTTTCACCAGTAACTGAAAAAATTACTGAAATAGGAATCATGAAATATAAAGAGGGTAAGGTAATAGACCAGTTCAGCTGTTTTGTAAATCCTGAAAAGCCTATTCCTGCAAGGGTTGTAGAGGTTACTAATATAACTGATGATATGGTGAGAAATGCTGAAACTATAGAACAGGTTTTTCCTAAAATGTTGGAGTTTATTAAGGGGAGTGTTTTAGTTGCTCACAATGCTGGATTTGATGTGGGATTTTTAAAGCATAATGCTAGAGTTTTAGGCTATGACTTTGACTTTACATATTTAGATACTTTGTCTCTGGCACAGGAGGTTTTCCCTGATTTTAAAACCTATAAATTAGGAAGAATTGCAAAACACCTTGGTATAAAGGTGGAAGTTGCTCACAGAGCTTTAGATGATGTTGATACTACTGTTAAGGTTTTTGAAGTAATGCTTGGAAAACTAAGGGAAAGAGGATGCCAAACCATTGAGGATATAGATTTATATGCTTCAGATGAAGAGTCTAAAAAGCAGGAATATAAAAAGCTTAGGACTTATCATGCAATAATATTTGCAAAAAATTATGTGGGCTTAAAGAATTTATACAGACTTGTATCTTATTCCAATTTAGATTATTTCTATAAAAAGCCTCGTATATTAAAGAGTATGTATAAAAAATATTCAGAGGGTTTAATTCTTGGTAGTGCTTGTAGTGAAGGAGAATTATATCAGGCAATACTTCTTGGAAAATCAGATGAGGAAATTGAAGCTATTGCAGAAGAATATGATTATCTGGAAATTCAGCCTCTAGGCAATAATGATTATTTAGTAAGGCAGGAACAGGTACCTAACAGAGAATATCTAAAGGAAATTAATAAAAAAATTATACATCTTGGAGAAAAACTGAATAAACTTGTAGTAGCTACAGGTGATGTTCATTTCATGGATCCTGAGGATGAGATATATAGGCGTATACTTGAAGCCGGTCAGGGCTTTAAAGATGCAGATAATCAGGCTCCATTATATTTAAGGACTACCGAGGAAATGCTTCAGGAGTTTTCCTATTTAGGTAAAGAAAAGGCTTATGAGGTTGTAGTTACAAATACTAATAAAATATCGGATATGTGCGAGAGAATAAGTCCAATATCACCAGTAAAAGCTACACCACATATAGATGGCTGTGAACAGACCATTAAGGATATTACCTATGAAAAAGCTCATGAACTGTATGGAGATCCACTTCCTGAACTAGTTAAGCAAAGACTGGATAAGGAGCTGGAATCCATTATAAAAAATGGTTTCTCCGTAATGTATATAATTGCTCAAAAACTAGTATGGAAATCAAATGAAGATGGATATCTAGTCGGTTCCAGAGGTTCCGTTGGTTCCTCTGTAGTAGCATATATGACTGGTATAACAGAGGTAAATGCACTGCCGCCTCATTACAGGTGTCCAAAATGCAAGCATTCTGATTTTAAAGATTATGGTTTTAAAAATGGTTTCGACTTGCCGGATAAATGTTGTCCTGTATGTGGAGAGCAAATGGCTAAGGATGGAATAGATATTCCCTTTGAAACTTTCTTAGGGTTCAATGGAGACAAAGAACCAGATATAGACTTAAACTTTTCAGGAGAATACCAGGCAAAGGCACATAAATATACAGAGGTTATCTTTGGAAAGGGCACAACTTTTAAGGCCGGAACTATAGGTACTGTAGCGGAAAAAACAGCCTTTGGATATGTAAAAAAGTATTTGGATGAAAAGAATCTTACAGTAAATAAGGCAGAGATTACTAGAATCTCAAAAGGCTGTACAGGAATAAAAAGAACTTCAGGTCAGCATCCTGGTGGAATAATTGTTGTGCCTAAGGGAAGAGAAATTTTCGAATTTTGTCCCGTTCAGCATCCTGCTGATGATCCAAATTCGGATATTATAACAACCCATTTTGATTATCACTCTATTGATCAGAATCTATTGAAGCTGGATATATTGGGGCATGACGATCCAACAGTTATAAGAATGCTGCAGGATATAACTGGAGTAGATCCAAAAACTATACCTATGGATGAAAAGAAAACTATGTCTATATTTTCATCTACAGAAGCTCTAGGAGTAACACCTGAGCAGGTAAATTCAAAGGTGGGAACTTTCGGTATACCTGAGTTTGGTACCAAGTTTGTAAGAGGAATGCTTTTAGATATTATGCCAAAGACCTTTACAGATTTAATATGTATATCAGGACTTTCCCATGGTACTGATGTGTGGCTTGGAAATGCCAAGGACTTAATTGATGAGGGAATAGTCACCAGTATAAGTGAAGCAGTATGTACAAGAGATGATATCATGGTTTATCTTATCAAAAAAGGTCTGCCTCCAAACTCTGCCTTTAAGATAATGGAGACAGTACGTAAGGGAAAGGCATTAAAGGAGCCTAAATTTGTGGAATATGAGGCCTTAATGAGGGAGCATGAAGTACCGGAATGGTATATAGAATCCTGTAAAAAGATAAAGTATATGTTTCCTAAGGCTCATGCTGCAGCTTATGTAATGATGGCCTTTAGAATAGCCTGGTTTAAGGTTCACATACCTAAGGCTTATTATGCAGCATACTTCACCATCAGAGCAAAAGCTTTCGATGCAGAATTTATGATTTTTGGAAAAGAAAAGGTTAAAGCAAAGATGAAGGAAATTGAAAGTATGGGTATGCAGGCTCCTCCTAAGGATAAGGATATGTATGATGATTTGGAATTGGTTTTGGAAATGTATGAAAGAGGCATTAAAATTCTTCCTATTGATTTGTATAAATCTCATGCCACACAATTTTTGGTGGAGGAAGAGGGATTGAGGCCTCCTATAAATAGTATATCAGGTATGGGAAATGTGGCAGCAGAGGGGATATATAATGCAGCCCAAGAGGAAATACCTATAAACTCTGTAGAAGATTTGAAAAAACGTGCTAAAATAGGTAATTCAGCTATAGATTCACTAAGAAAGTTTGGATGTTTAAAAGGTCTTCCTGAAAAAGATCAATTAAGTTTTTTTGATGCAATTTAGTTATTTTTATGATAATGGCAAATATTATTAAACTATAAAGTATGAATTAATAACCAAAGTAGCCTTGGGAAACTTCCCAGGGCTTTTTCAGCTGCAAAAGAGGGAATTAATCATTTTAGTGAAAGCTTGTTTAAAGAAACTAGAAAGGCTGAAGTTAAAGTTGTTACTATACATTTAAACATGTATAAGCTAACTTTTATTAAGATGCCTTAAAGAAGGAAATTTTCCTAAGTCATATATTATTGGGGATGAATAGCAAATATTATAGAAATTGTATTAAATATTTATTAGTATTCATATAATAATTTTAAGTATGTAAAAGGTGGTAAGTTAGTTGATTATACATGTTGTGAATAATGGTGAATCTGTTTATTCTATATCGCGGTTATATAAAGTTTCTGCTGATAAAATAATATCAGATAATGAACTTACAAATCCTGATAGGCTAGTAGTAGGTCAAACTTTGGTGATTCTTGAAGGCATAAGAAAACATATTGTAACTCCTAATGAGAGTTTATATTCAATTGCCGCAGCTTATGGAATGACTGTTAATGAATTAATTGCTGCAAATCCTCAAATAACTAATCCAGATTTAATATATCCAGGGCAGGTTTTAAGAATACCTTCTAGGACAAGAAAATTTGGAACCATTGAAGTAAATGGATATGCCTTCCCCAATATAAATATGGAAGTGTTGAGAAAGACTTTACCTAATTTGACATATTTGAGTATATTTAGCCATGAAGTAAAGGAAGATGGTTCGCTAAGAGAGATTAATGATACGCCGTTAATAGAAGCAGCAAGAGCAGCAGGAGTTGCTCCCCTTTTAGTCATCAGTAATCTCCTGCCAGGAGGAGGTTTTAGCAGTGACTTAGCCAGAACAATTTTGTCCAGTGAACAGCTGCAGAATAAACTTTTAAATAATGTGATTGAAACTTTAAAAGCAAAAAACTATTATGGATTAGATGTTGATTTTGAGTATATCTATGCTGAGGATAGAGAATTATACAATAATTTTCTTAGAAAAGCTGTGGAAAAATTAAAACCATTAGGTTATCCTGTTACAACTGCATTGGCACCTAAAATATCAGGTAATCAGACAGGAATTTTATATGAAGGGCATGATTATCCTGTTCACGGTGAAGTCGTATCTCATGTTATATTGATGACCTATGAATGGGGATATACCTATGGACCACCAATGGCAGTAGCACCCATCAATTCTGTAAGGAGAGTTTTAGATTATGCTGTTACTGTTATACCTAGGAATAAAATATTTATGGGTATACCAAACTATGGATATGATTGGCCTCTGCCTTTTAAAAGAGGTAATAGAGCAAATACTGTTTCAAATGTAGGAGCAGTTAATCTTGCAGCTAGAGTAGGGGCAGAAATACAATATGATAGATTGTCTCAAGCTCCCTATTTTAATTATTATGAAAGTAATGGAAGAGAGCATGAAGTTTGGTTTGAGGATGCTAGAAGTATCAGAGCAAAGCTGGAATTGGCTAATGAATTTAAACTTGCAGGTATAAGTTATTGGACTATAGGGAGATATTTTCCACAGAATTGGTTAGTTTTAAATTCTCTGTATGATGTTAAAAAGGTTATTTAATATGAATACAATAATATATTGATGTAAAAGTGAAAATAAATTAATTATGAAGTTTTATAAAGATGCTAATATAAATTTAGTGTCTTTATTTATATCACATTATATAGAGAAATCTACATAATGATAGATTGATTGGATTATTGAAAATAATATGATATTATGAGTTTGTTAATAAAAGACAAAAAAACATAAATAAAATTTCACTATTATTGTGAGAATATTTTGTGGTAAATAGTTACTGCTAAAAACATTGAAAATGTAACTGTAAAGTATAAAAAGGATTTATATATAGAAGAAATTGCAGGGTAAAAGAGGAAGGTTATTATGTACAAAGTAGATTTAAATTGCGATTTAGGAGAGAGCTTTGGAGTTTATAAATTAGGTAATGACGAATTGGTATTGCCATATATTACATCTGCTAATATTGCCTGTGGATTTCATGCTGGTGATCCAAGCGTAATGAGAAAAACTGTAAAATTAGCTCTTTTAAATAATGTAGCCATTGGAGCACATCCTGGAATTCAGGATTTAGTTGGCTTTGGAAGACGTAATATAAACATATCTCCAGAGGATGCCTATAATATAGTTGTGTATCAAATAGGGGCACTCTATGGATTTGTAAAATCGGAAGGAAGTAAATTGCAGCATGTAAAACCTCATGGAGCACTTTATAATATAGCGGCAAGGGACAGCAAAATTGCAAGAGCTGTTGCAGAAGCAGTATATAAGGTGGATCCTGAACTGATTTTATTTGGATTAGCTGGCAGTGAACTTATTATTCAGGGAGAAAAAGTTGGGGTTAAAATTGCCAGTGAAGTATTTGCAGATAGAACTTATCAACGGGATGGATCTCTTACTTCTAGAAGCAATCCAGAGGCGATGATTACTAATACCAATGAGGCAGTAACCAGAGTAGTGCGCATGATAAAAGAAGGACTGGTTAAATGTCAGCAAGGTAAAGATATAGAAATAAAAGCAGATACAGTTTGCGTTCACGGGGATGGTAAACATGCACTGGAATTTACAAGTCAAATTAAAGAATCTCTTGAAAAATGTAATATAGAAATAAATAATTTTAGTATATAATTTATTTGAAAAGTATAGAATTAATATTAATTTTTTGGAGTACTGATATGGATATTATTGAAGTAAATGAAACATCAATTCTAATTGAATTTGGGGAAACTATTAATGAAGATATACAGGAAATAGTAAAAGCATTTTGTGAGTATTTGGATAAACATCCTTTTAAGGGAATGGTTGAATACATACCAGCTTTTTCAAGTGTAGCTGTAATCTATAATCCAATGGAATCAAATTATGAAGAAGTGTACTTAATTCTTAAAAATATACTTTGCAATTTAAAATTACCTTATGAAAAGAATAGAAGAATTGTTAAAATTCCAGTATGCTATGGAGATAAATTTGGACCAGATATTCAATATGTAGCAGATTATAATAAGATCTCAATAGATGAAGTAGTAAAAATTCACTCTAAGGGCAAATATATTGTCTACATGATTGGGTTTGCACCAGGATTTCCTTACTTGGGAGGAATGAGTAAAAGTATAGCTACTCCAAGGCGTAAATCACCTCGTACTGCTATTCCGAAAGGAGCTGTAGGTATTGCAGGAGAGCAAACTGGAGTATATCCTATAAGTACTCCTGGCGGCTGGCAGATTATTGGCAGTACGCCATTAAAATTGTTTAGACCTGAAGAAGAGCCGCCAACTTTGCTTAGGGCAGGAGATATAGTGAAATTTTATCCAATTTCCTTTGAGGAATATGAAGAGATGGGGAATAAAAAGTGAATATAAAAGTTTTAAATCCAGGACTATTTACAACTATTCAGGATTTAGGAAGGCCGGGATTTCAAAAATATGGTGTTGTAGTTGGTGGGGCAATGGATTTGGAAGCACTGCGAATTGCAAATATTTTAGTTGGAAATAAGGAAGGAGAGGCAGCTTTTGAGATTACATTGATTGGCCCAGAATTAATGCTTGAAAAAGGAACTCTTCTTGCCATAACGGGAGCTGATATTTCACCTACAATAGATGGACGGGATGCGCCCATGTGGAGACCCATCTATTTAAAGGAAGATAGTTTATTAAAATTTGGCCCTTGTAAATCTGGATGCAGATCTTATTTAGCTTTTGCTGGAGGATTTAAATTGAAAAATATTATGGAAAGTAAGAGTACCTACATTAAAGCTGGAATTGGAGGGTATAAAGGAAGAACTTTGAAAAAAGATGATATAATAGAACTTGAAAATTCTAAAGAAGCATCAATTGATATTATAAAAAGAATTTCTTCAATATCTTCTATGAACAAGTACATATTTCCTAAATGGTATGTAAATCATATAAAACGTACTAAAGGTAAAGTTAATAGTATAAGAGTTTTTAGAGAAAGACAATTTGAAAACTTTACCCAGGAGAGTATAAATGAATTTTTTAAGTCACAATTTAATATATCAGTAAAGTCTGATAGAATGGGTTATCGATTGAATGGAGTTAAATTAAATTTAAGAGAACCACTGGAGATGATTTCTGAACCAGTATATCTTGGAACTATTCAAGTACCTCCAGATGGAAATCCCATTATACTTTTGGCAGATAGGCAGACTATAGGGGGATATCCTAAAATTGCTCAAATAGCTTCTGTAGATATTTCTAAAATTGTACAATTAAAACCTAATGAAAAAGTTATATTTAAGAAAATTTCTTTGGAGGAAGCTAAAATTTTATATTTTAAAAGAGAAAAGTCCATTAATGATATAAGAAATGCCCTGAAATTTAAAGTTTACAGGTAAATTTATGAATTGTAAATTGTCATATATCTAATATAATATAGCTGGCAATTACGAGTATAAGTATGGTATATTTAATATGTGCTAAACTGTTATTGTCCATTTTGGACATACCTTCAATATATTTTAGTTGTAGTGAGTAAATTACTAACACTGCTTCTATTCTATATTGGAGGTTTTTTATATTATAGAGCTTTAAAATTATTGTTTAAGGGATGATTTTCGTAATGCAATAAAATAGATAGATAATTTATAAGATTATATTTATATATTGTTAATATTTGTATACTAACAACCTATATATGCAAATTTTTACATAAGAATAACTATATATATCCCATAAAAATCATTTATAATCATATATGAAAATAATTTTTATATAAAGTATATTGACAAAATTAATCTATCATAATATATTAGATATATAAACAAAAGAAAAAAATATTATAGGAGGTAAGAAAAAAGATTCATATATTTACTAATAAAAAAACATAAATGAATATAGGAATGCAATATAAATATAATTTTTATGTAAAAGTAAGTCTGACTCTAAAGTTAATATTATTTTATATAGTTAGTTGTATTGAATTATTTTATATGAGAATTTATGAAGTTTTATTTATTTAAAATAGTTTAGTCATCATATTTTTTAGTTTTAAATTTAAGAATTAGAAATTTAGATAAAAATTATTATACTATTAAGGAGGATTTTTATATGCGTATTAAGGATCTATTAAAAGAACAATGTATTGAACTCAATGCTGACAAAAATATTAACACAAAAGAAAACGTTATCGGTAGATTGTTAGAGTTAATGAATAATTCAGGCAATATTGAAGATATTGAAGAATATAAAAAAGGTGTGTTGCAAAGAGAAGAACATTGTTCAACGGGTATTGGAGGAGGAATAGCTATTCCTCATGCTAAAAATAAAGCTGTAAAAACAGCAACACTTTCAGCTATGGTAATTCCAGAAGGAGTAGATTATGATGCACTTGATGGTGAGCCTTCTAAATTATTTTTTATGATTGCTGCACCAGAAGGTGGCGGAGATATACATCTTCAAGTTTTAGCTAGATTATCTACCATACTTATGGATGAAGATTTTAAAGACAAGTTAATTTCAGCAAAAAGTAAAAAAGAATTTTTGAGTATTATTGATGAAAAGGAAACTGAGAAATTTCCAGAGGAGGCTAAAGAAGAAAAGAATTCTTCAAAGGGTGGATATAGAGTTTTAGCTGTTACAGCGTGTCCTACTGGTATAGCACATACTTTTATGGCAGCAGAAAACTTAGAACAGAAGGGTAAAAAACTTGGAATTTCGATAAAAGTAGAAACTAATGGTGCAGATGGAGCAAAAAATGTTTTAACGAAAGAAGAAATTGAAGCAGCAGAAGGTATTATAGTTGCAGCAGATAAAAATGTTGAAATGGATCGTTTTGATGGTAAAAAAGTCATTATTACTAAAGTATCTGATGGTATTCATAAGGGAGAAGAATTAATAAATCGTGCCATAAGTGGAGATGTTCCTATTTATCATAGTTCTAATAAATCAAAAGAATCTGAAAATGCCGAAGAAAAAGAGGGAATTGGTCGTTCTATTTATAAGCATCTTATGAATGGTGTATCACATATGCTTCCTTTTGTTATAGGTGGAGGAATACTCATTGCATTGGCTTTTCTACTTGATGATTATTCTATAAATCCTGCAAATTTTGGTAAAAATACACCTGTTGCGGCTTATCTTCTTACAATTGGTCAGCAGGCATTTGGACTTATGTTACCTGTGTTAGCAGGATATATAGGAATGAGTATTGCTGATAGACCAGGACTTGCCGTTGGATTTATTGGTGGAATGGTTGCAAAGATGGGAATTACCTTTGCCAATCCAGCAGGAGGAGATATTAATGCAGGTTTTCTAGGAGCGCTATTAGCAGGATTTATTGGTGGATATGTTGTACTGGGATTAAAAAAATTATTTAGCAAGCTGCCTAATGCCATAGCAGGAATTAAACCAATTTTAATTTATCCGGTTCTTGGAATATTGATAGTTGCTATAGTTACAACTTTTATCAATCCATTTATGGGAATGATTAATACAGGATTAACTGGCTTTTTAAATAATATGAATGGTTCAAGTAAAATACTTCTAGGAATAATTGTTGCTGGTATGCAGTCAACAGATATGGGTGGCCCTATTAATAAAACATCCTATGTGTTTGCTACATCACAACTAGCATCAGGTAATTATGAAATTATGGCGGCTGTTATGGCAGGTGGAATGATTCCACCACTGGCAATTGCTTTATGTACCACATTTTTTAAAAATAGATTTACTGAGAAGGAAAGAAAATCTGGAGTTGTAAACTATGTTTTAGGATTATCTTTTATATCAGAGGGGGCTATACCTTTTGCAGCACAGGATCCTTTAAGAGTTATTCCTGCCTGTGTAGCGGGTTCAGCTGTAGCTGGTGGACTATCTATGTTCTTTGGATGTACACTCAGAGCTCCTCATGGTGGAATATTTGTTCTTCCTCTAATAGGGAATCCCTTTGGATATCTTATATCATTAGTAATTGGAGCTATAGTTGGCTGTATTGTGCTGGCATTTTTAAAGAAGCCTCTAGCAGTTACTGAATAATTAATGTTAGTAACTTCTGTATAATAATAAGTTAAGATTTATATATTTGTATTTCATTATTTTAGATAAAATTAATTTTATAGTTTAGAAAGAAGGAGAATTTATATGAAAAAGTACAATTGGGCTATTTTAGGAACAGGTAATATTGGTGGGGAAATGGCAACTGCATTGAATGAAGTAAATGGTGAAATCTATGCAGTATGTGATATTAATTTAGAAAAAGCACAGGATTTTGCAAATAAATTTCATGTGTCAAATGTCTATAATGATGCTGATAAGATGATTGCAAATCCAGAGATTGATATTGTATATATATCAACTCCACATAATCTTCACTATGAATTTTTATTAAAGGCAGTTAAAAATGGTAAACATGTTTTCTGTGAAAAGGCAATTACAGTAAATGCAAAGCAATTAGATAAGGTAGTTGCAATTGCAAAAGAGAAAAACTTGGTTGTAACAGAGGGAATGACATTATATCATATGCCTTTATACAAAAAATTAAAGGAAATTGTTGATTCAGGCGCTATAGGTAAAGTAAAAATGGTCCAGGTTAATTTTGGAAGCTGTAAAGAGTATGATGTTAAAAATCGTTTCTTTAGCAAAGAACTAGCTGGTGGAGCATTACTTGATATAGGAGTCTATGCAACTTCTTTTGCAAGATATTTCTTGGAGAGTAAGCCAAATGTAATTCTCACTACTGCAAAGTATTTTGAAACTGGAGTAGATGAACAATCTGGTATTATTATGAAAAATGACCGTGATCAAATGGCAGTAATGGCTTTAACTATGAGGGCAAAGCAGCCAAAACGTGGTGTTGTAGCAGGAGAACTTGGATATATTGAAGTAAACAATTATCCAAGAGCTGATAAGGCAACTATAACTTATACAGAAGATGGAAGAACAGAGGAAATTAAACTAGGAGAAACAGCAAAAGCCCTTAATTATGAAGTAGAAGATATGCAGGAATATATTACTAATAAAACAGGTCATGAACAGCTTCAATTATCGATTGATGTTACTCACTTATTAAGTGAAGTAAGAAATCAATGGGGATTTGTATATCCTTTTGAATAAACCTTTAAATATATAAATAGTAATAGATAGGCTGCTTCGCAATGAATATATATTTATTGTGAAACAAGCCTATCTATTATTATATTGAAGCAGTTTTAAATTAAGTTTTAATATATGGTTTTATCAGCAGTACATACATATTTAGATTATGAAGCATTACAGAAAGTAATTGACAAATAGAAAATAAATTAGTAATATGTTGTTAAAAATGCAGAAAAAATAAAAAAATTATTACAAAAAGACTGAATTTTATGATATTATTATAATAATACAAAATTTATTTAACAGGAGGAATTTTAATGGAACCAGAACCCGAACCTGAGCCTAATCATATGACATCTCAATTTATATTAATTGCTATTTTGACTTTAATAAATGCATTTTTTGCATCTGCAGAAATGGCAATAGTATCCTTAAATAAAAATAAAATTAAGTTTCTTTCAGAAGATGGAAACAAAAAAGCAAAATTGTTAGAAAAACTCATGGAAGATCCAACTAAATTTTTATCAACCATTCAAGTGGGAATTACTTTCGCAGGATTTTTTTCCAGTGCTTCTGCTGCTACAGGTATATCTAATAAATTTTCAGCAGTTTTGATTAATTTGAATATACCCTACAGCAAAGAAATAGCTTTAGTACTTATAACAATTGCTCTATCTTATATAACACTTGTGTTTGGAGAATTATTTCCTAAACGTATAGCCTTGCAGAAACCAGAAACAATTGCATTATTTTCTGTAGTCCCTATTTTCTATATATCTAAAGTAATGATACCTTTTGTAAAATTGCTTTCTGTATCTACCAATAGTTTAGTAAGTATCACTGGATTAGATAAGGAAGATTCAGATGAAAAACTATCAAAAGAAGATATAAAATATCTTATAGAAACAGGAAAGGAACAGGGTGTTATAGATGAAGCAGAAAAGGATATGATAAATGGAATATTTGAATTTGAAGATAAATTAGCTAAAGAAGTTATGACACCAAGGCCTGAAGTGTTTTTAATTGATGTAAATCGACCTATCACACTTTTGTTAGATAGCTTATTGGAAGAAAAATATTCAAGAATACCAGTATATGAAGATGATATTGATAATATTATAGGTATACTTAATATTAAAGATGTTGTAATTGAGGCCCATAAAAAAGGTTTTGAAAGTATAGACATTAGAAGTATACTGCATACACCTTATTTTGTTTATGAAAATAAAAATATAAATAAGTTATTTAAGGAACTAAAAAATTTTAGGAATCATATGGCTGTATTAATAGATGAATATGGCGGTTTTTCAGGAATAGTTACCATTGAAGATCTTATAGAGGAAGTTATGGGAGATATTGAAGACGAATATGATGACTATGAACCTAATATAAGGAAAGTCGATAATAATACTTATATAGTAAATGGATTACTTTCATTAAATGATTTAAATGATCGTCTTAACTTGAATTTGGTATCAAAAAGTTATGACACCATAGGGGGTTTTTTAGTTAGTATGCTGGGAAGAATCCCTAAAAAGGATGAAGAAAAAGTTATAGAATATGAAAATATAATATTTCAAATAGAGGAAGTCAATAAAAAGAGAATAGAAAAAGTTAAAATATGTATATAGGTTGCTATATACATATTTTTCCTAAATTTATTTACAGCTTATTTTAATTAAAACATTTTATATGGTGAATTGAGTAAGAAACTCTTTTAGATGTATATCAATATAGTCATTGAATAAATCATGCAGCCACATTTCTTTAATTATTATATATCTGCAGTTGTTAGATTTATTTTTTAAGTAGCTATAGATTATTTGAGCTTCATCTATTTCCTCATGAGTAATTTCTAAACTTTTTCTAAGATTTGTATCTTTAAAATAAAATAAAATTTTAGATTTTAATAAAATCTCCAAGTTTTTATATTTGATATTTTTTAAATTGTATTTACTGCTAAAAAGTAATTTGTTATCACTAATAAGAAAAAATTTGAAACTATCTTCATTTAGAATTTCCAGTAAGGCAATATTTTTGTTTTCTTTTGCAAAATTTATTACTTTTATATTGTTAAGCATATAGCTAATCGCATTTATATAATCTCTATATTTGGCAGCTTTTTCAAAGTGAAAATTGTCTGATAGGGTATTCATTTTCTGTTCCATCTCTATAAGTATAGTTTTGTCTTCACCTTTTAAAAGCTGTATTATTCTATTTAAGATAGTTTTGTGCTGCTTTTTTCCATTATCATTTAAGCAAACACCTATACATAAATCCATAGAATAATTCATGCAGGAATCAGATGCTTTAAAGTTAGTATTGCACAATATTTTATAAAATTCTTTAATTCCGTTAATGGCTCTTTCTACGGTATTTTTACTGGTGTAAGGTCCAAAATAAATACTTTTGTCAAATTTATCTAAAGTATTACATATTTCAATGTCTGGATATTTTTCATCTAATGCTATTTTTATATAACAATAGGATTTTGGATTTTTCATTTGTCTATTATATATGGGTTTAATAATTCTTATTAACTTGCACTCTAATATAAAAGCTTCAAATTCGGTGTCTGTAGTTATATAGTCAAAATTTTTTAGATTTTTAACTAATTTTAAAACTTTTGGAGAATGTGATTTTGAGTTTTGAAAATATGAGCTTACTCTGCTCTTTAAGTTCTTTGATTTACCTACATAAATTGTACTATTTAATGAATCTTTCATAAAGTACACTCCAGGAGAATAAGGTAATTTTTTGATTTTTTCTTTTATATCCATAATAGCTCCTTGCTAACAGCGTATAATAGTTAATGCTTATAAATTTACCTAATAAACAAACTATGATTAAGCAGATCTATGGCATTATATATATCCTCTAAATTATTTTCACAAAGTTTATTAATTATATTGAGAAATCTACTCTCAATATGGCTGAAAGCTGTATTCATTATGATTTCTCCATTTCTTGAAAGTCTGATGAATTGCTTTCGTTTATCTTCTATATCATCAATCTTTTCTATTAAATCCATATTTTCTAATTTCTTTATTTCCCGGCTGGCATTTGACATGGATATATCTTCACAATGACTAATTTGGCTGAGAGTAACTAGTTTGTTAATAGTTATATATTGAAGAATGCTAAATTGGACTGGGGTAACCATGTCTGGTTTTGCATCCTTTGACAATTCTTGTACAGTACGCTCCACTGAGGCTGTAAATGTTATTAATTTATTAAAAAGAATTTTTTTATCCAATAATAATCACCTCTTGCTATAACATATCAAAATACATATCAAAAAACAATTATCATTTGACAAGTAAATTTCAATATGCTATGATTTTATTATCATTTGATAAGTAAATGAGGTGAAATAATGAAATTGTTAATTATTTATACACATCCTAATCACGAAAGCTTGTGCTATTCATTTCTACAGAAGATATTACAGGGAAGTAATGAAAATTCAAATGTTAAAGATATAAAAGTATTAGATTTATATGAAGAAAAATTTAATCCACTGTTGGTATTTAATAGGGACAAACCAAGGAGAAATTTATATTGTGATGCTGAATTAGAAAAATATAGACAACAGATTATATGGGCAGATAAACTGGTTTTTATATATCCTATATGGTGGGGGAGACCTCCTGCTATGCTTTTAGGATATATAGATCAAATATTTGCATCAAATTTTGCCTATAGGTATAAAGGATTTACATCAGAAGGTCTATTAGAGGGAAGATCAGCAGTATGTATATCAACTATGAGAGGACCAACTAATTATCCATTATTTTTTCTGCACGATGCACACAAAGTTTTGATGAAAAAAGCTTTATTTAATTATGTAGGAATTAAGAAAGTAAAATTTTTTGAATTTGGGAATATGGAAAGTGAAAATGGAAAACAGGTGGAAAAACTGAATAAAATATATAATTATTTCAAAAATATAGGTTTATAATAAAAAACATTATATACAGATGAGTGAGTAGGATTTGCTTTTTATAAGTAAGTCCTTAGTTATATTTAGGCATATTCAAATAAATAACTAGTCAGTATACTAGCCTATTTTCAATCCTACTACGTCAGTAGAACCCTCAGATAGCTCACTATCCTCGGAACCTGCTTCCTTGTTAGATTCAAAATATTCGTCGCATCTTTGACTTACTATTTATTTTCACATGCCTTAAGGAAATACTACAAATAAGGCTTTGAAAAATTTAGTATGTACATATATGATATACTTATAAAAATAAATTTTATGTTTTACTATAATAGAAAATAGGTGGAGTGGAAGTATGGATTATAATATATTGGTGGTAGAGGATGAGTTTTCAATAAATGACATATTAACAGTTGCCCTCACCAGTGAAGGCTATAAAGTTAAAAGTGTTTTTTCATCTAAAGAGGCAAGAAGATTAATGGAGGTATACAAGCCTGATTTAATATTGCTTGATATTAATCTGCCAGATGAAAGTGGTTTTGAACTATGCAGATATGTTAATGCTGAGTATAAGCTGCCAGTTATTATGCTCACGGCTAGAAATGATGTAATTGACAGGGTACTAGGGCTGGAACTTGGAGCAGATGATTATATTACAAAGCCCTTCAATATAAAAGAAGTAATGACAAGAGTAAAGGTGGCATTAAGAAGAGTTGAAAAATATAGTGATTTGGGATATAGTGAAAGTTTTGTTAAATTAAGCAAAGAAATAAGTATCAATTTGCACAGTAGAAAAGTTTTTAAGAATGATGAAGAAATTAAGTTAAAGCCTAAAGAATATGAACTTTTGGTATTTTTATTGAGAAATAAAAATAGAGTTTTTTCAAGGGAAGAGATTTGGGACAAGGTTTGGGGAATGGATTATGAAGGGGAACTTAGAACTATTGATGTTCATGTTAGGAGACTTCGTGCAAGGCTTCAGCTTGACAGTGGACAAACTTTTATTGAAACTATATTTGGTGTGGGATATGCCCTGAGGTGAAGTTATGAGGAGCAGTATAAGGATAAAGTTTACAGTTGGATTGACTGTAATACTATTGATTATGGGAATAGCATTGAATTTACTAATACGTCAGGTGTTTGAAAATAATCTTGAAAATGCTATAAGAGTTTCCATGAAGGATATTATGAATAACTCAAGAGAATATATAAACTACAGAATGATTTATAAGAGATTGCCTTTTAATAGGCAGGGACTTACAATTGAGGCGGGAGAAATATCCGATTACTTTATGGCTACTTACAGTAGTCAGAGTCAGGTATTGGATATGGATGGATCCGTATTAGAATATGACAGCAGTCTGAAAACCAGTAATAGTGTAGATAAAGCCGTTGAGACTGCTAAAGAAGGCAAGGCGGTTATTAATATTTCTTATAGCAAAAAAGATGTGAATGGTATGTTGTCTTTTCCATTATTTTACAATGATCAATATATAGGTATAATCATAATAAATAAAAGCTATAGTGATTTATACAATTATAATACTATGGCAATAAATTTCATTACCATTATAGAACTCTCCGTTTTTTTTCTTATTTTTATTATTTCCTTTGTATACTTATCTTATATTATCAAACCTTTAAAGAATTTGACTGATGCCTTAAAAAGTTTTGGAGAAGGAAATTATGATGTCAAGCTTATAGTGAAGAGTAAAGATGAAATAGGCAGGCTTTCCAGTGAATTTATGAATATGAAGTTAAGTATAAAAAACCAGATTGGTATAATAAATTCGGAAAAGGAGAAGACATTAAGGCTGGAAAGAGAGAGAAAGGAGTTCTTCAATAATGTAACTCATGAACTTAAAACTCCGCTGACAGCAATTTCAGGATATGCACAAATGCTTTTAGATAAAAAGCTGGAAGATCCACAGTTTAAGGAAAGAGCCATACAGCGTATTTATATGGAAAGTGAAAGAATGCATGAATTGGTTCTGGATTTAATCAACGTATCTAAAGGCGTATCTTTTGAAGATGAGGAAAAAAAGATAATAGATATGTCAAAGCTGATAAATGAAATATGTGATGACATGGAGATAAAGGCTGAAAAATACTTTTTGAGCTTTAATAGACATATAAGTACAGGCTTTATCTTAGGTCAAAATAATAAAATAAGGCAGCTTGTTATAAATATTTTGGATAATGCCATAAAATACTCCCTAAGGGATGAACAGATACTCATAGAGACCTTCAGTGAGGATAAGTTTTTTGTTCTCCAGGTTACAAACAAAGGTGAAATGATCCCTCAGGAGGTTTATAACAATATTTTCGAACCCTTTATAAGAGGAATAAAGACAGAGGAAAGTTCTAGTAGGGGGTTAGGCCTTTATATATGCAGCGAAATTGTGAAGGAGCATAATGGATATATTCATATAGAAAATGGTGAAGTAATTAGAGTAATAGTAAAAATTCCTTCCTCCGGAAACACTTTGGAAACAACTTAATGAAGGATGGAAACTATCATTAAGTTAAATTAAGACATGTTAAGATAAATAGTTTATGAAAAATATAAGAAGCATTTTAGCTGTTTATTTGTGAATGTTTAAACTGGAGGGAGTATTTTATGAAGTTGTATTGGAAGAAAAAAGTTTTGCTATTTTTACTAATTTTTGTATTTATATTTGGAATGACTGCTTGTTATGATCATAAAAAAGTTATTTTAAGTAATGATGTGAAAAAGGATGTCACAGTTCAGGAAAAGAGCACAATAAAATTGGACAAAATCAAAGAATTGCCCATGGATAACTCAGAATATGATCCTCTTTACTGGAAAGATGATGAGAATTTCATTGCCATTAATTCTGCAGGTAATTTTAGTAATAATTATAATATATATAATGTTAATATAAAGACTTCACAAGTAACAAAAATTGATGAATTAAATGACGCTTACATTATAGGTAAATATTTTTTGGGTAAGAATCCCAATAAAAAACTATTATTTATAAGAGATTTTAAATTATGGATTTATGATACTAGCAGTGGTACTTCAAAGATTATATATGGTTTATCAGAAGTAAAAAGTGAAATTGAAGAAAAGTATTCTCATTATAGTATAGAGAGAACCACTGACAAAGCTGGCAGGTCAACAGGTATTTCAAGTAGTTATCCAAAAAAAGAAGGAGATACAACCCTTTTTAAGGTGGAGTATTCTTCTGATTTTAATATGGGATTTGCGGCAGATTTTGTAGCAGGTAGTAATAAATATGTATACTTAAATTCACTTAGTGGTTTAAAAGTATTAGATATTGATAGTGGAAAAGTAATTAAATTATCTACAAGTAATCTTGTTAATCACATGACAGATGAGGGAGACTATTTTCTCGGTAACTTTGAAACTGTAATTTATGACAAAATAAAAAATACCTTCTACACTAGTATATATGAGGGGATAAAAGCAAATACTGAAGAGAAAACTGATGTCTATGAATTTTCATTAGGAGAACCAGATAAATTTAATAAAGTCATTGAATTAATGGGACTTGGTTTTCAGGATGCTGAAATATCAGAGGACGGGAAATATATTTATTTTAATAACAGCAGGAGTACCGGAACAGGAAGTTCAATTAATAGCATAATAAGACTTGATACAACTAAAAATACTTATTACAAGCTATTTCAGGAGAAACAGGACTCTGGATATTTTGCTGTTAGATATAATTATAAATTGGGGCTGATTTACTATGAGTATCCTAATGAGAATACAAAAACAGGTAATGGGCGTATGTATTTTTTAGGTACTATAAAGGATGGGAAGCTAAAAGCTATTGAAAATATTTCTCCAGGGGAAACGACGGATATGACACCAGGCTTAGCAGATATAATATACAATGGAAAAGGTGATAAATTTATTTTTAGAGTGTATTTTTTTCAAAAAGGTAATAGTGTTAAGGGCAAAACTTATATTTATGCTGTGACAAAATAAATCTTATGAAGCGACTCAGATGAAGGAATATTTATTTTTAAAGGAATTGATAAGGTTGTTCATACTTTCTTTGAGGAGTTCCTCATGTAACTAATGAAGTGTATAGAGACTATTTAAAGGCTGTTGAAAATAATAGTCGAAGGTTGTAATATAAATGAGGTTTCATCTATATTACAACCTTCAATTTTTAAATAACAATCATTTATTTTTTAGTAAAGTAATATTACTTAGTATAAATAACCTTCTCTATATAAAAGTTCAGCAGTTAGAAGTGCTCCACCTGCTGCACCACGTAGTGCGTTGTGAGATAGACATACAAATTTATAGTCGAATACAGTATCTTCTCTAAGCCTTCCTATAGTTACTCCCATTCCCTTTTCTAATTCTCTGTCAAGCTTTGGTTGTGGTCTGAAATCATCTTCAAAATAAGTTAAGAAGTTTTCAGGAGCAGTTGGAAGCTCTAAAGTTTGAGGTTTTCCTTTAAAGTTCTTAAAGTGTTCAAGCATAACCTCTTTTGAAGGTTTCTTTTCAAAGGAAACAAATACAGCAGCCATATGACCATCAGCTACAGGTACTCTTAAACACTGAGAAGTTATTGTTGGATTGTTAGCACAAACTATTTTATTGTCTTCAATATGACCCCATACTTTTAGAGGTTCTTTTTCGCTCTTATCTTCTTCGCCAGGAATATAAGGGATAACATTATCAAGTATTTCAGGAAATTCTTTAAAAGTTTTTCCGCTTCCTGATATGGCCTGATAAGTACATACAAGTATTTTTGTTGGTTTATATTCTAAAAGTGCACTTAGTGCAGGTACATAACTTTGTATTGAACAATTTGGCTTAGCAGTGATAAAACCTTTTTTTGTTCCAAGTCTTTCTTTTTGTTTATCGATTATTTTAAGATGATCTGGGTTTACTTCAGGGATAACAACAGGAACATCTTCAGTAAATCTATGAGCAGAATTGTTTGATACTACAGGTATTTCGTGTTTTGCATAAGTTTCTTCTATTTTTCTTATTTCATCTTTAGGCATATCTACTGCACAGAACACAAAGTCTACTTCTTTAGCAATTTCATCTATTTCATAAATATCTTTTACAACTATATCTTTAATATAATCGGGCATAGGTATACTAAGCTTCCATCTGTCTTTTACAGTGTCATAATATTTTTTGCCAGCAGAACGTTTGCTTGCTGCAACAGCTGCAACTTCAAAGTAAGGATGATTATTAAGAAGAGTTACAAACCTTTGTCCAACAAGACCAGTACCTCCAAGTAAACCTACTTTTAATTTTTTGTTCATTATAAAATCCCTCCAGAATGAATGTTATTAAAAAATAAAAGCCAAGGCTAACCCCAAGGCTTTTCTATTCACACAAATTACATAAGAATAAAAGTTGCTCAGGATAGCTCTCCACAAAATTGTGACAGTTATACATATATTATATGCACAACCAGCAATATAGTCTCAAAGCATTAACTATATAACTTCGGCGATGATTCCTTTCACATTGTTTCATAGTGCTTATCTCCACAAAGGTACTCTTAAGCATCGCGCCTCTATCTCTAACATTCGTATATTATTATTACAAGTAACATTGTACACTAAAAAGTAGTAATAAGCAAATATTTATTAATAATTTATCCATGTAAAATGTTGGATGAAATCTAAATATTTATGTTAAATATCTATTTACATAACGTATAAATTTCATATAATTAAAAATAAAGAAATAAATTTTAATTATATGAAATTTATTGATTAGACTTAAGGAAGAGAGGTGAAGTTTTATCAAAAATATCCAGTGGCTAATATAGTTGGTGTACCCTTTGGAACTTTTATTGGACAGCAATGGGGGTAGTTTACAAGTTTAAGCATATAAAAATTTGTATTTTTAAATTTTTAGCAAATGCATTTATTTGAAAATAAAATTATTGAATTACAAGATTGTCATCCCATATATCCAAAATATAAAAAGCCATTTGGTATGGAAAACGTTCTTCCAAGGTAGATAAATCACTATGAAGTAATTCCTTTATTTTTCGAATGCGATAATTGATAGTATTTCTATGTGAAAAGGTCTCATCAGCAACTTTTTGAACGCTGGCATTATACTTAATATATAAGCGTAAAGTGGTCAAATAGTCAGATTTATGTGCCTGATCATAGACAATAATTGGTGATAGAATATCTTTATAGTACTCTTCTAAAATGTTCATATCTTTTATAGAAAGCAGAATTTTATATATGCCAATATTATCGAATAGTCGAATGGGATGCTCTCCTTTCATAGAAACCATTAGGGCAGCATAAGCTTGCTGATAGCTCTTGGTAAGGTTCCTAACCCCTTTCACAATACTGCCAATGCCAATATAGGGCTGGCAGTTGCTAGACTGCTTAATCAGTTTAATATGCAGGGATTTCATAAGTTCTACAATATCATTTTTAGGTGAATCCTGGAGGATTAGCATCATTCTTTTCTTGTAATAAAACAAAGTATAATTATAGGTTAAATGATTGATGTTGTTACGACAGAGAATCTCAATGTGTTGTAAAAATGCATAGTTGTTTTGTAATTGTTTAGCAACATTTATTAATATGCAGCAATAGTTGCTATCTAATTGAAAATTATGAGCTTTTAAAGTATGCTCGTAAGTATAAGTGTCCTCAGGTTTAGTTAATATATACGTAAAGGCATCTTTCAAACTTTGTTTAATAGTTTCATTATGAAAGATACGTGTACAATAGTCTCTGGTTAACTCAGCAATATGTACATCCCAGGGCATAGTAAATAGAGGAAAAGATTCTTTGTTACAAAGGTCAATTACTGAATTAGGAATTGAATGTATATACTTGCCGTTATTAATTATTAATCCGCAAGAATGATGACCTATCAAAGATTTTATAAATTGGATTAGCCATTGTTCACCACTATATCCTAATCCAGTGGTTATAATTAACTCGCTTTCCTTTAAAAAAGAAAAATTATTAATATCCTCAAGTAGATAAACCCAATTCATAATGTTGGAAAGACCTTTGTTACCTGCAAGTAATTTCAAATGAAAGGCATACTTAGTATCTTCATAAACAGTTTGTAGATTAATCATAGCTTATTTCCTCCTGATGCTTGTATTCTATCATAATAAAATTAGTTTATCCAGCACAAAAAATCACTATAATAGTAGGCTGTATGACCGTTGATATTGTATTTTACTGTGTTAGAATATATTTAATCAAGTGATAATTATACAGAATAATGAAGTTTATACTTTTTTTGTTATAAGAGTGAGGGGGAATTTTTATGCTAAGAACAGAGTTACCAAGAATTATTACAGAAACAGTACCAGGACCAAAAGCACACGTAGTGATAAGAGAAAGAAAAGAAAACATTCCGAATGCTATTAAATGCTTATATCCTGTCGTTATTAAACGGGGAGAAGACGCCATGATAGAAGATGTAGATGGAAACCATTTTCTAGATTGGATTGGCGGTGTAGGTGTGCTGAATATTGGTTTTAGTCATCCAGAAATTATTGAAGCAGTAAAGGTTCAATCTGAGAAATATTTTCATGGAATGGCCAATGTGGTAACCCACGAAGGATATGTGGAATTGGCAAAGAAAATGAACGAAATTGTTCCTGTAAAAGGAGAAAAGAAGAAAACCTATTTTGCAAACAGTGGTGCAGAAGCTGATGAGAATGCAGTTAAAGTTGCAAAATCTTACACAAAAAGAAATAATATTATAGTTTTTTCAGGAGCTTTTCATGGAAGAACTATGTTGACTATGGCTATGACGTCTAAAAAAGCTTATGTAATTGGCATGGGGCCTTTCCCAGATGGTGTATATCGTGCTGAATTCCCTTATCTTTATAGAAAACCAAAGGGCATGAATGATGAAGATGCTATTGCGTATTATGTGGAACGTTTAGAGAAAATATTTGAAGAGTGTTCTCCAGCGGATAATGTAGCAGCCATTGTAGTAGAGCCACTGCAAGGAGAAGGCGGATTTATTCCAGCTCCTATTGAATGGGTGAAAGCAGTGCGTCAAATCTGTGATAAATATGGGATTTTATTAATTGCAGATGAGGTACAAACAGGTTTTTGTCGTACTGGTAAGATGTTTGCATCTGAATATTGGGCAGAGGCGGGTGCAGCACCAGATATTCTAGCCACTGCTAAATCAATAGCTGCAGGACTTCCTCTAAGTGCAATTACTGCAAGAGCAGAGATAATGGATGGGGTTACATCAGGAGTAATTGGTGGAACGTTTTGTGGTAATGCATGGCCTGTGCCTCTGCACTAAAAACTATTGAAATTATGGAAAGAGATCACTTGGAAAATAGATCCATGCAAATTGGAAAAAAAGTAATGGATACATACCACAAATGGATGGAAAAATATCAGGTGATTGGAGATATAAGAGGTCTGGGTGGAATGGTTGGACTTGAATTTGTAACAGATCAAGAAAGCAAAACTCCAAATGCGCCACTGGTAAGTGCGGTAGTTGCAGAATGTGTTCAAAATGGATTAATGGTAGAAAGTGCAGGTATCTATGGAAATGTCATTCGATTTTTAGCACCACTAGTAATTACTGATGAGCAGTTAGAAGCAGGACTAGCAATATTAGAAGACGCTATTGTAAAATGTATGTAACTCATAAGGAGGATGCCGTGAAAGAATTTAAAGTAGTTCCTATTATAAGACAATATGAAGAAAGTAAAAGCTTTTGTGAGGATTTTGCAATAGGAAGAGGAGATCTGGTTATTACCAGTGAGTCTACCTATTATAATTATTTTGAAAACCAAATGGAAGGTGCCTTGGTTATCTTTAGAGGAAATTACCAAAAGGGAGAGCCCTCTGATGAGATGGTGGAGAAGATATATGAAGATGTGAAAGATTATACCTATAGAAGAGTATTTGCAATTGGAGGCGGTTCAGTTCTCGATGTAGCTAAACTATTTGCATTGAGAACAATTACGCCAGTAGTGGATTTGTTTGAGAAAAAGATAGATATAAAAAAGACTAAAAAGTTAATTTTGGTGCCTACCACTTGTGGAACTGGAAGTGAAGTGACTAATATTTCAATTTTAGAGTTAAAGTCCAGACATACCAAGATGGGATTGGCAGTAGATGAATTATATGCAGATTATGCCGTACTGATTCCGGAGTTACTAAATAATCTTCCATTTTCCTTTTTTGCAACCAGTTCTATCGATGCTCTTATCCACGCAGTAGAGTCCTATATGTCTCCAAAAGCTTCTTTGATGACTGAGATTTACTCTATAAAAGCAATAAATATTATATTAAAAGGATATCAAATTATTGCCAAGAATGGTCCAGAGGCCAGAAAGGATATTCTTACCGATTTTTTAATAGCCAGTACCTATGCTGGAATTGCCTTTGGTAATGCAGGGTGTGCTGCTGTACATGCCATGAGTTATCCTTTGGGTTCAACTTACCATGTACCCCATGGAGAGGCAAACTATGCTATTTTTACTGGTGTATACTATATGTATCAAAAGCTACAACCAGTAGGCAAAATAGAAGAACTAAATAAAATATTAAGTAATCTTTTAGAATGCTCTACAGATACGGTATATGAGAAGTTAGAAGAATTGCTTAATCATATTATACAGAAAAAGTCACTTCGTGAATATGGAATGAAGAAGTGCGAAATAGCAGATTTTACAAACATAGTTATGACAGAACAGGGAAGATTAATGGCTAATAACTATACAGAATTATCAGAGAGATGTGTAACTGATATATATGAAAAGCTCTATTAAAGAATCATAAAAAATATTCAATATTAAAAATGGCATAATAAATAATGAAGAAAATAGTATATTGTGGCAAAAGAGTCTGTCTCATTTTAAAATTTCAGTAATAAATAAACTATCCACATTGTGAATAACAGTTTATTCTCAATGTGGATAATTTACAAGTTTAAACATATAAAAACTTGTACTTTTAAATTTTTAGCAATATAATCAATTATGTATTGTATATGTAAAATAAGGTGATTGTAAATATGATATACAGTATAATTATCTGTTTAAAAATGTAAAGAAGGGGAGAAAAAATATGATTAAAGTTATAGCAAAAGGTTATATTAAACTAGGAGAAGTAGATAAGTTTAAAGAAATCGCTTCCGTATTAGTAAAAGAAAGTAGAAAAGAGGAAGAAAATATATCTTATGGTTTGTATCAAGATGCTAATAATGAACAAATACTGACTTTCATAGAAGAATGGAAGGATCAGTCTGCTTTAGACAAACACATGAAAACTTCTCATTTTGTAGATTCTATGGCAAAGCTTTCTAAATTCCAAGAAAAAGATATGGATATAAATATTTATAATAGCTGTATTTAAAATTTGTAATATAAATTTTAGGTTTACAAATTTAAACATATGTAGTAGAATTGGTAATAGATAAATAATGTTAATTAATATTAAATATTAATATAAAGTGAGGTGAAAGGGCTTATTTAAAATCTTTATTATGTAATGGATACATAATAGATTGTAACTATAAATAAGCTAAGTATATGAAAGTTACTTTTCAAGGAAATGAAGTTACATTACAGGGAAAAGAAGTTAAGGTAGGAGATACATTTCCTGACTTTACAACAGCCAATAATTCACTAGAATCAATTTCATTAAAGGATACTAAAGGAGTTAGGATATTTTTAACTGTACCTTCTGTAGATACTCCAGTATGCGATCTTGAAGTAAGAACTTTTAATGAAAAAGCAGCTGAAATAGAAAATGTTACTGTATACACTGTATCTATGGATTTACCTTTTGCTCTATCTAGATGGTGTGGAGCAGAAGGTATTGAAAAAGTAGTTACTCTTTCAGATTATAAAGATAGAGTTTTTGGTGAAAATACAGGCACTTATGTTAAAGAGTTGGGCCTTCTTGCAAGAACAGCTTTTGTTGTAGGCAGTGATAATAAAGTAACTTATGCAAAATATTTAAGCGAAATTACAGATTATCCTAATTATGATGAAATATTAAGTGCAGCTAAGGCTGCTAAATAAAAATTTATAATATAATTCTATAAAAAGTTGTAATCTTAATTATAGGAAATGGATAAATTTTACTTTACAGGAGCTTTCGTTTTCAATAAGTTTGAATGAATTGTACAAGGAATATATGAATGTTATATCTGCTCACTATAAGGTAAGTTTTATAGAGGATATTTATCCGATGAATATCAACCGTAATACTGCAATCTTCTACAAAGTTGGAGATAACGGTTGATACGTCCTTGGATAACGACTTCTAAGCATCAAGTGGAATAAAAACTTCACCTGATGCAAAGAATTTTGTTTATACAGCAAAGATAAGAGGAACCTTTTATAGTAAGGTTCTTCTTGTTTTTTTATGAATAATATTAATATTTAGATGTAATATCAGTATAAAAAAGTATTTTTAACAGGGTGATACAATGAATAGAGATATGACTTTATTTCATAATCTATGTAAATATATTATAAATAACTATCAAATTATGAATAGTGGGAAAATTATATCAAGTTTAATTTATCAATATTCTAAAGAACTTGGATTAGATGTACCGGCTGTAGAAGGATTGATATTTGTAGAAGTAAATGGATATAGAAGGCAATATGCTCATTGCTTTAATACGAGAGGAATGGATATTATAGATGCTTCAATATATGAATTTGCACTTATAAATAAAAGAATAGAAAAATTATTTCCTTTATATATTACAGGTAATGTACCATCACATATAGAATATTCCGTTATTAAAGAGGTCAAATATGAGAATCAAATAAAATTCAATAAGTGCATTATAGATAAGATTATTATAGAAGCTAAAAACTATGATAAAGTGATGATTAATAGATTTTCAGAAAATGAGGATAGTAAAAAAGAGAATTTGTTTTATTTGAAATCTGGTTAATGCTAATAAAAAAATAATGATAGGAGATGATTTTATGGCTATAGCTCAGGCAACAATAGTACCCTTAGGTACAGGTTCTACCAGTGTAAGTAAATATGTGGCAGGTTGTCATCAAATTTTAAAAGATGAAAAACGCATTAAATATGAACTTACACCTATGGCAACAGTTTTTGAAGGTGATTTGGATGTGGTTTTAGAAGTTATAAGGAAAATGCATGAAATACCTTTTAAAAATGGTGCTGAAAGGGTATTAACAACTATAAATATAGATGATAGAAGAGATAAGGAAGCATCTATGAGTCAGAAGTTAAATTCAGTAAAAGAAAAATTAGATTAAATTTTGTTGACAAACATAGCAAATTGGTATATATTAATTGTAACCAATTAAACAAATAGGAATAATGTAAATATACATTTGTTAATATATCTGACTGGAAAAACCAGAGGGTATACTTCTTAGGAGAAGTATACCCTTTTTTATGGCTCTTTTTATAGAATTTTGATGGCAGATATATTGAAATTTAAAATTGACCATCAGAAAGATTTTTATTTGAAAATTTATGATTATGAAATAGGAGGAATCAGATATGGGAAAAATAAATTTAAAAGTTCCAGAAGTTGAGATTCGTGAAAAACGTCTTGGCTCTATTACGGGTTTTAATGGTACGGCCGGTGAACTTGTTAAATGTTCTCAATCAGGAAAGCTTAAGGATTCTTCAAGAAGCTTTAGTCAATGTATGGGTTGTAGTTCAGGGCAGGCTTTTTGTCAGCTTTCTATGATAAAGGATGCAGCAATGGTGAATCATGCACCAGTAGGTTGTGCAGGAGATTTCTTTGGCTTTAACTTTGTATACAGAGTTGGTCAGACAGAAAGAAATTTACCTTCAACAAATGGTAGATATTTTAATACTAATATAGAAGAAAAGGATACGGTTTTTGGAGCAGGAGAAAAGCTGAAAGCTACGGTAAGAACAGCATATAAAAGGGCAAATCCTAAGGCTATTTTTGTTACAACTTCCTGTGCTACTGGAATAATAGGAGAAGATGTGGAGACTGAAACTGAAGAATTATCTAAAGAACTTGGTATACCAGTAGTCGCATGTTTTTGTGAAGGTTTTAGATCAAAGATATGGACTTCAGGTTTTGATGCCGCTTATCATACAATAGTGAGAAAGATAGTTAAGCCACCAAGAAAAAAGACCAACAAAGTAAATATTATAAATTTTTGGGGTAGTCATATTTTTGACGATATTCTAAGTAGAATAGGTTATGAGGCTCAATATGTTGTTCCCTTTTCAACAGTTGCAGACTTAGAATATATATCTGAAGCAGCAGCAACTATTCAGGTATGTTCAACGCTTGGAACCTATATGGGGGCAGCTCTGGAACAGGTATACGGTGTTCCAGAAATAAAATCACCTCCTGCCTATGGAATAGCTGGTACAGATCAATGGTTAAGAGATCTTGGAAAAGTTCTTAATAGGGAAAAAGAGATAGAAGAAATTATAAAAGAGGAACATGAAAGAGTAATACCTAAACTCAATGAATACAGAGAACAGCTTAAAGGTAAAACTGCTTATCTTACAGCAGGAGCAGCTCATGGGCATGCTATAATTGCACTGCTTAGGGAATTAGGACTAGAGGTACAGGGAGCAGCTATTTTCCATCATGATCCAATATATGATAATGGGGATAAAGCTTCTGATGCACTAGCTCAGGATGTTAAGAATTATGGTGATATTAAAAATTATAATGTATGTAATAAACAGTCTTATGAATTGGTTAACATACTCAATAGGGTAAGACCTGATATTATGATTGCAAGACATGGTGGTATGACTCTGTGGGGAGCTAAGCTGGGAATACCTACACTTCTTATTGGAGATGAGCAATTTGGTTTTGGATATCAAGGTGTGCTTAACTATGCAGGAAGAATTGCAGAAACTATAGATAATAAAGAATTTGTAACTAATCTTGCAAAACACAGCACTATGCCTTATACAAAATGGTGGCTGGATCAAGATCCTTTCACTTTTCTTGGAGGTGGAGCACATGTCAAAAATTATTGAGCAGCCTAGGTACTCCTGTGCATTAGGAGTACAGCAAACTGTAATAGCTATAAAAAGAGCAGTACCTATAGTGCATGCTGGTCCGGGATGCAGTACGAAAATAAGTAGATTGATAGGTCAGGGAGAAGGCTATGCAGGAGGAAGTACAATACCATGTACTAATTCCAGTGAATCAGAAATTGTCTTTGGTGGAGAAAAAAAGCTGAGGACAGTAATTGATGGTTCCTTTAAAGTTATAGATGCAGATCTTTATGTAGTTCTTTCAGGATGTACTTCTGATATTGTGGGGGATAACATAGAGAGTGTTACTGGTGAATACCAAAAACAGGATAAGCCAATTGCCTTTGCTGAAACCGGAGGATTTAAGAGCAATAATTATGTAAGTCATGATATTGTAGTAAATGCAATAATAGATCAATATGTAGATAAGTTTGCAGAAGACAAAACTGTAGAAAAGGGACTGGTAAATGTATTTGTTACTATTCCCTACCAAGATCCTTATTGGAATGGTAATCTTGAAGAGATAAAAAGAATTTTGCAAGGTATAGGACTTAAAGTCAATATATTATTTGGTAATGAATCTGGTGGAGTTGAAGAATGGAAAACAATACCTAAAGCAGAATTTAATATTGTGGTAAGTTCCTGGGTTGGACTTAATATAGCTAACCATCTAAAAGATAAATATAATACACCATACTTTCATTTTCCATACCTACCTATAGGAGGAGAAGAAACTACAAAGTTTTTAAGGCAGGTAGCGGATTATGCAAAGCTGGATAAAACTAAAGTAGACGCTTTTATTGCTAAGGAAGAAGAAAAGTTCTATTCTCATATTGAGAGAACTGCTGACTTTATGCTGGAATTTAGATATGGCATACCAAGAAGATTCTACACTATATTAGATGCCAGTTATGCTGTGGGTTTTGCAAAGTTTCTTTTAAATGAGCTTGGAATTATACCTGCTAAACAATTTGTAATTGATGATACTCCTCAAAAGTATCAACAGCAAATAATTGATCAATTTAAAACCATATCTCCATATAGGTCTGCAGAGGTTACTTTCTCCATTGACGGAGGAGAAATTCAGGAAGAAATAAGAAAAGAACCTCAAAATAATAGAGCATTGATACTTGGAAGCGGCTGGGAGAGAGATCTTGCGAAAGATATAGGAGCAGATCTTTTAATAGTAAGTGCACCAGTAAACTATAGGCTAATTCTTAATTGTGGCTATGCAGGATATAATGGAGGATTAAGGGTTATTGAAGATATATATGATAGAGTACTGGATACCTATAGATAAAAATTGTAGAATTAATTAAATATAAAACATATAATTTATAATTAAAGGCCACATAATGGATTCTATTTCCAAAATGTGGCCTGTTTTTATATGTATTTTGATGTATCTCAGTAAAATATAAAAAATCACAAGCTATATCGTATATTAAATATATAATATAACAAAATATACATTGACAGACGATGTATATTATATTACTATATAAGTATAGAAAGAGTTTATATAATGAACTGAAGAGAGGAGTGAGGGTATGTCTATAACTTCGGATATAATAAGAGGTCATACAGAAACTATAATTTTATCTCATCTTGTAGAAAATGACAGTTATGGGTATGAAATTAACAAATCAATACAGCAAAAGACAGATAACCAATATGAACTTAAAGAGGCAACCCTGTATTCAGCCTTTAGAAGACTAGAACAAGCAGGACTAATAGCTTCCTATTGGGGAAATGAAACAACAGGGGCAAGAAGACGATATTATTCCATAACAGCGCTTGGAAAAGCGGCTTTAAAACAAAATAAATTGGATTGGGAAGAAGCAAAACAGTTAATTGATAAATTGATCTATGGAGGGGATGGAGATGTATGAAAAATTTCAAAAAAAATTGGATGAATTATTTGAAAATGCACCAGAAACTAATAGGGCAAGAGAGTTAAAGGAAGAATTATTAGCAAATCTAATAGATAAGTACAATGACTTGATAGCTTCTGGTAAAAATGATGAAGAAGCCTTTAATATTGCCGTTTCAGGTATAGGAGATGTAGATGAACTCATAAGGGGACTTAAGGAAAAGGATGTACTTGATTATGCACAGATAGAAAAGAGTAGAAAGAAAAGTGCATTAATTATATCTACTTCTGTAGGATTATATATTATAAGTGTAGTTATTTTAATACTATTTAGCGAAGTTTTTCAAATTGATGATAATATCAGTGTTTGTGTAATGTTAACCATAGATGCAATAGCTACTTGTCTTATAGTATACAATGCAATTTCAAAACCTAAATATTTAAAAGCTGATGACACTATAGTAGAAGAATTTAAAGAATGGAAATCTGCTAATAGTAAAGATAAGGAGATACTAAAATCGATAAAATCTATACTGTGGATGTTAATTGTAGTTCTATATTTTGTATTGAGTTTTGAATTTGGCAGTTGGGCGTATTCCTGGGTTATATTTATTATAGGGGCTGCTTTAGAGAGAATTATTACTTTAGCATTTCAATTAAGGAAGTGATAATATGAGTAGAAATTTAATAAAGATATTAATTGGAATATGGACTTGTATTGCATTGGTACTCACAGTATTTCTGGTTTACAATATAAGTTATAACAGAAGTGCAGGAGATGCCTTTAGAATTTTCAAATGGGATAATAATTCTATGCTAACTGTTCAGAAGGATGAAAGCATATCTATAGATAATTTTAATAAAATAGAAGTGAATTTCTCAAGTGCAGATATAATAGTACAGAGTACAGATGAATCTAATCTTAGAATTGTTCAAAAATCCAGAGGTAAATTAAAGGAAGAAGAAAAGTTTGCCATTAATAAAGAAAATAACAGCATTTTAGTTAAAAGAAGTACTTCCCATAAAGTATTTAGTATATTTAATATTGGAAACCTTCAAGAAAGTATAGAAATATATATACCTAAAAACTATGCTAAAGATTTAGATATACAATCTTCTTCTGGAAATATCATATTCAATTCAAATATAAATTTAAATAATATAAGCTGTGTAGCCAGATCAGGAAATTTACAAAGTGAAACTAATATAAATGCAAATAATATTAATTTAAAAGCCAACTCAGGCAACATTAATGTAGAAAATTTAATGAGCAAAAGCTATAAAGTAAATACTTCTTCTGGTAATATTCATATAGGCTCTATTTCTGGTTCCGGTGAGGTAACTGCATCTTCAGGAAATGTCAGGATAAGTTATAAGGATATTAGTGAGTATTCAAATGTTAGTGCAAATTCTGGAAATGTTAATTTGGTAGTTCCAGAGGAATTAAGTTTTGAATTCAATGGAAAGTGCAATTCCGGTGATATAGATTCAAACTTTGATCTGAATTATAAAAATAAAAGAGGTAATGAAGCAACAGGTCAGGTTGGCAGTGCCCCTTATAAGAAGATAAATGTAACAACAAGTTCTGGAAATATAGATATTTCTAAGTAATTATTTTAGTATATAATCCTCTATATGATTAATCATATAGAGGATTATATGATTTTTTCGTAAACAAATAGTTATTATAGGTTTATTTTGGTAATTTTAATTTTACGAGTGATATAATAAAAGTAATTTATATAATAATAAAAATAGGAGGATTTTTTATTTATGAACGTTGTTATGATAGAACCCTTAGGAGTTAGCAAAGAAAAAATTAATGAACTTGCAGAAAAATTGGTGAGTTGTGGTCATGAGTTTGTTTATTATGATACAAGAACAGAAGATACAAAAGAATTAATTGAAAGAGCTGCAAATGCTGAGATTGTTATGTTAGCAAATTTACCTTTTAGAAGAGAAGTTATTGAAAATTGTCCTAAGCTAAAAATGATATCTGTAGCATTTACAGGAGTTGACCATGTGGATATGGATGTATGCAGAGAAAAGGGAATTACTGTTTGCAATGCGGCTGGATATTCAACAAATGCAGTGGCAGAACTTGTATATGGTCTTGCTATATCAGTAATACGTAATATTGTACCTTGTGACAATGCAACAAGAACTGAAAAAACTAAAAATGGCCTTGTAGGTACGGAATTATTTAATAAGAAGTTTGGTGTTGTTGGAACGGGAGCAATTGGATTAAGAGTAGCTGAAATAGCAAGTGCTTTTGGTTGTGAAGTATTAGCTTACAGCAGAACTCAAAGAACAGATGCTGTTGAAAAAGGTGTAAAGTATGTTGATCTTGATACCCTTTTAAAAGAAAGTGATATTGTATCATTACACGTACCTTTAAATGAAAGTACTAAAAACTTAATTGATGAGAAAAAAATAAATCTTTTAAAATCTTCAGCTATATTAATAAATACAGCAAGAGGACCTGTTGTAGATAATACAGCTTTGGCTAAAGCCCTTAACGAAGGTAAAATTGCAGGTGCAGGTATTGATGTGTTTGAAAATGAACCTCCAATAGAAAGTGTACACCCTCTTGTAAGTGCCAAAAATACTGTATTAACACCACATGTTGCTTTTGCAACTGAGGAAGCTCTTTATATTCGTGCACAAATAGTATTTGACAATATTGATAAATGGCTTAAAGGTAAGCCTCAGAATGTTATATGTGTATAGTAAATATGTAAGGGTAAAAGGATATATTTCTCACCTTATGTGAATCTACGGAGAGAAATATTTTTAATTGATTATTTAAACACTAGGCCTAGTATTATGAACAGACCTAGATAAGGTTTTATTATAAAACCATTTATATCAAAAGCTACTCCAGCCTTTACTAAGGATTCTGTACTGAGATTTCACATGCTCAAGGTAATATATCTGAAAATTGAAGTACATCTAGTTTTAACCCCAGGAACATACCTAGTATAATAACTATGAGGCCCTGAATAAAAGCTATAGTTGTAGCTGAAAGAACTTGTCCTATTGATATTTGCCATCTTTTAATAGGGGATACTATAATTTCTTTCATAAAACCCATGGACATATCCTCTATTATACTTGTGGAGTTACTTAAAGCAGCTTGGAATACTGTCATGATGATTATTCCTGAAATCAGATAGTTAAGTGGCTGAGCAACTCCCGTGGTAGAAGATTTCATTACAAAGGAAAAAACAAATAAGAAAAATACTGACATAATTATTGAAAATACTAGTCTAAGTTTATCACGTACAAAATTAGTTAAATTTCTTTTTAAAATGGCAATCATTCCACGCATTGTTCTATCTCCTTTCCTGTTACGGTTAAAAATACATCGTTTAGGGTTCCTTTAGTTGTTTCAAAGTCTGTAATGGAGTCTTTAAATAGGGATACCATTGATAATATATCTTTTATATTTGTTGAATATATTTTAAATAAATCTTCACTCAGTTTATATTTTATAGAATTAGCTTCAAGGTACTGAATGAATAAATCCATATTGGAAACTTTTATTCTAGTTACATTTGAAGTATATTTTTTTTCAAGATTATAAGGACTGTCGTAAGCTACTATCTTTCCATGGTCCATAATAGCTACTTTATTGCATATCTCGGCTTCATCCATATAATGTGTAGTTAAAAAAATAGTAATATTCTTTTCCTTTTGTAATTTGTAAATATAACTCCATATATTTGCTCTGGTCTGAGGATCAAGTCCTGTAGTAGGCTCGTCTAAGAATAGAACCTTTGGGTAATGAACAAGGCCTCTTGCCAGCTCAACTCTTCTTTTCATACCTCCAGAAAGACTTCCTACAGGAGCTTTTCTCCAGTCTGTAAGATCTACTAGATTCAGTACAAAATCAATTCGTTCTTTAATTTCGTTTTTTGGTACACTGTAAAATTCGCAATGGAATTTTATATTTTCTTCAATTGTGAGTTTATTGTCTAGTGTAGATTCTTGAAATACTATTCCTATTTCATTTCTGACTTTATCCTTTTGTCTAGATATATCATATCCATTAATTTTTACATTCCCTTTAGTTTTGTCTAATATGGTGCAGAGTGTATTAATGGTTGTACTTTTACCAGCACCATTGGAACCAAGAAAACCAAAAATAGAGCCTTCTTCCACAGTAAAAGAAATATCATTTACAGCAACAAAGTCACCAAATCTTTTAGTGAAATTTTTCACTTCAATTATATTTGACATAATTTTTTACCTCCTGCTTTTATATTGTCTATGTTCCTTATACTAATGTCCCATTATAAAATTCCCTTAAATTGTTTTTAAAGATTTTATAAAATTATTTGAATTTTTTATTGATACAATCTCATAAATAAAAATTTATATGAGTAAATTTAAGAACAATAATTAGTAGCTATTATGTAATTGAGATTGAGTTAAAATAGTAATTAATATATTGAAAAGGAAAGTATTTTATAAAATTTTTATAATTGATTTAAAGGATTTTTAATATTTAACTTTAAAATTATATAGAATATATTTATGAAAAAATCAGGTGATAAAATGAAGAAAAATATAAAATTTATAGAAGTTGTTCATAAAAGAATTGCAGCGATACGTCAATATAGATACAGAGCAAAAAAAAATCATGAAAGATTTCACGAAATACAAAGTGAAATCAATAGAAAGATTAAAAAAGAATATATGGAAGACGATGAATTTCAGTGGTATTATAAACATGTTAAATATTCACGTATATTTACTATAATTTTTAATGTGATCTTATGGTTTTTGATATTAGTATTTTTTGCTTCAAATCCTAATATTGTTTTTACTAAAGAGCATATTTTTGATAGAATATGGGGAGATGAATTTTGTGGTGATATGGCAACAGTAGCAGTTCATATTCAAAAAATAAGAAAAAAGATAGAAAAAAATCCATCAAACCCGGAATTTATAGAAACACTATGGGGAACTGGATATAGGTTTAGAGATTAGGCATGTGAAAATAAATAGTAAGTGAAAGAGGCAACGAATATTTTGAATCCAACAAGGAAGCAGGTGACCAGGATAGTGGCCTATCTGAGGGTTCTGCTGACGCAGTAGGATTCAAAATAGGCTAGCATACTGACTAGTTATTTATTTGAATATGCCTTAGATAAAAATTATATGGAAAAGGTGGTGGATTCCGTTATTAATTTACTAAAATAACTTTAAGTATATTGATTTATTATTTGTATTTTTTTATGACTTACGATAATTATAGGATATTATATATTTTAAGTAGATTTAATTTAACGGTTTAAATGATTACAGAAGAAAAAATGGATAATGATAGTATAAAGGCACAAAAATATTTAGGAAGTAGAGGATTTGTAATATTTATTGCTTTTTTAAGTGCATTTGTTCCTCTATCTACAGATTTATATCTTCCAGCACTTCCACGGATGGTAGAAAGTTTCCAAACTACTATTGGATTGTTAAACATGACTCTAATTTTATTTTTTATATTTTACGCAGTTGGAATGCTTTTATGGGGTCCTTTAAGTGATAAGTATGGAAGACGGCCCATATTGTTGACAGGACTTAGTATTTATACTTTGTCAAGTACACTATGTGCTCTAGCGGGATCCGTACATATGCTTATTATATTTAGAATTTTACAAGCAATTGGCAGTGGGGCAGTTGTTTCTGTATCAGTAGCAACTATAAAAGATTCTTACAATGGTAGAAAGCGTGTAGCTATATTGGCAGTTGTACAGTCTATGGCAATGCTGGCACCAGTTATTGCACCGGTTATTGGTGCTGTAATACTTAAACTTTTCTCTTGGCACGGAGTATTTTGGATATTGTCTATTGTGGGAGTTATAGCTTTAATAGGCGGTATTTTGATGCAGGAGACAATTCCAAGTCATAGTAATGAAAATATTTTCAGAACGGTCGCAAGAATAGGGGTTGTAATTAAAAATCCTAGATATACAGTTTTATTAGTAATATTTGCAATTCAGATGCTGCCTCTATTAGCATATATTTCTGTATCTTCTTATATTTATATAGATGGTTTTGGATTAAGTGAACAGGTGTATAGTTATTTCTATGCATTTAATGCTATATTTTCAGTACTGGCACCATTATTTTATATGAGAATATCAACTTATTGTAAAAATACACTTATAATTATGACTTCCTTTGCAATAATAATTATAAGTGGTATATTAATTATCACTATAGGAAGATTTTCACCTTGGTTATTTGCATTATCAATTTTGCCTGCTACTTTGGGTGGAAATATAATAAGACCACCAAGCACTAATTTGATACTTGAACAACAGCAGAGTGACACGGGCACAGCCTCATCACTTATGAGTTTTTCCTATACGATTATGGGAAGTATAGGTATGATGCTTATCTCTTTAAGTTCTGGAAATAGAATTTTTACAATGGGATTTATGTATATAATTATTGGGGGAATTAGTTTAATAGGTTGGGTATTAGTGCAGAAGAAAGCTTTTATAAATAATATTTAATGAAAAAATTTTTATTCAGATAATAACTGGTGTAAGTAGATTTATTAAAAATAGTATTAAATCTACTTACACCAGTTGTTTTATATATTTTTATTTTATTTATCTAGTACTTTTGTCTTATGGTTGCTGTTATATTGCTATGCTATAATTGTAATTGGGTGGTGCGACAGTTCGGTGCCAGGTGTATAGTTGGTGAGAAGCCGACACGGTAAGGTCTAGCCAACCGCCGTTATCCAGCCTTGGAGCCGAAGCCGTGAGGCTAGGTTTAAGCGTAGGTAAGAAACTATGCGAGCCGTAATGCGAAAGCGTGAAGTGATTGAATCTCGTTAGTTTATATAGAATGGAAGCCGATACCCTCACCTCGGTAGCAGGTAATAATACTTGGTCGTAAAGGGCAAGAACAAGTAGGTTCCATCGGGGTCTTAGAGCACGGCGAGCATAAGATAGTTACACATGGCATACCTGTGAGACCTTGCATATTCCCGTTAGGGTATTTGTTACACAAGGAGCATTTCATCCAAGGTGATAGAAATGGTATGCAAGGAGTCGGATTTGCTCATAGTACCGAAGAAGCTTGTAACGAAAGTGGAGGAAAGGGGCAAACATATAAGCCGTTTTGAAAATAAAACATTGGTCACACTGGAGGTGGCAGAAGACAATGGCAAATGCGTTTGAAGAAATAGCATTACAAGCAGAAAAGCATAATAAAGTACAGACCATAATGCACTATGTCAACAAAGAAAGTTTGATTATGGAACACATAAAACAGACAAGTGGAAAGGCTATGGGAATTGACGGAGTAAACAAGGAAACCTATGGAGAACAGCTAGAAGAAAATATAGATAATCTACTAGCAAGAATGAAGAATTTTAGTTATAAACCACAGGCAGTTAGACGGACGTACATTCCTAAAGCAGGTAGTGATAAGCTTAGACCTCTTGGAATTCCATCATATGAAGATAAGCTTGTTCAAGGAGTAATGAGGAAGATACTTGACCAAATCTATGAAAATAAATTTTATGATTTCTCTTATGGGTTTAGGGAAGGTAAAAGTTGTCACGATGCAATTAGAGAAGTAAATCAAATAATCATGACTAAGAGAATTAACTTTATTGTGGATGCCGATATTAAAGGATTCTTTGGTGCGCCGGGCTAAGCCGGGCAATTTCAGTTGGTGAAATTCCAACTCAGGAAAGAGGTAAGCCACCTCACCTGAAATCGAGTCTTGGGTTTGTGAAGGTAACGACACAGACTAAGCGTAGACAGAGCGAGTCTAGGCCGTAACGCAAGTGAAGCGATTGAGCCTCGTTAGTACGTCCGGAGGCCGACAAGGTCGAATACTTGGAAGGCTATAGTAGTTTCCTGTTAATGGCGAGGGAAATGGAGACTCCGGCGGGGTCTGAGAGCATGGCATGGATGAAATGGAATTGTCAAGGAACCCGGGAGACCCGTCATGGTCTTTACAAAACGTAGAGTACGCAAGCCGAAAGGACCATCCACAAGCAAGCGGAAGCTGTGGCGGGAGTCGGACCTGTTGGTAGTACTCGGAGCGTGGGAAAGCCACGTACATGGGGAAGCGACAGGACAAAATAAACTCTCAGCAAGGAAACATAAACTACACAAACAGAGGTAGATAGATATGTCAACAAAATTGAATGAGATAGCAATTAAAGCTCGTAAAGACAGGAAAGCAGTATTTACATCACTTGCTCATATTATAACTCCGGAATTTCTAAAAGAAACATGGAAAATGATGAATAGAAAAGGATCAAGTGGTGTGGACGGAGAGACGACTCTAGAATTTGAATGTAATATTGATGAAAGAGTAAAAGATATATGGAGCAGAATGAAAGAAAAGAAATATAAAGCACCGCCGGTAAGGCGTGTAGAAATACCAAAAGGTAATGGAAAAACACGACCATTAGGCATTCCAACTGTAGAAGATAGACTTGTACAACGTGCGGTAGCAAGAATTCTTGAGTCCATATATGAACAGGAATTTATGGATTTCTCATATGGCTTCAGACCAAGAAGAAATCCTCATCAAGCACTCAAAACACTAAGAGAATGCATAGTAAAGAAGAAAGTAAGATTTATATACGAGGCTGATATTAAAGGATATTTTAATAATATAAACCATCAGTGGCTTATGAAAATGATAAAGCTGAGAATAGCGGACCCTGTAATAATTAATATGATAGGGAAATGGCTAAAAGCGGGAGTAATGATTAATGGAGTAGTTACAATAAATACACAAGGAACTCCTCAAGGTGGACCAATCAGCCCTATACTTGCAAATATTTATCTTCACTATGTTTTAGATTTATGGTTTGCAAAGAAATATAAAACATATGCACAAGGCGAAGCATACCTGATAAGGTTTGCTGATGACTATGTGGCTTGCTTCCAATACATGTTACGTGTCAAATTATTTAATCCTTAAAAAGTCAAATTATTTCAGCCTAAAATTAGTAATAATGTGGTAAAAAATCAGTTTAAATAATCTTACTAATGGCAAATTAAGTCTCAAAAATCAAATTAAATAACCCTTTCTCCACAATATCCACAATGTATAAAATTCTAAAATTGGTCAATAAATATAGGCATAGAAAAACACTGCTCAGAATAAGCAGTGTAAAAAATTTTAAATTGTAAGATCAATTTCACTCTGAGATTTATAAACTGTATCTGAATTAATAGAAGTAAGTCTTTCATTAGCACCAGAGATAAGGCACATTCTCGTTAGAGAATTTAGTGGTCTTATAGCTCCATTAGTGCTTGAATAAATGAGTTCAAAAGCATCATCAGTAAAAATTGGTTCTGAACAGCCTGCGGCTTTTAGCATAGAAGTTATGTAGGGCTTACATTCATCATGCGTTAGCCCTTTTAAGCAATAATTCATTATGATTCGTTGACGTAGTGCTTCATGGACCTGCCTGCTGAGTTGAAGTAAAAAATTAGGTTGACCTGAAAGAATTAACATAGCATAATTCTTTGAGTCCATATGAAAATTAAATATTATTCTTAAATCATCAAGAATGGAATTGCTTAAAAATTGACATTCATCAATTATAATAACTGGAATTACATTTTTACTGTGGCTATAAGTGTATATAGACTCTTGTATTTGCTTAAACATAGTTACTTTTTTCTGAGCATGAATTATTCCAAGACCATCGCATAATGCTCTATAGAAGTCCATAACAGTTAAAGTGGAAATAGGAATGTATACGCACTTATATAAATTTGGATTTAGTGAATCTACAAAATTGCGGAGCAAGAAAGACTTACCAACTCCAGGCTCTCCAGTAATAACGCCAATCCCTAAAACAGATTTTAAAAATTCTAATCTATTCATTGCTTTAGAGAAATCCTCAGATTTAAAACTGTATTTTAAGTCAAGATTTTTATCAAAAGGATCAAAAGTTAAGCCATAAAAAGCTTTATACATAATATCAACCTCCGGTTAGTTAGCTTCAAAGGCAGAAAAATCAACAGAATTAGTATTGTTAGTTCTTCTGATTTTTGAATTATCAATTTTTTTAACAGGGAAAATAGTATCTTCAAGTTTACCATCCTGTGAAAAAATATAAGCTTTATCAATAGATGATGGATCATAGCGTATATTTATTTTGTCACCAACATATTTTAGTGGTACTTCAAATATTTTTGTACCTATAGATACTGTGGAGTCATTTTTTACAGTACGGAGTACTTTATATAAAAATAAATAGTCTAGTTCAGTTTTAGAATCAATAAATCTTATATTTTCAACATTAGACATGTACTTATCAATTGGTTTTTTGTTTATTGAGGAATGTATAGTGTTGTTATAACTGTTAACATAACCCGACAGGGATTCATTTAAAAGGTCTATAGATTTAAAATCATTCCAATTAATTGAATTCATCCATTGTTTTTGCATAGTTTGGAACCATCTTTCAATTTTGCCCTTAGATTGAGGGGAATATGGTCTTGCAAAACTTAAAATACTACCAAGAGCTGCACAAATCAAATGAAATTGCTCACTTTTATATATCTTTCCATTATCAACGAAAACTTTTTTAGGAATTCCCTTTGATGCTACCGCATCTTTAAATACAGACATAAGAGATAAAAGATCATCTTTAAAAAATGCTTTGCATCCTACAATGACTCTACTGGAATCATCTAAAAAAGCTATAATATAAGTCTTGAATTTTTTATCTTCTATAGTAAGGTAAGGACCTACAGATACGTCAGATTGCCAGCATTCATTGGAAAACTCAAATTCAAAGGCTCTTCTATCATCAGGTACAAGCTTTTTAGAACCTATCTTAGCCTTATTTATAAATCTAGTTACTGTTGACAGGGAAATACTAGTTTCACTTTCAAAACCTTTAGCTATAACTTCATGATATATGTACTTGGCAGTTTTTTTAGGTGAATTTAATTTACTGTTTATAATAAATTCTTTGGTTTCATTTGAAATTTTTCTGGAAGTACCTTTATCAGCTCTTGATTTTGGATATAAGCCATCAATACCATATTTCCTATATTGAACTAGCCATCCTTTGATTGTTGCAGGAGAATACTCTTTTTTCTTGCCGTTAGGCAGTGTATAAGACTTTGCTGCAATTTCTGCTAAATAATCTTTTACAGAAGTCTGAGTAAATGTATTGGTTATAATGGGTGCAATCAGAGAATAACGAAATAATGCTATCTTTTGATTAAATTCTTTTAATATCATTGATTATCAACCTCCTATTTTTATTAATAATTATGACTTAAAATCGACATTTAAACCGTTAAAGGTTGTGTGGAATTATACAAAAATTTTAGATAGAACAAGAGAAATGAGGACAAGATTGATATAAAAAGACATTAAAAAAAGTGTGAAGTATTTAATTTGATAAAAAAGATAGATCTAATTTGTACCTATTAAATTATCATTTACAAAAGAAATACTTAGGCATGTGTAAAAAATAATCCAAGTTAAAATCGTGCCTTAAACGGCAAAAGATAATAATTTTTTTTATGATATCAATAGGTAATTTGCTATTTATGTTAGAATTATAGAATTTATACTGTGCAAAAAATAAACGAATACTCGATAATGAGCTTACTAGCCTATTTTTCCAAAATGATAGATCTGTTGTATTAAGAGATGAGTAGTTAATATTAAGAGATTTTATAAGAGTTAATATTTTACTAAAGGAATAACCTAGTTTTAGCATCATAATAATAGAAGTTAGAATAACTTCATAAGCATATTGCCTATAAGGAATAATAAAACTGGGTATAAGAGAATAGGTTTTACCACAGGATTGACATTTACAACGCAGGATGACTATCTTGTATGCACCTTTAAGGGTAATTAAGTTTCTATAATAAAATCCATGTCTGTACAGCTTACCTTCAAATCCACATGCTTCGCATCCATATTTACTTGGAAATTGATTAAACTTACAAAGTTTATTGTATTTTTTTATTCCGTAAGGCATTTTTACTATATTTATCATTATTATTTCTTCTCATAATTAAAAAATTTTCTCCTTACTAATTATCGTCAGATTAAATAATCTTATTCTTTTTGAGTCAGATTATTTAATCTGACCTATAAATTAAGTCTATAATAATTTGACTTTTTTGAATGTTTTTTAGCTTAAGTAAAATGCCTAATAACAAATACAAAAGAGATGCAGAAAAGTTTCAGAAATATTCAAAGTACCGAATGAACAAGTTTAGTTTAGAACTTGCGGAGGAAAAGACGAGACTTCTTTCTTTTGGGAGATATGCAAGAGAAAGAAGAGCCCAATATGGCGAAAAGCCGGAAACATTTGATTTCTTAGGCTTTAAGCATATAAGTGGAGTTGGTACAAATGGACAATTTGCACTAATTCGAAAACCTACAGTAAAGAGTTGTAGAAAGTTTCTGGATAAAACTCATAAATGGCTTAAAGGGCATAGTCACTGGAAAAGAAGAGACCAGCAGAAGCAACTAATAAGTATGTTGAAAGGTTTCTATCAATACTTTTCCTTATACCACTGTAGAAATAAACTTGTATACATTCGTGAAGAAGTTGTTAATCAATGGATTAGGTCGCTTAGAAGAAGGAGCCAAAGGCATAAAATGTATTGGTCTTATCTAAGTACTAAAGAATGGTTTAAATTACCATATCCAGAATTAATACATGCAGATGTCTAACGATGATAATTGTGAATTGTTTTGGGGAGCCCGGTGCGGAAAAACTGCACGCCGGGTTCTGATTGGGGCTGGAAGTACAAGGATAAAACCAAGGCTTCCTTCTACCAACCATAATGTAGATCATGAATGGTTAATAAAATTTCTAGAACATGATATCCAGGACAAGAACTTTCTACGCTATACTAAAAGGTTTCTAAAAGCTGGTATTATAGAAGATATGAAATTTTATGAAAGCGACAAGGGAACGCCGCAAGGCGGCTTAATATCACCTGTTTGTGCTAATGTGTATCTCCACTATGTACTGGATATGTGGTTTGATATTGTAGTAAAGAAACATTGCAAAGGTGATGCATATATTGTGCGTTATGCAGATGATTTTGTATGCTTCTTTCAGTATAAGAAAGAAGCTGAAAGCTTCTATAAATCTCTGGCAGGAAGACTTAAGAAATTTGGACTTGAACTTGCAAGAGATAAAAGTAAAATAATTCCTTTTGGAAGATTTGCTGCTGAAAATAGCAAGGACGGCAAAACAGATACCTTTGACTTTCTAGGTTTTACGCATATAAATGGTAAGACAAGAACAGGTAAATATAGACTTCAACACAGAACCAGTAGAAAGAAGCTGAAAGCCAAGAAACTAAAGGTAAAGGAATGGCTGAAAAGCAACATACATGGGAAACCATCAGACACAATAAAGCTTCTAAACCGAAAGATAAAAGGACATTATGCTTATTATGGAATATCAGGCAACTATCGAGGATTACTGAATTTCTATAGATTTGTAAAAGTTGCACTGTATAAGGTGATTACACGAAGAAGCCAAAGAGCCTATCTTAGTTGGGCTCGCTATCAGTATCTTCTTAAGAAACACCCCATATCAGAACCTAAAATTTATGCAAATATTTGGTTGTAATGTAAGGAATATATGAAGAGCCTAATGCCTTAGTAGGGCACGTTGGGTTCTGTGAGGGGCAATAGACTAGCCCTCACTTTAATGAAAGAGAGGTGAAAGTCGAGTTGTCTACTCGACATTGTATGAAAAATATTTTGCTGGTAGAAGATGATAAATCTTTAAATAGAGGTATTAGTTTTAAGTTGAGCAAGGAAGGATATAAGGTGTTTTCAGCTAAAACAGTTGAAGAGGCCTGGAAAATATTTAATAATAACAATGTTGATCTTATTTTACTTGATGTAGGGCTACCTGATGGTGATGGCTTTGATTTTTGCAGTGAAGTTAGAAAAAAGAGCAATGTACTTATTATTTTTCTTACTGCTTGTGATCAAGAGACTGATATTGTTACAGGACTTGATTTGGGTGCAGATGATTACATAGTTAAACCTTTCAGTCTTATGGTGCTGATGTCAAAGATAAATGCTCTGTTGAGAAGAAATTCTAGTGAAGAATATGGGGAAAGATTATCTTCTGGAGATATAGTTTTTTCTGTAAAGGACATGAAGGTCTTCAAAAATCACAAGGAATTAGTCTTAAGTAAAACTGAACTTAAGCTTTTAAAATATTTAATGGATAATGCAAAGCAAATTATAACTAAAGAACAGCTTTTAAGCCAGTTGTGGGATGTTGAAGGTAATTTTGTAGATCAGAATACTATTGCTGTAAATATAAGAAGGCTGAGAGAAAAAATAGAAGATATGCCTTCACAGCCTAAGTATATAAAAAATATAAGAGGTATAGGATATATGTGGATAGAAGGATGTGTAAAAGGATGATTAGTTATATAAAAGAAGAACCATTATTAAAAAAGTTATTGCTACTATTAATAGGCAGTATTCTCTTTGTGTGGATTTTAATCTTTTTTACACATTATTATACTGTTAATAAAATTTACAGTGAACGTATTAATTCTAGCAGACAATTAATAGGAAGTCTTACAAAGTTGTATCCTGAAAGTGAAACGGATATAGTAAAATCAGTACTTAATAAAGAAAGTAATAAAAAAGATTTGGATTATGGAGAAAATATTTTAAAAAAATATGGCTACGATAACACAGCAGCAGTATGGAATGATGATAATTTCAATAGAGAATTTAAAAGTTTTATTATCAATGATTTTATTATTTTGCTTTTGCTGATAGTTATATCTGCAATACTTTTCAGTTATTTTAGCTTGTATTTTATAAAAAGACTGAAAAAGCTTTCAAATAATATTGATAATATTATAATTGGTAACTATTCTATTAATATAGAGGATTATGAAGAAGGAGTTATATCAAAGATATCTAATCAGTTTTATCAAATGGCAAGAAGGGTTGAATTGAGTATTGGTAAAATAAAGGAAGAAAAAGCAAATATAAAGGCATTGGTTACTGATATTTCACATCAAATTAAGACACCTCTTGCGTCTATCAAGCTTTTTAATTCACTTCTAATTGAAGATAATAATTTGGATACCAGGGAAAGAAACGAATTCTTAATGACAATTAAAAGTGAGGCAGCAAAGCTTCAGTGGCTTGTGGATTCTCTTATAAAACTATCAAGGCTTGAAGTGGGTATGATTGAACTAAAAAAAGAAAATAAATCTATAAAAGATACTGTATATAAGGCTGTTGAGGGTATATATTCAAAGGCTTTATACAAAAATATTGACATAATAGTTAATCCCATTGAGGAAATTTTTATTTATCACGATGTTAAATGGACTAAGGAAGCAATACTGAATGTACTTGAAAATGCAGTAAAATATTCCTATGCAAATGATGAAATAAGCATAAACGTTACTAAATTAAATTCTTATATAAGAATTGATATTGAAGATCATGGAATTGGTATTGCAAAAGAAGATTTCAATAAAATTTTTAAAAGATTTTTTAGAGGTAATTCTGACGTGGTTCAAGAAGAGGAAGGCTCTGGTGTAGGTCTATATCTTTCTAGAAAGATACTAGAAGAACAGAGTGGAAGCATAATGGTTGATTCTTTGTTAGGTAAGGGAAGTAAATTCAGTCTTTTCTTACAAAAATGTAAGTGATTTTGAAAGTAAGTTGTAATTTAAAAGTGTTATCCTCTAATTATATTAGAAATCTTAAAATTATTATTTATACATTTAAGGATGGAGAAAAGAGGGATAATATTTATGAAAATATTAGAAACAAAGTCATTAAAAAAGTATTATGGAAAAGATGAAAATTTGGTAAAAGCGGTGGATGATATTAATTTAAGTGTAGAAGAAGGAGAATTCGTGGTTATAATAGGAACCTCAGGTTCTGGTAAAAGTACTCTTTTGAATATGCTTGGAGGACTGGACAGACCTACTTCAGGAAAGGTTCTTATTGAAAATAATGATATATTTTCAATGGATGATGAAAAGCTTGCCATATTCAGAAGAAGGAGGATAGGCTTTGTTTTTCAAGCATACAATCTTGTACCAATTTTAAATGTGTGGGAAAATGTTATTTTACCTATAGGACTGGATGGCAAGGAAGTTGATGAAGTCTATGTAAGGGAACTTATGGAAACTTTAGATATTTATCATAAGAAGAATTCACTTCCAAATGCAATATCCGGAGGACAGCAGCAGCGTACAGCCATTGCAAGAGCTCTTGCTTCAAAGCCATCAATAATACTGGCAGATGAGCCAACGGGAAATCTTGACTCTAAAACAGCCCAGGAGGTAATGTCTCTTCTTAAAATGTCTGTTAAAAAGTATCATCAAACCTTAATTATGATAACCCATGATGATAAAATTGCGCAGATGGGAGATAGGGTAATCAGAATAGAAGATGGAAAAGTTAAGGCAGGGGAGGTATAACAATGAACACTATATCTAATCTTGCTAAAAAAAGTTTAAGAGCTTATAAAACTAAAAATATATTAGTTATCTTAACTATAATATTATCTACCTGTCTAGTAACTTCAGTGGGTATTTTTGCCTATAGTATTCAGAACATGTTGAAAAACTCAGCAGTTGAACAAGCAGGAGGTAATTATCATGCTAGGTATACTAATGTAAGTGATAAACAATTTGAAATACTTAAAAATAATAGAAATGTTGAAAAGGTAGGTGAATATATTCCACTTGGAAATGTAAAACAGGCAAAAGCAGGAGATCCAATAATAGCCTTAATATATGCTAGTCCTTCAACCTTAGATATGACAAATACAAAATTAAGGGAAGGAAAATTACCAACAAAAATTAATGAAATAGCCATTGAAGGTTGGATACTGGATAAATTAAAAGTAAATTGGAAAATAGGAGATACAATTCATATTGAAGATGAAGCTAACTCTATAAATAATGATTTTGTTATAAGTGGTATACTTCAGGATAATAAAATGGATAAATCACAAAATGCAAGTTCAGCTATATTATCAAAGGAATTTGTATTACAAAATACACAAAATGTAGAGAGAACTTTTTTTGTAAGAGTTAAGAATCATGGAAATATAGAAAAAGCTGTTTTAGATGTTGGACGCAGTATAGGTCTTAAGGATAAAGATATAGATGCTAATAAGACATATATTCAGGCAAGTGGTGGAGATGTTCAAGCAATAATCCCTTTTGTTATTATAGGTTTAATTGTAATATTTGCAACGATTATAGTTATTTATAATATATTTTATATATCTGTTATAGAGAGAATCAGGCAATTTGGATTACTTGCAGCCCTTGGTGCCACTAAGAAGCAAATTAGAAAGCTCATATTCAGAGAAGGTTTAATTTTATCCATCATAGGAATTCCGCTGGGAATTATACTGGGACATATTCTGTGTTATGCTATAAAATTAGTATTTTCACAGTATTTTATAGAAATAAAATTTTCACCCTATATAATAGTTATTTCAGCTTTAATAAGCCTAGTTACGGTAAGCATTTCTCTTAGAAAACCAGGAAAGCTTTCTTCAAAAATACCTGCGGTGGAAGCCATAAAATATAATGGTGTACAACTTTATGAGGGTAGAAAAGAAAGAGCTTCTATTAAGAAAATTACTATATTTAAAATTGCATATTTAAATCTTTGGAGAAATAAAAAGCGGACAATTATGACTATGCTGTCCCTTACTATGAGTGGTATTTTATTTATTACAGTTTTCAGTGTTGTTAAAAGTATGAACATAGACAATTTAACAAAACAGGAATTCAAACATGAATTTGCTTTAACAAGTATTGATACAAAAGGCAGTCCTTTAAATGATGATTTAATAAATAGAGTAAAGAAAATAGATGGAGTTAGAGAAGTTAGCACTGAAAAACTTGCAACAAATGTTTTTAAAGATAATGTACGGTCTATTTTATATGGATATGATGATAAGCTTCTAGACGAGCTAAAAAGACATTTAATAGCTGGTAAAATACCTATAGAGGATTTAAAAAATAGTAACGAAATTTTGGTTGTAACTGACTATGATAACTATAATAAGGGAAATTTTAAATACAAAATTGGAGACAAAATTAATCTTACAGTTAAGGATAATAAATCAGGTGAAAGTATTAAAAAACAATTTACCATAGCGGGAATAGTTAGTAAAAACATAGCTAACTTAGGATTGATGAATGGAGGAGATACATTTATAACTCATGAAGATATATTTCAAAGAGATGAATATAAAAATTTATTATCTACAGCGGAGGATAATAAACTGGCAGCAGCCTATATAAATATAGATAATAGTAAATTTGAAACCATAAAGAGCAATATAAAATCTATCATAGGAGATAATAACCAAATATGGTATAATTCCTATACAGATAATAGAAAGGAAATTAAAAATCAATTTATGGGAATACAGATTATCGCTGGAAGTGTTGTGGGAATTATAGGACTTATCGGTGTTCTAAATCTTATAAATACCATGGTAACAAGTATACTTACTAGAAAAAGGGAATATGGAATGCTTGAAGCTGTAGGTCTTTCTAAGTTTCAACTGAGAAAAATGCTTCAAATTGAAGGTCTATATTATGCTTTAACCAGTTCTTTAATATCCCTAATTGTTGGTTCGGCGTTAGGATATTTATGTTTTAAACTATTTAGAAAAATTGGAGCTGACTATGCGGAATATGAATTTCCATTAATGCCTATTATAGTGTTGGTCTTAGTTTTTATCATAGTTGAACTATTGATTTCCTATGTGATTGAAAATAAGCTTAAAAAGCAATCCATAATTGATAAGATTAGGTATAATGAGTAAATTCTCTTACAAATGATCATTACAATTTGTTATCTATAATCTATTATATAAAAAAGAAATATAAGATTAGAAAGAGTATGTTATTACGTAGGGATTTTGGGGAAAATAGAATAGAAAAAATCCATAAATTTTTTATACTATGTTGGTTATTAAGTGAAAACAATATTAAAAAAGGGAAATCAGCCTATTTGGTGATTTCCTTTTTTTATATATCTATGTTAATAAAGATGTAAGTAATTTATCTCTATAATATTAAGCTAAGATCATAACGTCAGTTGATTTAATAACAGCAGTTAATTCTGCTCCTTCTTTAACACCCAGTTCTTCAACAGAATCAAGAGATATTATTGAAGTGATTTTATTTCCACCAGCAATCTCAAGAACTACTTCTGCAGTTATAACACCTTTCTTTAAACCTACAACTTTTCCTTTTAATTGGTTTCTTGCACTTATACTCATAATTAATTCCTCCTAGTTTTACAATTTTTTATTTATTTTCGTTCTTTATACTTATTATTATACATGAATATTTTATAAATACAAGTACTAATTAAAAATTTTTTATTTATTTTTGTTGATTTTAATTTGTTTAAATTGACTGTGGTTTGCTTGAGCTAATAATAGATAGATAAATTTTGAAAATATTCATAATAGTTAATTTATTAATGAGCTTTGAAATTGTAAAGTTAAGATATCTAATAGTTTAATAAGGTTTGTAATTTACAAAAAAATAAAGATGCAAATCATTAAGGTGTGTGATTTGCATCTTTATTTCTCATGTAGTAATTAATTATAATATTAAGCTAAGATCATAACATCAGTTGATTTAATAACAGCAGTTAATTCTGTACCTTCTTTAACTCCAAGATCTTCAATTGAATCAAGAGATATTATTGAAGTTACTTTATCTCCTCCAGCGATTTCAAGAACTACTTCAGCAGTTACAAGTCCTTTCTTTACAGCTACAACTTTTCCTTTTAATTGATTTCTTGCACTTATACTCATAATTAATTCCTCCTAATTCTTTGTTATTGTTATGTATTATTTGCTTTTAATCTTTACAGTTATTATTATACACAAATATTTTATAAATGCAAGTAATCATTTAAAAAGTGTTTGTTTTTATTCGGTATAGATTGTTGTAGATAATTTAAGAATGCTGATGTTGCTTGGCATATTAGAAATATAAGTTTTATGGCTGATTGTAAATAGGGTTCTTTAAAGGACTACAATAAAAATATAAATAAATTTATCGAAATCTATGCACATTATTGTATAATCATTAATATGAATATTTTCATTAATAAAATATTAGGGAGAAACTATGGGTAATAAAATGGTATTGGTAGCTATAAGATATTATGTTATTTTCATGATGATAATGGCAATTTTTATGAACAATCAAATGAATTTTAATAATGAAATGATTATATTTATATTAATTTTTTTAGTAAACAATCAATTGAGATTTTTTTCATTAGATAAAGGGTGGCAGAAAATAGTATCATTTATTTTAGAAATGGTATTTGTTCTTATTTTTTATAAATGGATTAAAGTATATTTATTTATATATTCTGCTTTGTTAGCTATAGATTCTAATGTGTTATTTAAAAAATATATATCCATAATTTTTAATTTGATTATTGTATTGGAAGAATTATATCTACTTAGATACAGTGGTTTACAAAATCAATTTTTAAATATAGCTATAGTAACAATGGTAATAGCTGTACTTTATTTTACAAGAGAGGAAAGAGATAAAAAACTTGAAGCACAGGATTTATATGATAGATTAAAAATATCTGAAGATAAGTTGAAAAAGGCAAATGAGGAATTGGAAATTTATGCTGCTTCTATAGAAGAAATTACTTCACTGAGAGAACGAAATAGAATATCAAGGGAAATTCACGATAGTGTTGGACATCATCTTTCAACTATGGTGATACAGCTTGGAGCTATTGAAAAAACTATTAGTAAAAATGCTGGTGCAGCTGAGACGCTTACAAAAAATCTTAGAAAGTTTACCCAGCAGAGTCTTAATGATGTTAGAATGGCTGTTAGAGAAATGAAGCCGAAAGAATTTGAAGTATATGAAGGAATTTTAAATATAGAAGAACTTATAAATAATTTTAAGAAAATGACTGGAGTAGATGTAAGATTATCTTTTACTAAAGAGAAATGGTCTTTGAACTCAGACCAGGCTTTTATAATCTATAGGATAATTCAAGAGTTTTTATCTAACAGTCTTAGACATGGAGGAGCTACAATTGTTAGAATAATGATGGCTTTTAGTGAAAAAAAGCTTGTATTAACCTTAAAAGATAACGGTAGAGGAGTAAATAATTTAGTAGAGGGGATTGGAATTAAGAGTATAAGAGAACGAGTCATGGAAGCTGGTGGATTTTTTGAATACAATAGTAAAGCAGGTGAGGGATTTCTAGTAAAAATAGAACTGAATAGATGGGAAAAGCCTAAGATTCATTCAAGGAGGGAAGGGCATGGAGAAAACTAAAGTAATACTTGTTGATGATGAAAAATTAGTGGCAGACGGGCTAAAAATTATACTGGAGACCTATGAAGATATTGAAGTTATTGCTACAGCTTCAAATGGACAGGAGGCACTGAATAGATGCAGGAACCATAAGCCAGATGTAGTGCTTATGGATATAAGGATGCCAGAGTGTGATGGAGTAATTGGGACAAAACTAGTAAAGAAAGAATTTAAGGATATAAAAATACTTATTTTAACTACTTTTAATGATGTTCAGTATATCCATGAAGCCCTAAAGTATGGAGCCTCGGGATATATTTTAAAGGATAGCGATTATGATTTAATTTACGAAGGCATAAAGGCAAGCCTTAAAGGAAATGTTGTAATTAATCCTGAAGTTATTTCTAAAATGATCAGCGAGAGTTCATCCTATTATAAAAAAGCTTCTATAGAGAAGGTAACAAAGGATTTTAATTTGAATGAAAAAGAAATCAATATAATAAAAAAGGTTGCAAGTGGTTTATCCAACAAAGAGATAGGTAAAAAACTTTTTTTATCTGAAGGTACCATAAAGAATAATATAAGTATGATTTTATCAAAACTTTCCTTAAGAGATAGAACACAACTTACTATATTTGCCTTTAAAAATAATATAGCTGAATAGTAAATAGTGACTTAAGTAATTTTTATGGTTACTTTAAGTACTTGGAATACTCCTCAATATTTTCTAAAATGAAATTAGAAAGTTTGAGGAGGTTTTTTATGAGTAATATAAAGGTAAAGAATGTCACTAAAAGATTTAATGATAAATTAGTATTGAATAATATAGACTTTGAAATAAAAAAAGGAGATATATTTGGACTTATAGGTCCTAATGGTGCTGGAAAATCAACATTAATAAATATAATTACAGGGTTATTGAAGCCTAGCAGTGGAGACATAGAAATTGGAGGACATTCTGTTTTAAAGGAAGCTGTAAAAGCTAAAGAATATATAGGACTTGTACCTCAAGAGTTAGCAATTATGGAGACTATGTCAGCCTATGATAATCTTGAATATTTTGGAGCCTTCTATGGGTTGGGTGGAAAACTACTAAAGGAGAGAATAGCAGAAGCACTAGAGGTTACAGGACTTAGAGAAAGAAAAAAGGAAAAAGTGAAGAAATTTTCAGGGGGCATGAAAAGAAGACTGAATCTGGCAATAGCTATTATGCATAGACCTAAGATTTTGATAATGGATGAGCCTACTGTAGGGGTAGATCCGCAATCACGAAATTGTATTTTTGAGTTTATAAAGAAAGTAAATAGGAAAAATAATACAACAGTAATATATACATCTCATTACATGGAAGAAGTTGAAAGTCTATGTAATGATATATTTATTTTAGATCTTGGTAAAGAAATAGCCTCTGGCTCAAAACAAGAAATTAAATCTATGGCTAATATTCATGGAACTGTAAGATTTAAGGTGAAGGATTATAATGAAGAATTTATATTTATGATAAAAAAATTGCAGGGGGTTAAGGACGGTTTTATTGTTGATGATACAATAAATTTGCTTATAGATGAAAATAATTTTGTTCTTGAAGATTTGCTTAAACTTGCAGCTGACAATGATAAAAAAATAATAAGCTTTAATTTGGAGGAAGCCTCTTTAGAGGAAGTCTTCCTGTCACTTACTGGAAAGAAATTAAGGGATTAGAGGTGATAATGATGAGAATTAAGGCAACTATAATTACCTGCCTTAAGGGTACTATTGTCAGTTGGAAGCAGGTGCTGCTTATGTACTGTATTTTTCCAATAATTTTATCTGTAGGACTTGGATATTTTCAAAAGGATTCTTTTAAAACAGAATCAGAAATAGACAAGATTAATATAACTATTGTAGATAAGGATGATAGCAGTAGTTCTCATGTTTTTAGAGAATTGTTTAAAGCTAATGAAATGCAAAAACTATTTAATGTAACTAAGGATGGAGATTATTTAATTACTATACCAGAGAACTATGAAAATAAGCTTATGAACTTTAAAGATGTTACTATTACTGTAGATGAAAAGGAACGAGTATCAAGAGATAACGAACTCATAATAAAGAATATTATAGAGCAATATGGGAAGAATGTAACAGAAAATTTGATTGTTGGAAATAAAATAGAAAATTTAGACGTAGCAGATAAAGATAATTTATACAATAATATAGCTAAAGAAATAAATGATTTCTCAAAAGAGAATTCACTAAAAATTAATATGGTAAGAGGTAAAAAAATACTTAGCTCTTATGAAAATCAAGCAGCATCTCTTATCACTTTTATGATTACTATTATGGCAATGGGATGTGTTGGCAGTTACTATTTAGAAAAAGAAAATGGAACCTTTAAGAGACTAATGTCTACACCTATTACAAAAGAAATTTTCTTTAATTTAGAGCTTTTATGTTTTTTTATATATAGTTTTATACTTGGAGCAGTATACATTTTGACTTTTGCCTTTTCGGGTTTAGCTTTTAGAGATGTAAATCCTCTGTATTTGTTTATGATACTTATTGGTCAGAGTTTGATAGTGACAACTTTATCTGGACTTATAGTAACTTTTTTAGGTAAAAAGAATTCAAATTTATTAATGATTTTAATTTTATATTTTCAAATATTATTTGGAGGAGCTTTTATTCCTTTAAAGGGAATAACAAATAAAGTTTTTATAATTTTATCTGAATTTTCACCAGGTAATATAATTTCACAGGTTTATAGAAGCAGTATATTATTTAATTCCTTTGAGAAGCTGTGGAGAGATTTGGCTATAATGATTATGGTTTCTGCCTTTTTATATATCATAAGTATTATAAAAGTGAAAATCAGATGGGAGGAGGAATAACATTGATGTTTTTTAGAATGGTATTTGCCAATAGTAAAAGGTATTTAAAAGATTATAAAAATATAGCTATTATGTTTTTGCTTCCTATAATATGTGTGGCTTTAACTAATTTTTTAGTTAATAACAGTGAAAAGGGATTAAATATTGAAATTGCAATAATAAATATGGATGGAGGAAATTATGGAAAGCAGTTAGCTAGTGATTTAGGTGTTAATAATGTATTTTATAGTAAAGAAACAGCTGTTGAAGGGTTAAAAAACTATAATTATTCCGTAGTATATGAAATTCCTGAAAATTTCTCGGAGAGTATAGATAATAATATAAAACCTACTATAAATGCATATAAAATAGAAAAGGGAAATAGTACTCAGATTTTTGAAGCTAATTTACAAGCTAAATTAAATAACCTATTAAAGGTAAAGCTTTTAGAAAAGAATAGAATTATAGAGAATCAAAAAGAATTGGATAAAAATATTATTTATGTAGACTATAATATGAAAAAAGGGTTATTAAGTGCAGATTCCTTTGTGCCTATTTTGATGATTCTGTTTTTTATTATGAATTATTCAATTAATATAAGTGTAGATTTATTAAAGCTTAAAAAGGATAAAATATTAGAGAGATTTTTGTCTACAGGAAATAAAGGCTATGCTATAATGGGAAGTATTTATCTTTCTATGGTAGCAGTGCAGGTATCTATGTATACATTGTCATTTATTATAATGAACTTTGTTTTTAAATATAATTTTCAAAATTTTTGGATGCTAATAATAAATATTGCATTGATGAGTATGGTATCAATAAGTTTATCTTTAATGGTAATAAGGATATTTAAGGACAACCAAGCAAGTTCTTTAATCTCTATTTTGTTATCAATGACTATGTTCTTTTTATACATTTATAGTATTAGCAATCACTCTGATTTAAGTACAGCTTTAGGTAAGTTTACCCCATTTTACTGGGCTATGGACAGTATAGAAAAATCGGTAGTTTTTCCAAATATATTTATAATCATATTAATGATTTTAGTACTGTTTACTGCAGGAAGTATAAGGTATTCTAGTTTTGCTAAGGAGTCATAAATTGTTGAAGATTTATGTTTAAGTTTTGATTAATCGGCTGTATTCATTTTCATTCGTTTTAATGGATTTATGACAGAAAGCACTGTTATAATAAAAATAATAGCAAATATTAAAATTGTTTATACTAATGGAAATTCCCATACAATATGCATTTGGGAAAGTAAATTTGTAACTAGGAACTTTTGCAGTAAAGTACCTAAGATGCATTCGGTTAAAGAGTCGGTAAAGCTATAAGTTCCGGCTTCAACTAAAACCATTTTATTTTAATTGATCTCCGGACATACCAATAGCCCTCATGACCACTCTGTGAACTTAGCTGCATTAAAAGTAACATTAATATATTTGAAATTTCTTCCATAGATCTTTTTAACTCCATCAATCAATTAAAGTTTTTACTAATTAGATACCAAGTTTAAATTTACATTTTAAATATTTATTATAATTATTAGCACTTAATTTACAAAAGATAAAATTAGTTATAGCTTGACATAGTGATATATACATGATAAATTAGTTAAATAAATTTAATTAAATTTATTTAACTAATTTGCTTTAGGAGGGTTATATGCTTAAAGATAACTTTGCATTTATAGCTAATTATTTATGGAGAGAGTCAATTAAAAATTTAAATACACATTTATCAGAAAATGAACTAAAAAATTTTAGTAATAATGATTATTATTATTTAACTACTATTTATTATCTAAAAAAGCCCAATTTTTCTGAAATAGCTGAAGCTTTAGGACTTACAAAACCAGCTATTTCTATAATAATTAAAAAATTAACTAAAATGGACCTAATAGAGAAGAAACAATCTGATGAAGATAGGAGAATTTATTATGTTAATCTCACAGAAAAGGGGAAGAAAATTGTAGAGGGAGATGAGGAACTTTATAGTAAATTTGACTTACTTATAAAAAGCTTATTAAAAGATGATAACCAGTATGGTATTGTAGACGATTTATTAGGAAAAATAGTTTTTAAGCTAGAGGAAAATCGAACTCTTGATTAGTAAGATTCATTGATATGAAGAAGTTTATATAGGTATATAAAAGTGTTAGTACTTTGCACAGGAGGAAAATATAGAGTGGAGGTAATAAGGTTGAAAATAAAAGTATGAACTGTCACAAGAGTAAAAGTGCATAACAAATAAGCCATCCGTAGGTGACTAAAAAAATTAAATATAGATGTTGCAATAATGTCAACTAGCTGACTTGATCTTATAACCTTGATTCTGCGCAATTAAAATTGCCTGCTCCACAGTAATCTCACGTTGTATAGGGAAAACATCAGATTTTTTATATAAATCAGCATTATATGGTTCTTTATTTTTCAACATGTTGTATAATGCTGTTAGAAGCATTCTTGCTATAGCAATGATTGCTTTCTTGTGACCGCGACGTTTCCTTATACGGAGGTAACGGTTACGTATTTCAGGATGTTTTTCGCTTTTGACTACGGCGGTAGCACACTGTACAAGGAGCGGCTTTATAAAACATCCGGCTTTGGAAACCCGGACAGATTTTTTCTTCCCTGCACTTTCATTGTTAGTAGGTGTTAATCCTGCCCATGAGCATAAGTGTTTCGCCGAAGGAAAAGCTTCCATGTTTACACCAATCTCTGAAATGACAGCAATTGCAGAGAAAGGATTTTTAAATGATGGAGCAGTTAGAATTAGGTCGAGTTCTTGCTGATAGGGACTGGCGAGCGCAAGAATCAGTTTTTCTAACTCTGCTTTCCGGGATTCCAAATCCTCACAATGCTTCTTGATAATCTTTAATTTACCAGCCTGTTCAGGAGAAATGTATCCATCCACGGCGAGCTCCAATTCAGGAATTTTATCTTTCATAGAGCCATGAATTAAAGGTTCCAAATCAAAAGAAGTATTTAGAGGATCTTCAAGAATCTTATCTAGGATTTTCATAGAACTTTTACCAAAAGTGTCCGAAACAACGCTTCCCAATTGAATATTGGAAACTGTGAGACAGTTTTGAAGACGGTTCTTTTCACTAGACATAAAGCAGGTTAATTTGTAACGATAGCGCATTAAGTCACGAAGCTGGCGAATATCAGCAGGAGGCATAAAGCTGCCGGCAACAAGATCATGCTTAAACAGGTCAGCAATCCATTTAGCATCTTTCTTATCAGTTTTTTTACCACGAATAGCTTTAACGTATTTAGGATGTGCAAGTACAATGGAACAACCTTTTTCAAGGACATTGTACACGGGAATCCAGTACTTACCTGTAGATTCCATACAAACATCTTTACAATTGGAATCAAGTAGCCATTGTAACAGCTCTTTCAAACCTTTCGTGTAGGTAGAAAAGCGATGGCTCTTGTAGGTGGTAACACCATTAGAATTAGTAGATGCAATACAAGCAGCTACAAAAGTTTTGTGGACATCAATGCCACAACAGATTTTGTACACGATTTTTAAAGCCATAGGGACTCCTTTCTGAACTAACAAATTCTGAAAAATTATAGGGAGAAACAGCATTGACTGATAGCCTAGCATTTAAACGAGATTGTTTAAACAAAGATAAGGTTACGTGTTCAAAGACACACTTATTTGTGCTTGAAAAGGCTATCTACACATATATTTATACGGTCATCTGACAAGTCAGACAGCCCACTCACCTCCTCGTGATTTGTAGTATACCGAAATCCCTATGACTCAATGATAAAATAAAGCTCGCTTGAAGCCAACATTTTTCATTACGTTTTGTGCCTTGAGCGAAGCGAAAGGAATGGGAATATTTATGAGAAAAAGATTTGAGGGCAAATCTATTCTAATAATAGGTGCATCTGGAGGTCTTGGGGAAAGCTATGCTGGAGCATTTATCAATGAAGGCGGAAGGTTATTACTGGCAGGGAGAAATGCAGAAAAGCTTAGGGTATTAGCTGATAGATTATCAGGAGATGTGAATATTGCTGTAGCTGACATTACAGATGGTAAATCAGTAGACGAGCTTGCTGGATTTGCTTGCCAGTGGTCAGAAAAGATTGATATTGTAATAAATGCTACAGGTTATGATGTGAGAAAATCATTGGAAGATCATGAATTTTACGATATAAGAAAGAGTCTTGATACGAATCTCTTGGGAGCTATATTGGTGACAAAGGCATTTCTACCTTATATGAAAGATGAAAAGGGCAGTACTATTGTTCATATGGGTGGTTTTGCAGATGGACATCTGGCCTTTCCCTATTATAGTGTAGATGTTGCTACTAGAGCAGGTATATTTTCTTTTATTGAAGCTATGAATAGAGAGCTTTATCAGGAAGGCAGCAAAGTTTCTCTTACTTATTTTTGTCCTAATGCAGCAGATACAGTGGCAGAAAAGCCTTATCATAAGATATGGCAAGAGATGGGTATAGCAATTTCCTCTACTGAACAAGTTGCTTCTGAAGTGTTAAAGGCAATTGAGCGTCAGAAAACAGTATATATTATGGGTGGTGTCCCCACTCGTTTTTTTGCTCATCTGAATACATTGTTTCCTAAATTAGCAGATGTGCTGTTGTTAAAAAAATATAGTAGTATTTTAAAGAAATATTTAAGTAATTCAACCGATAAGAAGGTTATTAAAAGTAAAAGAAAAGGTATTAAAAAATTTGCTATAGGTTTAGTTGTATTGTCTTTTGTATTTTATGCACTTCTTCCAATAGTTCCTTTTTTAAATTTTGATACAAAAATAAAAGTAGCAATAACTGCTGCTATGATGGGTACCAGTGAAGTTATATTTTGGGTTGGTGGTGCTATTTTAGGTAAAGAGATTGTAGCTAAATATAAGAGGTATATTAATCCTGTTAACTGGATTTGCTGTAAGAAGCATTGATATATTTTTAAGGGTGTATTTGTGCTAATAATAATAAAGAAAGAAACCATATCGGCAGTAACGAGCATGCCACGCAAATATTTATCAAATTATCTAAAATAATTGCACCTATACTAGGTGTTGATGAGAGTATATTTTACTTTAGTGAAGAGAAATAACATGCTGTAAGAATAAAATTAATATAGACATTGGGGTGATGGTATGACTAAGGATATAAATAGGCAAAGGAAACAAAGAAAAATATTTAAGGCTTTTTTAGGAATATTGTTGTCTTCCATAGTTAGTCTTATCATCGCTTTTTTACTGACTAAACATCATTATAGAAATTATTACAGGATGGCTACAAAGGAATTTGAAGTACCAGGATTAAATGAAAGTTTTGTTCCTCAAGGATTAGATTATAGTAAAGAATATGATTCATTTATAATTAGTGGTTATCTTTCAAATAATAACGAAACAAGAGTTTATACGGTTAATAAAGAACATGAATATAAGCAAATTAATATTGTATTTGAGGATGGTTCTATCTTTAAAAATCATGCTGGTGGAATTAGTATATATAAAGATTTTGTTTATATTGCTGGCTGTGATCGTAAAGTCTATGTTATTTCATTAATGGATATGATGTCTGGCAATGATGTGGCAATTCGTGGAAGATTTGAAACGGGAAATAATGTAACTTTTCTATCCGTTAAAGATGAGTATTTATATGTTGGTGAATATTATCATGATCTTAAATATTCAACAGATAAAGCACATCATATCACAACACCTTCTGGAGATAGCAATAAAGCACTCATGTATGCTTTTAAACTAGATTATTTAAAAGACTTAGGCGTTGAAAATAATCCTAGTTTTGCATTATCCATTCAAGGAAGAATTCAAGGAATGAATATTTCAGAGGATCAAAAGCTAGTTCTTTCTGCGTCTAGTATATTTGAAGGATCTCAATTATATGTATATGACTTCAAAACAGCATTGGATAAAAACAACGAAGTATTCATTATTTACAACAAAAACATTCCTTTATATTATTTAGATTCGTCTGTTTTAATTAAACAAATAGAAATACTTCCAAAAGCTGAGGGGATTGTTTTTAAAGATAATAGACTATATATGATTTACGAATCAGCAACGAATCGATTTAAATATGGAAAATTATTTGATGCACAATATGCCTATAGCATGGATTTCAATTTAGAAAAATAGTTCATTGATTTTATTAAAAAAGTAAATATATATTTTAGTTTAATGGACAAGTATACCTATTTCATATTACATTAATTTTATGTTTATGAGTACATCACTGTTCATAGGTATATGTTGACAAGCCTTTGGATTTCAGTAGGAATAATTTATTTGCTTGGGGCATTGATAAAAATTTTGCTTTAACTGCTTCTTTATTCTTTTTCATATTTGTAGTATTAGAGGTGATTGTTGCGGCACCAGCAATTAAAGATGCAATTCCCCATAGACTATGGGCCAATAGCAATAAGCCCGACGCAGACGCTTCCACTAATTACGGAACCGATTTTTTTATAAAACCTATCCTCATGGAAATAATTCCTATTCCACCTGTAGCAAGGACAGTAATACCAATTGTTTGGAAAGCAGAGATAAGCACTGCTGCTGAAATAGAATCCTTTACGATAGGCACTATGGGAAAATTTTAAAACATGTTTCGACTCTTTACTATGAAGTCCTACCATACCCAGTGTCTCTGAAACATCAAATCTTTGGACTCCCATATAAGCAAGATGAATTTTGATGAAGAGATGATTAATTGTAAATCAAGGTGCATATGGCGGTAAAAGTATAAATAAATATTGAGATAGTATAATAAAGGTAAAGTTAGACAATTCTATTGATATAGACACAATAAAATAGGACCTACCTTACTAAAGTAAGTCCTTGTTGTGTCTTATAAGAATAAAATTAAACCACATTAAGTGATAGAGGCATTCCATTAAATTAAGGTTTTGTTAGGAAAGTATCTATGATTGCAGATCCATTCCAAGCATTTTAGCCTTGTCCCGAATTTCTAAAGGAATTTCATTTTTGGAAGCGGCACCATCTAAAGTTACACTTCCTATAATATCATATCCACCAGCTTTCAGTACTATTTCCATAGCTTGCAGAGTACCTTTGCTCTGAGTTGGAAGCTGACTTATTGGAGAAGGTGAATTACATACTGTTACCATGGCAGCTTTTTTCCCTTTGTGTAGTGGAGTTGGCATTTCTAAACCGCTTGCTGCTATCGCTTCAAAGGCAGTGAGATTTCTGTCAATAAGAGTCTTTAATGGTCCAGACATATTTCCATAATAGGTAGGACTACCAATAATTAGAGCATCTGCAGAACGGATTTTATGCCATACATCATGTCCGTGGTCATGTGGAAGATGGCATTCACTATCAGGTCTACATTGTAAGCAGCTTTGGCAGGGTTTTATCAATAAGTCATAAGCGTTTATCCATTCAACATTGTGATTTGAATCGATTCCTTCCTCAATACATTTCATAACACCCACGGTATAACCATTTTTTCTAGGAGATCCATTTAAAAATAATACTTTCATACACAATTTTCCTCCAGTTTTGTTTTTTAAAATTAAATAATGTGATATAAATAGGTTAATGTTATTTTAATAATAGTAATAGGAGTTTATTTATACTGGTATAAATTCTAACAGGATAGGGATGAAAAATTTGAATAGTGAAAAACAACGATATAAAGAACTAGGAGATTTTTTGAAAATGCGAAGAGACAGAATTTTGCCGTCACAGGTAGGACTGTCAGAAGGTTTAAGGCGTCGGACACCCGGTCTTAGAAGGGAAGAGGTAGCAGCTCTTGCAGGTATAGGCTTAACCTGGTATACATGTCTTGAACAGGGGCGTCCCATACAAGTATCAGCTCAGGTAATTGAAAGCCTATCTAGAGTACTAATGCTTGATAAGCAAGAACGAATTCATCTGTATACTTTGGCAAAACAAGTACCACAAGCAGATATTACTTCATATGAAAGAACTGTAAGTCCAATGCTTCAGCATGTACTAGATAATTTAGTTTTAAGCCCAGCTTTTATTATGGACACAAGGTGGAATATCATTGCATGGAATAAAGCAGCGTGTTTAGTATTTACAGATTTTAGCAAAATAAATATGCATAAGCGAAATATGGTTTGGATGATGTTTACCAATGCTAATTATAAGCAATTGTTTATAGATTGGAAATTTCACGCACAGGGAATGCTAGCACGATTTCGCTCAAACTGTGGACAATATATTGAAGATCCTTGGCTTGTTCAATTTGTTCAAGAGCTTAAGAGGGAGAGTATGGAATTTGATTTATGGTGGTCTAAACATGATGTACAGAGAAATAGTGAAATTTATAAGAAACTCAACCATCCAATTGTAGGAACGCTGGTTTTTGAATTTAGTAGTTTTGAGGTTTCTGATGATCCTAGCTTAAAACTAATTGTGAATACTCCTTTTTCAGAAACAGATACTGATATGAAAATAAAACTGTTGCTAGATAAATGAGATAAATGTTTTTTTAAATTTAAAGTTACACAAGAATTAAATATAAAAGGGTAAGAGTGATTTTTAGAATGAATTTGGTGAATTTTTCAGATAAAAAAGTATTACTTATAGACGATGAAAAAGATATAACTGACTTAATAGAAGATATTCTATTAAAGGAAGGCTTTAAGAATATACAAAAGGCCCATTGTGGTTTGGATGGGATAATAATGTGCAGAGATGAAGAGCCTGATGCTGTAGTACTTGATATAATGCTTCCTGATATTGATGGTATTGAGGTATGCAAAAGAATAAGAGAATTTTCTTATTGCCCAATTTTATTTCTATCTTCAAAAAATAGTGATATCGATAAAATTCTTGGGCTAAGTATAGGGGGAGATGATTATATCACTAAGCCTTTCAGTCCAAGAGAAATCGCCTTTCGTATCAAGGCTCAAATGCGAAGACAGCAGTATGCTGATATAAAAGAAGCTAGTGACAGTAAAAATCAGAGCATAAAGCTTGGTAACATTATTATTGATACTGAGCATTGCCAGGTATATAAAATGGATGCAGAGATTAGTCTGACAGCAAAGGAATATAAGCTTCTCTTATATTTAGCAGAAAATTCTAATAAGATAGTAAGTAAGGAAAGACTTTGTGAGGTAGTATGGGGAGAAGAATACATTGGATATGATAATACAATTTCCGTTCATATAAGGCATTTAAGAGAAAAGCTGGAGGACAATCCTTCTAAACCTAAGCTTATTGTTACAGTAATAGGACTTGGATACAAGCTTGTAAAAGGAAATGATTAGAATGAAGAAATCAGGTTATAAAGTAATATTTCATTTATATTCTATATTTTTTATTGCTTTTTTGATTGTAATTTTTCTTTGCGCAGGAGTAGGTATTTACTTATTGAAAAGCAGCATTAGTAATGAAAATAGTCAAATTAACTGGAGCAGCTGGCCCATATCCTTTACAGGGGATTTTTCTAAAAAAATTAATTTTAAGGATGGCAGACCACAATTAACGGCTTCAGGAATAAGTGAATTAGAAAAGTATAAGCTTTTTCTTCAAATTGCTGATAAAAACGGTGATGTGGTTACTAGTTATAATAGTCCTGCTAATGCTTCACTTCATTATGCTCCCATAGAAATGGTTCAGTTATATAAAAACGGAGGTAATCTAGGGGATTACACTATGTTTGTTGGAAGTGTTGATAATAACGGGGAAAAATGGACATATGTTATAGGTTTCCCTGTAAAGATACTAAAAATCACTATGTATTTGAATTACGATAAAGCTTCCCAGCTTAAGTTTGTCATATTGGGCATATTATCTATAATTGTGCTTCTTATCGCCGCTTATGGCATGCGTATGAACCGTACTTTATTGAATATTATAACAGGTATAAGAAGACTAGCCTCAGATTCTTATACTCCTATGAAGGAAAAGGGTATATACCAGGAGGTATATAAAAGTCTTAATTTTTTGAATAGTAAGCTTAAAGCTAGTGAAATTGAGAGAAAAAGGAATGAAACCTTGAGGGAAGAATGGATTGCTAATATTTCTCATGATTTAAAAACTCCATTGTCTCCAATAAAAGGTTATGCTGAGATATTAACTGATCCTGAATATATTGTTACTTCAGAGGACGTAAAAAAATATGGAACAATAATACTGAGAAATGTAAAAAATGTAGAAAGCATAGTTGAAAATTTAAATTTTACATATCAATTGAAAAATGGCATGCTTCCTATAGAGAGGAAGGATGGAAACCTTATACGCTTATTAAAGGAAGTAGTAATAAATATATTAAATCATCCCAAATATGAGGACAGAAATATTATTTTTAACTGCGTTGAGGACAGAGTAAATTTTAATTTTGACAGTACACTTCTTCGAAGAGCTTTCACTAATTTGTTATATAATTCAGTAGTTCATAATGCCACCGATACTATAATAAGAGTTTCTATAAAAGAAGAGGATAAAATATATATTAAGATTGAGGATAATGGAAAAGGCATAGGAGAAGAGGAACTGAAAAAGCTTTTTGAAAGATATTATAGAGGTACAAATAGTGTTGTCAATGTTAAAGGTTCAGGACTTGGAATGGCAATTGCAAAGCAGATAATAGAAGCACATGAAGGGATAATAAATGTAGAGAGCGCTCCTAATGTAGGTACAAGCATAAATATAGAATTCCCAAAGGAAACTTAAGATGAAATTAAGATGATTTAAAACTCAGCTTAAAACCGTATATATACAATCTAACTGAAGTTAAATTTAGGGGGAATTCTTATGAATGTAATGGAAGTTAGAAATGTTAAAAAAATTTACAGCTCAAAATTAAATGGAAATGAGTCGCAGGCCTTAAAGGACATAAGTTTTTCAGTTAAAAAAGGTGAATTTTTAGGTATTATGGGACCTTCAGGCTCAGGCAAATCAACTCTTTTGAATGTTATATCTACTATAGACACGCCAACTGGTGGAACTGTAACCATTGGAGGTAAAAGTATAATTAATCTTGATGAAGATGAATTGTCAGAATTTAGACGCAGCAGACTTGGCTTTATATTTCAAGATTATAACTTGCTGGATACACTAACACTTAAGGAAAATATCATTCTTCCATTGTCTCTTGCAAGACAAGATGTTAGAGTTATTGAAGAAAAGGTAAAGAAAATAAGCTCAGTACTTGGCATCGACGACATACTTAATAAGTCTCCCTATGAAGTTTCAGGTGGTCAAAAACAAAGAGCTGCAGCAGCAAGAGCAATTATAACAGAGCCAGAGCTGATTCTGGCAGATGAACCCACTGGAGCCCTTGATTCAAAGTCTTCAACAGAGCTCTTAGAGAACCTTTCTGAGCTTAACAGACAAAATGCTGCAACAATAGTTATGGTTACTCACGATGCTTTCTCTGCCAGCTACTGCAATAGAATTATATTTATCAAGGATGGGCTTTTGAATTGTGAACTTGAAAGAAAGGGCAGCAGAAAGGAATTTTTCAATGAGATTCTTAAAACGCTTTCTACCTTGGGAGGTGTTTTAAGTGACATTGTTTAAGCTTGGTGTTCAGAATATCAAACACAATTTTAGAAGTTATTTTTCATACTTTATTAGTACTTTATTTTCTGTTTTCATGCTTTTTATGTTCTATTCCATTTACTATAACAAGCAGATGGAGGCTTTTAGTAATGGAAGAGTAAAGGTCTATACCATATTTAAAGCAGCCTCTATTGTAGTTATAATTTTCTCAGCTCTTTTTATTTGGTATGCCAACAGCTTTTTTATAAAAAGCAGAAAGAAGGAAATGGCTTTATACTCTATTCTTGGTATGAAAAAGAAGGAAATAGGTACCCTTCTATTCTGCGAAAATATGTTTCTTGGCATATTGTCAATTATTATAGGTCTACCCTTAGGTGTTATAGCATCAAAATTTCTCCTTCAGCTGCTTGTCAATATTATGAAAGTCCGTGTTGTTGTGCAATACACCGTTGAAAGCAGGGCAGTTATTGCTACAACTTTAATATTTATAGCTTTGTTCTTATTTAATTCAATTAAGGCATATGGGGTAATATATAAGTTCAGGCTCATTGAACTTTTAAGTGCAGAAAAGGAAGCTGAAAAGGCTCCTGAAGGATCAAAAATTATGGCACTCCTGTCTGTTATAATGATCTTCAGCGGTTATTTCATTGCTTATACTAAGCTACTTCAAGGCGGAAGTAAAATGATGTATTTTGGACTCCTTGTATTGATATTAGTAGTTTCAGGAACCTATATTTTGTTTAATAATTTTATTGTAATACTGTTTAATAGGTTGAAAAAAAATAAGAAACTATATTACAAAGGAGAGAATCTTATAAGTATTTCTCAGATACTATATAGAATAAAGGCAAATTCCAATCTTCTTTCCACCATAGCAGTAATTTCCGCCGTTGCAATTACTGCAATAAGTTTTACCTTCAGCACATATATGTCACTGGAACAAGTTCCAACATTTAACTCACCTTTTTCTCTAATGTATACAGGCGGAGATGAAACTTTAAACAATAAAGTAGAAAAAATAATAAATAAACACAGTGAAACAAAAGTTACCTATAGGTCAGATATTGTGATGATTAATGGGAAAGGACTAACATCAAAGTATAAAGGACCCTATGGTAAAGATTTAAAGGCACCTTTTGATGTTTATATAATTTCAAGAAGTGAATACAATGAAATTTTGAATAATTCAGAACTTAATAAGGCAATTGATGGTTTGGAGATAGTTAAGGATCTGAAATTTACAAAGGATAATCAATGCTTTTTTATTGAAGTAAGTAATGATGCTAAAAGAGGAAGATTGAAGGGGGAGAAGGTTAAGGTTGAGACTAATGGTAATTCCTCTGATTTAGATATTATAGATTCCGATACGAAAGGTGTAGTAGGAGCCAGCTTACAAAAAACAACTCTTGTGGTTGCAGATAGTGCTTTCAACAAATTACTTAATACAAATAAGGAAAATACTACAGTAATAAGAGGATACACTTTGGATAATTCACTTAACTCTGGAAAGCTTGTTTCTGAATTAAGTCATGTAATTCCTGAAGATAAATACTTTAATTCTTTTTATGGTGCTTATACTAATACGTATAAGCTGATGGGCAGCTATGTATTTATAGGGATGTTTCTTGGTATTTTGTTTGTACTTTCCACAGGAAGCATACTTTATTATAAGCAACTGACAGAAGCATATGCAGATAAAGGAAGATATAATATATTAAGAAAAATAGGTGCCGGTAAAAAAGAAACAAGAAATACAGTCGTTAAACAACTTGCACTAATCTATGGATTGCCTCTTTTAGTAGGTATATTTCACAGTGCTGCGGCTTTGTGTGTATACATTAAATACATGGATGTAACTAAAGCTGTAGTAGAAGGTGTTCTGGCAATGGCAGCAGTCTATACTGTAATTTATTTATGTTATTATGCGCTTTCTGTTAAAGCATATATGAAAATTGTTAGTTCAAAATAATCTAATGAAGGAGATGTATTTCATTCATCTCCAATTTATATTTATTCTATAATAAATATAAGGATTATTTTTTTATCCCTAAGTACTTTTCTTCATTAACTGGATTATTTTCAGAAACCATAAATATTGAATAAATTTTTGAAATTAATTTTCTTAGCATTTTGAAACATCTCCTTGTATAAAAACTCTTGCATGAATAAAAAGATATCTTAAAATTAATCAATTTTATCGAATAACTTTTTACAGACACATGCACCTATAATTGCAAATAAGATATCTGTTCCTGCACGAATAAAGAGATCAAGAGATAATTCTGCTATTGCAGCAATAAAAAGATGATTCATTAACCAGTTTGAGCCGAAAATAACTATTCCAAAGTATAATCCCTGTGAAATATTGGACTTTCTTTTAATGCTTGGGTGTAAAATAAAGTAGATTATTCCTACCCATAATCCCTGACATAGTGTCCAGATAAATGTTCCTAAGGGCTTGCTGATATATGCAGATTGTATGTGTAATATAGAGTATGCAAAGTATCTGCCAATAATATAAAAAATTGCCATAACAAAAACCGATAAAATATTTTGTCTCTTCTTGTTTTGAGTTTCATCAGTTCCGGTAAAAATACCAAGAAGAATTCCTATTAACAAAATGGGGATAAAATCACCTAAACCGATTAAGGCTTCGTTAAGTATACTGCTGTTAAAAAGCAAAACGCACTCAAACATTCCTACTAAGTATAATCCACCAAAGGAAAGTCCATACAAAAAACCTTTAAACCATTTTTTCCCTGGAAGATTACGCTCAATAAGGATAAAAACTAATGCTAGTATACTAAGGGCTAACAACTCCCAGGCAATGATAGCAGGTACAAGCATACCGTTTTTAACAAAAATACTTGGTTTTAATAAAGATATATTTGATGAATTAAGTGGTGATATTAATGCGTGGAGAAGCATATCAAAAAAACTACTGACAAGGATAATTAATATAACTTTCCACCAGTCCTTTTTTAGAGTTTTCATGCTTTATCTTCCTCCCTTTGAATTAACAATTTATATAGATATTTAAGGTTTGAAAATACACTCATTTTTGTTTCCGATCTGCTGTTTTTAAAACTTCGATTATTAATCCATTTACATAATTCGCCATGTAAATAAGTCATTAGGATATCACCAATTAAATTTGCTCTTTCTTCTGAAAGTTTATTATTGCTTAATTTTATAAGCATTGCGTTAAATCCTCGGGTCGGTAAATGTAATATTTCATTGACTTCAGAGGAGGGAGTTCCATCTATAGCTTCCAGCCATATAAGTCTATACCAGCCAGGATGGTCCATTGAAAAATCAATTATATTTGATAATGCCAAATATAATTTCTCTTCTGGATCAGTTTCATAAGCTAAATTAACATCTACATAATCAATCATTTTAAGCAGGACTTGCCCAAGTGCTTCCCAGAAGATTTCATCAAGACTGTTGAAATAGTTATATAAATTTGTGTGGGCACATCCGATATTTTTGGCGATTTCTCTTAAATTTACATCTTTAATTCCACCTTTTTCTTCAATTAAACGCAATGTAGTTTCTATTATGATTTCTTTACTTACATTTTTTCTATTTGTTTGCATATGTACACCTCGTACTTATATTACCAATGGTAATTACCATTGGTAATATAATATCAAAGCAATATTTCATTGTCAATGTATTTCAAAGAAAATTCAATTTATATTGGAAAAGTCAATGAACGAATCGAATATATGAGGAAGTCCTGTATTAACGGTTTATGTGATATTTAACTTTTGATACAGGCTGAAAATGAACATTATCATTATTGCGTAAATGATAATATTTATTTTGATTTTAATATAAAATTATTGATAAATATTATGTTTCAGTGGTGTAATGAATATTATTATGCTAATATGATAATATTAATATAGTGGGAGTTGATAAGGTGAAATCTTTTGAAAATAATAGATTAAATAATATAACTTTACCTATGAATTTGGTAAGAATGCTAACATATATAAATGAATATAAAGGAAAACAGGAGTTGTATAAAAGGCAATCGCCTCAAATACTGAATACTTTAAAAGAAGTAGCAATAATACAAAGCACAGAATCCTCAAATAGGATTGAAGGTATATATACTTCTAATAAAAGATTGCAAGAAATAGTAAATAACAAGGTTGAACCAAGAGATAGAAGTGAAAGTGAGATAGCAGGTTATAGAGATGTATTAAATACTATACATAGCTCATATGATGCAATCCCTGTAAATTCGTCAGTGATTTTGCAGCTCCACAGAGATTTGTATAAGTTTTTACCTGTAAGAGGAGGAAGCTATAAGAATGTAAATAATGTTATTGAAGAAATATTGCCTGATGGTAGTAAGTACATAAGGTTTAAGCCTGTTGATGCATTTTATACACCTATGTATATGGAGAAGCTTTGTGATGAATACAGGAAGATAAGCATAAAAGGAGAAGTTGAACCACTTGTTTACATAGGGTCTTTTATTTTAGATTTTTTATGTATACACCCATTTAATGATGGTAATGGAAGAATATCTAGGTTAATCACACTTCTATTACTATATCAAAGTGGTTTTGAAGTGGGAAGATTTATAAGTATAGAGAAAATTATTGAAGAAAGTAAAGAAACTTATTACGAAGCATTAAATAAATCATCTATGCTCTGGCATGATGGAAAGCACAACTTAGAAATATGGCTGGAATACTTTTTGGGAGTAATATTAAAATCATATAAACAATTAGAAGAAAGAGTAGGGTATGTAACTAATGTAAAAGGAGGTAAAAGTCAAAGAATAGAAAAAGCTATTGAAGGAAAACTTGGGTATTTTACTAAGGGAGAAATAAGAAATATATGCCCTGATGTTGCAGAAGCTACTATTAATAGAGTTTTCGATAAATTAAAAGCTGAAGGGAAAATTGAAGTTGTTGGTAAAGGCAGAAGTGCTAAATGGAAAAAACTTTATTGATACTTTTAATTGGTTTCTACTGGATAAATTCCACCAGCCCCTGGAATTTGAAAGATCATTATTACAACTACTGCGGTTTTCACCTCATTTCGTAATAGGTACCATCCACTATCCCTAGGTTTGCATCCCTAGAATTAACAAATTCACATCCAATATTATGATTATTTTTTAACTTATCAATAACAGTATTTTCATAGGGCTTCCAGCATGAATTTATATTTACCAAGTATACAGAGAAGGAATAATGCATAAGGCTCCAATAATTAAAAGTGCCACTGGATTTTTTTATTATGCTTTTCATATTTCATTTAAATATTTTTATAATGTTTTTATATACCAGTACCTCATAAATTATTAATATATATTTACTAAGTAGTAAATGCATTTTGAATTAAGGATGACGATATGATATTTGAAACTGTTTAAATAGTTTGTCCTTAAAACTTGAGCTTTCAATAGAAATTTTATTTAATTTTTTCAGGGGATTTTTTTATATTTAGCGACTAATTAATGAAAATAAAATTAGGAGGTCAAAAATGGAAGATATAATAATTAAAACTTATGATCTGTGTAAAACATCTCTTAGTATTATTATATTCATGCGTCAGCAAGAAGCTTGTTATGAAATAGAGTAGTAGAAAATGAGGATATAAGCATGATAAATATGTTTTTAAAAAAGAAATCAAAAAGGGAGTTATTCAAAGAAATGTATGAAAAAATTTTTCAATATATTTATTCTTTTGTATATTCTAGACTTGCAGGTAGAGTAGATAGTGTTGAAGATATTGTTCAAAATGTATTTATGTCAGCTATGAATTCTATAGATGGATTTAAGGGAAAAAGTTCTTATAGAACATGGCTCTGTGAGATTGCCAGATATAAAGTTATGGACTATTACAGAAAGGAAGTTTCCTTTGAAGCAATTGAGTACATGGATGAGATAAATAATGTAGATAGCAGCTTGAGCTTAGAGGATATAGTTATTAATGAAGAGACAAAAGCCATTGTGATAAAGATTTTAAATAAACTTCCATCAATTTATAAATTTGTTCTTATTTTAAAATATATAGATAATTATAGTGTGAAAGAAATAGCTGATATTTTTCAGAGGACGCTCAAGGCAATAGATGGAATTCTTCAAAGGGGAAAAATACAGTTTAAGAATGAATTTTTAAAGCTAAAAGGAGCTGATTTTTATGAAAGATGATGATAAGGCATTTGAAAAATTAATTAGGAGTATAGAAACTGATGTTGAACCGGCAAAAGGTTTTAAAGAACAATTATTTGAAGATGTGATGTATAAATCTAAAGAGAATTATCAACCAAGTTTCTTTGCAGAGAAATTATTTTTTGTTTCACCATGGAAGCTTACGATTCCATCATCGCTTCTATTTTCAATTATTATAAAATTGGCAATGGGAAGTTCTTTTAATAAGGCAGTAGGCATGATTTTTGGTTTAGGAGGTTTTTAATATGAAAATGTTATATTTTATTAAGGATATGTTTAACTCACCATATAAAGTTGTTTTAAGTCATAAGAATGAGAATAATAATAAGCCTGCTCTAATAATTGTCATAATTACAGCATTATTTGCATCTTTTTATAGAGGTAATATGGATTGGTCATCAGCAATATCAGTAAGCTTTTCTCTTAATTTTTGTTTGTATTTTGCTGCCTGCCTTGCTTTTAAACTGGCAGCAGTAGTTAATAATAAGGAAGTAACCTTTAATGAAATATTATCTACTTGGGGATTTAGCTATTTACCGACAGTAAGTTTTATAGCTTATATCATCATAACACATGTTTTTTTTATGAATACAAAAATTGGACTTAGTACGCCCATTTCTATAGTATTACTGGCTTTTATAATAGCAATATTAATTTGGAAGGTTATATTTTATTTTATTGAATTAAAAGTAGTATTAAAATTAAATCTTATTGAAATGATTTTAGCAAGCATAGTAATAGGTTCAGTGTTTGTAGTTTGTTATATGATTACAGGGATAGTGTTTGGAACTAAAATACCAATAGTGTAATAAATCTTCTGACACAGGCTTAAAATTATTGATAAATATAGTATTTATATGGTGTATGAATACTATTATGTTAATATGATAATATTAATACAAAGAGATGACTTCCAGTCATCTCTTTGGGGGGAGCTGGCCTTTGGTGAAGGATTATTTGAAGTTGTCAGTGAATATATAAATATCATTTAAAATCATATATTCTAAAATACTACATAGTAATGTTGTTTTATCAATTAACTACATCTGCATCTTCTACATCTTTTATTGATATATAGGAAATAACTGCTCCTACAATGCCTAAAATAAGTGGAATAATAATAATTGAACTTAAGGAGCTACCATTAAAACTGCCGTTTAATATACTGGTTAATATTATTGAAGTTACAATTGTAGCAGAGGTGGATTTTCTTTTCATACCAACATATATGGGAATTAGACTTAAAAAGCTGTACCCTATTGAATATACGAAAATACTAATTATATTTTGCGCTACCATATCTACTGTTAATGTGTCAGTGAATAATTTGGCAAATGCATTAAAAAAATACATACAAAAATTTGAAAAAATATTTGATATGACCATGGATATAAAGGTAAATATGATTACAATAGTTAACTTTGCAAGCATAATATGTTTTCTCTTTATTGGATACATAAACATGAGGGTGATAGTTTTATTTGTATATTCACCAATTATTAATCTTGAAATTAGTACTGCTGCGAAGATTGAAAAGGTACCTCTTACAAAAGTGCCAGTAATTAAAAACATTTCGCTGTAACCTTTAAAAGCTATATCCCCGTCGGATTTTGAAGCGAAAGTAACTAAAACTAAAAATGCTAGAATAATTAAATTTGCAAGTAGGGCTCCTTTTATATAGCCACTCATTTTAATTTTTTTCATTTCAAGCTTCATTAATTTAAGCATTTATGCCACCTCCATTTAATATTTTTAAGAAATGATCTTCTAAAGAACTATTTTTCTTATTAATGGCTTCAATATTAACTCCCTTTAAAATTAAGGTCTTTGAAATATCACTTTGAGATACCTTTAAGTCATATATCCTTATTAAGTTATTATCTATAATCTTAAAGTTTGAAATGTTTAGGGTATTTTCTAAAATATAAGCTGCCGTTGTACAATCTCTAGTAATTATTTCTATATAATCAGTATTAAGTTGCCTTATGCTATCCATGGTGACTTCTTCTATTAGCCTGCCATTGTTTAATACGCCTATGGTATCAGCTATTTGTTCAATCTCGCCCAGAATATGACTTGATATCAATATTGTTATTCCATATTCTTCATTTAACATTTTTAATAGATTTCTAACTTCCTTAATGCCAATGGGGTCAAGTCCGTTAATTGGCTCATCTAGGATTAACAGCTGTGGTTTAGTTATAATTGCCCTGGCAATTCCAAGTCGTTGCTTCATCCCTAGTGACAAATCCTTCACTGCTTTGCCGTTGATACCATTTAAATTTACCATATTTAAAACCTTGTCAATTTGATTTTTGTCATAATATCCCATATATTCACAGTGAAGCTCTAGGTTCTCTCTTGTGGTGAGTTTATCATAAAATACAGGATATTCAATGATAGCTCCCATTCTTTTTAGTATCTCATAGGACTTATTGGTAAGCTTGTCACCAAAGATTTCAATTTCTCCAAGAGTAGGCTTGATTAGATTAGTAATCATCTTCATAATAGTGGTTTTACCAGCGCCATTAGGTCCCAAAAAACCATATATCTCACCTTTTTTAATATTCATATTTACATTGGATACAGCCTGTTTTTCCTTGAAGGTCTTTGTCAAGTTTATAGTTCTTAATATATAATTCATATTATCCTCTCCTGTTGTTTATTATAGGATTCCACTTCCAATGCTTAACTGATACATGGGGAAAATACTGGATTTTTAACGGTATTTAATTGTATATAGATTAACAGTTGAAGTTGGAACTTTGTGCCACAATGCTATTGTATAATTTAAACTTCGATTTTTTCATTAAGCAAATCTTACAAAATTCTTAAGTTAAAAAAAGATGCTTTTATAGCATTCCATTAATAAAAATTAATCTATACATGAAGAAAATATCCAACCCTATAAGAATTGTTTTTCTTATATAAGTTAATAGTTGATTTTAGAATTCTATGAAGAAAGCATCTTGTATATATAATTTAATAAGTTAATCTTTTTAATTTAATAATAAAGGAAGTTTTCTCATTTGGTTTACTATTAAGAAGAATTTTTCCTCCCATTTTTTCTACAAGTCTTTTGGTTATGGTAAGTCCTAAACCACTGCCTTGAAAGGAGCTATTTCTCGAATCCTCAAGGGTATACATTCTTTCAAAAACTTTATCTATCTCATTTTCATCAATACCCTTACCTCTATCCCAGATCTCTACATAGGTAAAGTCATCATCACAGTTTAAATTTAATCCTATAACTTTACCATCACTTCCATATTTAATGGCATTGGAAATCAAATTGCTCATTATTCTATCAAGAGCCTCAATATTTCCTAATGCATAAATGTTAACTTGGGGAATATCAATATTCACTTTAAAACCTTTGGTATTTAAAATTTCATAAAAATCTAATATATTTTTTCTGCAAACCTCATTCATATTAATTCTGGTGATACCAATATCCTTATCTCCTGATTCCAGTTTTGCCAGATCAAAAAATTTATTCATAAGTTCAATTATTTCAAGAGTTTTATCGTGTACTTTAGAAAGCAATATATCTTTTTCCTTATTTTCAATAGCCTTGTCCAACTTTATAGTTTCTATATATCCTAATACAACAGTAAGAGGAGTTTTCAAATCGTGGGAAATATTTGAAAGCATTTTTCTCATAGCTATTTCTTTTTTTCTGTAGTCTGACAGTATCTTTTGGTTGTAATCTAAAAGATTATTGATTTCTACTAATAATCCCTTTAGTTCATTTTCATCAGTAACAACTAAAAGTTTTTCATCAGCACCATGAAGAATAATTTTTTGCAGCTTGCTTTGAATGTATTGTAAATTTTTAGTTCGTTTATTTTGAAGCCTGTATTGAAAAAGTATTATACAAATTAAGACGAAAATAACTATGAATAATAAAATGGTCATCTTAATTTACCTCCAGTTTGTAGCCTATTCCCCACAAGGTCTTTATATATTGAGGCTTTGATGGATTATCCTCTATCTTTTCTCTTAATCTTCGCATATGTACATTAATTACATTCTCATCTCCAAAGTAATCATCTTCCCAAATTAAATTGTAGATTTGAGCCTTGGTAAACACTCTATTAGGATTTTTAATGAATAATTTTAGAATATCAAATTCTTTTGAAGTAAGTTGTATAGTTTGACCATTTTTACTGACTAAAAAATTATTTAAATCAACGGTAAGGTTTCCAATTTTAATGATTTGTATTTCTTGCTTATTATTAGAATATTTTGTTGATCTTCTAATAGCTGCTTTAATTCTTGCAGAAATTTCAATCATAGAAAAAGGCTTAGTAATATAATCATCAGCTCCAAAACCTAGACCTATAGCTTTATCTACATCGCTATCCTTTGCAGACATAATTAAAATAGGCACTGAACTTTTTTCTCTAATTATTTTTATAGTTTCTATGCCGTCTAATTTTGGCATCATTAAATCAAGAACAATTAAATCAAAATTGTCCTTTAAAAATACAGCAATTCCATCTTCGCCATTACAAGCAGTTGTTGCTATAAATCCTTCCTTTTTTAAATAATTCTTTACCATTTCACTAATAGATATATCATCTTCAATAATTAAAATTTTGTTATTCATATGTAATACCTCATTTTACAAATATATATATAATAATAATTAAACTTATGACAGAAATTTTATCATAGAAAAACATATGTGTGAAGGTAATGTTAGAAAAATGTACAGAATATGTATATATCAATGTTAATATGAATATTAATTTTAGTATGAAATTTATTTTTGGAGATGATAATTTTGGAAGCCAATATTATATTAGTTATTATATTAGCTATATCAATAATAGGGAAAGCTAATTCTGTATCAGTTGCGGTTGCCTTTCTTTTAATCCTTAAGCTTTTAAATATTCAGAAATATATTTTGCCAGTCCTAGATAGTAAGGGCATATTTTGGGCATTAGTTATACTTATAGCAACTATACTTATTCCAATTGCCAATGGAAGTATAAGCTTTATTAACATAAAGGGAAATCTTATATCTGTAGTAGGGATAACTGCGCTTTTGCTATCTTTTTTTACCACTTATCTAAGTGGGTTGGGATTAAAGTATCTAACCGTTCAAGGGCATGGGGACGTGATGCCAGCACTTATTTTAGGTTCAATAGCAGCAGCTGCTTTCTTAGGAGGAGTTCCTGTAGGTCCGCTTATTACTTCGGGATTACTTGCTTTAGTTATGAAGGTATTTCATAAAGGATAGATTATATGTATTAAAATAAATAACAAGTAAGATATTTTTATCATATGTATGCAAATATGATATACTAACCTGTTATTTATTTGAAAACTAACTATATATAATTTATCTTACATAAAATAATTGAATTAGGCTATTTGGTTATTTAGATTTATAACTAAACTAAAAAATATATATTTTTAGTTTAGTAAGAAGTCATGTGTTTTAAAATATCAATATACCTTTGTGATACATTAGGATATACGGTTAGAAGAGTATCAATAACGTAATCAATATTATTATCGTCTACTTTTTTTAGTGAAGTGTCTTGAAATAGTATAGAATTGTCATTGCTTAAAGAAGTATAAACAGTATTTACGATGGGGGATTGCATAACAGCAGAATTTTCTGCGCATTTTTCTGAAAAGTACAATATACCATCTACTACTACAAATTCTCCATAAGCATATTCTTTTTTTTCGTTTTTTGAATTGTTGCATTTGCAGTCAAACTTAGTATGTTCTACATGTTTTAAATCTAATATGTTTTCATCATTTTCTCGTGTCAATACACATCTTAAATCCAATTCCATCAATCTTTTTTTTATGTGATCAGAAAAGTTTTCTCCAAATTCAGATATGAATTGCTTCATTGAAATAGTCTTTTTTAATTTGTAGTTTTTCTTATACATAATATATCTCCTTTTTATTGTATTAAAAAACCAAAACCACCTTAAGAAGGTGGTAAAACAATTTGTATATATAATTAAAAAATTATGGTTATAGTTTTATTATAATAATATAATAAATTTTAATTTTTAATAGTATTTACTATCGTACTTAAAAGTATACCATAATAATGGATTAATATCAAAAATATATATGGTTGCCAATGATATCATAGATTATATTTTGACAAAACTTCTTTTATCAAATAAAGCTTTTTAATGAAAATATTAAAATTTTATAATCTATGAATATGCAATGGATCTATTTTTTAGGGCCTAATATCATAAACATATTTCGACCTTCTAATTGAGGAGCTTTTTCAATTGTGCCTAATTCACCTATTTTATCTACAAATGCCTCTAAAACTTTTTTACCCATTTGAGTGTTGTTGTTTTGTCTACCTCTAAATCTTATAGAAACTTTAACTTTGTCACCATTTGATAAAAATTTTTTAGCATTATTGGCTTTTATATTTATATCATGATCTTCGATGGTAGGGCTTAATCTCACTTCTTTTAGAACTACGACCTTTTGATTCTTTTTAGCTAATTTTAATTTCTTGGATTGCTCATATAGATATTTGCTATAGTCCATAATTTTGCATACAGGTGGTTTTGCATTGGGGGAAACCATAACTAAATCTAAATCTCTTTCTCTGGCCATTTTAAGAGCTTCATCTGTTCTGATTATACGACTATCCTCTCCGGATAATCTTATTTCCCTGTTTTTAATATTTTCGTTCAAAATTAAATTTTTATTGATATATAACACCTCCAAAGTATAATGACAATTAAATCATTATATAATAATATCACTTTTAATAATTTTTTACAACTTATACATTTTGCTTAATATAAAAATATAATTAAAAAATAAATATTTTTATATTAAATTGGAATTAATTACTTGTTTACACCTGATTTAAAAATAACTTAGTATACTTGTATATTTATAATTTTTAACTTATTTATAGCAATTAGAAAAAATATAATAATTTTTTAAATTAAATTAAATTTTAAATTAAATTAAATCTAAAAAACCTCAAAAATCATAGCTTTTATATCGAATGAATATAAGATGTTTTTTAGTGAGGTGAAAAAATGTTTTTAAAAAGATCACTTGAGGATAGAGTTGAAAAGGCTAAAATAGATCAAAAAGAATTAAATAAATTAATTGAGGTATATAAGCCATTTATAGCAAATATTTTATACAAGAAAAAAGGCAAATTTTTACAATATGGATGCGATGATGAACTTACCATTGGAATGATGGCTTTTAAAGAAGCAGTTGAAGCCTATGATAAGAAAAAAGGAAAGTTTTTATCTTTTGCTAAACATGTTATTAGCCTTAGAAGTATAGATCATTATAGAAAAAATGAAAAAATGAAAGATAAAATTTGGTTACCTATAGTTACTCAATCTGATGATAAATCTGAAAATAGTGTCATGGATGATGAATCTATAAAAAAATATGAATATGAAAAAGAAAATGAGCTTAGAAGATTAGAAATATCAGAGTACAAAAAAGAATTAAAAAAGTGGGACATAGAGTTTGCGGATTTACTAAGGACATGCCCTAAACAAGATAGACTTAAAAAAGTTTATAAAGAGATAGCTCAATTTATTATAATGGATTCAAAAATACTAAATAGATTGATAATTACAAAGAGATTGCCTATAAAAGAAATTCAGGGAAATATGCTAATACATAGAAAGAAAATAGAAAGAGGAAGATTATATATTATTGCTCTTGTAATAGCTTTAAAGGGTGATTACGATTTGATAAGGGAATATATTATAAATTAAAATACATAAAATTATTATGGACTAGTATTTATTTTTACGTACTAGTCCTTTTCATATTAATAGATCGATCATATTTAAAGGTTATACTTTTTATAAATTACATGAATTATTATATATAGGAATGAGCTGCTTTATGAACTTTTAATAAGATATTGTGTTTCCTATAGTGTAAAGTAGATAAATTTATTAAATAGCAAGAAGTATTGATAAAAATAAGAATATTATTTAAAATTATTATTAATGAGTATTAAACAAGTATAATAATTGTTTTCATATATAAATGTTTTAGGAGGAGAAAGTGTTATGAAACCTAGAGTATATGTGGCAAAACATTTTTCAAAGGAAGTAATTAGCTATATTGAAAATTATTGTGAATGTGAAGTGTGGGAAGGCGAAGGAGAAATTTCAAGAGAAGAACTTTTAGAGAAGATAGAAGATAAAAATGGAGTAATACTAACTTCAATAAAAATTGACAAGGAATTTTTAGATAGAGCACCTAATTTAAAGGTTGTAAGTAATATGTCTGTTGGTTATGATAATTTTGATTTAGATATTATGAAATCAAGGAATATAATTGGTACCAACACTCCTGAAGTACTTGATAATAGTGTGGCAGATTTAGTGTTTGGACTTATGCTATCTTCAGCTCGTAGAATTGTGGAATGTGATAAATATCTAAGAGAAGGTAAATGGAAATCTCAATATGATGAAAGTTATTATGGAATTGATGTATATGGTAAGACACTAGGCATAATAGGTATGGGGAGAATCGGAGAAGCTATTGCTAAAAGGGCTAAATTTGGTTTTGATATGAATGTATTTTATCATAATAGGAGTAGGAAATTAGAAACTGAGGGAAATTTAGGAGTAAAATATTTAGATTTACAAGAACTTTTAAAAAGATCAGACTTTGTAGTTTTGATGACGCCTCTTACAAGAGAAACTTATAGACTTATGGGAGCTGATGAATTTAGAGTGATGAAAGAAACTGCAATATTTATTAATGCATCCAGAGGTCAAACTGTAGATGAAAAGGCATTAATTGAAGCACTAAAGTCTGGACAGATAAGAGCTGCTGGATTAGATGTATATGAAAAGGAACCTATTGATATTAATAATGAACTTATCAATTTGAATAATGTAGTTATTCTTCCGCATCTTGGGTCAGCTACCTTTGAAACGCGTAATAGTATGGCAAAACTCAGTTCAGAAAATATGGTAAAAGCACTAATAGGAGAAAGGGTACCCAATATAGTTAAAGAACTTAAAGAATAGCTCATTTTTATATTTAAATATAATCTTTTTTTATATAGTAAATATTTTCATTCTTATATTGTCAAAATTTAAGCGCTTTTATTTTTAAAATTTTAAAAATAAAAGCGCTTTTTTATATAATTATCTATTATTTATTGCAAATAATAGATAATTATTATTGACAAATAATAATCTTAGATATACAATAATTATAAATCAGAGTTAAACACTCGGGATTAAAACTTTATTTTAGGAGAGAATAATATGGGAGATAGACTTTTAGATATAAAAGATATTCATGTTGAAGCAGATGGAACTGAGATATTAAAAGGTCTTAATTTATCTGTAAACAAGGGAGAGGTTCATGTAATAATGGGTCCTAATGGAGCTGGAAAGTCAACTTTGGTAAATGTAATAATGGGTCATCCTAAATACAACATTACAAGTGGAGATATTATTTTTGAAAATGAAAAAATTAATGATTTAAAAACAGATGAAAGAGCAAAAAAAGGAATATTTTTATCTTTTCAGACACCGGAAGAAGTTCCAGGTATAACTGTAGAAGGGCTTCTAAGAAGTTCTAGAACTTCTATTACGGGAAAGCCAATTAAACTTATGGCTTTTAGAAAAGAACTTAAAGAAAAACTGGAAATATTGCAATTTGATGAAAGTTATGCCTCTAGATATTTAAATGTTGGGTTTTCTGGAGGAGAGAAGAAAAAAAATGAAATAATTCAAATGATGATGATAAATCCTAAATTAGCAATACTTGATGAGACAGATTCAGGTCTTGATGTAGATGCAGTTAAAATAGTTTCAAAGGGAGTAAATAAATTTAAGAATGAAAATAATGCTATAGTGATAATAACTCATAACAGTAAAATACTAGAGGATTTAAAACCAGATTTTGTTCATGTTATTTTAAAGGGTAAAGTTGTCAAAACAGGAGATGCATCTTTAATAGATGAAATAAATAATAATGGATTTGCAGAATTTAAAGAAGCAGCTTTAAGTTAAGAATTATATATCTCAATGGAAAGTTGTAAATAAAAGAGATATGTTATAAGGAGATGAGTCTCATGGAAAGGAAAAAGACTTTTATTGAGGATTTAGACAGGGGTTTTTATGATATAAAAAATAAAGATATATATAGTTATAAGGCTGATAAAGGATTAACTAAAGAAATAATACTTAATATATCCAAGGAAAAAAATGATCCAGAATGGATGAGAGATTTCAGACTTAAATCATTAGAAATATATAACAATATGGAGTTGCCAACCTGGGGACCATCATTAGATGAGTTGGATATGGATAATATAGTTACATATGTTAAGCCAAATACCCAAATGAAAGGTAACTGGAATGAAGTACCAGAAGATATAAAGGATACTTTTGAAAAATTGGGAATACCAAAAGCTGAAAGGGAATCCTTAGCGGGAGTTGGGGCACAGTATGACTCAGAAGTAGTTTACCATAGTATAAAAGAAGAGTTAGTTAAACAAGGTATTGTATATACTGATATGGAAACTGCCCTTAGAGAATATGAAGATATAGTTAAGGAATACTTTATGAAGCTTGTTCCACCAAACGATCATAAATTTGTAGCCCTGCACGGAGCAGTCTGGTCTGGCGGCTCTTTTGTGTATGTACCAGAAGGAGTAGATGTGGAAATACCGCTTCAATCTTATTTTAGACTTAATTCGCCAGGTGCAGGACAATTTGAGCACACGCTGATAATAGTGGAAAAAGGTGCTAGACTTCATTTTATAGAAGGCTGTTCAGCTCCAAAGTATAATGTAACCAATTTGCATGCTGGATGTGTTGAACTTTATGTTAAAGAAGGAGCTACCTTAAGATATTCAACTATAGAGAACTGGTCAAGGAATATGCTTAATCTAAATACAAAGAGAGCAGTTGTTGAGAAGAATGGTACTATAGAATGGGTATCAGGTTCTTTTGGATCTAAGATTTCCATGCTTTATCCTATGAGTATATTAAAAGGAGAAGGAGCAAAAGCAGAATTTACAGGAATAACTTTTGCAGGAAAAGGACAGCATTTGGATACCGGAGCTAAAGTAGTTCATGCAGCTCCATATACATCTTCTACTATAAATACAAAATCTATATCTAAAAGTGGTGGTGTTGCTATATATAGAGGTGCGGTGAAGATTACACCAAATGCTCATCATACAAAAGCATCAGTATCCTGTGAATCACTTATGTTAGATGATATTTCCCGTTCAGATACATTACCTGTACTTGATATATTAAATGATGAGGTGGATATTGGACATGAGGCAAAAATAGGAAGAATAAGCGATGAAGCTATATTTTATCTTATGTCAAGAGGTATAAGTGAAGAAGAAGCTAAAGCTATGATAGTAAGAGGGTTTGCTGAACCAATTGCAAAAGAATTGCCTTTAGAGTACGCAGTGGAAATGAATAATTTAATAAACTTAGAACTAGAAGGAAGTATTGGGTAGGCGGTGAGAATAGTGAGTGATAGAATCTTAAAAAATATAAATAAAATTCCTGTAAGGACTTGGAGATGGCTTGGGGTAAATGATTTATCTATAGATAGCAAAATTCCCGAAATAAAACCATACAATAAAGGTATACTGCAGGATACATACGAAGAAGAACTAAAAGTTATACACGTCAATAAAGATAATACTAATCTTAGAATATTTGATGGTTTAAATTATGAGGGTATAAGCAAAGAAGCAACGGATCAGGTAAAAAATCACTATAATACAGGGGTATTTATACAGACTTATGAAGATAAAAAAAACTTAGAACCAATATTTATAGAATATTCTATGGATAAAGAAAGTCCTGTAGTTATAGATGATAATGTAATAATTGCAGAAGAAAATAGTGAAATTACAGTAGTATTTAAATATGATTCCAATAGTAATGAAAAGTATTTTCATAATGGGCTTACGAGAATATATGGGAAAAAAGGTTCAATTATAAATCTTATAAAAATACAAAATATTTCAGATTCATCTATTCATCTTGATGCAAATGCAGCGGAACTGGAAGAGGATGCTACAATAAATTATGTATCCGTTGAATTAGGTGGAATACACAGTATTACTAATTATAAAGCAGATTTAAAAGGTTATAGAAGTTCAACAAATTTATATTCTATTTATCTAGGAGACAAGGAGAGAAATATAGACATAAACTATCTGATAAATCACTATGGAAAAGAGACGAGGAGTTCCATAGAAACAAGAGGTGCTCTTCTAGATAAGAGTAATAAAATATTCAGGGGTACTTTAGATTTTAAAAAGGGTTCATCAAAGTCTAAAGGACAAGAAGAAGAATATGCAGTGTTGTTAAGTCCTAATGTAAGAAACAGATCAGTTCCAATACTTCTATGTACTGAAGATGATGTAGAGGGACAGCATGCTGCTAGTGCTGGTAAGATAGATGAAAATAAGCTTTTTTATCTTATGAGCAGAGGGCTTAGTGAAAAAGAGGCGAAAAAGCTTATAATAGAAGCAGCCTTTAATCCAATTTTAAATAGAATTCCTTTAGAAAAGGTTAAAAATGAAATTTCAGAGAGTGTTAGGAGGAAACTTACAGATGACTAATAAATATGTTGCGGATTTCCCGGTTTTAAATCAGACAATTAATGGACACCGTTTAGCTTATCTGGATAGTGCTGCTACCACTCAAAAGCCGGTATCAGTAATGAATGCAGTAGATGAATATTATAAACAATTTAATGCTAATCCTCATAGAGGCGCCTATTATCTTAGTGTAAAGGCAACTGAGATCTATGAGAATACAAGGGAAGTTATAAAAAAATTTATAGGAGCAGAAAAAGCTAAAGAAATAGTATTTACTAAGAATGCTACAGAGGGCTTTAATCTTATAGCTTATTCCTATGGGATGAACTTTATAAATGCTGGTGATGAAATAGTTATTTCTATAGCTGAGCATCATTCTAATTTGGTTCCTTGGCAGCAAGTGGCTAAGGCTAAAGGGGCAGTGCTTAAATATTTGTATTTAGATGAAGAAGGAGTAATTTCAAAAGAAGAGGTTGAAAGTAAAATAACAGAAAAGACCAAAATAGTTTCTGTTACTCAAGTATCAAATGTTTTGGGTACTGTTAATCCTGTAAAAGATATTATTAAAAAAGCTCACAGTGTTGGAGCTATTGCTATAATAGATGGATCACAGAGTATACCTCATATGAAAGTTAATGTAAGAGAGATGGATGCAGATTTTATAGTGTTTTCTGGACATAAAATGTTATCTCCTATGGGAATTGGTGTGGTTTATGGAAAAGAAGAATTACTTGAGAAAATGCCGCCCTTCATATTTGGAGGGGATATGATAGAATATGTGTGGGAGCAGGAAGCTACTTTTGCAGAAATTCCATATAAATTTGAAGGTGGTACTCAAAATGTAGGAGGAGCTATTGGTATTACTGCGGCTATAAAATATCTTGAAAATGTGGAAATGGATAATGTAAATAGTATAGAAAAGGCATTGGTAAGCTATGCTTTAGAGAGATTAAGTGAGATACCTTATATAACTGTATATGGTACAAAGGATATAAATAAAAAAGCTGGCGTGATTTCTTTCAATGTGAAGGATGTGCATCCGCATGATGTATCTTCTATATTAGATGCCTCTGGTGTTGCCATTAGAGCAGGGCATCATTGTGCCCACCCGCTTATGAAATATATGGGAGTAAATGCCACTTGTAGAGCAAGTTTTTATCTGTATAATACAAAAGAAGACGTGGACGCTTTAGCGGAAGGGTTAAAAAATACAAGGAAGTGGTTAGGCTATGGATCTTAATAGTATATATTCTGAGATTATAACTGAACATAATGCTTCACATCATAATAAAAGACATGTTGAAGGGGCAGATGTAATTGAGCAGGGTCATAATCCAAGCTGCGGAGATGAAATCCAGCTGGAATTAAAAATAGAGAATAATATAATTGAAGACGCTGGTTTTACAGGTATAGGCTGTGCCATATCTCAGGCATCTACATCTATAATGATAGATCTTATAAAAGGAAAAACTGTTGAAGAGGCAAAGCATATTATAGAAACTTTCTTGGGTATGATAAAGAGAGAAATAACTGATGAAAAGGAATTGGAAATATTAGAAGATGCTTTAGCTCTTAAAAACATATCAAATATGCCAGCAAGGGTTAAATGTGCGGTTTTAGCTTGGCATACATTAGAGCAGTCACTAAATAAGAAGAACTCTTAAATTGTATAAGTTTTATCATACATGTTAATTTCATAATTAAATGTTTGTTAAAAAAACTTTTTAGAAATACTTTATATATCAAAGTAGTTTATGTCTATGTTAATGATTTACCACATTTTAATTTATGATGATTTGTAATTATAAGTTAATGAACTGGTGTGTTATATTATAATTATTAACTAAATATTGTTTTGTATGTGGGCTGTTCCCAAAGGAAATGATTATTCACTGAATTTGAGGATTGGCTCTTTTTTTGTTAAAATAGTATTTTGATATTTTTAAATTATATGTAATAAAATGTATTTAATTCTTTGGTGTTGCAATATAACAATCAAAAAGATTGTTAAAAAAATGTCAATATTTTGTTGGAATGTATTATTTTTGTTGAGAAAATGTGATTTTTTTGTCTAAATATATTGCATATACTTTTTGCTGATGCTAAAATTAACTTGTAATACAATATATAAAATTATAAAAAGTGGAGGGAAAGTTATGGTAAAATCAATTTACTCACCAAGAAAGTATGTACAAGGTTCAGGTGTACTTACGGAATTGGAAAGATATGTAGGGAGTTTGGGAAACTCTTTTCTTGTAGTAGCAGATCCTTTTGTTCTTGAAGATGCAGTGAAAAAAATCGGAAAAGGATTTGAAGGAAGTGAATCAGAGGTAATATTTGAAAAGTTCAATGGGGAATGTACAAAAAAGGAAATTGACAGATTAATAGAAATTGCAAAAGTAAAGAAAAGTGATGCAGTAATTGCCATAGGAGGAGGAAAAACTCTAGATACAGTAAAAGCAATTGGATACTATACAAAGCTTCCAGTGGTTATAATTCCAACTTTGGCTTCTTGTGATGCTCCATGTACTGCACTTTCTGTTATATACACAGAAAAAGGAGAATTCAGTGAATATTTATTTTTACCGGAAAATCCTGATATAGTTATAGTTGACACAGATATAATTGTAAAAGCTCCAGTGAAATTTTTAGCAGCTGGTATGGGAGATGCCTTTGCTACTTATTATGAGGCAAGAGCATGCTATAAAGCTGACGCTAATAATTTAGTAGGTACTAAAATAACAAAAGCAGCGTTAGCTCTTGCAGAACTTTGTCATAAGACTCTTCTTGAAGATGGGTTAAAAGCAAAACTTTCAAATGAGAAAGGTGTTTTAACTAAAGCACTTGAGAATATAATTGAAGCAAATATATATTTAAGTGGAGTTGGTGCTGAAAGCTCAGGATTAGCTGCTGCTCATGCTATAAGTAATGGACTTACTGTTCTTACAGAATTACACCATGCATCTCATGGAGAAAAGGTTGCTTTTGGTACTCTAGTTCAACTAGTTCTTGAAGATGCTCCTGAAGAAGAAATAAGAGAAGCTTTAAGCTTTATGAAGAATGTAGGATTACCAGTATCCTTAGAAGAAATGGGTGTAAATGTTATAAATAAAGAAGCTATAATGAAAGCTGCTGAAGCATCTTGTGCTGAAGGTGATACCATGCACAACATGCCATTTACGGTTACTCCTGAGGATGTTTATGGTGCAATAATAGTTGCTAATGAACTTGGAAAGCAATTTAAATAGTATTTTTTTATCAGTGATTGTTACATATTAGACAAATATGTTATAAGTCAAACAATGCTGTTATAAATTAGACAAAATTTTAGAAATGCTTTAAATAAAAAAACTCTCTAATGCGATTTTTATATCATAATTAGAGAGTTTTTTATTTAAATTATTTTTAGTACTTTTGTCATTTATAAAACAAGCTCTTATTTAATATGATTAAATCTAATAATTTTAAAGTGAGGAACTTTTAAGAGAATTTATTGTAGAAAATAATTTTATACATAAAAAACTCACTAAAATCATTGACAGCAGTTTCTTATTTGTTATAATTAATATAAACAGAGTTCTTTGTTTTAGGTGTGGTTTTTACAACTAAAATTTAGAAATAGTTATCCAGGGACGTTGTAGCCGTTATCTCTAATTTTGTAGTTATGAAAGTATTACGGATGGTAGTCATCGGATAAAAGTTATTTATCAAATATTTTGTAAGAAAGTTGGTGAATTTATATGAATAAGCTTCTTAATGGAAAACTTAATAATGTATATGGTTTTTATTTTAGCTGGGGCTTTTATTTTAGCGCTGGTTATTATTTTTGCACAAAAAAATTTCATATATCTTCACATAATGAGTTTAATAGATTGGTAGCTGTTTAATGAATCAATCATAGAGGTTGTTAATTTAAGGAAGACTCATTGAGAGTCTTCCTTTTTATTTTATAAATAATATTAATAATAACACTCTGCTTAATTGCTTAATAATCAAAAAACAGGTATAATATAATTGCTTTAGCACTATACAGTGTAAAACAGATATTCTGTTATCAATAAATATTTTCATATTAATTTGTGTTTTGAGAAAAATAAGCTTAAGTGTTGACATTTCCAATATTTGATGAAGGAATCAATTTATCAAAATCAAATTTAGCTTACAAATATCTTCTAAATTTGTAATGGGAGATTAAAAATAAATTAAAATAGAGGAGGCAATTATTATGATAATTGTTATGAAGCCAAATACATCGAAAAATATAATAGAAGATTTTATAGAAAGATTACAAAATAAAGGACTAATAGTTCATACAGATTTTGGTGATAAATACTGTATATTAGGTCTTATAGGAGATACTACAGCTATCGATCCAGAACAGATTCAGGCTCATGATGCTGTTGAAAAAGTTATGGTTGTTCAAGAACCTTTCAAAAAGGCAAATAGATTATTCCATCCTGAAGATTCTGTAATTAAAATAGGTAATGGATCTATAGGTGGAGGTAAATTATCTGTTATAGCAGGACCTTGTTCTGTTGAAAGTGAAGATCAAATTGTCAGCATAGCACAGGATGTTAAACAAGCAGGTGCATCATTTTTAAGAGGTGGTGCTTTTAAGCCTAGAACTTCACCTTACAGCTTCCAGGGTATGGAACTAGAAGGCTTGGAACTTCTTAAAATTGCAAGAGAAAAAACAGGACTTCCAATAGTAACAGAATTAATGGGAACTAAGATGCTTGATAAATTTGTAGAAGATGTTGATGTAATACAAATTGGAGCTAGAAATATGCAGAACTTTGAGCTTTTAAAGGAACTTGGAAAAATCGATAAGCCTATTCTTTTAAAGAGAGGTTTAAGTGCAACAATTGAAGAATTGCTTATGTCAGCAGAATATATAATGGCTGGCGGAAATGAAAATGTAATATTGTGTGAAAGAGGAATTAGAACCTATGAAACTTACACTAGAAATACTCTAGATTTAAGCGCTATTCCAGCTATAAAGAGACAAAGTCATCTTCCTATTATAATTGATCCAAGTCATGCCGCTGGAATGTGGTGGATGGTAGAGCCTCTTTCTAAAGCAGCAGTAGCAGCAGGAGCAGATGGATTAATAATTGAGGTACATAATGATCCTGCCAATGCTAAATGTGATGGTCAGCAATCTATAAAACCAAAAAAATTCAAGTCTTTAATGGATTCCTTAAAGGAAATAGAAAAATTCAAATGGAGCTTTGATATTAATGAAATTGGATTTTAATATTACAATTGTTGGACTTGGTTTAATTGGTGGATCTTATGCTATGGCTCTTAAAGAATTAAATCCCAAGAATTTGTGGGGGATTGATGTGGATTTAAAGGCTATTGAAACAGCAGAAGATTTAGAGATTATAGATAAAGGATACAAAGAGGCAGAGGTTCCTTTGAGTGAATCCGATATAGTTATAATATCCTTGTACCCAGAGGCAGCAATAGAATTTATTAAAAAGCATAAAAATGATTTTAAAAGAGGTGCAGTTATTACTGACACCTCTGGTATTAAAGAAAGTATAGTAAAAGAAGTATCTGCCTTTATACCAGATTATGTTGATTTTATTGGAGGACATCCAATGGCAGGGAGAGAATCTAAAGGACTTGCTTTTGCTTCAAAGGATATATTTAAAAATGCAAATTATATAATAACTCCATCAAATAAAAATAAAAAAGAAAATATTGAGCTAGTTAAAAGCATTGCTGAGGGTATAGGGTGTAAGAATGTGGTTTTAATAGATGCTGAAATTCACGATAAAATTATAGCTTATACCAGTGCTATACCCCATATAATTGCTGTGGCTCTGATGAACTGTGATAATTTTGATAAAGAAAGAGGATATTTTATAGGGGGAAGTTTTAGAGATGCTACAAGGGTGGCATTAATTAATCCTGATTTATGGTCAGAGCTGTTCATTTCCAATAAAGAAAATATATTAAAGGAAATTGAAGAGTTTGAAAATAATTTATCTACTATGAAGGAAGCTATTAAAAATGAAGATTCTACCTTAATGAAGGAAATATTTAATAAGGCAGGTTCAAAAAGGAGGAAACTTAACAGCAATGAGTAATATTATGGTGAATCTTTCTCATAAAACCTATCCTATTTATATAACAAAGGGTCTTATGAATTCTATTGGAAAAGAAATAAAAAAAATATATAGTGGAAATAAAATTGCTGTAGTAACAGATTCTAATGTAAATAGTTTTTATGGAGATAGACTGGAGAAAGCTTTAAAAGATGAAAATTATAATGTAAAAACTTTAGTCGTAGAAGCTGGTGAAAAGAGTAAATCTTTTGAAGTACTATTAAAACTATATGATGAACTTTTAGATTTTGAAATCACTAGAGGAGACCTCATAATTGCATTAGGTGGAGGGGTAGTTGGTGATTTAACAGGTTTTGCTGCTGCTACTACACTAAGAGGAATTTCTTTTATTCAAGTTCCCACCTCACTTTTAGCTCAAATAGACAGCAGTATTGGTGGTAAAGTAGCCGTAGACCTTCCAAGAGGTAAAAACCTAATAGGTAATTTTTACCATCCAGAAGCAGTATTTATTGACCCAGATGTGTTAAAGACTCTGGATAAAAAGTTTCTACATGATGGCATGGGTGAAGTTATAAAATATGGTGCCATCAAAGATAGACAGTTATTTGATAAACTCATGACCTTTAAAGATGATAATGATCTTTTAGATCATATAGATGAGATAATATACAGGTGCTGCAGTATAAAGAAGGAAGTAGTAGAGAAGGATGAAAAAGACAAAGGTGATAGAATGCTTCTTAATTTTGGTCACACTTTAGGTCATGTTATAGAAAAATATTTTAATTATGAGAAATACACTCATGGGGAAGCAGTTTCTATTGGGATGTATAAAATTACTGAAAAGAGTGAAGCTATGGGTATAACTGAAAAGGGGACTTCAGAATTGCTTAAAAAGATACTCATTAAATATGGTCTTCCTTTTGAAGTTGAAGCTTTGAATAAGGATAAAGTACTGGAAACTATATCCATGGATAAAAAGAACGATAGAGATAGAATTAATATTATTTTACTGAATAAACTAGGTGAAGCTTTTATTAAAAATATAGATAGCAAGCTTATGGAAAATTATATTTAGGAGAAGTGGATAGGAATATGAATTATGTTAAAATAACTCCATCAAAATTACAAGGGGAAGTGACAATTCCGCCCTCTAAAAGTTTAAGTCACAGAGCTATAATTGCGGCAGGATTTTCTAAAGGTAAAAGTGTTGTAGAAAATGTTATGTTCTCTGAAGATATAGTGACCACCTGCAATGCAATGGAGGCACTAGGGGTCAAAATAGATAAAGTAAAAGAGGCAGATAACATATATACATTGAAAATAGAAGGTAATAGTGATTTAAAGTTGTTAAAAAGAGAAATAGATTGCTCAGAATCAGGATCATCTCTAAGATTTTTTATACCTATTTGCCTGGCTGAAAAAAATGATGTGGTATTTACAGGAAGAGGAAAGCTGGTTTCTCGTCCTTTAGATCAGTATTATAAAATATTTGATAAGCAGGGTATAGAATATTCTAATAATAATGGAATGCTTCCTCTAAATGTACATGGAAAGATTAGTCCGGGAGAATTCACTATAGACGGAGATGTAAGTTCTCAGTTTATAACAGGTCTCATGTTTACTTTACCATTGCTTGAGGGTGATTCTAAAATTATAATCAATAAAACTTTAGAGTCAAAAGGGTATTTAGATTTAACAATGGATATACTGGAGAAAGCCTCTATAGAAATTGTAAATAGAGATTACAAAGAATTTTTAATAAAAGGTAATCAACAATATAATAGCAAAGACTATAGAGTTGAAGGAGATTTTTCACAGGCAGCTTTTTGGCTGGTTGCAGGTGTTATAGGCGGAAAAATAGATTGTCTTGATTTAAACTCAAGCTCTAGACAGGGAGATAAAGAAGTAATAGATATTATAAAGAGAATGGAAGGAAGTTTGATAAATGGAAGCAGCAGTATTGTTGCAAAGACTTCCAACACAAAGGCTACAGTTATAGACGCTTCTCAATGTCCTGATATAATACCAGTTCTTGCAGTATTAGCTGCTGTAAGTGAAGGAACTACAGAGATAATTAATGCAGGAAGACTTAGAATAAAGGAATCCGACAGATTAACTGCTATAACTACAGAGTTAAACAAACTTGGTGCAGATCTAGAAGAAAAAGAAGAAGGACTTATAATTAGAGGTAAAAAAGAACTCACAGGCGGAGAAGTGGAAAGCTGGAATGATCATAGAATTGCCATGGCACTGGCAGTAGCTTCTATAAGATGTACTGATGAAGTTACTATAAAGGATAGCGGATGTGTAAAAAAATCTTATCCTACCTTTTGGGAGGACTTTAAAAAGCTAGGAGGAAATGTCCATGAGTGGAGTGTGGGGTAAAAATATTAAACTTTCAATTTTTGGAGAATCTCATGGTAAAGCCATTGGAATTACTATAGATGGGCTTGTACCAGGGATTAAACTGGATATTGATTATATAAAAGGTGAAATGGAAAGAAGAATGCCTGGTAAGAATAAACTTTCTACTGCAAGAAAAGAAACAGACCAATTTGAAATTCTTTCAGGGTATTTTAATGATAGAACTACAGGAACCCCCTTATGCGCTACAATAAGAAATTCAGACCAGCATTCCAAGGATTATAGTAAGTTAAAGAATCTTATGCGTCCGGGACATGCGGATTATACAGGAAATATAAGATATAGAGGTTTTAATGATTATAGAGGCGGCGGACACTTCTCAGGTAGAATAACTGCACCGCTGGTATTTGCAGGGGCTGTAGCTAAACAAGTTTTGGCTGAAAAGGGAATAGTTATTGGAAGTCATATAAAGAGCATTAGTGATGTAGAAGATAACTCCTTTGATAAAGTTAATGTGGAAGAATCTCTTTTAAAGAGTTTGTTAAAAGAAGAATTTCCTACAATTAATAAGGAAAAGGGTATAGAGATGAGAAAACTAATAATAGATGCTAAAGGAGAATTAGATTCTGTAGGCGGAATAGTTGAAACAGCGATTTTAAATCTGCCTGTGGGCATTGGATCTCCCTTCTTTTATTCTGTGGAATCTCATCTATCTCACATGATCTTCTCTATACCAGCAGTAAAGGGAATTGAGTTTGGAGAAGGTTTTGATATATCTAAACTTAGAGGTTCAAAGGCAAATGATGAGTATTATATGGAAAATGATAATGTTAAAACCAATACTAACAACAATGGAGGAATACTGGGTGGTATAACAAATGGTATGCCTCTTATATTTAGAACAGCTTTTAAGCCAACAGCATCTATAGCTAGACTTCAACATACCATAGATATAGAAAGACATGAAAATGCGGAACTTGAAATAACAGGCAGACATGATCCTTGTATTGTGCAAAGAGCAGTACCAGTAGTAGAAGCTGCTGCAGCAATTTCTATATTAGATTTAATGTATGATATTAAATAGTAGAATCATTATAGGAATAACTAAGTCGGTTTAATATATAATTTTAGACAGTATATATGATTTATGACTAATTAAAATTCATAATGATTGTATTTTACTAATAATTGTTTTATTAAACTTGACTTGTTATTTAGTTTAAGGTAATTTTAGGCTAAAAAGTTTAAGTTTTTGTATAAATAATAAAGTAAATACACTGACTAATTATTCGTTATGTCTTAGTATGAGTAAAGGGGGATTTTCTATGAAAGACCTAGAGGAACTTCGTGAAGAAATTGATGCTATAGATAAACAGATGGTTGCTCTTTTTGAAAAGAGAATAGAAGCCGTTTTACAGGTAGCAGAATATAAAAGTAAAAATTCCATACCAATTTTAAATGCAGAAAGAGAAAAACAAGTTATAGAAAAAAATATAGCAAGTTTAAAAAATAAAAAATTCAGTAATGCTACAGAGAATTTTTTTAAGGCTATAATGTCTATAAGTAGAGATCTTGAAGCTAAGGATATGTGGCAAGATAATAATGTAAAAAAGAAAAGTTATGTAAAGGGACTGCGTTATGAAGTTAAAGAGAATATAGCAAATGAAGCTGAAAATTCTCAGATTACAGTGGGATTTCAAGGTGTATCAGGTTCCTTTAGTGAAGAGGCATTGAATAATTATTTTGGAGAAAAGGTTTATACTTATAATTTTAATCATTTTGAAGAGGTATTTAAAGCATTAAAAGAGGGAAAAATAAAATATGGAATTTTACCAGTGGAAAATTCTTCTACTGGAAGTATTTCAGAAGTATACGATCTTCTTCATAAGTATGGTCTTTATATAGTAGCGGAAAAATGTATAAAAATTTCTCAACATTTAGTAGCAATGCAGGGAGCAAAACTTGAAGATATAGAAGAGGTTTATTCTCACCCGCAGGCATTTGAACAGAGTAGTGTATTTTTCAAGGATTATCCTGAATGGAAACTTATACCGTATTATAATACAGCTATAAGTGCTAAAATGGTATCTGATAGAAAAAATAAAAATATAGCAGCTGTAGCTAGTGAACGGGCAGCTCAGCTATATGATTTAAATGTAATTAAAAGAGATATCAATTATAATAATAGCAATTACACTAGATTCATAATTGTAGGTAAAGAATTGGAAATAGAAAAGGATTCAGATAAAATAAGTATAGTTATATCTATGCCTCACAAATCAGGAGCTCTTTATAGTATTTTAAGAAATTTTTCTGAAAGTAATTTAAATATGCTTATGATTCAATCCAGGCCTATAGAGGGAAAACCCTGGGATTACCTATTTTATATAGATTTTGAAGGAAATATAACTGAGAATAGAATAATGGATGCGGTGGAAGGAATAGAAGAGAAAAGTACATATTTTAGATTGCTTGGAAATTATAAATCAGATTCATTTATAGATATTAATATTGAAAAGAGGGGATAATATATGACATGTTTATTTGGACTTATAGGGGAAAAATTAGGGCATAGTGTATCTCCAGCTATTCATTCTACTATTTTTCACATATTAGAGATGGATGCTGAGTATAAGTTATTCGAAATAGAAAAGGGATATCTTAAGGATGGATTTAAGGACCTGTTAAAAAATGGGGTAAAAGGTCTTAATGTCACTATACCCTATAAAGTAGATATTATGAGTTGTTTAGATGAGGTATCTGTCCAGGCGGAAAAAATAGGAGCTGTTAATACTGTATGTTTTAAAGAGAATAAAATTATTGGTTATAATACAGATTACTATGGATTTGGAAGGATGCTTGAAAAAAGCCATATAGAATCCCAAAATAAGAAAGTTGTAATTCTGGGGGCCGGTGGTGCAGCAAAAGCTGTTATACAATATTTTATAGACAACAGTTCTAAAGACATAATACTTGTAAGCAGAGATAAAAAAAAGGCTGCAGTAAATTTTAAAGATATAGAAATAATTGATTATGAAGAATTAAAACTTTTAAAATCAGGAGATATAATTGTAAATTCTACTCCTTGTGGAATGTATCCTAAAGTAGAGAATTCTCCTGTAGATGAAAATTGTGTAAGTAAGTTTTCATCAGCTGTAGATTTAATATATAATCCTAAAGAAACCTTATTCTTAAAATTTGCTAAAAAGAGAGGTATAAAAGCAGTTAATGGGTTATATATGTTAGTTGGTCAAGCTGTAGCTGCAGAGGAACTATGGAATAATATCACTATTGAGGAGTCTGTAGTAGATAAAATATATGACAAATTTTTAAAAAAACAAATATAAATAAATCCTGCTTAGTTAGAATTGTTGTAAATAACTGTACAGAATGTGAAACGTAAACCCTTATAGTTTATAATCATTGAATAGACAGTCTATGAGGATATTTTAGATTTAACAATTTTAGTTGTTATAGTTAAGAGGTGTAAATTTGTTATGGCTTTACGAAAGAATATAGTATTTATAGGAATGCCAGGTTCAGGAAAAACAACTATAGCTAAAAATATATCAAAGCGTTATGGATTACAATTGTATGATACTGATGAATATATAGAGAAAAAAGAAGGTAAAATCATATCGGATATATTTAAAAATGGAGAAGAATATTTTAGAAAACTTGAAACAGAAGCAATAAAAGAGATTAGCAGTAAAGAAGCTGTAGTTATATCTACTGGTGGAGGAGTTATAAAATCTTCTTATAATATGAAACTTTTAAAAAGAAATGGAATAATAGTATTTATAAATAGACCATTAGAATATATAATAAAGGATGTTGATATCTCTAATAGACCACTCTTAAGTCAGTCTAGAGATAATTTACATAAATTATATAAGGAAAGATATAAGCTGTATAAAGAGTATTGTGATTGTGAAGTTATAAATGATAAAAAATTAAAAATAACTATAGATAAAGTTTCAGATATAATAAAGGAAAAATTAAATTTATAATAAATAATTATTATCTATAGCTGTTATTAAATAATATGAAAAATAAGTTAGAAGGAAGCGTATATTTGTGAAAGTATTAGTGATTAATGGGCCTAATATTAATTTTTTGGGAATCAGAGAAAAGAGCGTTTATGGAACTAAAAATTATCAGGATTTATGTGATTACATAAAATTGCAATCTAAAAAATTGGGAGTTCAGGTTGAGATTTTACAGAGTAATATAGAAGGAGAAATAATAGGATATATACAGGCTGCCTATAAGAAGTATGATGGTATTATAATAAATCCTGGTGCATATACTCATTACAGTATAGCGATTTATGACGCTATTAAATCCGTTTCTATTAAAACTGTAGAAGTACATATAAGTAACATACATTCAAGAGAGGAATTTAGAAGAAAATCTGTTACAGCTCCAGCATGTATTGGTCAAATCTGTGGTTTTGGTTTTTATGGATATATAATGGCTATAATGGCATTGTTAAAGGAAGATGAGGCGTAAAATGGGGAGTGAATCAATAATAAAACCTGTTTATCAAAAGATAGCAATTGATATTGCAAATAGAATAGTAGCAGGAGATTTTGCTGTAGGAGATAAGCTATATGGCAGGTCTTCTTTGGCGAGCCAATATAATGTATCTCCTGAAACCATAAGAAGAGCTACTATTCTTTTAAGTGATATGGGGATAGTAAAAGTTACAAAAGGCAGTGGGATAATAGTAGAATCTGTGGATAATTCTCTAAAATTCATTGATAAATTTAAGGATATAGATTCATTAACTTCTTTAAAAAAAGAAATTATAGATTTAATGACTAAAAAAAATCAAATAGAAAAGAGCATGGATAATGTTATAAATGAGCTAATTGATTATTCAAATAGATTTAACAAGAGTAATCCTTTTGTACCTTTTGAGTTTGAAATATATGCTGGCTTGCATATAGTAGGAAAGGCTATATCAGAGGTAAAGTTTTGGCAAAATACCGGAGCAACTATAATAGCTATAAGGCGTAACGGAAAGCTAATACTTTCACCGGGACCTTATACTGTATTTTTAGAAAATGATGTGTTTATCGCTATAGGCGATGAGAGTACCTATTATAGAACTAAACAATTTTTATATAAAGACTAAAAAATCTTGAAGCAATTGCTTCAGGATTTTTTTGTTATTGTATTAAAAAGTCATTATTATTTTACTGCATTAACTTCTGGAAAATTTTGTGCTTATTTTACAGTGAAACAACTTTGTGGTATAATTAAGTTGTTACTTTCCGAAGAAATGGAGGAATATTATGATAGAATTTAAGGGAATTAATAAAATAATAAATGGTAAAAAAATACTTCGAGATATAAATATAAAAATAGAAAAAGGAGAATTAGTTACGTTTATTGGACCTAGTGGTTGTGGAAAAACTACTACATTAAAAATGATAAATAAACTTATAAAACCTACCTCAGGTGAGATATTAATTAATCGAAACAGAATTGAAGAAGAGAATACTATTAAATTGAGAAGAAGTATGGGGTATGTAATACAACAAACAGGTCTTCTTCCACATTTAAACGTAAAAGAAAACATAGAATTGATACCTTCCATAGAAAAAGTTCCAAAGGGAAAGGTGGATAAAAGAACAGAGGAATTATTAAAATTAGTGGATATGGAGCCAAAAGATTATTTATATAAATATCCTAGTGAGCTTAGTGGAGGTCAGCAGCAGAGAGTGGGAATAGCAAGAGCCTTTGCTATGGATCCCGAAATAATATTAATGGACGAACCTTTTAGTGCTTTAGATCCTATAACTAGATGTCAGCTTCAGGATGAGGTGTTTAATATACAACAAAACATTAAAAAGACAATAGTATTTGTAACTCATGACATGGATGAAGCGTTAAAACTGGCAGATAAAATTTGTATTATGGAAGCTGGAAGAGTAGTTCAATTTGATACTCCCGAAAACGTATTAAGGAATCCAATTAATGATTTTGTAAAAAACTTTATTGGAGCTAATAGAATATGGAATCAACCAGAACTTATAAAGGTTAAAGATATTATGATAGAGAATCCTGTAAAGTCTAGTGCAGAGAGAACAGTAATACAAGCTATAGAAATAATGAAGTACAATCATGTAGACAGCTTGCTTATAGTAAATAAAGATAATACATTAAATGGTATTATAACATTAAAAGAAATTAGAGCTAGTACCAATAGAAATACAAAATTAAAAGATATAATGGAAACGAAAGTAATAACAGTTAATTATGAAGAGTCTATATTAAATGTTTTGGAGACTATAGAAAAAGAGAGCATAGGATATGTTCCAGCAGTAGATAATGATTCTAAATTAGTAGGTCTTATTACTAAAAGTAGTTTACTGTCTGTACTAAGTGATCAACTTATGAATAAGGAGGTAGAAGCATAGTGCAAGAATTTTTTAGTTTTGTGGTTGATAGAAAATTACAAATATATGATTTAATTATTCAGCATATTCAATTAACGCTATTTTCAGTTATAATTTCTATATTAGTTGGAATTCCACTAGGAATATTAATAGTTAAATTAAACAAGTTATCTACTCCTGTTATAACTATAGCAAATATAGTTCAGTCCATTCCAAGTTTGGCATTACTAGGATTTTTAATACCAGTTCTTGGGATAGGCAGTAAACCAGCCATTGCTATGGTTGTCTTATATTCATTATTGCCTATTGTAAAAAATACTTTTACAGGACTTACAAATATTAATCCGTCAACTGTTGAGGCTGCAAGGGGAATTGGACTTACCGATAATCAGATACTATTAAAGGTTAGATTTCCTTTAGCTATGCCAGTTATAATGTCTGGAATAAGGATATCTGCAGTTACTGCAGTTGGTCTTATGACTATAGCTGCCTTTATTGGAGCAGGAGGGCTCGGTTATTTGGTATTCTCAGGAGTTCAGACTGTAAATAACAATATGATTTTAGCAGGAGCTATTCCGGCTTGTATTCTTGCTATTGTACTTGATTTTATTATTAGTAAAGTTGAAAATATAGTTACTCCTATAGGTATAAAAGCCTCTAGTAGAACAAGTAAAAAGAAACCATCTATTACTATAGCAGTTATTAAAAAATATAAGATGGCTATTTCTATAATAGTAGTTATATGCATAATTGGAGGAGCTGCATTTGGATATTACAGAAATAAAAATACTATAGTTGTAGGCTCTAAAAATTTTAATGAGCAATTAATATTGGGAAATATGATTGCTTCACTTATAGAACATAATACTAATTATAAAGTTGACAGAAAATTAAATTTAGGTGGTACTAGTGTTGTATTTGATTCTATGAAAAATCATAATGTAGATTTATATGTTGAATATACAGGTACAGGCCTTGTAAATATAATGAATCAAAAGTCAGTAAATGATGAAAATAAAGTATATGATATTGTAAAAGATTATTTTCATAAGAATTACAAAATGGAATGGATGAAGCCTTTAGGTTTCAATAATACTTATGTGTTAGCAGTGAAAAAAGATGTAGCTGATAAGTATAACTTAAATTCTATATCAGATGTAGCTGCAGTAAGTAGTGAATTGAATTTAGGTTCAACTATGGAGTTTGCAAATAGATCTGATGGATATCTTGGACTTCAAAAACAATATGGGTTGAATTTTAAAACAGTTAAGGGCTTAGATGGTGGTCTTAGATATTCTGCTTTAGAAAAAAATGAAACACAGGTAGCAGATGCCTTTTCAACGGATGGATTATTGAAGAAGTTTAATCTTAAAACATTAAAAGATGATAAAAATTTTTTTCCACCATATTATGCAGCCACTCTAATTAGAGAAGATACATTGGACAAATATCCAAAATTGAGACCTTTGTTGAAAAAACTTGAAGGGCAAATTACTGATGAAGACATGAGAAACCTTAATTACAAAGTTGATAATGGTGAGGATTCAAAATTAGTAGCAGAAGAGTTCCTGCGTAGTAGGAATTTAATTGAATAATGTGAAATAAAATAAGGTTTAATATTTGAGATGATTTTATCTTAAATATTAAACCTTATTTATTTTATAACTAATTGTTTAATTAGTAACATTGAAATTACAGCATAGTTTTCATTATGCTATGGTAAAATATAAGTATTAGTGAATGTATAAAAGTTTATTTGGGAGGTATGACATGAAGATTGGAGCTATTGAGAGGAATTTTAGAAAGATAAAGAATCAGTTTGCCCAAACAAAGAACGTGATAAATCATAGTAAATTAAGTGGACTTTGGGAACATGAAGCATCAATAAGAAAAAAACTTAAATTATTAAGAGAATTTAAGCATGAGAATTTAAAAGATTATGATTTAGTATATGAAGGTTATCTATCTTTGCTGGAGTACATATCAAGAAAGCTTATAGAAGCCTATAATAATAAAAATGATACTAAATTTGGGTTTGAAGATGTACTTGAGGAAGACTATGAAGGATATCTTCAATCAGGAATTATAAGCGTACTTATAACAAAACATATACCTGAAATTATATCTGAAGAATTCAATAGAGTGTTTCCGTCAAATCCAAAAGATGAATACAGTGCTGCAAGAAGGCTAAAGAGAAAATTTTATCTGCACTTAGGAGAAACAAATACAGGTAAAACTTATAATGCCATGATGAGGCTTAAACAGTGTAATAAAGGTATATATTTATCCCCGCTTAGAATATTGGCTCTTGAGAATTATGAAAGATTAAATAGTGAAGGTGTAAAATGCAGTCTTATAACAGGGGAAGAAGAAATAATAGTAGAAGGGGCACAGCATATATGTTGTACTATAGAAAAGCTGGATATAAAGGAAATTTATGATGTAGCTGTTATTGATGAAGTTCAGATGATAGATGATGATCAAAGGGGAGCTGCATGGACTAGGGCTATACTTGGAATTCAATGTAATGAAATTCATGTTTGCGGAGCATATAATGCAAGCCCTTTGCTGCTAGATATAATAGAAGATTGTAATGATAAATATAAACTTAAAAGATATATTAGAGATATACCGCTTAAGATAGATTATAGGACTTTTGCCTATAGAGATGCAGAGGAAGGGGATGCACTGGTAGCATTTTCAAAGAAAATGGTGCTGAATTTAGCTTATTATTATTCAAATATGGGCATAAAAGCTAGTATTATATATGGTGATTTACCTCCAGAGGTCAGAAAAAAACAATATGAGCAATTTATAAATAAAGAGACAAAGATTTTAATAACTACAGATGCAATAGGTATGGGAGTAAATCTTCCTATAAAGAGAATAGTTTTTATGGATATAAAAAAATTTGATGGAAATGAAATGAGATATTTAAAATCTCAAGAAGTGAAGCAAATAGCTGGGAGAGCTGGAAGAAAGGGGATATACGATACTGGTTATGTGGCAACTTATAATAAGGTTCAGGATTTTATAAGAGAGAATCTTGATATAGAAGATAGAATAATAGAACAGGCTGTTGTAGGACCTAGTGAGGAAATTTTAAAGATAAAAGAACTTTCTTTAAGAGAAAAGCTTGCTTTATGGAAAACGAAAGAAGAAAAATTGTCTTATTATAGAAAAATGGATGTAAATGAGTACTTAAAAGTACTAGACAGTATAAAAGTATATAGACTTGAAGATAAAATTCAGTGGAGACTTTTAAAAATTCCCTTTGATGTTTCTAATGAAGACATGCTTAATGCATTTTTATTTTATGTAGATGAAATTTTTGTGGCTAAAAAACATAATATATCTAAACCAAGCTGTAATTTAAAGGAATTATATGATTTAGAAATATTCTATCAGAAGATAAATCTCTATTATTCATTTTCTAAGGCATTTAATTTAGAATTTGATCAGGAATGGGTTTATGAAAATAGAATTAAAGTCAGTGATGAAATAAATAATATTCTCATAAAAATCTAATTATTTTAGCTATGCTTGTATTTACTGTGAAATTAGAGACAAAGTAAATAATTTTAATTTTATAGTAAATACAAATTAAAGGAAGTTTGTCCTTTATCTTTAATTTATAATAAAGTAGTATTTTTTCTAATTATATAAATGAATATTAATAAATATAAATATATACTAAGAAGTAAAACGTGAAATAACTAAATTGAATACAATGTATTTATAAAATGTTTATTAAAATCTTATCTATAATTGCTAATTAATTAATAATATAAAATTTAAAAGGGTATTTTCTTTAAATAATACAATAAAAAATAAAAAAAGTTGATAATTTATCAAAAAACTATTGTGTTGCATAACAGATTGTGATATAGTTTTATTATACCAAAAGTAATAAAACGGTACATAATGGAATAAAACACAAATAAAATGTTTTGAAATACTACAAAATGTGTTTTGCTATAACAATTATAAAGACAATTATTTATATTGTTCACTTATACAATAGTTTATATAACATAAGATGATTAAATCCAATAGAAAGCAATATAATAGAACAAATGAGTACTGTATTAATAATAAAATTATGATATAGTCTTATTAATCAATAAATTAATAAAAAACCAACCTAATATTCACAATTTCAACTTGAAAGTTTTTAATAATGCCAACTTTATTAAATTTATCTTGCCATATTTTAACGATTCCATCATGATAAGGTAAATTTAATAAAGCTAGTGCATGATGAACATGAAAATAAATAAATTTTCAAAGGCACTAGACTTACTTAATTTGCTAACTTTGCTTAAGCTTACTTTATAGAATGTGTAATAGAGGAGGTGAATAGTGTTTTAAGCAAATAGGATGAGATTATAAAATCTTCATGGATACTTCGAATACCCATGAAGAAAGGTAATATCATATTCCCAGTGACACTAGATATATTTAACTTACCCAATTTTTATTTTAACATTTCAAGAAGTATTTTTCAAGATAATTTTATAATTTTCAAAAAGGACAGCAGAAGGTAATTTAGTAAAAATAATTTTTATACTACGGCTATATGAATAATCATTTTTTTATATGAAAGGGGAAATTAAAATGACAAGAAAAATCGCAATTTACGGTAAAGGTGGAATTGGTAAATCTACTACACAACAAAATACAGCAGCAGCAATGGCTCACTTCTATGATAAAAAGGTATTTATACATGGATGTGATCCAAAAGCAGATTCAACTCGTCTTATCCTTGGTGGCATGCCTCAGAAGACATTAATGGATATGCTTCGTGATGAAGGTGAAGAAAAAATTACTACTGAGAATATTGTAAGAGTAGGATATGAAGATATCAGATGTGTTGAATCAGGCGGTCCAGAACCAGGAGTAGGATGTGCAGGTCGTGGAGTTATAACAGCTATAGATCTTATGGAAAAAAATGGAGCTTATACAGAGGATTTAGATTTCGTATTCTTTGATGTACTTGGTGACGTTGTATGTGGCGGATTTGCAATGCCAATAAGAGATGGTAAAGCTCAAGAAGTTTATATAGTTGCATCAGGAGAAATGATGGCCGTATATGCAGCAAATAATATATGTAAAGGTCTTGTTAAATACGCAAATCAAAGTGGAGTTAGACTTGGTGGAATAATTTGTAACAGTCGTATGGTGGATTTAGAAAGAGAATTCATAGAAGAATTTGCTGCTTCTATAGGAACTCAAATGATTCACTTTATGCCTAGAGATAACATCGTTCAAAAAGCTGAATTTAACAAGCAAACAGTTATTGAATTTGACGATACATGTAATCAAGCAAAGGAATATGGAGAATTAGCAAGAAAAATAATAGAAAATGAAATGTTTGTTATTCCTACACCTCTTAAGATGGATGATTTAGAGGCTATGGTTGTAAAATATGGTATGACTGACTAAGAGCTGTATCAGTAGTTATAAAATAAAGAAGTTAAATTTTGGTATTAAATAAAGACCAGCTAGTAAAAGTCAATAAAAATTAAAAAAATAATTTATGAGTAAAAATTTGCATAGCAAATAATCCATTGAAAAAGCACGAACAATGGAATTAATTGTAAGATGATTAGTCTTTAAGTTTTTAGCCGTTAGGCTGCTGTAGTAGAACCATTATTAAGATACATTTTAATATGTATTTTAGGATCACGTATTTCATACTCTTTTTGGTTCCTTAGGACGGAGAATATGTAATTAACAAGTTTATGCATTATTGCCACTAAAGCAACCTTTTTGCTTTTACCATTTAGGTTTTCTTTATAGTAGGTAAGTAAAACTTTGTTTATAGGTTCACCGCTTCTACTGGTTCGTATGGATGCTAATGCCACAGCATATAAGGCTCTTCTGCCTATTCTGGTACCACGTTTAGACATAGTATTTTTATTACTGTTAAACTTACCAGATTGATTGACAGATGGGTCAATACCAAAGTAAGCAACTAAATGTTTAGCTTTTACAAAACCTTTAATATTGCCTATTTCACTCATTATTGTGATGGCAGTTAATTCACCAATACCTGGTATTGAGTAAATCAATTGAACATTTTTCTTAAATTGCTCTGAAATCCTATTGCTTTTCATCAATGAATGAATTTCATTTAATAAATTGTTAAGCTGATTTTCTAAAGTTTCTATTACAGAAATTGTGTTCATGATTTTTACAAACAGGCTAGGCGATTTAAGACCAATGTAAATAGCTTCTTCAGCAGCATCAATTAGCTTTTTATAGATTTTTTCACTATATGTTAGTCCTTTTCTTGAATGACTGCGAATAAGATCTATTAACTCATTTTTATCAGCATTTAAGATAGCTTTAGGACTTGAATATTCTTTTAAAATTGCTATTGATGTTTTGCAAGTAATGTTTGAAAAAACAGAGCTATAGCTAGGAAAAATAATTTTTAAGTCGGTAGAAAGCTTTTTCTTAAAAGTAGATTTACTATCAGTAAACTTATAGTAATCTCTACAGAGAGCTTTTAAGGTATAAATTTCAATATCAAATGCAGAAGTATATTTAACATTTTGAAATTTGCCTATTTTAGCAATGGTTAATGCATCTTTTTTATCATTTTTCACTTTTCTTATGTCTCCATTCTTGTTACAATTAGTAATGAGTGGATTTAAGATACATGTTTCAAATGTATCCCTAAGAAAGTGGAAAAGAGTAAGATGGTATACACCAGTAGATTCCATGAAAATTGCCGTTTTCATGTTAAACTCTTCTTCCGCTTTTTTTATTTGATCTACTAGGTAATCAAAACCATTTCTATTGTGCTTAATTTTAAAAGGCTTTCTATAAACTTCACCGTCAGGTGCTAGTATAGCAACTACTGAAAAGTCTGCTGATACATCGATTCCAACTATTGGTCTATAAAAAAATTTACTCATAAAATAATATCTCCTTTGCTTTGTGAGATAGAATAGATATTCCATTTCTATCAGTAATTCTATAACCTTGTTTGTGACACGGGTAATTCCCAAAGGGAAACCCAACCAGCTAAACATAGAACTCTCACTGATGGAATGATACGCTAATTTTCGGGTATCAATGACTCGTTAGAGTTACTTCCCAGGAGGAATACATCTATCTTCTATTCAGGAGATATTATACATCAATATTTACTAGTATGGATTCCCACTTGGGAAAAATAGAAAACTAAGTTAGATGAGATTAGTACACCCTATCGGGTAGAAAATCTTCGAATAAATTAAAAGAAATGAGTTGTAATGTTCGTTAGAATTCAAGATAGTTTTCTATTGAATGTTATGACTACATTATACAAGGAGGAAAAATTTATGCCATATCATACTTTTAAATGTAGTGAGTGTATTCCTGAAAGAGGAAAACATGCAGTTGATAAAGGTGAGGGAGAAGATTTAACAGATGCTCTTCCTTTGGGGTATTTAAATACAATTCCAGGAACAATTTCAGAACGTGGTTGTGCTTATTGTGGAGCAAAACACGTTATTGGTACGCCGATGAAAGATGTTATACATATGAGTCATGGTCCTATTGGCTGTACGTATGACACTTGGCAAACAAAAAGATATATAAGTGACAATAATAATTTCCAATTAAAATATACTTTTGCAACAGATGTAAAAGAAAAGAATATAGTATTTGGAGCTGAAAAAGTATTAAAGCAAAATATTATTGAGGCTTTTAAGGTATTTCCTCATATAAAGAGGATGACAATTTATCAAACTTGTGGTACAGCACTTATTGGAGATGATATTGAAGCTGTTACTAAGCAAGTGAAAGCTGAAATGCCGGATGTAGATATATTTGTATGTAATTCTCCAGGGTTTGCAGGTCCAAGTCAATCTGGTGGACATCACAAGATTACTATAGGATGGGTTAATCAAAAGGTTGGAACTTATGAACCAGAAATAACCAGCCCTTACGTTATCAACTATATAGGTGAATATAATATACAAGGTGATCAGGAAATTATGCAGGATTATTTTAAGAGAATGGGCATCCAAGTTCTTTCTACCTTTACGGGTAATGGTTCTTATGATGATCTTAGGGGGATGCATCTTGCACACTTAAATGTACTTGAATGTGCACGTTCTGCGGAATATCTTGCAAATGAACTTAGACAAAGATATGGTACTCCACGTTTAGATATAGATGGATTTGGTTTTAAAGCGTTAGGAGAATCTCTTAGAAAGATAGGTATTTTCTTTGGAATAGAAGAGAGAGCACAACAGATTATTGATGAGGAAATTGCCAGATGGAAACCAGAGCTTGATTGGTATAAAGAACGTTTAAAAGTAAAGAAAGTATGTTTATGGCCAGGCGGATCTAAACTTTGGCACTGGGCTCACGCAATTCATGAAGAGATGGGCGTTGAAGTTGTATCAGTATATACTAAATTCGGTCATCAGGGAGATATGGAAAAAGGTATATCAAGATGTGAAGCTGGAGCACTTGCTATTGATGATCCTAATGAATTAGAATCTTTAGAAGCAATGAGAACTTTAAAACCTGATTGTATATTTACAGGTAAACGTCCGGGAGAGTTTGCAAAGAAAGTTGGAGTTCCATATCTAAATGCACATGCATATCATAATGGTCCTTATAAGGGATTTGAAGGCTGGGTTAGATTTGCGCGTGATATATATAATGCAATTTATTCACCAGTTCACAAACTTGCTATGGTAGATATAACTAAGGATGAAATATCAAACGTTAATTTTGAAACTCCAGGAATGTTATCAGATGTTAATTTAAGTGAAGAAGTTAAATCTTCTACTGTTTTAAGACAATATACTGGTAAATATGATAATGTTTCATCTATAAGATCAAAAACAATAGAAGATTATCCATATTTAAAACAGGCAAAAGAAGCAGTAGAGTCAAAGAAATAGCAGGAGGAGATAATTATGGAAGATCCAAGTAAAGTTCAGCTTAATCAGCTTACAGATTATATTATGAAGAATTGTCTTTGGCAGTTTCATTCTCGTAAATGGGATAGAGAAAGACAAAATGAAGGGATTTTAACTAAAACTAAACAGATATTGTTAGGCGAAGAAGTAGATCTTAGTACTCCTGCAGATAGATGTTATTATGCAGATGCATTATGTCTTGCAGATGCTTATAAAACTGAGTACCCATGGATAAACGATATGAGTAAGGATGAACTTATACAATTAATGCAACAACTAAAAGATCGTATAGATTATGTAACTATTACAGGGTCACTTAATGCAGAACTTACAGACCCAAGATACTAGAAAGGAAGTGAAATTATGGCTTGTGAAGTAAAAGAAAAAGACCGTACTGGTGTTATTAACCCTATTTTTACCTGTCAGCCTGCTGGTGCGCAGTATGTTAGTATAGGAGTAAAAGATTGTATAGGATTAGTCCATGGAGGACAAGGCTGTGTTATGTTTGTTCGTTTGATATTCTCACAGCATTTTAAAGAAAGTTTTGAATTAGCATCTACATCATTACATGAAGATGGTGCTGTATTTGGTGCACTTAATCGTGTTGAGGAAGGTGTAGACGTACTTTTAATGAGATATCCTGATGTAAAAGTTATACCTATAATATCAACCTGTTCAACTGAGGTTATAGGAGATGATATAGATGGTGTTGTAAGAAAACTTAATAATGGTCTTCTTAAAGAAAAATATGCAGGTAGAGAAGTTCATCTCATTCCTATTCACACACCAAGTTTTAAAGGAAGTCAGGTAAGTGGATATGATGTAGCAGTAGAAGCTTTTGTAAAATATTTTGCTAAAAAAGGCGATGCTAGCGATAAAATCAATTTGATTACTGGATGGGTTAATCCTGGTGATGTAAAAGCATTAAAGCACCTTTTATCAGAAATGAATATAGAAGCCAATGTACTTTTCGAAACTGAAAGTTTTGATTCACCATTAATACCATCTGAAAATACAGTTTCTCATGGAGAAACTACTATAGAAGAAATAGCTGATACAGCAAATGCAATGGGAACTATTGCGCTTAACAGATATGAAGGCGGAAATGCTGCTAAATATCTTGAAAGTGAATTTCAAGTTCCAGCAGTCATAGGACCAACCCCTATAGGTATTCGTAATACAGATATATTCCTAAAGAACTTAAGTAAGATGACTGGAAAGCCTATTTCTAAATCATTAGCTTATGAAAGAGGTATTGCATTAGATACTCTTACCGATCTTACTCATATGTTCTTTGCCGGAAAAAAAGTTGCTATTTATGGAAATGCTGATCTTGTTATAGGCCTCACAGAATTTTGTCTTGATTTAGAAATGAAGCCTGTATTACTTCTTTTAGGTGATGATAATAAGAATTATGTAGATGATCCACGTATTAAAGATCTTCAAGAAAAAGTGGATTTTGATATGGAAGTTGTGTTAAATGCAGACTTATGGGAATTAGAAGATAGAATAAAGAATCATGGACTTGAGCTTGATCTTATCATGGGACATTCAAAAGGCAGATTTGTTGCTATGGAATATAATATTCCAATGTTAAGAGTGGGTTTCCCTGTGTTTGATAGAGCTGGATATTTCCGTCATCCTGTAGTTGGATATGAAGGAGCTATGTGGCTTGCAGAAGAAATGGCAAATGTATTATTTACTGATATGGAATACAAGAAGAATAAAGAATGGATACTTGCTATGTGGTAAATTCATAACTATAGTTTTTTGGTAATTAAATATTATAAGATTTATTTTATATTTATTATATTCTGCCAAAACTTAACTGTAAAATTAGGTTTTGGCAGAATTATTAAGAAGAGGGTATAGATAATGAGTGAAATGAAGCTATAAGATCATTGGATTTAATGTTCGATATTTGTTCTCTTGAAGATTATCATTATGAAAATCCTGAGGCATCTGATGCGGATAGGGTTCTTTCAATGTGTACTCAGGTCCATAGGTTATTTGATCAGAATAGAATTTCAGCAGTTAGATGTATTTTTAATAAGGGAGAAAATTAATAACAATAATTAAATCTTAAGAAAGGAGGGGGATTAGTGTATGGGGTATAGAAGGCTCTCCAGAAGAATTTTTGGAAGTGGTACTTCAAAATGAAGAATATAATAAAGCTAAAAGCATTAAAGTGGAAAACCTATAGAGAAGATACCTGTACCTACCTTGGCAGGGAAAGTTGGAAGTTATTATATTGATCTTAGACCAATTATGAAGAATAACGAAAAAATTAATTCTAAAGATATATTAGTACCATTTTTAAATGCTAATAAGTTTGAGGATTTGACAGTTGAATGTGATCATGTACCACCTTGGTTTGAAAAATAATTAAAGATTTTAAATTTAGAGTCAAGTGTTGAGTGTATAAACTAACAGGTACGCATCTATATAATTATGAATCTCTTCCATCAGTAGACAAATTTGATTGGCTTATAATTATGGGAGGTCCTATGAATATTTATGAGGAAAAAACTTATCCATGGCTTAAATATGAAAAACAACTTATAAAAGAAGCTATAGATAAAGGTAAAATTGTACTAGGTATTTGTCTTGGTGCCCAACTTATAACTGATGTTTTGGGAGGTAAAGTTACAAAAAATCCCGAAGCTGAAATTGGATGGTTTCCTGTTACTTTAAATATAGAAGCAAAAAAGTCATTACTTTTTAAAAATTTTCCTCAATCATTTCATGTTTTTCAATGGCATAATGATACTTTTAGTACGTTAGGAAAAGAAGCGGAAAATATAGCTGTTAGTGAAGCTTGCCAAAATCAGGCTTTCATGTATAAGAAAAGGGTTATAGGCTTTCAATTTCATATAGAAAGTAGTGAAGATAGTATTGACTCAATAATACATAATTGTCCTTATGATAATGTTAATGATCCATATGTTCAAACTAAAGATCAGATTCTGTCTAAAATGAGCTATCTTAAAATAGCTAATGAATTAATGTATAATTTTTTGGATGAACTTGAAACTCATTATTTTAATTTTAATCAGGAGTAATAATATGGAAAAAATAAAATATACGCAAAGAATATGTGAAGATAAAGAAAGAATTAAGAACTTTTTAGTTGAAAAAAGAGTAGGTACACTGAGTATGTGTGATAAGGAAGGAAATCCCTATGCACTTCCTATGAATTACTTATATTATAATGATAAAATTTATATACACGGTATGGGGAGTGGTAAGAAGAATACAATACTTGCAGAAAAACCTTCTGTTTGTTTTACTATATTTGAAGAATTTGGTACAGTAACTGATCCAGTACCTTGTAAATGTGACACTTCTTATTTAAGTGTTGTTATTTTTGGTAAGGCAGTTCTTGTGGAGGATTTAGAAGAAAAGGCCCAAGTACTTACACAGCTTGTAGAAAAGTTTATGCCTAATTTTTTTAAAAATCCTCTTTCAAAACAGTTTATAGGTAAATATCATTCATCTTTTGATAATAAGACTGTAGCTGTGTATTGTATTGATCCAGAAGATTTAACAGCTAAAGAAAATCCAATAGATATGGATCATATGTTTAATGGGAATAAATCTAAATAATTATATCATATATTACAATTTAATAGAATTTAAAATTAGAGTATATGTATAAAAATATTAAATTTTTTATAATAAAGCTTCTTCTCTGTATCAATGAGAAAAAGCTTTATTGAATTTAAAGTTTATTTATTATAAATTGTTGTGAATTAAGTATTAATTTATATAAATTTAAGTATTTTAATTTTTAAACCTTTTGTAAAATTTTAGAATATCCTTTTGCTTTTATTTAAATCATATACACTTTCCAAAGCTTCACCAAAACGTTGGTAGTGTACAACTTCTCTAGCCCATAAAAATTTTAAAACATCTTTTACATCGTGATCATCTGTTAAGTCTATAAGATGTTCATAAGTTGCTTTAGCTTTTTGTTCAGCAGCCAGATCTTCATGTAAATCTGTTACTGGATTACCTAGGGTACCAATATAAGCTGCTGTCCATGGAACACCATTAGCATCTGTTGGGAATAAAGCATGATCGTGTTGAGCATAATGACCGCCGAGACCTGCTGCTTTTAGTTCATCAGGGGTGGCATCTTTAGTAAGTTGATAAACCATAGCAGATATAATTTCTACGTGTGCTAATTCTTCTGTACCTATATCTGTTAAAAGTCCTTTAGTACTACCTGTTGGCATAGTATAACGTTGATTTAAATATCTTATAGCAGCACTTAATTCTCCATCAGGTCCACCGTATTGAGTTACTAAAAATTTAGCCATTCTTATATCCTTATTTTTAATTTTTACTTTGTGTTGCAGATTTTTTGAGTAATTCCACATAATTTATTTTCCTCCTATTTTCCACATAGTTTATTCTCCGCTTTCCCAAGGCCAAGGTTCATCTACCCAAGACCAGGGATGTTTGCTTTCTGCACCTCCGAAGTTAGTTAATGGACCATATTTTTTTTCATACATAGCTATTACAGCTTTTAAATCACTGGTTATATTATTGTAATCAGTTAATGCTGGTTTGCAATCAGGATGTGTGTCTAAATATAAATTTAAATCTACAGCAGCAAATTTTAGCTGATGAATATTATCCATTAATTCTTCTCGAGATAGGTCTTTTAATGATTTTGCCATACTAATTCCTCCATTCCATTTTATAATCTAGGGTATCTAAGATTTATATTAGGGAATACACTGCCTCTTTTTAGACCTTCTTTTAGTGGTAATATTCCCACATAAGTTTGAATAGGCATATATGCTCTAGCTAGTTCAAGATTCATTGGATTTGAGCCACAACCAGCTGAATCTCCTTTAACATTGTTTATTTGGTTGTTGTTATTATTAATTTCTATATTATTTTTCTGTGGATTATCATATATATTATTATGAGAAATATTTTCATTACCTCTCATCATTTCAGGATTTATACATGGGAAAAAATTTTCATACATTATATATTCACCTCTAAATTTTAACTTACAATAATATGATATTCATATAAAAAAAATATGTGTGAGAAAATATATTTTTTAGTATAAAATTGAATAATATATTTAATTTGATATAAACTTAAAGAGAATGAAAAAAGTGATTATGTACTTAATAAAATATTGGTAATTTTGTAAAAAAGCAATGCTGTGCATATTGCATATTTTTTTTTGTTATATTATAATAATTAATATAAGTAAAAGGCTATATTAATTAATAATGATTATTGTTTAATGCTGTTAATGTAAAAAACATCTTTATATATTAAAATATAAAGGTAGTCTAATATATAAATTATATGGTGGTGTTTATGACATGAAAGAAGAGAAGCAGCTTGATTTAGTTATAATCGGAGCAGGTCCCGCGGGACTTACGGCGGCGATTTATGCAATAAGAGCTAAACTCAATACTTTAGTTTTAGAAAATGAACTTGTAGGAGGACAAATTAGGGAAACTTATACAGTAGAAAATTTCCCGGGATTTAATGTTATATCTGGTGCTGATTTGGCAGATAAAATGGAAGAGCATGCAGCAAGCATTGGAGTAAATATAGATCAATTTAGTAATATAGAAAAAATTAAATTATCTGATGATGAAAAAATTATAGAAACAGAGGATGTAATATATAAAGTTAAGGCGCTGATAATAGCTACAGGAGCCAAAAGCAGAAGACTGCCTATTCCAGAAGAAGAAAAACTCCATGGAAAAGTTATTCATTATTGTGAGTTATGTGATGGAGCTCTATACCAAGGAAAGGATTTGGTTGTTGTGGGCGGTGGAAATTCTGCTGTAGAAGCAGCTATATTCTTAACTAAATATGCTAGAAATATTACTATAGTTCATCAATTTGACTATCTTCAAGCACAAAAGTACTCACAGGATGAATTGTTTAAACATAAAAATGTAAAAATAATATGGGATAGTGAGATAAGAAATATTGTTGGAGAAAATGAGATTGAAAAAATAGTAGTAGAAAATGTAAAGACAAAACAGAAAACAGAATTGAAAGCAGATGGAGTTTTTGTTTATATTGGTTATGAGCCTAAGACGGAACTCTTTAAAGATTCTATTAATATAAATAAATGGGGATATATAGAAACCGATGAAAATATGGAAACCAATATAAAGGGAGTTTTTGCTGCTGGAGATGTAAGGTCTAAACTTATAAGACAGTTAACTACAGCTGTTAGTGATGGCACTGTTGCTGCACTAATGGCTGAAAAATATATAGGAGGTAAATAATATGATTAAAATATATTCCACACCAACATGTCCATGGTGTAAAAAGACAAAAGAATATTTAAAATCAAAAAATATAGATTTTGTTGATGTAAATGTAGCTGATGATATGAAGGAAAGAGAAGAAATGCGTAGCTTATCCAAGCAATCAGGAGTGCCAGTTATAAATATAGATGGTAATATAATAGTTGGATTTAACAAGGCAGAAATAGATAAACTAATAGAGAAATAGACTACTTTTTGGTATGGTATATATGGTATATGATGAACAAAAGGAGGAGATTTTATGGAGAGATTAGTGGGAAAGCCAGCACCAGAATTTGAAATGAAGGCTGTCAAAGGTGATGGAAGAGGATTTACTGAAGTTAAACTGGGAGATTATAAGGGAAAATGGCTAGTAATGTTTTTTTATCCGTTAGATTTTACATTTGTATGCCCAACTGAAATTACAGGCTTTAGCAAAAGGGCTGAAGAATTTAGGGATTTAAAAGCTGAATTATTAGCGGTAAGTTGTGATAGTCAATATTCTCATGAGACTTGGATTAATCAAGATATAAAACAGGGGGGACTTGGTAAAATTAATTTTCCAATTGCCTCCGATAAAACTACTGAAGTGAGTACAAAATATGGAATACAGATAGAAGAAGAAGGTATTTCTCTAAGAGGACTATTTATAATTGATCCTGAAGGAATAGTTAGGTATTCTGTAGTGCATGATCTTAATGTAGGAAGAAGTGTTGATGAAACTCTTCGTGTATTAAAGGCATTTCAAACTGGTGGAATGTGTGCTTTAGATTGGCATGAAGGAGATGACAACTTATAATTTATGGGGATTTGATCTTATATGACTAGACTAAATTTTATTATTAAAACTTGAAATATATACTATATATTTCAAGTTTTAATTGAAGTTCATATTGCATAAATTTTTGTTAAATAAGTATATTTTTATAAAATAAGGTAGAAATATTTACTTAATTGTTGTAATATAAAATAAATACATTAAAATTTTATTAAGGTATTGGAGGAGTTTTTATGAAGAAGTATACATGTACAGTATGTGGATATATTTATAATCCCGAAGATGGAGACCCAGATAATGGAGTAAATCCAGGAACAGATTTTAAAGATATTCCAGATGATTGGGTATGTCCTTTGTGTGGAGTAGGAAAAGATCAATTTGAAGAAGTAGAAGAATAGGATAAATTAAAGACTGGGAGAGAATTTGCTTCCAGTCTTTAATTATGATTCACTATATTTGTATATCTACATTATATAATCTTAGCCAAGTATCTACTTGAATAAGATAAGCTATTAATTGAGGTCCTGTCATTAATTGACCATACCAAGGTTTTTTATAGGATTTACCTCCAGTTCTCACAATCTCTCTTACTACAGGAACATCGATCAATTGAAGTATAGGAGAATTAGGATCATTTAAAATATTTTCAAGCCATTTTTGTACTATTTTAGTATATCCAGGATTAAAGGTTTTAGGATAAGGACTCTTTTTTCTATAGACAATATCATCAGGAAGTATTCCCTTTAAAGCTTTCCTTAGTATTCCCTTTTCCCTATCTCCGCAAAAACGTATTTCTGGAGGAATATTAAAGGCATATTGTACTAATCTGTAATCGGCAAAAGGTATTCTTACCTCTAAATTACTAGCCATACTCATACGATCATTTCTTGTTAATAGAGTCAGCATAAACCACTTCATATTAAGATAGAATAATTCTCTCATTCTATGCTCATATTTACTTTCTCCATCAAGATGAGGAACTTGTTTTAAAGTATTTTCGTAATGGGCTCTTACAAAGCCATCAAGATCTATATTTTTTAAATCTCCACTTAATATTTTAGATCTTTCACTTACGGATTTTGACCATGGAAAAGTATTGGCATTTATATCTTCAGGTCTTCTATACCAAGGGTAACCACCAAATATTTCATCAGCACATTCACCAGATAATGTAACAGTTTTTTCTTTTCTCACACCTTTGCAGAAAAGATAAAAGGAAGAATCTATATCTGCCATCCCAGGAAGATCATTGGCCTTTACTGCCTCTACTAGAGTTTCAGCTAAATCTCTATTGGTATTTATTATAGTATGGTGATTACTGCCTATAAATTCATGCATCTTTACTGCCCATTCACTATCAGAATTAGGTTGAAATTCATTTGCTTTGAAGTATTTTGCATTGTCTTCGTAATCCACTGAATAAGTATCTAAAATTTTACCCTGTTTTTTGAATTCCTGTGCTGTAAAGGCAGAAATTGCACTTGAATCTAAGCCTCCTGATAGAAAGGTACCTACAGGCACGTCTGATACAAGCTGTCTTTTAACTGCATCATTTAATAAAGTTCTTAAGTGTTCAGCAGTTTCATCGGTTGTTTCAGTGTGAGGTTCACTTTTTAATTTCCAGTATTCTTCTAATTTGAAGCCATAAGGAGTGTATATTCCACAATGTGCTGGTGGTATTTCATGTATATCCTTAAATACACCGCTATCTGAAGCACGACCTGGTCCAAGACCAAATATTTCAGTTAAACCTTCTTTAGTTAATATTGGTTTTACATCTGGATGAGCAAGAACTGTTTTTATTTCTGATCCAAATATAAGAGAATTGTTTTTTATAGTGTAAAATAAAGGTTTTACACCAAGGGGATCTCTTGCTAAAAATAAGCTTTTATTCCTTTCATCCCAAATTGCAAAAGCATATATTCCGTTTATATATTCAACACATTTATATCCCCAGTGAATATAAGCTGTCAGCAATACTTCGGTATCGGAATAGGAATCAAAAGTATAGCCTTCTGATAAAAGAATTTTTCTTAGATCTTCTGTATTATACAATTCTCCATTATATACTAATACAAACTTATTATTGTTAATAGTTTTTATCATAGGCTGTTTTCCGCCTGATGGGTCTACAACAACTAGCCTTCTATGACCTAAAAGTGTATGTTTTGAGTAGTAATATCCTAATTCATCAGGTCCTCTTTGTTTCAAAGTATCAGTCATATTTTCTATAATATATTTATTATATAATATATTTTCTTTGAAATTAACAAAGCCAGCAATTCCACACATTATATCAATCTCCATTATTAGTAATATATAATATAGTGTATGATAAGTAGTGGATATAAGTTACGATAAACAGGAATTTCAATTAATTCAAATAATTCTGATTATATAAATTATTTCAGGTGGATTAATTCAATTATATTTTAGTACAAAGTGTAAATAGTTGACATATATCAAATCAAATATTATAATTTTTCTGTAAATAGGCTTAACAAATTGTAAATATGATAATAATATAAGTATATATTATAAAAATAATATATAGATAAATCTCTCAGCATTTCTATGGAAGATAGTGTAGTAACACTTACTGTCCTTTCATACCTTTAATTACCAGAGTAGAAAAGTTTTTTATTTATATTTTATAGGAGGTAAGAAAAATGAAAAACATAATTGTAAAGGAATTATATAGAAAAATAGATCAATATAGTAATAAAAATATAAGAATATCTGGATGGGTTAGGACTGTAAGATCATCTAATGCCTTTGGGTTTATAGAAATTAATGATGGAAGTTTTTTTAAAAATATTCAAATTGTATTTGAGAAAGATTTAGATAACTTCAAAGAGATAAGCAAAATTGCTATTAGTTCTTCATTGAGCATAGAAGGAACTGTAGTTTTGACTCCAGAAGCAAAACAACCTTTTGAAATACATGCAAAAAACATTACAATAGAAGGGGATTCCACTGTAGATTATCCTCTGCAAAAGAAAAGACATACGTTAGAATATTTAAGAACTATTGCACATTTGAGACCTAGAAGTAATACTTTCTCGGCAGTATTTAGAGTTCGCTCACTAGCTGCCTTTGCAATACATAAATTTTTTCGAGATAGAGACTTTGTATATGTTAATACACCGATAATTACAGGAAGTGATTGTGAAGGTGCAGGAGAAATGTTCAAATTGACCACTTTAGACTTAAATGGTGTACCTAAAGATGATAATGGAAAAGTAGATTATACAAAAGACTTCTTTGGAAAAGAGACAAATCTTACTGTCAGTGGTCAGCTATCAGCAGAAACATTTGCATTGGCCTTTAGAAATGTATATACCTTTGGACCTACCTTTAGAGCAGAAAACTCAAATACTGCTAGACATGCAGCAGAATTTTGGATGATTGAGCCAGAAATAGCCTTTGCAGATCTCAATGATGATATGGCACTTGCGGAAGACATGGTTAAATATATAATAAAATATGTTATGAAAAATGCACCAGAGGAAATGGAGTTTTTTAACAAGTTTATTGATAAAACTCTCTTTGATAGATTACAAAATGTGGTGAATTCAGACTTTGGAAAAATAACTTATACTGAGGCAATAGATATACTTAAGAAGTCAAATGAAAAATTTCAGTATGAGGTTAAATGGGGAATAGATCTTCAGACTGAGCATGAGAGATATTTAACTGAGAAAGTTTTTAAAAAGCCTTTATTTGTAACGGATTATCCAAAAGATATAAAAGCCTTTTATATGAGAATGAATGATGACAATAAGACTGTAGCAGCGGCAGATTTGCTTGTACCAGGTGTTGGAGAAATAATAGGAGGAAGCCAAAGAGAAGAAAGATTGGATATCCTTGAATATAGGATGGAGGAATTAGGGCTTAATAAAGAAGATTATTGGTGGTATTTAGAACTTAGAAAGTATGGAGAAACAAAGCATGCTGGCTTTGGTCTGGGATTTGAAAGAATTATAATGTATATTACCGGTATGACAAATATAAGAGATGTAATACCATTTCCTAGAACTACAGGTTCAGCGGAGTTTTAAGCTGATGAAACATAATTGTTATTATTTTTATAGGTATCAAATAAGGAATGATGTAAATTTAATCATTCCTTATTTGACGCTTATATTATTTTTTTCTAGGGAACCAACCCTTTTGTACTCTTTCTTTTTGTTTGAAAAGTTCTAAAATAGCCCATAAGAAAGTTACACCTATAATACCAAGGATTCCTGAAATAAGTAAATTTTTTAATATAATAGAAGCCACTGAAGATAATATTCCTATTATAAGAAATACAGGCCATAATTTCATTCCAAAGTGATATTCTCCTTTAATGACAATAATATGACCTATACCTGTGGCAACAAGCATTACTAAACCCATAATTATACCATAATAATTAAAATACAAAGCATAGCCCTCCACAAAAATATTATATAGTTATATAATATTTATAAACTTATTTTCTTATCTGACCATTACCATATATTATATATTTAATAGTGGTAAGCTCATTTAACCCCATAGGACCTCTAGCATGAAGTTTTTGAGTGCTTATACCTATTTCAGCACCAAAACCAAATTCTCCTCCGTCTGTAAATCTTGTAGAGGCATTTACATATACAGCAGCTGAATCTACCTCTTTTAAGAAACGCTGAGAAGCTTCATAGCTGTTTGTTATTATGGATTCAGAGTGTTTAGTGCTGTATTTATAAATATGATCTAATGCTTCATCTAAAGAATCAACTACTTTTACAGCTAATATTAAATCTAAAAATTCTATCTCATAGTCTTCCTCAGAAGCAGGATTTGCATAAGGAAGTATTTTTTGAGTTTCACTACAACCTCTTATTTCCACACCTATGGCCCTTAAAGTATCTCCAAGCTTAGGAAGGAATTTATCAGCTACTGATTTATGAACAAGTAATGTTTCCATAGCATTACATACAGCAGGTCTTTGAGTTTTTGCATTTACTATTATGTTTTCTGCCATATGTAGGTCAGCATCACTGTGAACATAAACATGACAGTTTCCAACGCCAGTTTGGATTACAGGTACAGTAGAATTATTTACTACATTATTAATTAAACCAGCACCACCTCTTGGGATAAGTACATCTACGTATTTATTGAGTTTCATAAGAATATTTACCGCTTCTCGTTCAGTTATATCTATAAATTCAATGGATCCCTTTGGAAGACCTGCTTTAATTGCCGCATCATTAATGGTTTTATAGACTTCTAGATTAGAATTTATAGCTTCACTGCCGCCTCTTAGAACAACAGAATTACCGCTTTTAAGGCATAATGCTGCAGCATCCACGGTTACATTTGGTCTTGCTTCGTAAATTATGCCTATAGTGCCGAGAGGTACTCTGATTCTACCTATATTTAAATTATTTGGTCTTTTCCACATACCAGTAACTTCACCTATTGGATCAGGCAGTGCAGCTACGCTTCTAAGTCCCTCTGCCATACCGATTATTCTCTTTTCATTTAAGGTCAATCTATCAATAAGTGCTGTGGTGGTACCGGCTTTTTTAGCATTTTCTATGTCTATGCTGTTTGCCTTTAAAATGTTATTTTTGTTTTTTTCTAAGGCTTCAGCCATGGCAATTAATGCATTGTTTTTTATATTAGTATCTAGAGTTCCAAGCTTTCGCACAGCTAAATTAGCATTTTTAGCTTTTTCAACTACATAATCATTAATATTCATTTAGTTAACCTCCATTATTGTAAATATTCTATTTTTGCGCTGAAAACAGAGTGCCTATTTCCTTATTTGAAATTATATCTTTTATTACATTGTCATCAGAACCATTTGCAATTATCATTGATACACCATGTTCTACTGCAATTTTTGCAGCTTTTATCTTGGTGTACATGCCGCCAGTACCAAGTTTTGAACCAGAACCACCACCAAAGCTTTCAATTTCATTTGTAATCTTTTCTACGTGAGATATAAGCTTAGCATCTTTATTTGATCGAGGGTCTGAGTCATATAAACCATCAATATCTGAAAGTAATATAAGAAGATCAGCATCAATTATACTTGCAACTAGAGCAGAAAGGGTATCATTATCCCCGAATTTTATCTCATGTATGGCAATGGCATCATTTTCATTTACTATGGGTATGACTCCTTGACTTAAAAGTTCATTGAAGGTGTTTTGGGCATTATTGTATCTTGTCTTATTGTTTATATCATCTTTAGTAAGTAGAATTTGAGCAACTATTTGACCATACTCTGCGAAGAACTTTTCATAAATGTGAAGAAGAATACCTTGGCCAATGGCAGCAGCTGCTTGCTTTTCAGGTATAGTTTCGGGCTTTGTCTTTATTCCTAGCTTTGCAGTACCAACACCAATGGCACCAGAAGTTACTAGAATTACTTCTTTACCTTGATTGTGAAGATCTGAAAGCTGCCTTGCTAGCTTATCTATTCTATCAAAATTTAGTAGCCCATTTTCATGAGTAAGGGTTGAAGTACCTACTTTTACTACAATTTTCTTTGCTTTATCTATATGTTCTTTTCTAGTATTCATTTTTATACCTATGTAAAAAGCTAATTAAGCTTTATCCTTTCAATAAATTTAATTTATATGAATTAAGGAATTAAGTTTACTCGTAAAACTTTGTAAAAAAATGTGATATAATAAAATTAATTATATCATATTAACAGATATTTTTTCAATGCACAAGAGGAGGCGTGAAAATGACTAAAAATATAGGGTTCATAGGTTGTGGAAATATGGCAAATGCTATGATAGGTGGTATTGTAACTTCTAAACTGTATTCGCCACAAAAAATAATGGTAAGTAATCCATCAAATCCATCGCTACAAGAGGTTAAGGAGAAGTTTAAGGTATTAACTACCAATGATAATTTAAAAGTAGCAGAATTTGCTGATATACTAATACTCTCAGTTAAACCTAATAAATATGCTCATGTAATTGGCAAAATTAAAGATTCAGTTAAAAAAAATGTAGTTATTGTGTCTATAGCAGCTGGAACAAGTATAGAAGATATTAAAAAGTATTTTGAAAGAGATATTAAGACAATAAGAGCCATGCCAAACACGCCGGCATTAGTAGGAGAAGGAATGGCATCATTATGTAGAAACAGAGAGGTAACAGATGATGAAATGCAATTAGTTTTAAATATTTTTAAAGCTTTTGGCAGGTCGGAAGTTGTAGAAGAAAAATTAATGGATGTAGTAACTAGTGTAGGAGGATCATCACCAGCTCTTGTATATATGTTTATAGAGGCTCTTGCAGATGGTGGAGTATTAGAAGGACTACCTAGAGAAAAAGCATATAAAATGGCTGCACAGGCTGTATTAGGATCAGCTAAAATGGTGCTGGAAACAGGTAAGCATCCTGGACAATTAAAAGATGAAGTATGTTCACCTGGTGGTACAACTATTGAGGCAGTTTATTGTCTTGAAAAAAATAAATTTAGAAGTGCTGTAATAGAAGCAGTTAGGGTATGTACAGAAAAATCTAAGAATATGATCAAATAATATTTACTAAATTATTTGATGAATTAACTTTAATCAAAAAGAAAAGGAACTGTCTTTAATATCTCATAGACAGTTCCTTTTCTTTATCTAAAATTATAGACCGAATAATAATTCACCATAAGATGGTAATGGCCAGAATTCTGCATCTACTATAGTTTCAAGTTTATCCGCAACTTCTCTTAATTCATCCATTTTTTCGAATACGTCGAATTTGTAAGCATAAGCAACATCATAAGCATCACCAGATAATCCCTGAGTTTTTTCAAGTGAAGCTTCAAGGCTAACAATTTTATCCTTTAAGGAAGCCGCTAAATCAGCTACTTCAGTAAGTAATTCTGTTTGAACTTTAGCATCTACGCCAGCAGCTTTTACAGCAGCAGCTGATCCCGCTAAACTAGTTTCAAATTTAATAACAGAAGGTAAAATTTGACGTTTTGCTATTAAAAGCGCTGTTTCAGCTTCTATATTTATAGTTGTAGCATAATTTTCAAGTATAACTTCATAACGTGCATGTGATTCAGTTGAATCTAATACATTGTGTTTTTCAAGTAAATTTACATTTTTTTCAGCAATTAAAGCTTTTGTAGCTTCTACAGTAGTTTTTACATTTGGAAGACCTCTTTTTTCAGCTTCAGCTACCCATTCGTCTGAATAACCATTTCCATTGAATATAATCTTCTTATGTTCTTTAACAATTTCAGTAAGAATAGATTGAACTTCTGAATTTACGTCAGATGCTTTTTCTAATCTATCAGCTACTTCAGAAAGTACTTCAGCAACTGATGTATTTAAAACAATGTTAGGATCAGCAATATTTCCTGAAGATGGTACCATTCTGAATTCAAATTTATTTCCTGTAAATGCAAATGGTGATGTTCTGTTTCTATCAGTTGCATCTTTTAAAAGTACTGGAAGAGTTAAAGCACCAAGACTTAAGTTGCCGCTTGTTTTTGAAGTAGTGGCAGTTCCCTTTTCAATTTGTTCTATTATATCTTCAAGCTGATCTCCTAAGAATATAGATATAATTGCTGGAGGAGCTTCATTAGCACCTAAACGGTGATCGTTACCAGCATTAGCAGCAGATAATCTCAATAAATCTGAATATTCATCAACAGCTTTTATAACTGAAGTTAAGAATAGTAAAAATTGAGTGTTTTCATGTGGTGTTTCACCTGGATCAAGAAGGTTTTGACCATCATCAGTACTCATTGACCAGTTATTGTGCTTACCTGATCCGTTTATACCTGCAAAAGGTTTTTCATGAAGTAGGCAAACTAAACCATGTCTTACTGCAACTTTTTTCATAAGATCCATTGTAAGCTGATTGTTATCAGTTGCAACATTTGTTGTCCCGAATATTGGAGCTAATTCAAACTGTGCAGGAGCAACTTCATTATGTTTAGTTTTAGCTAGAACTCCAAGTTTCCAAAGTTCTTCATCAAGTTCTTTCATGTAAGAAGAAACTCTTTCTTTTATTGTTCCAAAATAATGATCATCAAGTTCCTGGCCCTTTGGAGATTTTGCACCAAATAAAGTTCTACCAGTGAATATAAGATCTGGACGTTTTTCATATAAGTCTTTATCAACTAAGAAATATTCTTGTTCAGGTCCTACAGTTGTTATAACTTTCTTAGTAGTAGTATTTCCAAGTGCCTTTAAAAGACGAAGAGCTTGTTTTGATAAAGCTTCCATTGAACGAAGAAGAGGTGTCTTTTTATCAAGTGCTTCACCTGTATAAGAAGTAAAAGCAGTTGGTATATATAAAGTTCCATCTTTTACAAAAGCAGGAGAAGTTATATCCCATGCAGTATAACCTCTAGCTTCAAAAGTAGCTCTGATTCCACCGGAAGGGAAAGAAGATGCATCAGGTTCACCTTTTATTAGTTCTTTTCCTGAAAACTCTAATATTACTTTTCCATCTCCTGTTGGAGATATAAAAGAATCATGTTTTTCTGCTGTAGTATCAGTTAATGGTTGGAACCAATGAGTGAAGTGAGTAGCTCCTTTTTCTACAGCCCAATCCTTCATTACAGAAGCTATTACATTTGCTGAATCTAAATCAAGAGCAAGACCTTTCTCTATTGCCTTTTTATAAGCCTTATATGTAGCTTTAGGAAGACGTTCCTTCATGACTGAATCACTAAATGAATTTGAACCAAAAATTTCTGCTGTGTTGCTCATTACAAAATCCCCTTTCATTTTTAAAAGATTAAGACTATTAATAGTCAATATTTTAATAAAAAACTAGAACAAAAATAGTATTTTTAATGTGTTTATCATATGTATAATAATAATTAATTATAACAATTACATTACACAATAAATGCTAGTATGATTGAATTATAATATAATTATTAAATATATACAACATAATTAACAAATTTTTTAACTAAACTTTATTAAACATATAGATTTGTTAATTTTAAATGGAGATATTGCTATTGTTGTAAAATTAGATTTAGTATATAAGCAAATTAAAGGGATATCCCTTTAATTTGCTTATATACTAAAACACTAACTGTAGAAGAAAAAACGTATATGAGTTATAATAATATGGAAATTTATAATAAATTTTTGTTTTAATGTGTGACTTGAGGTGATATTGTGGATGTACGAAATAGACCTATAGGTTTTTTCGATTCAGGTGTTGGTGGAATAAGTGTTTTGAAAGAAGCAATAAGGATTTTGCCAAAGGAGGATTTTATTTATTATGGTGATTCTAAGAATGCGCCTTATGGAGATAAATCTGTTGATGAAATAAGACAATTAAGTTTTAATGTTGCCCAATTTCTTGTTGAAAAAAATATAAAAGCATTGGTTGTTGCCTGTAATACAGCTACTAGTGCAGCAATTAAGGATTTAAGAAAAAAATATTCCAATATTCCTGTAATTGGTATAGAACCAGCTTTAAAACCTGCAGTAGAAATTAAGGGAATGGGTAAAATATTAATTATGGCTACACCTGTAACTTTGTCTGAAAAAAAATTTAATAATCTATTAAAAAAATATAATGGTAAGTCGGATATAATACCAGTACCTTGCCCTGGCCTTGCTGAATTGATAGAAGCTGGAATTTTAAGTGGAAATAAGCTTCAGAATTATTTGGAAGATAAATTATCTAGTTACATACAAAATGAAATAGCAGCAATTGTTTTAGGATGTACACATTATCCATTTATAAAAGATGAAATATCTAAGCTTATACCTAATGTGCCAATAATAGATGGAAGCATAGGTACTGTTAAACAATTAAAGAGAAAACTTATTACATTAAATTTATTAAATGTAAGTGGTGAAAAAGGTAAAGTACAAATGATAAACTCTTCTGAAAGTAAAGAAATTATGGAGCTTAGCAATAAACTTTTAAAATTATCCTACAACTAGTGGTACTACAAATTTCAACTAAGTAAGATTCGTTGATAATAAGTGCAGCTATTAAATACATTTATTATGTTTTTACTGATTTTAGTGTATAATAATTATAAAATACACAGACTATTGAAAAATATAAAATAGAAATAATGGAGGAGATAAATATGAACCCTATTGTTACAATAAAACTATCAAATGGTGAGATAATGAAAGCAGAACTATATCCAGATATAGCACCGAATACAGTAAATAATTTTATAAGCCTCATTAAAAAAGGGTTTTATAATGGATTGATTTTTCATAGAGTAATACCGGGCTTTGTAATACAAGGAGGATGCCCTAATGGAACTGGAACTGGAAATCCTGGGTATTCTATTAAGGGAGAATTTGAAATTAATGGATTTAAAAATGATTTAAAGCATACAGAGGGAGTATTGTCCATGGCAAGAGCTATGTCACCTGATTCGGCAGGAAGTCAATTTTTCGTAATGGTAGGAGATGCTCCACATTTAGATAGGCAGTATGCTGGATTTGGAAAAATAATAGAGGGATTAGATGTAGCTAAAAATATAACAAAGGTAAAAACTGATTATAGAGATAAACCTGTAGAGAATATTATAATGGAAGAGGTAACTGTAGATACCTTTGGAAAAGACTATGACGAGCCAGAAAGAATTTAGGGATATTGTACTTTAAAATATTATAATACTATTGTTTTAAGAGGTGAGGGGTTAAATGGTACTTAATAATGATAAATTGATTTTAATATATGGTTTTAGCCAAGAAGAAATTGTAAATATAGGCGAACTTATATTAGATAATAATCTTGTGAAATTTAAAGTAATAGACAGACATAGCGGGAAAATGACTGTAGAAAATATTATACAGGGTGTTAAACTTCCATTAGCATATGGAAATGTAAACCATGAAAAAGTAGTATTATTTAATAATCTGACTGATGAGGAACTTGAAAAAACTATAAAGATATTTAGAAATAATATAGATAAAAAAACTATATTTGCAGTAGTAACCCCAACCTCTATTAAATGGACTTTTGATGAATTATTAGAACATTTAGTACAAGAAAGAAAATGGGTGGAAAAACGAAAAAGTAAGGGGTGATACATGTGTCTAGAGTTGGAGAAAAAATCAGAATATTGAGGAACGAAAATAAATTGACACAAAAAACTTTGGGAAAGAAACTAGGTGTTTCAGAAGGATTCATAAATGAACTTGAGACAGGGAAAAAAGTTGCTAATGAGGCTATCATTAAGAGAATCTCAAAGATATTTGGAAAAGATTTAGATGATATTAATATGTACGTAGAAGATAAAGAAGATAATTATATCCCTAAGAATGTGCCAAAGAAAACTGTGCAAAAGAAAGACATTATTAATCCAGTTTGGAATGATGCATTGGAATCCATATTAAAAAATGTTCCAGTTTATAAAACTGATTTAAAGACAGTAATTTCTTCAAGGTCGCTTCCTGTAGTTTCCAATAAAATAGAAGGCTATCCTCAGAATAAAGTATTTTTTATGGAAATTCAAGATGATGATATGATAGGTTTTAGAATAGCGAGAGGCGATGTTGCTTTTGCACATACAATTAATGAAATAGAAAGTAATTCCTTATGTTTATTAGAATACAACGGAAATAAAATCATAAGGCAGGTTAAAAAATTAGATTCTAGTAAGTTATTACTTGTCAGCAATAGCGGCAGTGGAGTTAGAACGCAAACAGTATACATAAAAGAAATAAAACCATTGGCAAAGCTTGATAAATTGGAAATTTTATTATAAATATTAGGAGTTGGGAAGCATGAAGGGAACTGTAGTTGCAACTTGGATAAGGACGTGCAGAAAGCTCTATGGAGATTCTGTAATTGATAATGCCATGAATCAAATAGGATTTGGCAGTGAAAAAATATTTTCACCTCTTGAAAATGTTGACGATAAACAGGTAAATGATCTAATAAAATATATTTCGAATGAGACTAACATCAGTATTAAAGAAATTTGGGGCAAAATAGGAAGAGATAATATATTGTCCTTTTTTAATGATTTCCCTGCATTTTTTCAACATGATAATTTGTATTCATTTTTAAGATCACTTTTTGATATTCATGTAGTGATGACTCAAAGATTTCCAGGTGCAAAACCGCCAATTGTATCAATCGAAGCTATAGCTGCTAAAGAGGCCATTTTTACTTATGAATCTAAAAGAGGAATGTTTGATTACTTGTATGGATTACTAAATGGTAGTGCAGAATTTTTTAAAGAGAATATAACTATAGATGAAATTGAGAGAACGGATAGCTCGGCTAAATTAAAAATTAATTTTGAAAAAGATATATACTATGTAAAGAAATTTACATTTAATAAGTTATTATCTTTAGGATTTGTAAAAAATATAGGAGTTAAGTCAGCAATATTTACATTTATAATTTCTGGTATATTGTTTATTCCTATAATTGGGACAAGCAACATTGTAAGAGCTATTGTTGCTGCTATTATTGCGGCTTTAGCCTCTTTTATAGGAACAGAGATTTTATTGAGGCCTAGAAAAATTATACAGCAGCAATTACAAAAGATAAGTAATCATGATTTTGTTGTAAATAGTAGCATACAAACCTCAGATTTTTTTCAAGAAATTTACGATAACATAATAGACCATGAGAAGATAATTTGTAAGGATTTTGTTGGTATTAAGGGAATAACAGATGAAATAAATACTTTTGTAAAAAATATAAATAGCATTTCAGAATTTATGAGTACTACATCTAATCAGATATCTGGTATAGTAGAGCAATTAGCAGGTGGAGCTGTAGATCAAGCTAATAATACTCAGGATTGTGCTACAATTTTAAATGAAAATATAGAATCTTTAAAGGATGTAGTGAAAGATCAAAATGAAAATAAAGAAAAACTAGAAAATGCTATCAGCAAAATTAATAATAGTTATGAAAGTGTAGATGATACTGGCAAAAATATAATGAATACTTTAACTAAGTTTAAGGAAGTTAAAGATAAGGGAAATGAGTTAAGTGAAGAGGCAAAAAATATTAAGGGTATTATATCTATAGTTTCAGATATATCAGAGCAGATTAATTTATTAGCTTTAAATGCCTCCATTGAAGCTGCACGTGCTGGAGAAGCTGGACGAGGTTTTAGTGTGGTTGCGGAAGAAGTAAGGAAGTTAGCAGAAGAAACGAGAGATGCTGTAGAAGAAATAAATATTAGCCTAGGAAATTTTGTTGGTGATATTGAGGGGCTTACAGGTAATATAGGAAGTCAATATGATGTGCTTCAAGATGAGATAGATTCATTACAAAAAGTAAGAAATTTGAGTTATGAATCAAAAATAGCCGTTAGAAATGTTTCAGAGGCTATGATAAAGACTGCAGAAAGATTGAATATTGAAGCGGATTCAATAGCAGGTATATATGATAATATAGAATCTCTTGCAGCCATAGCAGAGGAAAATTCTGCATCATCAGAAGAAGTAAGTGCTAACGTAATTAATTATACTAATCAGATTAAAAAATTAACGGATAATGTTGGTCAATTTAAAAATCTCATAGAAAGTTTTGAAATTGAACTTAAAAAATATAAGATATAAAAATTATTTCACCTGACTAACTTGGCGTAAGACTACCACGCACTCTGTGAAAGTGGGAGTTCGACGCCAAGTAAGCCATGCATTTGCAGTTCTAAAATTCAGATGGAGTAAAAGAATCCCCATCTGAATTAAGAACTTGCTTCAAACCCCTCTTAAATCAAATTGGGGTATGAAACTTTCTTTTACCGTACCTTCTTCCTGTATAAAACCATTTTTAATTCCTAAACTTAAACTATAGTTTATAAGACTTTCATAATGTTTTTTATTTAAAGGTTTATTAATTTCAGGATATTTTTTTGAATTAAAGGTAGGTGTGTATTGATTCATAAGACTAATATAGACACTATTATTAAAGCTAGTGAATATATAGTCTATTATTTTTTTTGAATCAAAAAGGAGCCCCGGAAGCATTAAATGTCTTATAATTACACCTTTTATCATTAGGCCTTTTTCATTAAATTTAGGATTAGGACACTGTCTTACCATTTCACTTATTGCTTTTGACGCAAAATTGAAATAGTTATTAACTTTAGAGTACTTTAATGCGTACTTGTCATTCATGTACTTCAAATCAGGTAAATAGATATCTATGTATCCATCTAAGGCTTTTAGTGTGTCTATATTTTCATATCCACTACTATTATATAAGATTGGTATATTCAAGCCAGATTTTTTAGCGGATTTAATGGCTTCTATAATTTGTGGAACATAATGGGTAGGAGTTACCAAATTAATATTACTGGCACCTCTTTTCTGCTGTTCCATAAATATTTCACTGAGTCTTTCTATAGAAAGACTTTTTCCTATATTTTCTTGACTTATTTGGTGATTTTGACAAAACACACAGTTTAAATTGCAATTAGAAAAAAATATAGTTCCCGAACCTTTTTTTCCAGAAAGACAAGGTTCCTCCCAAGGGTGAAGAGAAACTCTTGCCACTTTGATAGTGTCATCTGAATTACAAAAACCTCTCTCTTTTTTTAATCTATTTACATTACAATTTCTTGGGCAAAGCTTACAATTTTTTAGCATTTGTAACATTAAGCATACCTTCATTTCATGGATTTTAATTTATAAATTTAACATATGAATTAATTATATAACCTTTGTAGTATAATTACAAAAATTAAATATTTTTTCTATAAAATATAATGCATTGTACTAAAAATATGAAACTTATTATACCAAATGCAGGATATAAAAAATTTATAAGTTTTTTAAATCCTATTTGTGATATTGGAATAGATAACATTATTATACATATAACTGCTTTATTATAAGATATTTTGAAAGATTGCTCTAGTGTTTTTGATACACTGTATATATTTGATACCTCCGTTGAGAACATTTCAAACCATATTATACTTAGAAGCAATATTTGAACTATTTTACCAAAACGATTGGCTATATATAGTAAAGGAATATCATAGTTGAATATATAGGGTATATTTGTTAATAACATAAAATTTATCATTAAAGAGAGAATAGTTAAACCTAGTGCTCCCAATGATGTACCAATTATAAGATATTTTTTATTTTTTACATCTTGGCTAAAAGGTACTAAAACACCGCTAAAAGATAATATATTAAAGCTGGCATATATAATTGAGGATAGAAACCAGTAATTTTTATTATAAGGTATAGTTTTTATATGATTTATATTAACAGCATGTCCCGAAAAAAACATATACAATAAAAAAATAGTAGTTATAATTATTAGAAGAGATGGGACTATAAAAGAATTTATCTCAACTAATCCTTTAGTATTTCTAAATAATATAATTAGTGCTGTAATTGACATTAATAATATTCCTATCAATGTGGGCATTCCAAAGTATTGATGCAACAATGCCCCGCTGCCTGCAAGAATTATAGCTGCACCACTTATCATAAAAAAACTTGTTAATATGTCAGTTATTTTACCTAAAAAACCTGGGCTAACTAAATTTATTAAATCTTTATAGGAATTCAAATTATGTTTTTTACTAAGATTTATAATCATAAAGCTATAGGATATGTACATAATCATGCAAATTATAAGACCTATAAAACTTTTATATCCAAAAGCAGTGAAAAATTGTGTTATTTCCTGCCCGGAAGCAAGACCTGCACCTACTATAGTACCTATAAATACAGCAGCAATTTGAAAAATTATATTTATGGATTTTATCATACTATACCTCCAAGTTAAATATGGTATTTAAATATAATTAATTAGATTAATATCAATGTTTACTTAGTAGGAGTTTGCATTCCACTAAGTTTAGATAGATAATTTAAAATATATTAATTTTTATATATTAGTATGATATAGATTACCAATATATGATAAATAAAAATATTGTAATAAAATAATATAAAACTTTATAAATGAAATTTATATTTTGTGGAAAACTATTATAAAATTCTTTATAAAGTGAGGTAATTATATGAAAAAGATATTTTTAGGCATTATATGTATTTGCATATTTATAAGTTCAGTTTCATGTAGTAAAAGTCATGTAAGTCAGACTAGTGAGTTAAAAGAGTTTGATATAGCAAAGGCTTTTGGAGTAGTGAATAAATATATGACTGCAAATATGAAAAATGATATAAAGGAAATGTCTAAGTTTTATAGCAGCACTTTTAAAAAAGATAATGTTGAAAAAATGCAGCAGGATGTAATTATAAACGGATATAAATTTGATGAAGTTTCACAGGCCCAAGATATGGCGGATATATATGTAAGAGTAACAAAAATTAATAGCAAGATACCCTACTCATCATTAGAAATACAAAATTTTAAAGTTATAAGAGAAAAAGGTGAATATAAAATTAAAAGTATAGATATCGAAAATCAGAGTGAAAGTTTTGAAAGCTATTCAAGTAATAACCTAAACTCATTAAATGGAAGACAGATAAGAATTAGATTTAAAAATGCTGTAAAAACTAATCTTGTAACAAATATGCAGAGTATTCCTAGATATTATTATACTCAAGATGATAAAGCAAAAATTGATAAAATACCTGTAGGATTAAAAGATTTTGGAATTAGTGCTATGTCCTATGATGGAACTTCACAAATAATAACAACAAAAGGTGACAATCCTTTTATAGAAATTGTACATTTTGATGAATCCATGGCTACACAAGGTGGAACTGGGGATTCTCAGAGTTCCGGAGGCGGAGGTAATGGAACTGGAACCTCTGGAGAAAGTGAAATGCAGCCAGAAACACCAATAGGTAAAGAGATTAGGCCAATTGACGTAATTCCTGGAGCGAATATAAAAAATTTGATTTTTTCTCAGGATGAGATATATATGGCCGTACAATACTCTAAAGCCAATTTAGGAAATTCCATAAGAGTATATTTAAATAAAAATGGTAAAATTATATCATTTAAATTTGAAGATAATTATCCTATGGATAAAGTAAATGTAGATATTATAAATTTTGTAGAAGAGGGTCTTGTATATAAAGTTACTCCAAAGAATGGTCAAAATAATGACAATAGTATAAAAAATATGGTGGGAACTTGGCAATTAGATATGGAAGAATATAAACCTAAAAAAGTAAATGAAAGTGATTTAAGTAGTTTGAAGAAATAGCTATAAGATAATTTTTTGTGATATTATATTTATGAGGTTTATAATATAAACAGAAATGAGGTATATATCATAGAAGGAGAATTTTGTTCAGATAAGATTTCCAAGTGGAATGGCAAGCACTATTACAGTTTGAATAGTTTTTTAAAAGAAAAATTCGGGGAAAAAGTATTCAAAATATCCTTGGATGGAGGGTTTTCATGTCCTAACAGAGACGGGAAAATAAGTAATACAGGATGCATTTTTTGCAGTGAGAGAGGTTCTGGTGATTTTGCTGGAAACAGAAAGTTTTCAATCAGCAGACAATTTGAAGATATAAAGAATATGATGAAGAAGAAATGGAAAAAAGGTGAATATATAGCCTATTTTCAAGCATATACTAATACTTATGGAGATATTGACACTTTAAAAGCTAAATATGATGAGGCTTTAGCCCAGGAAGATGTAGTAGGATTAGCTATAGCAACAAGACCAGATTGTATAGATGATGATATACTAAATTTATTACAAGAATATAATAATAAAACCTACCTATGGATAGAACTTGGATTACAAACTGTACATGATGATACCGCTAAATTGATTAACAGAGGGTATAATTTAAATGTATTTGAAAAGGCACTTGAAAGGCTTAGACTGAAAAATATAGATGTAGTTGTCCATACTATATTTGGACTCCCTGGAGAAAACCAAAAAGATATGCTTGATACTATAAAGTATATAAGTAAAAAAGATATTCAAGGGATTAAAATGCATCTTTTACATTTAATGAAATATACTCCTTTAATGAGATTATATGAGGCTGGTAAACTAAACTTTATGAGTCAAGAGGAGTATATAGATGTTGTATGTAAAGCTATAAGTATCCTTAGAGAGGACATAGTTATTCATAGACTTACTGGAGATGCTCCAAGAAGTCTTTTAGTAGAACCTAAATGGAGTATAAAAAAGTGGGAGATTTTAAATGCCATTGACAATAGACTCAAGTCGGAAAATATTTATCAGGGTTTGTATTTTTATACAAATTAAATAAAATACTTTTGTTACTTTTGCAAATAGATAAAAGTATTTTATTGATTTAAAATATAAACATAAAGTAAATTAACTTAAGGGGGTTTTTTCAATGGCGGATTTATCATTGAGACATATATATAAAATTTATTCAGGTAATGTTACAGCTGTAAAGGATTTTAATCTCGAAATAGCCGATAAGGAATTTATTGTGTTTGTAGGACCATCAGGTTGCGGAAAATCAACTACACTTAGGATGATAGCTGGATTGGAAGATATTTCTAAAGGTGAATTATATATTGGAGGAGAATTGAAAAATGATGTTTCACCAAAAGATAGAGATATAGCAATGGTATTCCAGAATTATGCACTATATCCGCACATGACTGTTTACGATAATATGGCCTTTGGTTTAAAACTTAGAAAAATTCCTAAAGATGTTATAGATACGAAGGTTAGAGAAGCAGCAAAGATTTTAGATATTGAACACTTGCTTGATAGAAAGCCTAAAGCTTTATCAGGAGGACAAAGACAAAGGGTAGCTATGGGTAGGGCCATAGTAAGAGAGCCAAAGGTATTCTTAATGGATGAACCTTTATCAAATCTTGATGCAAAGCTTAGAGTACAGATGAGAACGGAAATAGCAAAATTGCATAAAAAACTTGAAACAACATTTATATATGTTACCCATGATCAAACTGAAGCTATGACTTTAGGAACGAGAATAGTAGTTATGAAAGATGGTATAGTACAGCAAGTAGATACACCACAACAATTGTATAATCATCCTGTAAATATTTTTGTTGCTGGTTTTATAGGAAGTCCTCAAATGAATTTCATAGATGCCAAGGTTGTAGAAAATGCTGGTAAGTTAAGTTTAAATTTTGAGCAGGAGTCAATTCCACTAAATGAAGAACATAGTAAGATTATTAAAGAAAAAGGTTATTTAGGGAAAGAAGTAATTATGGGAATAAGACCAGAAAATATAGATGATGATAATGAATTTATTGAAAAGCACAGTAATAGCAGTATTGATGCTAAAGTTACTGTAACAGAACTTATGGGAGCAGAAACCTATTTATATTTAAATAAAGGAAAGGCTAATTTTACTGCAAAGGTAGATGGCAGTTCTAAGGCTAGAGTAGGGGATACTATAAAGATAGCTTTTAATAACGATAAATTACATGTGTTTGATAAAGAAACAGAGCAGACTATATTTTAGGAGGCAAATTTATGGAACAATTTAAGAATTTTCTACAGGATCTAAGTAACAATACTAAAATTAATTTTAGCATTATATCTGAAGATGAATATGTAATATTTACAAGTAAAGGATTTGTGGAAAATTCTAATATAATATCTGTTCCTGTGTCTATATGTAAAAATAGAGGAAAAATTAAATTAGAACATAAATTTTCATCTTGTTCTAATTTATTAAAGTATATAATTGAAAATAAATATAAAGAAATGTATTTAACAAAAGAGCAAATACTTATGGATGTGTTATACGGTAAAGATATATCAAATGATAAAATATGTGATATAATACCTTTTTTATTACAAGGATGTTTTGTATTACTTGTAAGTGTAGATAAGAATATATATGAAGCTCTAACTTTAATTAAACAGATTTATAAAGATGAAGAAGATATAATAAGTTTAATAGATGATGATAAAATTATAATAATAGGCAGTTTTACAGAAGTTAGAGAGCATACCAAGTCCATAAGAGATGCTATAAATTCAAATTTGTTTATAAAGTGTAAGATAAGTTTCAGTAGTATTTGTTATAATAAATCAGATTTAATAAAGTGTTTTAATGAAAGTAAGGAAGCCCTATTACTTGGGAAAATATATTCTTTAAAAGAAGATATATTAGATTATAATAAGTTACTTTTTGAAAAAGTAGTTTACTATTTAAATATAAAGACTAAACAGGAATTAATGAGTATTTTTAATAAAAAATTTAATGAATTTGATTATGAGATGATAAATACTATAGAAGAATTTTTCAATTGTGGTTTAAATATAACTGATGCTGCAAGAAAACTATATATTCATAGGAACACTTTAATTTATAGATTATGCAAAATTGAAAAGGAAACAGGCTTTGACATAAGAAATTTTAAGGATGCCACTGTTTTTGTAATAGCCTTTTTAGTTTGGAGAGAGAATAAGCAATAATTTGAATATATCTTTAAAGGAATAATTAGTTAGGTGTAAATTTATTTTGCATTTTACTAATTGTTTCTTTTTGTCATTTTAAAAAATTATAGTATAAAATATAATTTTATTGGAGGCGAATAATATGAAGGTCGATATAATAATATCTGCCGATGATATTAAAGAAAAAAAGATATTAAATAAATCCGTTGTAGTTATAGATATGTTGAGAGCTACATCAGTAATTGTAACAGCTATTAAGAATGGATGTGAAGGAGTAATACCTGTTCTTACTGTGGATGAAGCTGTAAAAATAGCAGAAAAGCATAGAAATGAATATATACTTGGCGGAGAAAGAGATGCCATAAAAATACAGGGATTTGATTTTTCAAATTCGCCATTAGAGTATAATGAAGAAAAAGTTAAGGGAAAAACTCTTATAATGACTACTAGTAATGGTACCAGAGCTATAAAAGCCAGTATTAAAGCAAAAAATATAATTATTGCAGCTATGATAAATGCTGAAGCAGTTGTACAAAAACTTATTGATTATAATGAGGATGTAGTTATTATAAATGCAGGAACTAATGGGGAGTTCTCTATTGATGATTTTATATGCAGTGGCTATATAATAAGTATATTAAAGAAACGACATCCAATAAGCCTATCGGATATTGCTACTACATCTTTATACATATATGAAAAAAATACAGATGTAAAAAGCTTCATAAAATATGCAAATCATTACAAAAAGATTAAGCAACTGGGACTTTCTAAAGATTTAGAGTATTGTTGTCAAAAAAATATAGTTGACGCAGCTCCTGAATATAAGGATGGAATAATTACAATAAAATAGTGGGTAAAAGTTTTGCTGTTATGGATAAAAATTTCTTTTGACATAGTTATTAAGCTAATTTAAACTGTTTAGTGTAATGAATTATCGCGGATAACTAGCATGTGAAATTTGGAGGGAAATATGAGTATTCTTACAGTGAAAAATATCAATCATGGTTTTGGTGATAGAGCAATCTTTGAAGATGTATCTTTTAGGTTGCTAAAAGGAGAACATATAGGTCTTATAGGTGCTAATGGTGAAGGTAAATCTACTTTTATGAATATAATAACTGGAAAACTTATGCCTGATGAAGGTAAAATAGAATGGTCTAACAACGTAAGAGTAGGATATATGGATCAGCATGCACAGCTTCAAAAGGGTAAAAGTATAAGGGATGTACTTAAGGGAGCTTTTAAATATTTGTTTGAGCTTGAAGATGAACTTATGAAAATAACAGAAAAGATGGCTGAAGCAGATGAAAAAACTTTAGAAAAATTACTTGATAGAATGGGAAATATACAAGATTTATTGGATAACAATGGATTTTATATGATAGATGCTAAGATAGAAGAGGTAGCTAAGGGGCTGGGACTTGCAGATGTAGGACTAGATAGAGATGTGACAGATTTAAGTGGAGGGCAGAGAACTAAGGTGCTCTTGGCAAAGTTGCTGCTAGAGAATCCAGATATATTACTTTTAGATGAGCCTACAAATTATCTTGATGAAAAGCATATAGAATGGTTAAGGAGATATTTAGAGGATTATGAAAATGCATTTATATTAATTTCTCATGATATTCCATTTCTTAATAGTGTAATTAATCTTATATATCATGTAGAAAATAAAAAACTTACTAGATATGCAGGAAATTATGATGATTTTATGAGAGTATATGAAGCCAATAAAAGACAACTGGAAGCAGCTTATGAGAGGCAGCAAGCAGAAATAGCTAAATTAAAAGACTTTGTAGCAAGAAATAAAGCTAGAGTTGCAACTACCGGTATGGCAAAGGCAAGACAGAAAAAACTAGACAAGATGGAGAAGATTGAACTCACTCAAGAAAAGCCAAAACCAGAATTTAATTTTAAGCCTGCTAAAACTTCTGGAAAACTTATTTTTGAAACTGATAATTTAAAAATAGGCTATGATACACCTTTATCAAAATCTCTGAACCTGAAAATGGAAAGAGGACAAAAAATTGCACTAGTAGGAGCTAATGGACTTGGGAAAACCACACTGTTAAAGAGTTTATTAGGAGAAATACCTGCAATTTCTGGCTCTGTGACATTGGGGGATTATCAGAACATAGGATATTTTGAACAGGAAATAAAAAAAGATAATTATAATACTTGTATAGAAGAAGTGTGGAATGAGTTTCAAGGCTTTACCCAATATGAAGTTAGATCTGCACTAGCTAAATGTGGACTTACTACAAAACATATAGAAAGTAAAGTTGTAGTCTTAAGTGGTGGAGAACAGGCAAAAGTAAGATTGTGCAAACTTATAAACAGAGAAACAAATATATTGGTATTAGATGAGCCCACAAATCATCTTGATGTTGAGGCAAAAGACGAACTTAAGAGAGCTTTAAAGGAATATAAAGGAAGTATACTTTTAGTTTGTCATGAACCTGAATTTTATAATGATATAGTTACTGATATATGGAACTGTGAGGAATGGACAACAAAAATTGTATAATATACTTTGGGAAATTAGTCAGTTCATTAAAGCTGACTATTTCTATTTATTCATTCATTTGAAGATTATTAAGATTATTTTCAAAAATAATTATATTTTTTGCTTCTATCCAACCTTTATTATTGATATTATTTTCTGATTGGAATTTTACTTCATACCATATAATATTATTAATTTTTGCGCAATCTAATATTTTAAGTTTTTTATTAGGTTTTAATTTGCAAAGTACTATATATTCTTTTATAGGAGCAATATACAGGTCACATGAATTAGATACAATACCATAAGCATATTTTGGCATTGTATAGTATATAGTAATATTGTCAATTGTCATTGGATTTGTATTAAACTCATTTTTTAGATTCCTATTTTCCCTCATAAGGAGCATGAGTTGTTTTTTTTGCATTGAAGCTATTGCAGCAAAATGAGAAATAAAATATACAGAAGTACCTAATAGTATTAAAAATAATATGATTATAACTAACAAAACACTCTCTCCCTAGAATATTGATTGTATTTTAATAAATTAGTTTAGAAACTAAAATTTCTAATAAAATTCTAGCTGATATACAGTATTATGTTATTATTATATTGTTTAAAGCTATTTATATTACTCTTATTTTTATTAAAATTAAAATAGACATTATCATAGATAATTGATAATGCCTAAAATTTCAATTTAAACCGCTTCAGTTAATTCTTTGTATCCAATAATGTATTTATCAGCTTTTTCTATAATTTCCTTTTGTTGAGGTTCAGCATAGGAATCATGAACTCCTATCACCCTCATTCCAGCTGATTTAGCACCAATTACAGCAGGTAATATATCTTCAAAAACAATACAGTTTTTAGGATGAATATTGAGTTTCTCAGCAGCCAGTAAGTATATATCCGGAAAATTCTTTCCTCGTACTACCTCATCAGTAGTGGTTATGGCGTTAAAAATATCATATATTCCATATTTTTTTAATACTGTTTCTAAAAGAAATGTACAGTTACTTGTTGCTAGCCCTAATTTTATATCAAGTGATTTTAACTTAAGTAAAAATTCTTTTGCAAAAGGTTTTAGTTGTACATTATTAGCATATTCGTAATATGCTAATTGATTCCATTCATCCATTATATCTTGTAAAGAATCTCTCAAATTAAATTTATCCTTAAAATACTGAGCTGTTTCTAAAAAACTTAGATGTTCTATATCAGATCTAAGAGTAGGAGGCATAATTAAATTTCTTTTTTTTAAATAGGTTACATCAATTAGATTCCAAACCCACATAGAATCTATAAGTGTACCATCCATATCAAATATGGCAGCTTTAATATCTTTTAGCATAATATCACCTCTTCAAAAGTATAACATGAAATTTTTATATTATAAAGAAAAGTTATTTAAAAGATGAAAAAATATATGGATAGAGAAGTAAGCGTACCCAAAATCATTCCTACAAAAACATCAGTAGGATAGTGAACACCCAGATACATTCTTGAGATTCCAACAGCAATGGCTGCTAAAATACTAAAAAATCCAATAGCCGGTGTATTTAATGCTATTATAGTACCAATAGAGAAAGCAACAGTTGTATGCCCGGAGGGAAAAGAGTAATTATCTATTCCTATTTTTTTAGTATATAAATTTTTTAAAGTAATATAAGGTCTTATTCTACTTACATGAATTTTTATAAATCTAGCAATTAATGAACTTAGTATAATTGAAGCAGTTGTTTCTATGCTTAAAATTCTCGTCCTTAAGTAAAAAAAAGATATGATGCAGAATATAGCTCCAAAGGCTGCAGAACCCATATAAGTAATTATAGGCATTAATATATCTAGTGGCTTACATCTTATTGAATTATTAAAAATCATTAATATAGATACATCTTTTCTGTGAATACGATCTAAAAAAGCATTCATAAATTTCACCACCTTATAAAATATATTATGAATATATTATGAATTAGTATATTAATTTTATAATATTAATGTTTAATCTTCTTTAAAACTATGTTAACTTTTAAATTTAAATGACAAGAACACTGTTATATAAATATTTCAGCATTCTTGTCATTTTAGGTAGTATATATCTATACAAATACTAAATACTTTGTTAAAATTCTCTTTCAAATATTTTTATTTTTTCTTCGTCCATAAAATCTTTAGCAGAAGTTATATTTAGCATGTTTAATATCTTTTTCATTTGATCACTTTCTAATGAAATTTTTACATTTGAATTTTCTGCAAACTCATTAACCTTTTCTCTGCCCTTTTCTTTTGGAATAAGAGCTTTAGGACCACCAACACAGCCGCCAACACAGCCCATACCCTCGATAAAGTTTGCAGCAACTTCACCATTTTGAGCTTTTTCCAGTATTTTTTTACACTCTATAACACCATTTGCCTGCACGCTTTTAAATAAATCCTTTTTTTCAGGAAATAATTTTGCTACAGCTTCACTTACTGAGATAGAAACACCACCAGTACGTGCGTATAATCTTCCTTCACGAGAAGCGTAATCTGTAGAAGGATCTTCAGGTAATTCGGAAGGATTTATGTTTAGAGATTCAAATATATTTTTAACCTCTTCAAAAGTTAGAACAAAATCAATATCACCTTCAATATCTTTATTCTTGCTCTCAGCTTTTTTTGCTATGCATGGACCTACAAATACTACTTTGCAATTGCTATTGAGAGTTTTAATAACTCTGCCAGCAGCTATCATAGGGGATACTGATGGTGAAACGTATTTTACCATATCTTTATAAACTCTCTTTAACATTCCCACCCACATAGGACAGCAGCAAGAAGTAATCATAAGATCATCTTTTGATTTTACATGAGCATTAAACTCACAGGCTTCTTTTAGTGTTAGCATATCCGCAAAGAAAGCCACTTCTATCATATCCGCAAAACCCACTTTTTTAAAGGCGGTTCTCAACTGGTCTATAGTGACATCATCTCCGAATTGTCCTGTTATGGCAGGGGCTACAGCGGCTATAACAGGTTGCTTTTCTTTTAAAAGATTAGCTAAAGGAATAAATTCAACTTTGTCTAAAATAGAACCATTTGGACATCCCTCTACGCAGAAACCACAATCAGTACAAAGATCTTTATCAATATAAGAGGTTTTATTTGCTTCGTCAATTAAAATAGCATCAAAGGGACAGGATTTTTGGCAAGAAGTCTTGCCATTTTCATCAGCACAATCCACTGAACAATCTCTAATTTTAGTTACAATTTTATGATCGGAGTTATAATTCTTAATTGCATTTTTCAAATCTTTTATGTAAGTATCCTTATCAGTATATTTTAATTCTACTCCACAAAAAGAAGAAATAATATTGGAAAGTTCTTCTTTATTTACAGTGGAATCTGAAAGTGCTTTTTTTATGAATTCATCAAAATCATCTTTGTAGTAAGCATCTATTAAAGACTTGAATAAATCATTATATTCTGATTTCATTTAAATCAGCTCCTTTTAATTGTTAGGTAGTACTATAATTTTAAAGAAATAACTAATGTTTGATAATAAAATTATAGCCTTAAAATATTAATCCGTATATGTCTAATATTTTAACCTTACTTTTAATATTGTATACTTAAGTCAGTGTTTTATAAGCCTTATATCTAATATTATTATATGTGATATCATGAGAAAATTCAAATTTTGTAAGGGTAAAGGATATAGTAAAAGTTTATATATAACTTTAAAATTTAGAAATATATATGGAGATAAATGTTGATCTCTATACATTTAATTGAGTGGATGAATTTTCTAAGTTAAAAGGGATTTTAAGTTGAATTGGCGAAAATTTTCAATTTCACAGAACAGTAGTTTTGTGAAATTCATTTTTTTATGGCAAGAAAAATGAATTTCATGACACATCTATTGAATAAAATAATTAAAATAATTTTTAAAAATCAAATAGTTATTTAATATATATAACTAAATTTGTAATATTATAATATATTATGTAGTAAATATGTATATTGTAATAAATGAAAATTACTTTTATTAATAATAATGATATGATATAATGTATATTGTTGGGGGAAATGAATAAAAGAGGGAATTTAAAATGGAATTAAGTATTGTAAAAAATAGTCTTAAAACATCAAACTTAAAAGAATTTGGGAAAATAGCGTTAAGTGTATTAATTATAGGATTAGCAGTAAGCATAACAGGTTCAGCATTAATAGGATCTGTTTTAGGTGTTAGTGCAACTAAAGTTTTAGAAATAGCTTGGACTGTATATAGAGCATATAGAGCAGGTTCAAGTATTGCAGCAGCTGTAGGTGCTATTTTTGGACCTGGTTATGCAGCTTGGTTTCTTGCACAAATTTTTATATCATATGGAATATCTGTTGTTTTAAATAGTCCAGGACTTAGATCTTATTAATTTAACATAATAATTATGTTCCCCCAACTTTTAATTTTAGGAGGCGGTTCATACTGTGAAGATAATTAAGAGTAAAATAATAGCTATTATTCTTTTTTGTTTTTATTTCTATTATTGAAGCAATTGATAGTATTAATAAGAATGAAATTACAATAGGTATTTTATATTTTACTAGTATTCTAATAGCTATAACATGTATTTTTATTGTAGTAATAGGCTATAGTGCTAATTTACTAATTTATAGGTTTGTTGTTGGAAAAAGTGTAGAGAAAAAATCAATCTTTTTCAACTTTTTTTTATTACAAATAGATGTAAATATAATTTTTTTATATTTTTCTAAGATAAATAATTTCTGGATTATTTTATTTAATCCCTTTGCATTAATAATAGAATGTTTATTTTATTTATATTTAATTAAAATTGAACTAATATCAAAAAAATCTGCAATTATTTATATATTAATAAATATTATGATTTCAATAGGATTTAATTTTTTAAAAGTTAAATATTAAAATATAAATAAATTAAAAAAGGAGTTTTTCTAGTGGTAAAAGAATATAAAAAGATACTAGAATACAGAAAAATACTAGAATATAGAGAAATATATTTTAAATTATTAAAAGAAATACCTATTATTAATAAAAAAATATTTGATATATTTAAAATTTCAATTATTATTTTGACTTTTTTAGGAACTGCAATATTCATGTTTTTGTTTTTTATATTAGATAAAAATTTATTGAATTATTTTTATCCAGTAATAATAATTTCATATGTATTTTTTTTAACATTTATATATAAAAGTAATGTTATAGCATATGATTTTAAATACAAATTGATATTATTTTTAACAAGTGGTATATACAATAATAATCAAAGAAAAAAAAATATTAATAAACTTATTATTTATAGTACGATAAACATAATGTTAGCATTGTTTTTTATATTAATTACATATTTAGTTTTAAAACATAGACTTATTAAAGAAAAGAATTATGTCGATATATTTTTTGCATTTAATTTTTTTAGTTTAATTACTTATATAACTATAAATAGAATAAAATTAATATACATGAGTTTTATATTACCAAATAAAAAAAATAATATAAAAAATATTGTAATAATATTTTTTCTTATAACTATTTTTATATTAATAAAAATAGAGAAAGCTATATTAGGTTTAGATATAAAAAATATAAATTTCAATAATTTTAATAATTTATATTTAAAATATTATTTATATATGTCAAATTATAATTCTTTTTATTTTAATATAATTTTTTTAATAATAAATATAATTATTTATTATTTTGATATATTAGGTAATTTTAAGGATGCTAAAGAATTTAGCAAGTCTAATAATTATAAAATATATAATTTAAATAATAAAACATTAAGAAAATTAATAAATTATAAAAAACTAATCATAATTGATTTTTTTAAAAAAGAAATTTTACCAAAATATAATTTAATGATAATAATTATGATATGTATTAATATATTGAATATTACATTATTAAAAAAAACATTATTAATTTCCTTATGTACATGTTTTTTATTTAGTCACTATAATCAAAGATATTTATTAACAGATAAATTTCTAAATTATATAAAGCTATTTAAATCCAATAATAATGTTATTTTACATATTACTAAAAAATTATTACCTATAGAAATTATACATTGCATTATTTGTTTGATTTTTATAAATAAATTTTCTTTGCAATCCTTATTATATATTTTTATAGGTATTATGTTATTCTTATTAAATATTTTAATTAATTCTTTAATATATCATAGGGGATTAAAGCTTAAATATTCAAATAGAGATAAAGATGATATTATATCTAAAATTTCTGGAGGGTTATATATAATACAATTCTTAATATTATTTTTTATTTAGAGGTATATATGAAATTGGAAAATAAACAAATAAAAAAAATTTTTATTATCGATTTATCTTTTTGGATTTTGCCAGTATTTACTACTATATTTGTACTTTTTATAGACATAAATAATAAATTTTCAAAAGATATTATCGATAATATAGCTATGTCAAATTTTACTAAAATATTAATAAATAACTTCTTAGTATATGTAGCTATTATTTTAGTAGGATTAATAAATAATAAATTACCATATATATTATTTTATTATAATTCTATTATGTATTCTGGTATTGCATTGATATTTATGGAGCACTATGGAGTTGTATCATGTATTATAAGAACGATACCTCATGGAATGACTGAAATATTAGGATTATCCATTGCGACATATATCGGAATAAATATTAAGAATATACAAATAAAAAATAAAAAATATTTGTTTTTTTTAGGAACTATTTTAATATTCATTTCAGCACTTATAGAATCTTTTGTAATCTTTTTTTTTAAATGGAAATTAAAATGATAAAGGAATGATTAACTTGGAATTAATAAATTTAAGTAAAAAGTATGAGAATCTTCTTTTTAAAAATATAAATTATAAATTTACATTAGGGAAAATATATAGTATATTTGGTAAAAATGGTATAGGTAAAACTACCTTATTAGATATAATATCAGGATTTAATAAAGCAGATAATGGATATATTGATTATGGAGATTTAAAAGATGAAATCATGTATATAGGAGAAAATCCTATACCCTTTGAACTTTTAACTGGAAAAGAATTCGTTATTACAACTCTTGAATTTAAAGATATTAAAATAGATGATTGTGAAATAGATAGCTTATTTAAAAAATTTGAAATAGAAGATTTTAAGGATAATATTATAAATACCTATTCAAAAGGAATGAAATATAAGTTACTAATAATAATCATTTTAATATCAAAACCAAAAGTTTTAATATTAGATGAACCGTTAGTAGATATTGATATAATTACAATAGAAAATATAAGCCAAATATTTCATAATATTAAAGATAGTATAATAATTTTTTCTACTCATATTTCAAATATAGCATTTAAATTAAGTGACGAAATATTATATTTGACACAAAATGGCATAATAAATGTTACCAATAATTTTAAAAGTTCAGAAGAAATTGAAAATTATATATTAAATTTAATGAAGGATGGTAGAATATATGAAAAATAAAATTTTAGAATCAATAGCACCAATAATAACTGCTGTAATATTTGTACAACTTATAACTAAAACTCATATTAATATAGTTAAATCATTGCTAATATCTATAATAATAGGGATAATAATTATGATCATTGTTAAAATTGTATTAAAAAATAAATAAGAAAATAATATATATTGGAGGAATACATGAATAAAATATTTCAAAGTATTGGTACTAGTATTGTAATTTTGTTAATTTTTGTTGGGTGTACTACTTTCCAAAAAGAAAGTGAAAAAAAAATGATATGCAAGCTAATGTATATACTATTTCATCACCTCAAAATGTATATTTAGATGGAGAAATACAGTATGTACAGCAACAAAATTTTATGCAAGATACAACTAAAGGGACTATCGATACAATAAATGTTACAGATAAACAACAAGTAAAAAAAGGACAGGCATTATTTACATATAAAAATGATACGGTAATTCAGCAATATGATAATTTATCGGATCAATTAAAAAATCTTCGATCTACATATAAGCAAATTCAGCAACAATTAACCGATATCTCTAAGGCACAACAACAGGTACAGCAAGCACAAATAGATAGTTCTGTTAATACTACAACTACAACTAATACCACAAAATCTTCTTTACAATCACAACTTGATCAAAATAATCAGCAACAGGCAAGCATAAAAAAACAGTTAGATAGTATTAAGAATAATCGTTATACTACAATTACTGCACCTTTTGATGGCAATATTTCTTTAACTGCAATTACTAATACAGATACAAATAAGTCTATTTTAACTTTAACTGATCCTAAAATGCAGGTAGTTTCCAATGTTAGTGAGAAAGATGTATTAAAGTTAAAAACAGGTCAAACAGTTAAAATTACTGTGTATGGAACAACTCAAGATATTAACGGTACTATTCGTTCAATTGGGACTGAATCTATACAAGCATCTATAACACAAGGAAGTACAAGTACAGCGTCTGCAACACAATCATCAAGCATTTCATCAGCGAATGTGTCTTATTATCCTGTATATATAGATATTGATAAACAATATGGTTTTCATCCTGGTTTTCATGTTCAAGGAACTACTACTGCTGAAAATCAATTGCCTAAAATACCAATTTCATCAGTTTTAAATGAAAATAGTAAAAATTACGTATGGGTTGTTAATAATAGCAAGTTGAAAAAAGTTGAAGTTACTACTGAAAAGTTGAATGATACATATATGCAAGTAAAAAGTGGGGTAAACTTTGGAGATAAGATTATTAGTAAGCCAACATCATCAATGAAGGAAGGAGCTACAATTAATGCAACAACTACTGAAAATTAAGGGACTATCAAAATGGTATAAACAAGGCAAAGATCATTATGATGTTTTGAATAAACTTGATTTTAGTGTGGAGCAAGGCTCATTTGTTATCATAATGGGTAAATCTGGTAGTGGAAAAACAACGCTTTTAAATACTATAGGTTTACTTGATGAATTTAATGAAGGAAGTTATGACTTTAAAGGACAGGATGTAACTAAACTAAAAGAAGTTGATAGATCTGTTTTTAGAAATAATCATATCGGATTTATATTTCAACAATTTCACTTAATTGAGTCATTGACAATAGCTCAGAATATAGAGCTACCCTTATTATATCATGGAGGATATACCCGTAGTAAAAGAATTGAAATGATTAAGAAAAGCCTTAAAGATGTTGGATTAGAAGAAAAATTCAAAAATTATCCTAATGAGTTATCAGGAGGGCAGCAGCAGCGTATTTCTATTGCCAGAGCTCTTGTTACTCAATCTGATCTTATCCTTGCTGATGAGCCTACTGGTGCCCTTGATTGGAAAACGGGTCTTCAAATAATTGATTTATTAGTTGATTTAAACAAACAAAATAAAACAATTATTATGGTTACTCATGATGAAGACCTTAGGAAATATGCAACACGTTGTGTTTATTTAAAAGATGGAGCATTTTGTAAGGAGGATGAAATATGAATTTATTTGAACTTATATATAGCGCCTTCTTAAGTTTACGTGCTCATAAATTTAGAGTTTTCTTAACTATGATTGGAATAATAATTGGAATAAGTTCTGTAGTTACTATTCTTTCTATTGGTGCTGGATTAAAAGCACAAGTAAATCAATCTACACAGAATGTAAGTGTCAATACAATTACCATTAATTTTGAACCAGAAGATTTAAACTCTGTATCCATGACAACACCATTTCAACATAGTGATTTTAATGATTTGCAAAATATTGATGGAGTAGAAAAAATTAGTGAGAGTACTGGAGGATTAGCAAATCTTTTAGGTATTAATGAAAATGCACAATTTTTTGATAAACAAACATCATTAACGATGAATACATATGATAAACAAAATTTAAATTTAATTTATGGAAGGAGAATTACACAGGAAGATGATAGCTTTAAGAACTATGTTATTATTCTTACTGAAGATCATGCAAATTCTTTATTTGGAACAGATTTAAAACAAACAATTGGTAAGGGCATTAATATAAAAGGTGAATTTTTTCAAGTTATTGGTATTCAAAAAAAAGATGCTACTGGACTTATTACATCTTATGATTATATTCCTCCTTTTGCAAAGACACTTTTTGAAAATGATACATCAATTTCTTCAATAGATATCAAGGTTAAGCAAGGATATGATACAAATTCTGTATTTAAATCTATACAAAAGGAATTAAAAATTCTTCATCCAGATTTAAAAGGAAAATATGTTCAGGCTGATCCTCAAGCAATAACAAAATCTATAGAAAAAATTATAGGTGGATTAACTCTATTCATTGCCATTGTATCAGGAATTTCATTATTTGTTGGCGGAATTGGAGTAATGAACATAATGTATGTATCTGTTACAGAAAGACGCAGAGAAATAGGAATTAGACGTGCCATAGGTGCAAAACCCAAGACTATATTATTACAATTTTTAATTGAATCTATTTTTATTACTGTACTTGGTGGAATTCTTGGAATTAGTATAGGTTATGGTATATCTGTAATTATAGGATTATTTTTACCATTTAAACCTGTTTTAACAATAGGAACATTACTAGGATCTTCAATTACATCTATTACTGTAGGAATAATTTTTGGAATTATTCCAGCGTATAAAGCAGCAAACTTAAATCCAATTAAAGCTATATATAAATAAAATATTAGGAGAAAAAGGTGTTGTCGTTTATGATTTTTGATAAAAGTATACCAATTTATATTCAAATTAGTGAATACATAAAATCAAATATAATAAATGGGAAACTTAAATCAGGCGAAAAGCTTCCGTCTATACGAAAATTGGCCAATGAATTAAGAGTCAATATAAATACTGTTTCTAGAGCTTATTATGAACTTAAATTAGATGAAATTATTTATGTAGAAAGAAAAGGATTAGGATATTTTGTAACATCAAATAATTATATAATAAATAAATTAAAACTTGATAGTTTGGAGAAAATTACTGAAATTTTTATTAATAATATTATAAATTTAAGATTTTCAAATGATGAAATAATTTATATGGTAAAACAAAGAATGATTAATAACAATAGTACTATACATTAAATATATGATAATTTTAAGGAGGTTATTTTCTATGGAAGATACAAATAATATTGAAAATATAACGTTTACTGAAAAATTAAAGAATTTTTTTATCCATCCAATCCAAATTTTTGCTCAATATAATAAAAAACGATTTTATGCACTTAAACTCTTAATAATACTTATAATAACTGCTATGTATGGGGCAGTACAGAGCATTATGGCTAAACCGTATTTACAAAAATACTATGATGATTTAACTAAAAATATGAGTTCTGATCAAGCTAGTATAGTAAAGAGTACCACTAGTGTTATCTCTTCTATACCAGTAATAATAATAACAACTATAATAATTGCTCTAATAACAATATTTATAGCTTCTTTTGTATATATGTTATTCATAAAAGCAGCAAAAGGCAAAATTAAATATGGACAGGTAGTATCAATTTATACTACTGCTTATATGGCTACAGTTATAGGTTTAATAATAAAAATTTTATATATGCTTATAAGTAAAAAACCGATGAATATTTCAGCACAAACTAATCCTAATTATATTAATACAATATTAAAATCATATGATATATTCACTATATGGCAATGGGTATTAATGGCTATAGGAATTTCTACAGTAGCAAAGATATCTAAAAAGAAAAGTGCAATAATAGTAATTATTTTAGCTTTGATATTAATATGTATAGTAGTAGTTCCTTTAATGTTAAAAAAATAATAAGAGATTATTATAAAATTATTAAAATTGAAGATTATGAGTTCCACACAATGGTAATTGTGTGGAATTTGACAAAATAGTGAATAATATGCTCTGTTAGAGCACTTGATATGTTGAAAGTGAGCCACCTTCACGGAATAATTTGAGCCACCTTAACGCTGGGTGATTCACCTACATATTTTTTGTCAATAATGAGTTTATAAGCTATTTTTAGTGTAAATAAATTCAAAGGAGGTCATATTATTATGACCAGATATAGAGAAATACTACGATTGTATAATCAAGGTATTAGTCAGCGTAGTATTGCATTAAGTTGCGAGTGTTCTCGCAACACCGTATCAAGGACTTTAAAACGTGCTGAAGCTTGTGGAATTGGATGGCCATTACCTCAAGATATGTCAGATGATGAGTTGATTAAAAACTTTTTCCACAACGAATTCTCTCTTCTTCAAGAAGACTTCCAGACTGTGAGTATATCCACAAGGAAATGGCTAAAAGTGGTGTAACCCTTAGCTTACTCTGGAATGAGTATTGCGAAGCATACAGGTTGAGCAATGAAGTCCCTTTTATGTATACTCAATTTTGCAAATATTATCGCGATTATGCCAATGTAACAAAAGCTACAATGCATATCAACCGCAAACCTGGTGAGCAATTAGAAGTTGATTGGGCAGGCCAAACATCACCTATTGTTGATAGAAATACTAGTGATATTATCAATGCCTACATTTTTGTTGCCGTGTTATCATCTAGTCAATATGCTTACGTTGAGGCTTTTACATCCCCAAATCAGGAATGTTGGATTACTGCCCACATTAATGCCTATAAGTTTTTTGGTGGAGTTACAAGAATTCTTATTCCGGATAATTTGAAAACAGGTGTGTAAAGAACATCTTGGTATACTCCTGTTATAAATAAAACTTATCATGAAATGGCTGAGCATTATGGAACAGCAGTAATTCTAGCTCGTGTTAGAAAACCCAAAGATAAGCCTAATGCCGAAGGCACTGTAGGTGTTATCTCCACTTGGATTATTGTAGCACTTCGTCATCAAAAATTCTTTTCACTTAGAGAATTGAATGAAGCTATAAGCTCAAAATTATATGAATTCAATAATAAGCCATTCCAAAAGAAGCCTGGAAGCAGGCTAAGTACTTTTCTTGAAGAAGAAAAATTAGCACTTATTCCGTTACCAAAAACTCAATATGAATTATCTACATGGAAAATTGCCACAGTTCAATTTAATTACCATATAAATGTGGAGAAAATGAACTATAGTGTTCCTTATGAATATATTAAACATAAAGTAGATGCACGAATTACACGTAATATAATTGAAGTTTTTTATAACAATCATCGTATTTGTTCCCACCCCAAATTACACGGCCGAGAAGGCCAATATAGTACTGTTGAAGAACACATACCTGAAGACCATAAAAAATATATTACTTGGAATGCAGAAAGATTTATTTCATGGGCAAAGAGTATTGGTCCTAATACTACTATAGTTATAAAGGCCATTCTTTCCATGCATAAGATAGAACAGCAAGGTGTATTTTATACATAATTTTCAGTCCAAAATATAATTAAAATCCTTTCCACCAAAAGATGGAAATTAGTTTTCAAGAGTGTCTAACCAAGCCTTAGTTTCTTTCATTCTATAAGAATTTCCATTCATGTTAACAACGTAAGATTTGTGAGTCAACCTATCGGTCATTGCAGCAGTCATCACAGGATCGCCAAATATTTCACCCCACCTGTCAAAAGAAAGATTAGTTGTAATTATTGTGGATTTTTGGCCTGCTCTTAAAGAGATATTAGTAAACAGGAGCTCCGCCCCCTCTTTGTCAGAAGATATATATCCAAATTCATCTAATATAACTAAATCATATTTAGAAAGTTTATTTTGATATCCTCTTAAACTTTTAGTAGATTTTAATTCTTTTAATTGTGTAATAAAAAGAGGTACAGTTGTAAATAATACTTTATATCCTTCTAAACATGCCTTTATTCCTAATGCGATAGCAATGTGTGTTTTCCCTGTTCCACAGTTTCCAGAAAGAATTACGTTCTGCCCGTCCTTTATGAATTTTAAGCCGCTAAGGTGCTTTAACTTCAATTGAGCGTCAGCTGGTAAATCTTCAATTGATAAATCTTCTAAATATTTTTTATAGGGGAAACTGGCTGTTCTAATTCTGCTTTGAGTCAAATTATACTTTCTTATATCACATTCCTTTTGAAGAAGTCCATATAGGAATTCCTCATAACTAAGGTTATTAGTGTTAGCATCTTCAATTGACTGTTCAATATCACTTTTTATAACTCCCAGCTTCATTATTTTAGCATATGTTTTTATATCACTAATAAATGAATTCTTAGCATCCATAAAGTCACTCCCTTGAATGTTTTTTTGAAACACAATATATATGGTTAAAAAAGATATTTTCAAGTAGTAGATTAAAATTAAGTACTTACTTAGCTCTAAGTATTTTCCTTATCTGTTCATAAATATCTTGTTCTGTATATTCATAAACATATCCTTCTTCGTCTGCTTCTGGCTCTTTGCCAAACTTCTCAAGAATAAAAATTTCCATATCTTTCGATATATTTAAAAATGAATGTTCTCTTAAGTCATTTATATATTTTTTAGTAACAATCATGCTTTTCTCCTTATACATATATAATCTTGTAAACTCAATCCTAACGGATTTTTTTAAGATACCCAAAACAAAATAAACATCTTTTACTGCTTTAGAAGACTGTTAAATTCATTTAAAATATTAAGTGAATTATTCATAATTTCATCATCATGATCTTCCAGATATATAATTTTAGGATCATCCTTTCTAGAACAGATAAATTCAATTTTATCAATACTTATATTAGTTGGGCATACTTCCTGTAGATTTTTGATGGCATTATTAATAGTTACAAGACCATAGTTACCAACTAATTCAATAAGTTTCACAAAATCTCGGTCATTACTGTTAAAATATTTAGAGTAAATTTCTTTTAGCACATTATCCATTTGATTAAAGGCTGTGCTATTAATAAGTGCTTTTGGCTTTCTAAAAAGCGTTTTAGAATAATGCATAATATCTATATGCCACAAGTTCATACCATAAACTTTATCATGTGTAGCTATTTCTTTTTCATTATAAAAAACTAAAATTTTAGTGGTATATATCTTACATCGTACCATTGTGCCTACATAATCATCTGGTACAGAGTAATAACAGGAATCTACCATAATCGTTGAATATTTATTTACTCTTAGATCTGAAATAGAAGCTGTTTCATATAGAGGCATATCCGGTAATAAGTACTCTCGTTCATCATCTAATAGTTGAAACGGTGACTTATTTGAATTAGATAAGGTTCTTGAATTTAATTTATTTAGCACTTCATCAAGATAAGCGTTAGCTTCATTTAATGATATAAATGTATGCTCTCTTGAAAATGCTTTCCTTCGTATAAATTCTACACTTCTCTCTACATGCCCTTTTTCATTACCACTGTAAGCATTGCAAAATCTAAATCTGAATTTATAATATAGCGACAGCTTTAGAAGAGCATCTGTTGGTTCTTTTTCTGTATGCCCTACAAACTTACCTACGGCAACTCTAGTATTATCATAAACAACTGTTCTGTGGTTACCTTTAATATGTTTAAAGAATGAAGCATGGGCTTCTAAAAAGCATCCTGTATTCTGTTTTGGAAATAATCTAGCCCATCTATAATTGCTGTAAGCTGCCGTAAATACTGCCAATTGAAATTCCTTTATAGTGCCATCATTCATTTGTAATTTCACTACTCCAAAATCAAATTCTACTATATCTCCTGGAGAGTATTCCTGACGTATATACGCTTCGCGTTTTTTCCTTTCTATGCTGTTTACAGCATTTACCACAGATGGATAGCTGATATTATAGCCTTCTTCAAGCAAAACCTCATACATATCAATTTTTTTCTTCTGCTGTTTAGATAATCCACTTAATCGTTTCTGTTCATTCTCTCTTAAAAATTGTTTAAGCCTTTCTATAACCTCATCGGTTAAAGCCTTTTTAACTCTTGGAGATGAAATATATTTAGGTTTAGATGTTATATCATTAATAATATTAATTTTGTCTATTTCACCTAAGTCATCATTTACTTCAATAAGCTTATTTTCGTAGTCTCTAACATATTTTCTTATGGTCTCTCTACATATTCCTGTTTCTTTACTTATTTGTCTTTGAGATTTACCTTCTCTAATATGTTTTAATATAATATCCTGTTTTTGATTCAAATCTATCACCCTCTGCACTTCCTCTTATACAAAATATTATTACCTAAATATTGTTTGTATAAAAGGTTTGGAAAATACTAGTGGACAGATTTTTAATTATTATTTGGCACAGTTATAGTTTATACAATACATCCTTTTAATATTTTTATATTTCTTGCGTCACATCTCTGCTTTATTAATTCTATTAATCTTATTTTCATACTTTTATTTAACATCTCATATCTATATTTTGTTACCCATACTATATGATATTCTATTTTATGCACTGTATGGCTTCCTTTGTTATAATATACCAACTATACCACCCTATTTTATTATACCAAAGTATTGTTATTTATCTATATCCTACGGATTTGCTAAAGCTGCCCAACTAAAGTCGGGGGTTTTAGACCTCATACATGGAAATAAAGAATCTGAGGATTTTGGATTTACTAGAGATGCAGATTACTATGGGAGGAATTCACAATGATAAATGAATCTACTGTTTCAAAGCTTAATGAATTAAGACTTACTGCTATGGCAGAATCCTATCGCAATCAGTTACTTGATTCCTCCTTCAAAGACCTATCCTTTGAAGAACGTTTTGGGCTTATAATCGATACAGAATGGTCTAGAAGGAAGAATAATAAGCTAAACAAACTTATTCGAAAATCTGAATTTAGCTTTAATGATGCATGTATCGAAAATATAGAATATCATGCAGATAGGAAACTTGACAAAGCATTGATTACAAAGCTATCTACCTGTAATTATATCCAAGAGAAACATAATATAGTCATCTTAGGTGCTTCTGGTGCTGGCAAAACATATATAAGCTGCGCTTTTGGAATTGCTGCTTGTAGAAACTTCTATACGACAAAATACATTCGTCTCCCAGAACTCTTAAACGAGTTAGCGATAGCTAGCACACATTATTTTTATAAATATAATATGAAATAAAAAAAGTAGTCCATTCATTTGAAATAGACTACTTTAAAATACTTTGGTCGGGGTGACAGGGATTGAACCTGCGACCTCATGGTCCCAAACCACGCGCGCTCCCATCTGCGCCACACCCCGGCAACATGTATTATTATATACAAAGACTAATAAAAAAGCAAGAAAAATTTAATGCAAATTTTAAATTAGTAATAGTGGAGAAAGATGAAACAAACTATGAAGTTAGTTCATTGGTTAAATGGTGATTTTTACTCACTATCAAGTGAAAGCTTTTCACCAGGCTACGCGGTGAAAAAGTTAAAGATTCCACTTCGTGAAAGGTGAAAGCTTCAACGACGCTGCGCTTGTTGAAAGTGATAGATTTGACTAAAGTCAAAGGTAAAGGATATTTTTCTTCCGTTACACTATAGAAAAATTTAGAATTAAGAGATGCAAACTTTATATGGGAATTTGGTTCATTAAAGATTTTTGGGCGGTTAGCCCGGTAGATTAGCAATAATATTACATTAATATAATGACTTTTATTGATTTTCAGTAGTAACATTTAGATAGTTGTTTCTATCCGATGACTAACATCCGTAATACTCCCAAGCTTCTATAAAGTGTGAGATAACAGTTTCAGCTTACTCATTAATTAATTTAAACTTAGAGATAGAACAAGATCAAGTTATATTAGATTTATTAATAACATGGCCCTGCTGGCAGGTCAACGGAATTAATGAATTGTGTAGTTATATTTTGAAAAATTTTATCACTGAAGTTAGTTATCCTAACCACCTAACCGGTTCGAAAACATATATTCCCATTTAAAGATGTTAATTTATTAGTTCTAAAGCTTTTTTCGTAGCATAGCGGAGAAAAAGCCTCCTTTACTATTCACTACGTGAATGCTTTCGCTTTTAACCGAGGCGAAGCCAAGTAAAAAGCTTTCACTTGTTAATGAGCAAAATATCCATTTAGCAGTTTGATGCCATTATTTCGTCATTTTCTCCTATTTCCAATAAAATAAGTATTTACAAATGATTATATTGAGTGTATTATGTAAGTATAACAGTAATTAACTGGAGGTGGTAAAATGAAATTTGATGAGAATATTCCAATATATATACAGATAATGAACTATATAAAAGAGAGAATTATTACCGAAGAATTAAAAAAAGGAGAAAAACTTCCATCTGTTAGAGAGTTGGCTGAACAAATGAAAGTAAATCCTAATACAGTTCAAAGAGCTTATCAAGAACTTGAAAGAGAGAATGTAGCACATAGTCAAAGAGGACTTGGAAGATATATTACAGAAGATGAGGAAAAAATAAAAATGCTAAAAAGTGAAATGGCTAGTGAGTTTATAGATACTTTTATCAAGAGTATGTCAAAGCTTGGTTATACTCCTGAAGAAATAATTGATATTTTAAGTAAAAAATTAGAAGGGAAGTGCTAAAATGGAACCTATACTTAAAGCATCAGATCTTACGAAATCTTATTTTAGAAAAAGAGGTCTAAATAATTTTAATTTAGAAATACCTCTTGGAAGAATAGTAGGTCTTTTGGGGCCCAACGGCAGTGGAAAGACTACCTTTATAAAAATTGCAGCAGGAATTTTAAGGCATACTTCCGGGGAAATAAAAATTGATGGACAAAATCCGGGAGTATATACAAAATCAGTAGTTGCATATTTACCTGATGTTAATTTTCTATATAAATGGATGAAAATTAAACACGCAGTAAAATTTTATAAGGATATGTTTAAGGATTTTGATGAGAATAAATGTAAAGAACTTTTAATATTCATGGACTTAGATGAAAATGATAAAGTAACAACACTTTCTAAGGGTATGCTGGAAAAATTAAATCTTTCTCTTACTCTTGCTAGAAAAGCAAAATTATATATTTTGGATGAACCTTTAGGCGGAGTGGATCCTACGGCAAGAGAAAAGATACTTAATGCAATACTTGACAACTGCAGAGAAGATTCCTCTATGATTGTAACAACTCATCTTGTAAATGATATTGAGAGATTATTTGATGATGTCGCTTTCATTTCAGAAGGTAAAATTGTATTACAGGGAAACGCGGAGGAACTTAGAATTGAAAAGGGTAAATCTATAGATGAACTATACAGGGAGGTATTTAAATAATGTTAAAACTTATAAAATATGAACTTGTAGGAAAATATAAATCCTTTGGGATATTGATTTTACTTATAATACTTCTTAATCTAGGGCTTATCAGCAGAATGAACAACTGGGAACCAGAACTTCTTGTAATGCTCTCAATTTTTATAGGAGTGGCCATTGGAGTTACTTTATTAGTATGGTGTATAAATTTATTTGGACAGGACTTATATGATGATAAAGGATATTTAACTTATACTTTACCGCAGAGGGGATATTCTATACTAGGTTCCAAGCTTATAATTTCTTCGATTTTCTATGTTATAGCTATGTGTATAGCTGGAGCATTTTCTTTATGATATACCAAACTTACAAATGTCATTGGATATGGTGGGAATTAAAATTAAATGGTTAAATATAGCGATTTTATTTTTAACAAGCTTTATTGCTTTATTAATGACAATTTATTTCTCTATATCTGTCACTAGACTTGCAATAGCTAAAAAGAGAATGGGAAAGTTTGCTGCATTTATAATTTTTGCTATAATAACTACACTACAAGGACTTATAAGTTATAAAATTATAGACAAAGTATTTCATCAGACTTTTTATGTAAAGATATTTGGTTTTTTACAGGGGACAAATGCTATTAACAGCAGTAATATGGATAGTGACCTTGCTTCATTAATAATAAATGGTGTACCTCTTAATACAGTAGATGTTATATTTCAAGTCATTATATTTATAGTATTTTTTATATTAACTTCTTATATTATTGAGAAAAAGATAGATTTATAAAATATAGAAATCTCTATATTTTATAAATTCCGGTTACTTTAGAATTCATTTTAATAATTTATTGATCTAAATTTATTTTTTAATATTGAGATGAGTAAAAGCTGTGTCCTAATATATTGTGGCACAGCTTTTATTATTCAGTTCTCTATCATATAAAGTGGAGAATAAAAGTACTATCTAAATTTTATGTTTATTATCACCAGCACCTCTTGTAGGTACAACAGAAATAATGAATCCTATAAGTACAGAAACTATGGCTGGAGCAATAATGTTAATATATGCTATATATCTGGTTCTATAGACAATTAGGGCAGTTATGCCAGTAATTAAAATTGAAGCTATAAATATATAGATAACAAACTTTGCAAAAGAACTCATAAATTTTTCATAAAATTTATGGCGAGTAGGTCCACTGATAATACTTCTAAATAAAAAATAAGATATAAGTATTAATACTAAATCCATGCCGGCTGAAATAATAAAATTCCTCATGCTAATCAACTCCTATCATAAAAATAGATTTATGTATTCTCTATTTCTATTATATTTTCCCAAATCTATAGGATTTTACACATGAAAATTAAAATTAAAAAGCTTTAATCTAGAAATTTATATTGAGACATAAATAAATCATAATACAATCCTTTAAGTTTCATTAGTTCTTTATGAGTTCCAGATTCAGCTATATTGCCTTTATCTATAACCATTATTCTATCAGCGTTTCTAATAGTAGAAAGTCTATGGGCTATTACAAAAGAAGTTCTTCCTGTAAGTAATTTTTGTATTCCACTTTGCACAAGCTTTTCTGTATGAGTGTCTATGTTAGAAGTAGCTTCGTCAAGAATTAATATTCTAGGATTTGCAAGCAAGGCTCTTGCAAAGGATATAAGTTGCCTTTGTCCAACTGAAAGTCTTGAACCTCTTTCATTTACCTCAGTATTATAACTATTTTCAAGGTTCATAATAAAAGCATGAGCATTAGCTGATTTTGATGCTGCTATAACCTCTTCATCAGTAGCATCTAGTTTACCATATCTTATGTTTTCCATTATTGTAGAAGAAAATAAAAAAGTATCTTGAAGCATTATTCCCATTTGAGACCTCAGGGATTCTAAATTTACATATTTAATGTTTATGTTATCAATTAAAACGCTTCCCTTAGTTGGATCATAAAATCTACTTATAAGATTTACTATAGTAGTTTTCCCAGAACCGGTAGGACCAACTAAGGCCACTGTTTCACCTGGATATATTTTGAAGTTAAGTTTGTTTAAAATAGTAGCATCATTGTTGTAGGAGAAAGTTAAATCTTTGAATTCTACAGTTCCAGTTATCTTAGGCATAATGTCATTTTTTATAGTGGTTATATCAGGTTTAATATCAAGAATTTCAAATATTCTTTCACCAGCGGCAAAATTTGTGATAAGGGTATTATAGAAGTTACTTATATTTATAATTGGTCTCCAAAACATGCTTATATAAGCTATAAAGGCAACCATAGTTCCAATAGTTATTCTATTAGACTTTAAAAGTGAAATTCCATAGAAAAAAACTAATATAGTTCCTACACCGGAAGATAAAGTTACTATTGGCCAAAAGGAATCATTTAATCTAACTGCTTTTACAAAGGAATCCATCATATCTTTTGTAAGTACTAAAAAGCTCCTTGAAGTCTTTTCTTCTTCTGAAAAGCCTTGTATTATTTTTATACCAGAAAAATCTTCATGGGTATAGGCATTTAGATTTGATCTTTTTCTTCTGTAATTTTGCCATCTTTTTCTGGAGATTGTTTCTATGGAAAAAAGAGTTATTGATAAAAAGGGAATAACTATTATGGCCATTAAAGCTAATACAAAGTTCATATAAAACATTATGAAAGTTACACATATAAGGGTTAGTATTTCTGGTATAAAACTGGTTAAGCTAGTTGAAAACAATTCCTGAAGGGAATTTACATCACCAATTACTCTAGCCAAAATTTTTCCTACAGGTCTGTTATCGAAAAATGAAAAGGAAAGTTTTTGAATATGTTCATAAAGCTGCTGCCTTATTTTTAATAAAATTTTGTTTGTAACCTTAGAAAGCATTTGAATGCTTGTTTTTGAAGCTATCATAGATAAAAAGTTTAATATAAACATAGCGATAGCTAACAGTATAAGTCCCTGTAGATTTTTGGATGAAATATATTTATCAATAGCAATTTTCATTAAATAAGGATTTAACAGTCCGCATAGCATTACGTAAATTAAAAGTATAAGTATAAGAAATACTCTTAGTTTATAAGGCTTTAAGTAGCTAAATAATCTAATTAGCAAATCTTTGTTGGATATATTGTTTATATTTTCATCCTGTTTTATAGAATTTTTAGGCATTATATCACCTCATCTTCTTTTAGAGATTCAAATTGTTCTAAATAAATTTCATAATAATAGCCTTTTTTATTGATTAGTTCTTCATGAGTACCAATTTCAACTATTTCACCTTTATCTAGAAATATGATGATGTCTGCATTTTTTACTGCGGATATTCTATGGGCAATTATGAAAGTGGTTATTTTTTTATTTCTATTATAGAGATTTTTTAACAAATTATATTCTGTATCCATATCTAAAGCTGAGGTGGAATCATCTAGAATTAATATTTTTGAATTTTTAACAAGGGCTCTAGCTATGGAAAGTCTTTGTTTCTGGCCTCCGGAAAGACCTATTCCCCTTTCACCAATAATTGTATTAAAACCATCTTCAAGTTCATCTATAAAGTTTAAAGCACAGGAATCACTACAAGCTTTCTCAATTTCACTTTGAGATGCACTTACATTACTGAATTTTATATTATTTTCTATAGTATCAGAGAAGAGAAAAATATCCTGTGGAACTACAGCCATTTGACTTCTTAGAAAATCTAAATTTATGGATTTTACATTTACTCCATCTATGAGAACACTTCCAGAAGTAACATCATAGTATCTTCCTATTAAATTTATCAATGAGGATTTACCAGAACCGGTACTACCCATTATAGCTACAGTGCTTTTTGCGGGTATTTTTAAATTAATGTTTTTTAACACAGTCTCCTTGTTATATTTGAAGGTTACATTTTTGAATTCTATATTTCCAACAATTTCATTAAGCTGTATTGGATTTTTAGGACTTGTTATCTGTGAGGTTATTTTAAATATTCTATCTATTTTCTTTGCGGAAGCTGAACCTTGAGATACAACATTTGTAAAAGTTCCTATCATTCTTATAGGCCATATCAGCATCCAAATATAACTGTTAAAAGCCACTAAGGTACCTATACTCATGCTATCTTTTATAACTAATATACCACCAACGCATACAACTAGTAATGTAGATATATTTCCTAAGAAATCTTGAAGAGGATTATACTTGCCCCGTATGTAATTTAATCCTACATTTAGATTATAATTATTATTATTTAATTTCAAAAATTTTAATATTTCATATTTTTCTCTGGCAAAGGCCTTTATTAATCTTACTCCAGCAATATTTTCCTGAGCTGTAGTGTTTAGTATAGCTATTTCATCGCTTATTTTATCAAATTGAGAATCTGTCTCCTTTTTTAATTTAGTGGTTATATATATAAGTAAAGGCATGGTGGATAAACAGATAATGGCTAAAATCCAATTTAGCCTAAAGAGTATTATAGATGCAATAATAAAATATAAAATATTTTCTATTATTAAATTTATTCCAAAGCCTAAAGATTTCCATACATTTTCTACGTCTTCACCTATTCTTGACATAAGTTCACCGGTATTCATATTGTCAAAATAACTGAAAGAGAGACTTTGAATGTGGTCAAATAAATCTTTTTTTATGTCTGTAGTAACTTTAGTAGACATATAGTCAAAGCAATACTCTTTTATGTATCCAAGGACAGATCTAAGTAAAGATATAATACCAATATAGATCAGCAGTTTAGTTAAAATTTCATATTCTTTTAATATTACCACCTTATCTATTAATATTTGTACAAGATATGGATTTATCATATCTAAACCAATACCTATAAGCATTGCTATTGAAGGTATAAGTATGAGCAAATAATATTTAGGCAGATATTTCAGCACTCTTTTCAATTGATGGTCCTCCTTTTTTAATATAATTATTATTTTATAATGATAATTTAAAAGTAAGAAAAATAGACAGAGTCCTTTGTTTTAGATAAATTAGCCAGGAACCTGTGGCCGTTATTTTTGTATAGACTTTTACAAAAATAAAAAAGTCCAGGATTTTCCACGGACTTTTAAGTAACTTTATAGAACAATTAATAGAAATAAAAAGTCATGGACGATAGATCCATGACTACAAAATCAAACTTTAAATTAATTAAAGAATTTTTCTAAGGCAGGACTATCTTCTAAATTTTTATAAGAATATACTGAGTTTCTAAATAAATTCTTAAATCTCATTTTTCCTACCTCCTCAATTAATATTATGACCTTATGATAAATTATCAAAATTTATTTGTCAATATAAATTTTAATTCTTAACATTAAACTGATATGAATCAGTTTAATGTTAATTTGAAATAATAAAATTTAATTTTTTAAGTACATTTCGCCAACTTCAAATACATTTCCCGCTCCTACAGTTAAAAGCAAATCCCCTGGCTTTAATGTTTTATTTAAAAAGCTTACTATTTCTTCAAAGCTATGGATATTCTCGCATTTTACATTGTTTTTTCTTATAGCATCACCTAGTTTATCAGAACTTACTACACCAGTGTCTTTCTCTCTTGCTGCATATATATCTGCTAGTACAAGTTCATCTGTATCTGAAAAGGCTTTGCTAAACTCGTCAAAAAGAGTTAAAGTCCTGGAGTAAGTATGCGGTTGGAATACGCAGAATACCCTCTTATGTGGATAATTCTTAGCGGCAAATAAAGTTGCCTTTATTTCTGTTGGATGATGAGCATAATCATCTATTACTGTAACACCATCCTTTTCGCCTTTATATTCAAATCTTCTATGGGTTCCACCAAAGCTTAAGAGCCCATCTGTTATAGAGTTGTTACTTATATTAAGAGTTAGAGCACAAGCTATTGAAGCTAATGCATTTAATACATTATGCTTACCAGGAACATTAAGTTGTACAGTAAATAGAGGACTATTGCATTTATAGACTTCAAAAGCTGCACATCCTTTTGGATCAAAGGATATATTTTTGGCAGTAATGTCACCTTTAGTTATACCAAAAGTGACAACATTACATAGTGCTTTCTGAGATATTTCAAAGGCCCTTGCATCATCTGCATTTGCAATAAGGTAACCATCTTTTGGAATAAGATCCACAAATTTTTTAAAAGTACTTTGAATTTCATTAATATCTTTATAGTAGTCTAAATGATCCGCATCTACATTTAGAATTATACCTATATAGGGGTAAAATTTTAAAAAAGAAGCTTTATATTCACAGGCTTCGGTAATAAAATATTCGCTTTTACCAGTTCGAACGTTACCATTTATAATATCTAACTCACCACCTACAAGGATGGTTGGATCTAGATTTTCTTTTAATGTTATATGGGAAATCATAGATGTAGTTGTAGTTTTTCCATGAGTTCCAGAAATAGCCACATTATATTTATGACCTTTCATTATTAAGCCCAAAAATTCTGCTCTTGTAAATAATGGAATATTTAATGCTTTAGCCTGTGCCAGTTCAGGGTTTGTATCAGGAATAGCAGCAGTATATATTACTAAATCTACATTTTTTAGGTTGTCTTTATGGTGGCCTATATATATTTCTGCACCAAGTTGTGACAATTTTTTAGTGAGAGAAGATTCCTTCATATCAGAACCTGATACAGTATATCCCCTCTTAAGTAAAATTTGAGCAAGTCCACTCATACTTATACCACCTATACCAATAAAGTGAACTTTCTTATTTAAATCCGTATTTAAATTAAAATTCATGAAATCAACTCCTCATAAAAATAAATTAATATTATAAAAACTCTTAGATTCAAAGGAGTTTTTGCTCCAAATGAATTTTAAAAGTAGTTGTTATAAAAAAAATCTCCTTCTTAATTATATACAAATATAAAAAAAAGCAATACATAAAATAATTAATAACCTTTAAACCTAATAATATTTCTATTGATTAAGCCTATAATATAGCATAAAATATGAATAATAAGAAAATTATTTTATAAATAATTCGTAATTTTAATGTGAACAGGTGATAGAATGGAAAAGTTCAGTAGAAATCAAAGGATAGCAGCTATAACTAAAATATTAGTTGAAAGTCCTAATAAAGTCATCAATTTAAATAGTTTTACAGAAATTTTTAATGCAGCAAAATCAACAATAAGTGAAGATATAGTTATTATAAGAGATATACTAAGTAAACTTAAGGTTGGTAATATTGAGACAATTTCAGGTGCTTCTGGAGGAATTAAATACGCCTGTAACATTTCCGAAATAGAAAAAGAAAAGTTTATAAGAGAATTGTGTTTTATTTTGAAAGAAAAGGATAGAATAATACCAGGGAACTTTATATATATGACTGATATAATGTATAATCCAGAAATGGTACATAAGGCTGCAGTTATTTTGGCATCAAGTTTTAATAAATTATCAGCAGATTGCGTGGTTACAGTAGAAACTAAGGGAATACCACTTGCCTATGAAGTTGCTAAAATGCTGGGAGTAAAACTTGTTATAGTTAGAAGAGATACCAGAGTTACCGAAGGACCTACTGTAAGTATAAATTATTTAAGCGGATCTAGTAAGAGAATTCAAAGTATGTCTTTATCAAAGAGATCTATAAAAAGAGGAAGTAAGTGTATCTTTATTGATGATTTTATGAAGGCCGGTGGAACTGCACTGGGAATTATTGATCTATTAAAAGAATTTGATAGTAAAGTTTTGGGAATAGGTGTATTAGTTGATAGTGTAGAAAATAAAAGAAAACTTGTAGATAATTATATATCAATTTTAAAATTTAAGGGTATTTCTGAGGATGGATCTGCAATTTTAATTCCATGGTAAAATATACAACTATAAAATTTTTATAAAAATTATAAATTTTTTGAAAAATAAGAAGGAAAAATATAAAATATAGAGAATATTAAATGTATAAAGCATCTTGGAGGTGGAGTTGAATAATGCAGATTACAGATGTAAGGATTAGGAAAATAACTACAGAAGGAAAAATGAAAGCCATAGTTTCAGTTACATTCGATAATGAATTTGTAGTTCATGATATAAAGGTTATCGAAGGTCAAAATGGTCTTTTTATTGCTATGCCTAGTAGAAAGACTCCAGATGGAGAATTCAAGGATATAGCACATCCTATAAACACTACAACAAGGGAAAAAATACAGACAGCAATTTTAGATGAATATGAAAAAGTAAAGAATGAAGAAGAAACAAAACCAGAAACTGAAGAATAAAATAAAAAGGAGGAATACTCCTTTTTATTTTATATAAAATTATTATGTGAAAATTTTTTGAAATACGTGATTAATTTTTATTTTAATATTTTACACTTGTTATTGAGAATTTTTAAAAAATAGTCTCTTATCTTGAAATTAATTTAATAATAAAATATAATTATAAAGGTTAATTGTCGTAATATGTACAAGAAGAGGTGTAAGCATGAATAAGTGCGTTTTAATTTTGGCTGGTGGCAAAGGTAAAAGGATGAAGTCAGATTTACCTAAGGTACTGCACAAAGTTTGTGGTAAGGAAATGATAAATCATGTAATTGATGTAATGAGAAAGGCTGACTTTCAAGATGTTAATGTCATAATAGGTAAGGGAGCTGATCAGGTAAAGGCTGCTACAAAGGATAGAAATATAACCTATTCTTTTCAAGGAGAACAATTAGGCACAGGACATGCAGTTATGTGTGCTAAGGATTTCTTAAAAGATAAGGATGGGATAGTAGCAATCTTTGCTGGAGATGCTCCTTTAATATCAGATGAAACTGTTAAAAAGTTCATTAAATTCCATGAACAAGGTAAATATAAGGCTACTTTGCTTACTTCAATATTAGAACACCCTGATGGATATGGAAGGATTATAAGAAATTCCGAAGATTGTGTAGAAAAAATAGTTGAACATAAAGATTGTAGTTCTGAAGAGCTTACAATCAAGGAAGTAAATGCAGCTATGTATTGTTTTGATATAAAAACTCTTTTAAGGGGACTAGATAAAATTAAAAATGATAATGCTCAAAAGGAGTATTATTTAACTGATATGATTGAAATAATTAGAGCATCTGGAGAAAAAGTTGGTGCTATGCCTATTAATTTTGAAGAAACTTTAGGAGTTAATTCAAGGGTTCAATTGTCAGAAGTCGAAAGTATAATGAGAAAAAGGATCAATAATAGACATATGGAAAATGGAGTTACAATTATTGATACAAATTGTACATATATAGGTGAAGATGTACAAATAGAAAGAGATACGATAATATATCCAGGAAATGTAATCGAAGGACTTTCTGTTATAAAGAAAGGTTGCATTCTCTATCCTAATTCTAGAATTGTAGATAGTATTATTGATGATAATGTAACTATCCAAAGTTCTGTAATTTTAGAGAGTAAAATAGGGAAAAATACCACAGTAGGGCCTTTTGCATATATAAGACCAGAAAGTAATATTGGTACTGAAGTTAGAATTGGAGATTTTGTTGAAATCAAGAAATCTAAAATAGGTGATCATACTAAGGTGTCACATTTAACATATATAGGAGATGCAGAAGTCGGATCTGATTGTAATTTTGGTTGTGGAACAGTAGTGGTAAACTATGATGGTAAAGAAAAACACAAAACTATAATTGGCAATAATTCATTTATAGGCTGTAATACTAATTTGGTATCACCAGTAGAAGTGGAAGACAATACATATATTGCAGCAGGATCAACTATAACTGAAAAGGTTCCAAAGGGATCTCTGGCCATAGCTAGAGCAAAACAGGTTAATAAGAAAGATTGGGTATCAAAAAAGAATTTAAAGAAATAAACTTTAGGAGGATTATTTTATTATGATAGCTCATGGGAAAAATATAAAAATATTTACAGGCAATTCAAATCCTGATTTGGCAAAGAGCATTGCAGATATACTAGGTGTCAAAGTAGGAGATTCTAAGGTAAGTAAATTTAGCAATGGAGAAACCTATGTTGATATTAATGAAACTGTAAGAGGCGCAGATGTATTTATAGTGCAAACTCTTTGCGAACCTGTTAATGATAGCCTTATGGAACTTTTAATTATGCTTGATGCTCTTAAAAGAGCATCTGCTGGAAGAATAACTGCAGTTATACCTCATTATGCTTATGCAAGGCAAGATAGAAAAGCAAAGGCAAGACAACCTATAACGGCAAAGCTTGTTGCTGATTTGATTCATACGGCAGGAGCCGACAGGGTTCTTACAATGGACCTTCATGCAGCACAGATTCAAGGTTTTTTTGATATCCCAGTTGATCATTTAGAAGGAGCCCCAATACTTGCTAAATATTTTAATGAAATGAACTTTAACAAGGAAGAACTTATAGCGGTTTCACCTGATATAGGTGGGGTTAAAAGAACTAGAAAATTTGCTGAAAGACTTGAAACGCCAATAGCTATAGTAGATAAAAGAAGACCAAAACCAAATGTATCTGAAGTAATGAGTGTCATTGGTAATATAGAAGGCAAAAAAGTAATACTAGTAGATGATATGATAGATACCGCAGGCTCCATTACAAATGCTGCAGATGCACTTATGAATTTAGGTGCAAAAGAAGTATATGCTTGCTGTACTCATGGAGTATTATCAGGGCCTGCTATGGAAAGAATTGAAAAATCAACATTAAAAGAGGTTGTTATATTAGATACTATACCTGTTAATGAAGAAAATTGCAGTAGTAAAATAAAGGTTTTGTCCGTAGCAAATATTTTTGCAGAAGCTATAAGAAGAATATATGAAGATGTTTCTGTAAGTAAAATATTTGATGAATCTATAGACAAGAAGTAATATTTATATAAAAATTCATTAACATCGCAATTCAATTTTAGTTTTGCGATGTTTTACTATATTGTAAATTATAATTAATAATTTGTAACATTAATGATGAAATAAAAAAAGTATGATAAATTATAATTACTATGGTAATAGTAAGACCTATAGGAGGTATAGGAATGGAAGGAACATTAGGAACAATTCTAATTATTGATGATGATGAAAATATAGCAGATATAATAAAAATATATCTAGAAAGTTCAGGATATAACACAAGGCTTTGCTATGATGGTAAAGAAGCAATGAATACTTTTATTGAATGTAAACCAGATCTAGTTCTCTTAGATGTGATGCTTCCACATGTGGATGGTATAGATGTATTAAAGAGCATAAGAAAAGAATATGAAACTCCTGTAATTATGCTCACTGCGAAGGGAGAAACTTTTGATAAAGTATTGGCACTAGAACTTGGAGCAGATGATTATATTGTTAAACCTTTTGAAGCAAAAGAGCTTATAGCAAGAGTTAAAGCTGTATTAAGAAGATACAATACAGATAATAGAGGTAAGGAAAAATTAAATTTTGATGGATTGCTAATTGATATAAATTCTTATGCTGTTGTGTATAATGGTGAAGAAATAAAGATGCCTCCAAAGGAATTTGAATTATTGTACTATCTTGCAAACAATAGAAATAGAGTATTTACAAGGGAACAACTTTTGTGTGAAGTATGGGGATATGATTATCCAGGAGATTCTAGAACTGTAGATGTACATGTTAAAAGGTTGAGAGAAAAACTTCAAGGTGGGGCAAATTGGCAAATTCAGACTGTATGGGGTGTTGGATATAAATTTGAGGTGAAGTAGTTTATGAAAAAAGGACTATTTTCTCAGATGATAGCAACTTATACAATTATCATAGCTGTAAGTTTTATTATTGTTTCAGGACTTTTATCCGTTTGGTTTGAATCCTATTATTTTCAGCAAAGAGAAGATGAGCTCCATAGAGGTGCCACACTTATAAAGCCCGTAGCAGTAAATTATATGCAAGGCGGAATGTCCTATGATTTTTTAAATGATACATTAGAGCATTTTGAACATTATTTTAATTCTAATATACTTTTAGTAAATAAATATGGATATGTATACGCAGTATCTGATATGAAAAGTAGTAGTAAGTTATTAGATAAGCAAATTTTAAATGAAGATATTGATAAGCTAAGAAAGGGAAATATTATTGTAAGAAAGGATGTTTATGGAGGTAACTTTAATCTTCCTGTTCACACATATATTGTTCCAATTTCAGATAATAGTAATGGATTTGAAGGGGCTATAATGATGAACACATCTTTATCTGAAATAAAAAAGCCTCTTATAAAAGTATATTATATAATATGGGCTTTGGCTATATTTGCCATAATTATAGCTTGCATTGTAATATATCATTTATCACAAAAGATCATAGTAAATCCTCTTGGCAAAATAAATTATGCAGCTAGGAAGATAGCCAATGGAGATATAGAAAAAAGGGTAGAAATTAAATCTGAAGATGAAATTGGAGAACTTGCCAATTCTTTTAATTATATGGCAGATTCCATAGCTAAGGTTGAAAAAAATAGGAGAGAGTTTATTTCCAATGTATCCCATGAAATAAGATCTCCAATAACTTCAATAAAAGGATTTATCGGAGGAATTTTAGATGGAGTTATACCTAAAGAAAAGGAAAGATATTATCTATCCTTAGCTTATGATGAGACACAGAGACTTACGAGACTAGTGAATGATTTGCTAGATTTATCCGCTATAGAATCTGGTCAATTGACTTTAAATATAACTAAGATTAATATTAATGAGATAATAAGACGCACTGTTATAAAATTTGAACCTAAAATAAATGAAAAAAAGTTGATAGTTGATGTGTGTTTTAATGAAGATGAATTATATGCTATGGGAGATATGGATAGAATAATGCAAGTGGTAACAAATTTAATTGATAATGCTATCAAGTATGTGATTGAAGAAGGTAAAATTAGCATTGAAACAAAGATAAAAGGAGATAAGATTTTTGTTTCAATCTATAATGAAAGTAAGCCTTTATCAGAAGATGCTTTGAAGCATATTTGGGATAGGTTTTATAAAAAAGACAAATCTAGAACTTCAAAGGTTAGTACAGGTCTTGGTCTTCCTATAGTTCAAAGCATACTTACGGAGCATGGAGAAGATATATGGGTAAAAAATGTGAAGGATACAGGAGTTGAATTTACATTTACATTAACAAAGGCAACTAATTAGTTTAATTTATATAATAGGAGGTGTTACTTTGAAAGATGATAATAGGATTATTAAAGAAGTGGAATGGCACCAAATAAATACAAAAGAAGAAGAGGATTTGAGAGGGAAAATAAAATTTAGAAAAAAAAATCGTAGATATATCTTTATAAAAATTTGCAAGGGAATGATTTTTGTTTTAATTGCTGCTTTTTCAGGAGGAATAACTGGCGGTTACATTGCAAGTAAGATATACAGCAATGAGATGAACACTAATAATTCGTCTTCTTTTCAAAGTGACAATACTTCTAAAAATACTAATAATAGTATAAATCCTATTACTAAAGTAGCTGGAGCAGTAAGTCAGTGCGTAGTAGGTATAAATAATAGCAATGATAGTATTTTAGGGGATGAAAGCAGTAGCTATAGTGGATCAGGAATAATTTTTAAATCTGATGGATATATCGTGACAAATTATCACGTTATTAAAGATACAAGTAGACATTTGGTAAAATTGTCTAATGGTAAAGATTCTAAGCCCCTGAATGCCAGTGTAGTAGGATACGATGCTATGTCTGATTTGGCCGTTCTTAAGGTGGATTCTGCCAATTTGCCAGCAGCAGTTTTTGGAGATTCTTCTAAAGTGCAGGTAGGAGATACTGCTATTGCTATAGGAAATCCTTTAGGAGAGGAATTCTCAGGTTCTGTTACAGCTGGAATCATAAGTGCTATAAACAGAAAAATAAGGATACAGGATCCTTCTACAGGAATAACTACAACTTATAATGTTTTTCAGACGGATGCAGCTATAAATCCAGGGAATAGTGGAGGAGCACTATGTAATGAAAGTGGAGAAGTTATAGGTATAAACAGCTTAAAAATAGGAGCCAATGAAAATGTAGAAGGTATGGGATTTGCTATATCTATAAATGAGGCAAAGAAAATAATAAACTCTATTATGAAAAATGGTAGAGTTATAAGACCTTATTTAGGTATTCAACTTGAAAATTATATATCTGAAGATAAAAAGATAAAAGGTGTTTTAATAAAACAAGTTAAAGATAATACTGGAGCAGCAAGAGCTGGGATAAAGGTAGATGATATAATGGTGGAATTTGACAGTGTAAAGCTAGAATCCAAAAGTGAACTTCAGGATATAATGGATAGACATAAAGTTGGAGATATAATACCTTGTAAAGTGATTAGAAATGGTAAAACTGTAAAATTTAGCGTTAAATTATCGGAAAGACCACCTTCCGATAGCTGATGGATATAAATATTTAGCAGTAATATAGTTACTGCTGATTTTTATTTGAGCGAATATTTAGTATAATGTATTTAGGAATTTATAAATAATATTTTTGCAGCCATATATTTTATAAATTAAAAAAGGAGTGGCATAAGGGGTGTATTTAATAGTAGGCTTAGGTAATCCTGGTAAGGAATATGAGAATACTCGCCATAATGTAGGATTTGATGTTTTGGATTTACTTTGTGACAAGTATAATATTGACATGAACAGGATAAAATTTAAAGGAATGTATGGAGAAGGGAAGATAGAAAATGAAAAAGTGATTTTTTTAAAACCTATGACTTTTATGAATTTAAGTGGAGAGAGTGTTAAAGAAGTCTGTGCTTTTTATAAGATCCCCAATAAAAACATAATAGTTATATATGATGATATCAGCCTTGATATAGGTCGGATGAGAATAAGAAAGAGTGGCAGTGCTGGAGGTCATAACGGTATAAAAAATATAATATTCAATCTTTCTACAGACATTTTTTCAAGAATTAAAATTGGTGTAGGTGAACCTAAAGGAGATTTAGTATCTCATGTTCTTGGTAAATTTTCAGAAGATGATAGATTAGAAGTAGAGAAAGTGTTTAATGCAGCTGTTAAAGCAATAAATTGTATAATAACTGATGGTGTATATGAAGCAATGAATAGTTTTAATGGACTTAAGCTTTAAGTAATTAAGAGGTGTTAATATGAGGTTTAGGGGGCTTATCCAGCCTTTAAGAGAAAGCAAAGAGTTTATAAATGTCATGTATAATATAAATAAAAGTAAGTTTCCAATTGAAGTATCGGGGTTATCTGAGTCTGGGAGAAGTTATTTTATCTATACTATATATGAAGAAATAAATAGGCCTCTTGTGGTTGTAGCAGATAATGATGTAGAGGCAAAAAAAATATATGAAGATCTATCTTTATATTTATCAAATGTATATTATTTTCCTACTAAAGAAATAGTTTTTTATAATTTAGATGCAGTTTCAGGTGATTTGAGATGGGAAAGAATAAAGGTCATAAGAGAAATACTTACTAAAGGTAGAAAAATAGTAGTTACTTCAATTGAAGCTTTTTCACCTTATTATGTTCCTGTAGAATTATATAGAAAATATTCATATAATCTTGGATTGGGAGATGCTATTGATTTAGAAAAATTTAGTAAAGAACTCATTTTATCAGGTTATGAGAGAGTGGAAACTGTAGATAGCAAAGGACAATTTTCTATAAGAGGAGGAATATTTGATATATTTCCACCAATATCTAATATGCCCTATAGAATTGAATTCTTTGGAGATGAGATTGACTCTATAAGAACTTTTAATACAGGATCCCAAAGAAGTATTGAGAAAGTGAATAAAATTGATATATTCCCAGCAAAAGAAATTGTTTTAGAAGAAGGTAATATTAAAACAGGATATAATTTTATAAAGCAAGAACTTGACAATGTATTAGAAAAGATTAAAGAAAAAGGTAATGAAGAATCTCAAAAGAAAATAGGTAGTATAATAAAAAGAAATTTAGAAACTTTAAAAGAATCTTCTACCTTTGAGACTATAGATAGTTTTTTACCTTTCTTTTATGAAAAACCATCTACATTTTTTGACTATATTGAGGATGCAATAGTAATAGTTGAAGATGACTTAAGGTGTAAAGGAAAGTTAAATAGTGTATATTTTGAATTCCAAGAAAATTATAAATCATTTCTTGAAAAAGGAGATATATTACCTAGTCAAGGAAAACTTCTTTTTCCACAAGAAGAAGTTTATGAGATGTTAAATAACAATAAAGTAATTAATATGACTGCAATTGAAAAATCTAAAGGATTTCTTAGAAGTACATATTGTGAGAATTTTAGAGAAATAACTTTAAGTAATTTTGGTGGAGTTCTTGAATTACTTATAAATGAAATTAAGGATAAAAAAGATAAAGGATATAAGACTGTTATATTATGCGGAAGTAAGCCGAGAGGAGAAAGATTAGTAAATACACTTAGAGATAGAGGCATAGAGAGCAGTTATAGAAATGAAATACAGAATATACAATTTGGAGAAATCATAATTACCTTTGGAAGTCTTAACAAAAGTTTTGAATATCCTGATTTAAAACTTTGTGTTATTTCTGATAAGGAAATTTTTGGTGAGTCAAAAAGAAGGTCAAAAAAGAAACCTCAAAAAGGTGTAAGTAAAATAAAGAGTTTTGCTGAGCTTAAACCAGGGGATTATATAGTTCATGTAAATCATGGAATAGGAGTATATAAAGGTATAGAGCAGCTGGAAGTTGAAGGGCATAAGAAAGATTATTTAGAATTAACTTATTCTGGTGATGATAAATTATTTGTTCCAGTAGAACAATTGGATTTAGTGCAAAAATATATAGGCAGTGATGGAAATTCTCCAAAAATAAATAAACTTGGAGGTAATGAGTGGAGTAAGGCAAAAAATAAAGTTAGAAAATCCATTAATGAGATAGCAGAAGAACTGGTTAAATTATATGCCATAAGATCTACATTAAAAGGATATACCTATTCAAATGATACTGTTTGGCAAAAACAATTTGAAGATGAATTCCCTTATGATGAAACTCCAGATCAGTTAAGTGCTATAGAGGACATAAAGCAGGATATGGAAGTCGGAAAAGTTATGGATAGGTTATTGTGTGGTGATGTAGGATATGGTAAGACAGAAGTTGCAGTGAGAATAGCCTTTAAAGCAGTTATGGATGGAAAACAAGTGGCCTTTTTAGTTCCTACTACTATACTTGCGGAACAACATTATACAAATTTCAAAAAGAGATTTTCTGATTTCCCTGTAAAGATAGATATGATAAGCAGATTTAGAACTTCTGCTCAGCAAAAATCTACAATAAAAGCCCTGAAGGAAGGGAATGTAGATATACTTATAGGGACTCATAGAATATTACAAAAGGATGTACAATTTAAAGATCTAGGACTTTTAATTGTAGATGAAGAACAGAGATTTGGAGTAACACACAAGGAAAAAATTAAAAATTTGAAGAAAAATATAGATGTATTGACACTTACAGCAACACCTATACCTAGAACTCTTCATATGTCTCTTACAGGGGTTAGGGATATAAGTGTTATGGAAACCCCTCCAGAAGAGAGATATCCAGTACAGACTTATGTAGTTGAATATAATGATCAACTTATAAGAGATGCTATTATGAGAGAATTAAATAGAGGTGGACAGGTATTTTTTGTATATAATAGAGTTGAAACTATAAATGATATGGCAGGAACTTTAGCTAAATTGCTGCCAGAAGCCAAGATAGCGGTGGCACATGGACAAATGACGGAAAGAGAATTGGAAACTGAAATGCTAGGTTTTATGAATAAAGAATATGATATACTTTTATGCACTACTATAATTGAAACTGGTATTGATATTCAAAATGTTAATACAATGATTATATATGATGCAGATAGAATGGGATTATCTCAACTTTATCAGCTTAGAGGACGAGTAGGAAGAACAAATAGAATGGCTTATGCTTATTTTACTTATAGAAAAGATAAAGTATTAACTGAGGTGGCAGAAAAGAGATTAAAAGCAATAAAGGAATTTACAGAGCTTGGTTCTGGATTTAAAATAGCTATGAGAGATTTAGAAATAAGAGGTGCCGGTAATATGATGGGATCGGCCCAACATGGTCATATGGCTTCAATAGGTTATGATTTGTATTGTAGAATGCTTGAAGATGCTATAAAACAATATAAAGGCGATATAGAAAAAGAACCTATTGAGACTTTTATAGATATCAAAGTGGATGCATACATACCAAATTCTTATATAAAAAATGAGATTCAAAAAATAGAAATTTATAAGAAGATTGCTTCTATTGAATCAAAAGATGAATTCTTAGATATACAGGAAGAATTAGAAGATAGATACTCCGATATACCTCCTTCTGTTTCTAATTTAATGCATATTGCTTATATTAAATCCTTGGCAAGACAGTTAGGTGTAATTGATATTAAAGATAAAAAAGATTTTATAAATGTTAAATTTAATGATAAAGACAGAATTACTGATTGCCTGGTGAAAAATTTAATTAAAGATTATAACAAGAGTATAATTTTTAAAGTTGATGATAAACCTATGATTATATATAATTTAAAAAACTTAAAGAGAGAAGAACTTTTAAATAATTTGACTAAACTATTTCAATATATGATAGATGTAATTAACAATTAAATTTCAATTGAATTGTTATATTAATAATATGTTAGCATTAGTTTTTATATTGTAGATTTTAGATAGTTCATACTATGATCAAAATACAATGAATTTATTGTCAAAATTAAGTTTTGATTAATAAATTTGTGTTTTAAATAATTAAAAAATAGGGGGAATAAATTTGAAAAACATTAAGAAAATCATATCATTTTCAATTATTGCTATATTGGCTATAGTGATGAGTGGATGTAATATGATTGCAAAAACAGAGCAAGGTATTATGAATAGTACAGTAGCAAAAGTAAATGATGAAAAGATAACAAGAGGACAGCTGGAAGATAATTGGCAGATGAAAAGTGTAATTAATCAAATTAAACAACAGTATGGAACTAACTATACTAGTAATGATCAAGCAGTAGAATTGTTAAAGCAGCAAAAAGAAACAATACTTGACCAGATGATTACAGAAAAATTACTTCTTCAAAAGGCAAAAGAATTAAAACTTGTACCTTCTGATTCTGAGATAAATAAAGAAATACAAAAACAATATGATTCTACAAAATCTCAGTATAAAACTGATGAGGAATGGAAAAATGCCTTGAGCCAAAATGGGCTTACGGAGAATGTTTTAAAAGAGCAAATAAAAAATTCTATTATAATGAATAAAGTCAGTGATAATATAACTAAAGATGTAAAAGTCACAGATAAACAAATTGAAGATTACTATAATGCAAATAAAAATAAATACACTACTGAACCAAATAAAATACATCTTGCTCATATATTGGTGAAAACAGAAAATGAAGCTAAAAGTGTAAAAGCTAGAATTGATAAAGGAGAGGATTTTGGAAAAGTAGCGAAGGAGGTTTCTACTGATACAGGAAGTAAAGATAATGGTGGAGACTTAGGAGATTTAGAAGAAGAAAATTCAGGGCTTGATGCTACTTTTTTAAAGGCTGCATTGGCACTAAAGCCAGGAGAAGTATCTAATCCAGTTCAAACTCAGTATGGATGGCATGTAATAAAGTGTATATCAAGAAATCAATACCCTGTTAAAAAGCTTGATGAAGTAAAAGATGAAATAAAGAATACTTTATTAACTAATGCTAAACAGGACAAAATAACAACTACATTAGATAAGTGGAAGAAAGAGGCAAAAATTAAACAATACGAAAATAACCTAAATTAATTATTGTTAAGATTAAGTGTAAAAATTTATTATCTTTTGATTTTAAAATAATAATTATAATTAAAAACATTTATTTAATACATATTAATTTATATTAGTGATTATTTAAAAAATAATTTACAAGTATAGTATTAATAATAATATCTATAGGAGGCTATTCTGCAATGAAATAGCCTCCTAATTATTTAATAAAATTCAGGTAAATTTTTAAGAAAGCAGGAAGTATAAAGCATGATTTTTGTAAATATAAGTCTAATTTAGTACTATAATAAAAAGTATGCATAAAATTTTATACTTGGTAAGATACTATAAATGTAAAAATATTTACATTAAATAGGAGGGAAGATTTATGAAAGCAACTGGTATTGTCAGACGTATAGATGATCTTGGAAGAGTTGTAATACCAAAAGAAATAAGGAGAACTTTGAGAATTAGAGAAGGTGATCCTCTCGAAATATTTACAGATAGAGAAGGAGGTGTAATATTAAAAAAATATTCACCAATTGGTGAATTAAGTGATTTTTCAAAAGAGTATGCAGAATCTTTAAATGCATCAATTGGGCATATAGTTCTTATAGCTGATAAAGATAGTATTATTTCTGTAAGTGGTGGAACTAAAAAAGAATACTTAGAAAAACGTGTTAGCGATGAATTAGAAAAAATTATGAATGATAGAAAAGTTGTTAATATTAATAGAGAAGATAATAAGGCAATACCATTAATAGAAGATGAAGAAGCTGAAGGAAAATATTCTGCACAAATAGTTTATCCTATAATAGCTGAAGGAGATTCTATTGGGGCAGTAATAATAATGTCTAAGGAAGAAGGAGTAACTTTCGGAGAAATAGAAGAGAAGTTAGGAGAAACAGCTTCTTTATTTTTAGGAAAACAGATGGAACAATAATGATATTTTGTACTAGTTATGATAAATTTTTAATTAAAGGTTACATATGAGGTATTAAAAAAATAAATATTTTTTATATTTATTTTTTAATACACATAAAATCCTGTAAAAAGTAATAATACCTCCAAACTATAAATATTAATATCTTATAGGAATTTTGGAGGTATTTTAATATTATGAAAAAACAATCTCTTATTAAAGGAACTGTAATTTTAGGGGCAGCAGGTATTTTTGCTAGATTTTTAGGAATATTTTTTAGATGGCCTCTTATAATGTTAATAGGTGATGAGGGAATAGGATATTATCAAATGTCATATCCTATGTACATGTTTTTTATAGCTGTTGCATCAGGGATACCTGTAGCTATTTCAAAGATGGTTTCAGAAAGAAATGCAATAGGTGACAAAGATGGAGCAGTTTTAGTTCTTAGAAAAGCTCTTATCCTTATGCTGGTAATTGGAGGTGGATTTACAGCTTTTATTTTAATATTCAGTAGTAAATTAATAGTCTTTTTAAATTGGGATAGAAAATCCTATTATTCCTTAATTGCTATTGCATTTGCTCCTTTATTAATATCTATAGTAAGTGCTTTTAGAGGATTTTTTCAAGGAATGCAAAATATGAATCCTACAGCAATGTCACAAATATTTGAGCAATTGGGGAGAGTGATCGTAGGTGTTGGACTTGCATACATACTTTTACCTAGAGGGATAGAATATTCGGCAGGTGGAGCTGCTTTTGGTGCAGTAGCAGGAGCATTTGTGGCGGGCATATATTTAATAAATAGATATATTTCTGTTCGAAAAGAATTTAAAGCAGTTAAGTATAAAAAAAATTATGATATAATGAGCAAATTATTATATATCGCAATACCTATTTCTATTGGATCTGCTGTAAGTAGTATAATGAGTTTACTGGATTCTATAATTGTTCCACAAAAACTTATTACCGCCGGTTTCAGCTATAGAGAAGCCACAATACTTTATGGACAACTTACTGGCAAGGCTTTTGTATTAGTTAATGTACCATTAACATTGTCTATTGCACTTTGTGCATCTTTAGTTCCAATAATATCAGAAGCATATATATTGAATAGAAAAAAGGAGGTTTTACATAAACTTCAGTTAGCTATAAAAGTTTCTATGGTTATTTCAATACCATCCTTCTGTGGATTGTTTTTTATGGCCGGTCCCATATTAAGTTTAATATTTCCTGGACATGGAGATGGATATTTGATTTTAAAATATTTGAGTATTTGTATACCCTTTATAGTTCTTGCCCAAACGAGTACTGCTATATTACAGGGGATTGGGAAATATTTTTGCCCTGTAGTAAATTTACTTTTGGGTTGTATTGTAAAAGTTGCAATAACTTCATTATTGGTTAAAATACCCGGAATAAACATATATGGAGCCATAACAGGAACAATATTTGGATATGTTATGGCATCTATGCTCAATATGATATTTATTAAAAAGTACTTGAATGTAAAAGTTAATCTATATGAAAGTATAATAAAACCAGCCTATGCATCTATAATTATGATGATTATAGTTGTATTTATTTATTCAAATGTCTATAATAATACAATGAGTAATGGTATTGCTTGCTTTATATCCATATTTTTCGGGGTTATTGTATATCTTATATTAATAATGATATTTGGAATATTCAGTTACAGACAAATAAAAAGAAGAATAGCTAGAAAACGATAATGGTTTATTTAATTCATATAAAGGAGATAGCTTTATGATTAATGTAGTAGGTCTAGGACCGGGTTCTTTAGAGGCATTGACTATAGGTACAGTACAACTAATAAAAAAAAATACCAATATATTTTTAAGAACAGAAAAGCATCCTACTGTTAAATTTTTAAGAGATGAAGGAATAAATTTTTTTACCTATGATAATGAATATGAGAATTCTGAAAGTTTTGACGAAGTATACAATTCTATCGCTGAAGATTTATTAAGTCAGCATGAAAAATTAGGGGATATTGTCTATGCTGTGCCAGGACATCCTTTGGTGGCTGAAAAATCAGTTGATTTATTATTGAGTTTGTGTAAAGAGAAAAGTATAAAAGTTAATATATTACCTGCTGTAAGCTTCATTGATGCTGTAATGGAGGCTTTAGAGATAGATCCAATAGATGGTATTAAAGTAATAGATGCTTTTGATATAAAAAATCAAATTATGGATAAGAGAATTGGTACAATAATAACTCAAGTCTATAATAATTTTATAGCGTCTGAGGTTAAATTATCCTTACTTGATTACTATAGCGATGATACTGAAATATACTTTGTACGATCAGCAGGTATAAAAGATAGTGAAAATATAAGAAAAATACCATTATATAAACTTGATCGTCAGCAGGATATAGATTATCTCACTTCAATATACATACCAAAAGATCTAGACAATAACAAAGATTTTTATGATTTAGTAAAGATTATTGATATTTTAAGAGGAGAAAATGGTTGCCCTTGGGATAAGGAGCAAGATCATGATTCTATCAAAAGAGATATTATAGAAGAAAGTTACGAAGTTCTAGAAGCTATAGATAAAAAAGATGAAGATATGATAATTGAAGAGTTGGGAGATGTATTGTTTCAGGTTATGTTTCATTCACAAATAGGAAAAGAAGAGGGATATTTTAACATAAATGATGTAATTGGAAATATATGTAATAAAATGATTAATAGGCATCCACATGTATTTGGAGATGAAATTGCAGATTCATCTGAAACTGTCGTTGAGAGATGGGATAAAATTAAAATAAAAGAACAAAAATTAATTAGTTATACAGATGTGTTAAAGCACATAGCAATAAGTTTACCGGCACTTATAAGAGCGGAAAAAGTACAGAAAAAGGCATCTAAAATTGGTTTTGATTGGCAAAAAGTAGAAGGAGCTATGGATAAAATTTTAGAGGAATTAAATGAAGTAAAAAAGGTATATAAAGGCAGTAATAGGGATAAAATAACAGAAGAAGTGGGTGATTTGCTATTTAGTGTAGTAAATGTTTCTAGATTCCTTGACATTGACCCCGAAAATGCTTTAAATTATACTATAGACAAATTCATTAGGCGTTTTGAATTTATGGAACTAAAGGCGAAAGAAATGAATAATGATCTGAAGAATATGACGTTTAATGAAATGAATGAGTTATGGAATAAATCAAAAATTTAAAAATTCAATAATCAGATCTTAATTATTTATTGAAAAGAAGGAATTTTGTGATTTATGAAGAATATGCTATTAAGTTAACGTATATTCTTAATTTTAAGGAGGTAACAAAAGTGAACAAAGCAGAATTAATTACAAGTATAGCTGAAAAAAGTAATTTAACAAAAAAAGATGCAGAAATAGCTCTAAAAGGATTTATAGAAAGTATCGAAGAAGCTCTTGAAAAAGGTGAAAAAGTTCAATTAGTAGGATTTGGTACATTTGAAACAAGAGAAAGGGCTGAAAGAAAAGGGAGAAATCCGAGATCTAAAGAAGAAATAATTATACCTGCTTCAACAGTACCAGTATTTAAAGCAGGGAAAGAATTTAAGGACAGAGTAAATAAATAATTTATTTTAGTTTTTTTTAAGCCTGGATTTCTGTCCAGGTTTTTTACTATATATAATTATTTAAAAAAATTATTTTCTGAAGAATTACATTTTTAAGGAGGAATCTTATGAGGCTGGATAAGTATCTAAAAGTATCAAGAATAATAAAAAGAAGAACTGTTGCAAAAGACGCTTGTGAAAATGGAAGAGTTTCTATAAATGGAAAAGTAGCAAAGCCGAGTTCAGAAGTAAATGAGGGAGATATTATAGAGATAAGATATTCCGAAAGAGTGTTAAAAGCAAAAATAATCAATATTTCAAGCCATGTACTTAAAGAAAATGCAAATCAGATGTATGAGCTCATCTTAGATGAAAAAGAAAATTAAATTATGTATTTATAAGGTAATATAAACTTTCTATTTCACATATATATTTATAAGTGGAATAGGAGGGAAAAGTATGGAAGTAAAAGTTGAGGATAAGAAAAGTAATTTAGTACTTGAAAATAGAAAAAAATTATCCATTACAGGTGTAAGTGAAGTAGTCAGTTTTAATGATGAAATTATAATATTAAATACTAATTTAGGTATACTTACTATAAAGGGCAGTGGACTTAAGATGAATAAGTTAGATGTACAAAATGGGGATATGAAAATTACCGGATTAATAAATTCCTTTGTTTATACAGGAAATGAAAGTAAAAAAAATAATGAAAGCATAATAGCTAGGCTATTTAGGTAGAATTTATGATACTTTCAAATTTAAATCAATTTAATTTGCTCTTTTATAGTTTCATTTCAGGAATAATTACCGGTATATTGTTTGATATATATAGAGTTATTAGGGGATTAGAACTTCCTAATAAAATTTTAGGATTTATTGAAGATTTATTATTTTGGATTTTAAGTGCTATAATAATATTCATATTTTTACTTTATAGCAATAATGCAATTATGGGAATCTATGTATACTTATTTATAAGTCTTGGAGTATATGTTTATATTAGGCTTTTAAGTAAAAAATTAATATATATTGAATTTCGGATATTAACTTTTTTTACAAAAATCATAAGAATAACATTTAATTTAATAATATATCCTATTAGGATATTATTTAATTATTTTTTGATTAATAATGAAAATAAGAATAAAAAAACTTGAATATATTATAAAAAAAAACTAAAATAGAGTTAGTAGTTTAAATCCTTAAAACTTGAAAGGAAAACGGTATGAGGAAGAAGTATATCAAATACCTTTTAATAGGAATTGTTATTATAAATATATGTTATATATTTATAAATCAACAGCTCACTATGAGGAGAATACAATTAACAATACAAGATAGAAATATGGAAAGCCAAAAAGTTAAATCTCAGAATGCAAAATTACAGAATGAAATAAAAATATCTCAATCGGATAAATACAGTGAAAAGCTTGCTAGAGAAAAATTAGGTCTTATTAAAGAAGGCGAGATTCCTGTAGTAAATGCTAGTAACAATAAATAAATATTATAATTAAAATAAAATATAAACATATATCAAGGAGGAGTCTTTTTAATATGACTTTAAAGGCAGGAGTAATTTTAGAAGGTACAATAATAAATATTACAAATTTTGGTGCATTTGTAGAGGTGGAGGGTAAAACAGGTCTTGTGCATATTTCTGAAGTTGCTGACACTTTTGTTAAAGACATAAGAGATTACTTAAAAGAACAAGATAAAGTTAAAGTTAAAGTTTTATCAGTAGACGATAATGGGAAAATAAGTTTGTCTATAAAGCAAGCGTCTATTCCTAAAAAGTCAAGTAAACCTGTTGATATTGATTGGAGTAAAAATTCAAAGAGCAAGCAGGGAGGTACTGACTTCGAAGATAGATTATCAAAGTTTTTAAAAGATAGTGAAGAAAGATTTCAAGATCTAAAGAGACATCAAGAGGCAAAAGGCCGTGGTGGTTATAAAAAAAGTTAATTATATAAATAAAGAGGCTAAAGCGGCCTCTATTATTTTTAAATTTATTTAGTAAATTATTATTGACATATTACTAAATATGATATATAATAGTTTCTGTTGCAGTAAGTAACATGCCGAAGTGGCGGAACTGGCAGACGCACAGGACTTAAAATCCTGCGGTGCTTAAACCACCGTACCGGTTCGATTCCGGTCTTCGGCACCATTATAATATCGCGGGGTGGAGCAGCTGGCAGCTCGTCGGGCTCATAACCCGAAGGTCGTAGGTTCAAGTCCTACCCCCGCAACCAAGTTTGGCGGAATAGCTCAGCTGGCTAGAGCATTCGGTTCATACCCGAAGTGTCGTAGGTTCAAGTCCTATTTCCGCTACCAGAGTTCATACTTATATATGAACTCTTTCTATTTCTTAAGCTTTTTTATAGTGAATTTTATTGCTATAATAATTTTTAAAATATATATTGACATATTACTAAATGTGATATATAATAATTTTTGTTGCGGCAAGTAACATGCCGAAGTGGCGGAACTGGCAGACGCACAGGACTTAAAATCCTGCGGTGCTTAAACCACCGTACCGGTTCGATTCCGGTCTTCGGCACCATTATAATATCGCGGGGTGGAGCAGCTGGCAGCTCGTCGGGCTCATAACCCGAAGGTCGTAGGTTCAAGTCCTACCCCCGCAACCAAGTTTGGCGGAATAGCTCAGCTGGCTAGAGCATTCGGTTCATACCCGAAGTGTCGTAGGTTCAAGTCCTATTTCCGCTACCAGAGTTCATACTAGGTATGAACTCTTTTTCGATTGTACAATATTTTTTTGTTTTATTGTTGAAGTTTATTATAATAAAATTAATATGTAATCTAATATGAAGAAATTCTATTTATACATGAGGGAGTTACAAAATTTAAATGACATAATATTTTTATAACGACAATTTTATTAAATAATTTTAAATGGGATTAGATACCGGTAATTATTACTAACTCAGCAATTATCTATAATTTAATAGGTAATTTATATAAAAAAGTATTTGTATTATAAACTTGTATTTTTAAAATGTATAAAAAATTCTAGGGATAAATGTCCTAAAAAAATTTATAATCTATTCATGTTATGACAAATAATTCCAGTTAGTCTTGTTATAATAAAAATAGTTTATAGGTTGGGAGATGTTTGTATGCAATATAATTCACAAGTTTATAACTATCGCAGAGTTAGCAAAGGGGACAAGTATAGCCAAAAGAATAAATTTATATTAAATATATTTGGTATAAAATTTGTTCTATATTTTATGTTTGCCTTCCTAATAAGCAGAGTGTTAATGATTAATTCAGCAGCACCTTTTGGAATTGCTTTTATGATTTGTATTTTGATACATGGAAATGTAAAAGAAAAAATTATAGGTGCCGCTGGAGCTGTATTGGGATATATGACTTTATATAATACTCTACAAAGTTTTTATATCTATATAATTGCTGTAATGACAATAACTTTTTTTAGCTTTTTATTGGATAAATTTTCTATAAATAGAAAAATATTTATGTATAATTTGCTTATATTATGTGAATTCATATTTTCAAATCTTATATTAAATAAGATGAATGGAAGCATTGCAATTTTTACTTCTATTTTACAGCTCATTTATATTGTTTCAATATATTATATTATTAATTACTCTATAATATGCTTTAAAAATATAAAAACAAAACATTTATTTAGTGGAGAAGAAGTTGTTAGTATGGCATTAATAATATCTTTAGCAATAGCTGGAACTTGGGGAGTAAATTTTTATAATGTAAATTTTAGAAATGTTGCCGCTCTATTAAGTATTTTAATAATTACATATGTAAATGGTATGACTGTAGGTGCAGCTAGTGGTATAGCAATTGGAGGTATAATTGGAATGTCATCAAATGCTATGCCTATTTATATTAGTGTCTTTTCTATTTGCGGCCTTATATCAGGAATATTTAAAAATACTAATAGATGGATGATGGGTATTTCTTATACAATAACTTTTTTTATAATAATAATATATGAAAAAGCTATACCTAATTTTAATATTATTGATGGTATAATTTCTTGTGGTATATTTTTTTCAATTCCAAGTTCCATATTAAAGACAATACAAGCTGAAATAAATTTTGAAAAGAAACAAGAAGGTATATCTCAAGGATATATCGATAAAATTAAGAATATATTTATTAAAAGGTTGGACAGATTTTCCGATGTACTCTTTACAATGTCGGGTATATTAAATAATTTAGTGGATAATGATAAATTAGCATTAAAAACAAAGAGCAGTGGATTAGTAGAGAACTTGGCAGACAGAGTATGCAATACTTGTAATATGAAAAATATATGTTGGAAAAGAGAGTTGTATTATACCTATGCGGCTTTTGAGGAACTTATATCTAACTTTCAAGATAATAGAATAGTTGTGCCAAATGAAATAGATAGAAAATGTGTTCATTTAAATGCATTAATGAAAAATACAGAGGAAATAGTTAATAATTATATCATAAATGAAATGTGGAGAATAAGATTAAGTCAAGGAAGAGAAATTTTGGCTAATCAAATCAACAATATGGCAGGTACCATTAAAGAAATACAAAAAGAGTTTAATGATAGTCTTAATTTTAATGGTATAATTGAGAAAAAAGTTATAGAAATTTTAAATAGAAATGACATTAAATATAAAGACATAATGTGCATAAATGATAATAATGATAGGCTTCTAATAAAACTCTCTATGGAAGCCTGCGGTGGAAGGCAGATTTGTGTTAAAGAAATATTACCTTTTATTAATGAAATTACAGAAAGATGTATGTGTGTTTGCGATGATGGATGCAAGATAAATCCAGATACTAATTTGTGTACAGTTGAATTTCAGGAAACTCCTAAATATCACGTGGCTTCTTATGTAAGTAGAAAAAATAAGCATGGAGAAACAGATAATGGGGACAGCTATAGTTTTGGAAAGTTAAATGATGGCAGTTATATGGTTATAATAAGTGATGGTATGGGATCTGGTGCAAAGGCTGGCCACGAAAGTAGAGCGGCTATTGACCTTATCGAAAAATTTACCATGTCAGGACTTAGTAAAACTACTGCTATTAATAGTGTGAATTCTATAATGACATTAAAATTCAGTGAAGATGAGAAATTTTCTACTATAGATTTATGTAGTATAGACTTATATTCTGGGAATGTAGAATTTATGAAAGTAGGTGCAGTTACTAGTTTTATTAAAAGAAAAGATAGGGTTGAGATAATAAATTCTAGGACATTACCTATTGGGGTATTAGATAAAGTTGATATTGACACAAAAGATAAAAAAGTTGAAAATGGTGATATTATAGTAATGATAAGTGATGGCATAACAGATTATGATAATGAAAATGCAGGAAAGACAGAGTGGATTATAGAATACTTGAAAAATTGTAGTTCTAATAATCCAAAGGATATAGCAGAAGAAGTTGTGAAAAAATCAGTAGAGATGGGTGGAGGTAAGGCAAAGGATGATATGACTGCTATAGTGTCAAAAATATATAGTTTGTATTAAAATGTTGTTTATTAATTGAATGAGAATTTATAAGTATGATATAATAAGTTGAAAATTAAGGATTTATTTTAGAATAATGTTTTAAATTCATTATTCTAAAATACTTTAATTATTAGATATTTTTAGGAAGTGGTGCCATTGTTAGATAAAGTATTAAAAACTATACATGAAAATTCAATGTTTTCTGTAAATGATAAGGTAATAGTTGCAGTTTCGGGTGGCCCTGATTCCATGTGTCTTCTCCATGTGTTAAATAGAATTAAAGATAAATTAAATATAAAAATTATAGCTGCGCATGTAAATCATTGTTTAAGAGGAAATGAGTCTGATGAAGATGAAGTTTATGTAAAAGAATTTTGCAGCAAATTAAATATTGATTTTTATAGTACTAGAGTAGATATAAATAGATTTTCCAAAGAAAAGGGACTTTCTTCGGAAATGGCAGGCAGGGCTGCAAGATATGAATTCTTTGAAAATATAAAAAGTAAAGTAGGAGCACAAAAAATAGCTATAGCTCATAATGCAAATGACCAGGCAGAAACAATACTTATGAGGATAATGAGAGGAACTGGTATTGCCGGGATTGTGGGGATAAAGCCAGTGAGAGATAAAATTTTTGTAAGACCATTAATAAAAATAGGAAGAGAAGAAATAGAAAGCTATTGTAAGAAGGAACACATTAATCCAAGAATAGATAACACAAATCTTACTAATATATATTCAAGAAATAAAGTAAGACTTGAGCTTATTCCCTATATAAAAAGAAACTTTAATGAAGATATAATAACCACATTAAATAGATTATCTGATACAGTAAATGTAGATAACGATTACTTAGAATATATTTCATCACAAAAATATAAATTATTTTGTGATGAGAAAAAAGATGAAATCATAATACATAAAGAAGCATTTTTAGAGCATAAGGCCATCATTGCCAGAATTATTAGAAAATCTATATGTTATCTTTTAAATAATACATATAATTTTGAAAAAAAACATATTTTAGATATAATCAATCTACAGCTTCATAAAACAGGAACTAATTTAGATTTGCCTAAAAATATAAAAGTATACAATAATTATGGAGATATTAGCATATATTTTAAAAATGAGAAAATTATTAATAAGGATAATAATGAGTATGAACTTTTTACTGGTAAAAATATTATACAATCTAAAAAAATAATAATTACAATAAAAACTTTGAGTAAAAATAATAGAGTGAATTTTAAAGAAAATAATTTTATAAAATACTTTGATTATTATAAAATAAAAGATAAAATAATATTAAGGTATAGAAAAAAAGGTGATAAATTTATTCCTATAGGAATGAGCGGTAATAAAAAACTTAAAGATATGTTTATAGACATGAAGATTGAAAAGAGTTTGCGTGATAAGATACCTCTCATATGTTTTGGTAGTGAAATTGCATGGATAGTAGGATATAGAGTAAGTGATAAATTTAAAGTAGATGAAAATACTATTAAAATATTAGAAATTAAATTTGAAAGTGAGGCAAACAATGACAGAAGATATTAAAGAGGTAATACTTACAGAAGATAAGATAGGAAATATGACTTCAAAAATTGGTGAAAAAATAAGTAATGACTATAAAGGTAAAGATCTTGTTTTAATAGGAATTTTAAAGGGATCTGTTATGTTTATGTGTGATCTTATGAAAAAGATAACAATACCTTGCAGTATAGATTTTATGGTAGTATCAAGCTATGGAAATGCTACTGAATCTACTGGTAAAGTTAAAATACTAAAAGATATTGATTTTTCTATAGAAGGGAAGGATATACTTATAGTAGAGGATATTATAGATTCAGGAATAACTTTATCATATGTTAAGGAATATTTGTATTTAAAAAAACCAAGGAGTTTAGAGATAGTTACACTTTTAAATAAGCCAGAGAGGAGGAAAGTAAATCTGCAGCCTAAATACATGGGATTTAATATACCTGATGCATTTTTGGTAGGATATGGATTGGATTTTGCGGAAAAGTACAGGAATCTTCCTTACATAGGAGTTTTAAAAGAAGAAGTTTATAAATAATTAAATTTTCTATTATTGTAAACAAATTTTGGTTATGGTACAATTTTATCGTATTTACAAAGAGAGGGGGGCCCATAGTGAAGAAGATATCAAGCGCTACGGTCTGGATAATAGTATCTATAGTAGTTATTTTTACAGCATTAACATTACTGGAGAATGGAAAAACAGGAAATCAAATAAATTTTAACACTTTTCAAAAGAAATATATAGCAAATGACGTAAAGAGTTTTCAGGTAAAAGAGGATAGAATGACCATTAATGGTGTATATACAAATGGTGAGACTTTTCAAACGGTAGTTCCTATGGAAAGACTTGTACAATTTTTAGCTGATAATCCTAATGGCAATGTTTCTGAGTCTTACACACCACCGGCTAATGTACCTATATGGGTAAATTGGCTGCCTAGTATACTTTCTATATTGGTTTTAGTAGTATTTTGGATTATGTTTATGCAGCAGGCTCAAGGTGGTGGAGGAAAAGGTGTTATGAGCTTTGGAAAAAGCAGAGCTAAAATGTCTTCGCCTGACAATAAAAATAAAGTAACATTTAATGATGTAGCTGGTGCTGATGAGGAAAAAGAAGAATTGGCTGAAATTGTAGATTTTTTAAAAACTCCTAAAAGGTATCTGGAACTTGGAGCAAGAATTCCTAAAGGAGTGTTACTTGTAGGGCCTCCAGGAACAGGTAAAACACTTTTGGCTAAAGCAGTAGCAGGAGAAGCAGGTGTACCTTTCTTTAGTATATCAGGCTCAGATTTTGTTGAAATGTTTGTTGGTGTAGGTGCTTCAAGAGTAAGAGATCTATTTGAGCAGGCTAAGAAAAATGCACCTTGTATAATATTCATTGATGAAATTGATGCTGTTGGAAGACAAAGAGGAGCAGGACTTGGTGGAGGACATGATGAGAGAGAACAGACACTTAATCAATTGCTTGTTGAAATGGATGGATTTGGAGCCAATGAAGGTATAATAATGTTAGCTGCTACTAATAGACCTGATATATTAGACAGAGCTTTATTAAGACCAGGTCGTTTTGATAGACAAATTTTAGTTGGTGCTCCAGATGTAAAAGGAAGAGAAGAAATACTTAAAGTTCATTCTAAAAATAAATCTTTAGAGCAAGGTGTAAAACTTGATGTGCTGGCAAAGAGAACCGCAGGTTTTACTGGAGCTGACCTTGAAAATCTAATGAATGAAGCAGCATTACTTGCTGTAAGAAACAGAAAGACTTTAATTGGTATGGATGAACTTGAAGAGGCGATAACAAGAGTTATAGCTGGTCCTGAAAAGAAAAGCAGAGTTATTAACGAGGCTGATAGGAGACTTACAGCTTTTCATGAAGCAGGTCATGCTGTAGTTATGAAATTGCTTCCCAATAGTGATCCAGTTCATCAAATAAGTATTGTTCCAAGAGGTATGGCTGGAGGATATACTATGCATCTGCCAGTAGAAGATAGAGCATATATGTCTAAAAGCAGATTGGAAGATGAAATGGTAGGCCTTCTTGGTGGAAGAGTAGCAGAAAAGCTAGTAATTGGTGATATAAGTACAGGGGCTAAAAATGACATAGATAGAGCTTCAAGTATTGCAAGAAAAATGGTTATGGAATATGGAATGAGTGAAAATCTTGGTCCAATATCCTTTGGAACAGATCAAGATGAAGTTTTTCTTGGTAGAGATTTAGGAAGAAATAGAAATTTTAGTGAAGAAATTGGAGCTAAGATTGATAAAGAAGTTAAAGAATTAATACAAGAAGCATACAGAAAAGCAGAAAAATTGCTTACTGACAATATGAGTAAATTAAAGGCTGTAGCTGAGAATCTCCTTGAAAAAGAAAAATTAGAAGCTGATGAATTTGAGGATATATTTGCTAATAGTTAGAGTTATTTTGCAGTAGAAAATAGAATGTTTTCTACTGCTTTATTTTATTTTTAATTGTATGGAGTAATAGAAAGTATGTATAGGGTTATGATATAATATAGTGTAATTATTACTTATAACCATCAAAAACTATAGATGAAAAGGGGCGTATTTAAGGATGAAATCTGATATTGAAATTGCACAGAGCTGTAAAATGCAGCCTATTTATAAGGTGGCAGAAAAATTAGAATTAAAGGAAGAAGATATAGATCTATATGGAAAATACAAGTGTAAGATTTCGCTAGATATTCTTAACAAGAATATAGATAAAAGTAATGGGAAACTTATTTTGGTTACTGCTATCAATCCTACTCCAGCAGGTGAAGGAAAATCAACAGTAACAGTTGGACTTGGTGATGCTTTAAAAAGAAAGAATAAAAAAGTAGTTATTGCATTAAGAGAGCCTTCTTTGGGACCCGTTTTTGGTATAAAAGGAGGAGCTGCTGGCGGTGGCTATGCTCAAGTTGTACCTATGGAAGATATAAATTTACATTTTACTGGAGATATGCATGCTATAACATCTGCAAATAATTTACTTTGTGCTGCTATAGATAATCATCTGCAGCAGGGGAATACACTTAAAATTGATCAAAGAAGAATAGTATTTAAAAGAGTAATGGATATGAATGATAGAGTGCTGAGAAAAATAGTTGTTGGATTAGGTGGAAAACCAAACGGAGTACCTAGAGAAGATGGATTCATGATTACAGTTGCTTCTGAAATAATGGCAATACTATGTCTGGCCAATGATCTTATGGATTTAAAAGAAAGAATGGGTAAAATATTAGTAGCTTATAATTTAGACGGAGAACCTGTATATTGTAAAGATTTAAAGGTTGAGGGAGCTATGGCACTTCTTATGAAAGATGCAATAAGACCTAATTTAGTTCAAACATTGGAAAATACACCAGCAATAATTCATGGAGGCCCTTTTGCAAATATAGCTCATGGATGCAATAGTGTTTTAGCAACTAAAACAGCATTAAAGCTTTCTGAATACACTGTTACTGAGGCAGGATTTGGTGCGGATCTTGGGGCTGAAAAGTTCTTTGATATAAAATGTAGATATGGTAATTTAAAACCAGATTGTACAGTAATAGTTGCAACAGTAAGAGCACTTAAGCATCATGGAGGTGTGAAAAAAGCTGATTTAAATATTCCTAATGTAGATGCTTTGAAAAATGGTATAGAAAATCTTGCAAAGCAAATTGAAAATGTAAGAAAATATGGTGTACCTGTAGTGGTGGCAATAAATAAATTTATAACTGATAGTGATGAAGAATTAGAATTTATTAAAAAATACTGCAAAGATTTAGGGGTTAGAGTTTCTCTTACTGAAGTTTGGGAAAAAGGTGGAGAAGGTGGCCTTGACTTGGCTGATAATGTATTAGATGTAATTGAAAATGAGAAAAGTGATTTTAAATATATTTATGATGAAAAGAAAACTATTAAGGAAAAATTAGATGTTATTGCAAAAGAGATATACGGAGCAGAAGGTGTTACATATACTGTAGCTGCAGATAAACAAATTGCAGAACTTGAAAAATTCAATTTAGACAGATTACCTATTTGTGTAGCTAAAACTCAGTATTCACTTTCAGATAATCCATCATTGCTTGCAAGGCCAAAAGGATTTTACATAACCGTAGGAGAAGTAAGAGTATCTAATGGTGCTGGATTTATTGTAGTTCTAACTGGAAATATTATGACTATGCCAGGACTTCCAAAAGTACCGGCGGCAGAGAAAATGGATATTAATGAAGATGGTTCTATAGTAGGGTTATTTTAATTACACTTAAAGATGAATATACTTAGTTAGGACTTTCAATTATTTTAAAGTATGTACTCCTTTTATTGCATTAAAGATTTTATAATAAATGTCTTTTATTAGATGTTTTTATTACGTATTTAAAATACTTGACCAAATAAAATTAAGTTGATAAAATAAATCTATTGTGTTTTTATCTACTATACTTCCATATACAAGGGTGGCTTTAAAGAGCCGCTCTTATAATTTATAAGGGGTGTATTAATTTGATTTTAGTTCTGGATGTAGGGAATACTAATATAGTTATTGGTGTTTATGATAAAAAGAATCTTATAAATGAATGGAGACTTTCAACAGATATGTTTAGAACTGCAGATGAGTATGGAATTCAGTTCTTAAATTTATTTGATATGAGCAAACTTGAAATTACCATGGTAGAAGGTGTTATAATATCTTCTGTTGTACCTAATATTATGTACTCCCTTGAACATATGATTAGGAAATATTTTAAAGTAGACCCAATAGTTGTAGGGCCAGGAGTTAAAACTGGTATTAATATTAAATATGATAATCCAAGAGAAGTTGGAGCGGATAGAATTGTAAATGCTGTAGCCGCACATGAAATATATAATAAGCCATTAATTATTATTGATTTTGGAACTGCTACTACATTTTGTGCTGTAAGGAAAAATGGTGATTATTTGGGTGGAGCTATTTGCCCTGGAATAAAAATATCATCAGATGCTCTGTTTCAAAAGGCAGCAAAACTTCCAAGAGTTGAATTACTTAGACCTTCGGAAGTTATTTGTAGAAATACAGTAACCAGCATGCAAGCAGGAATAGTATACGGATATATAGGGCAAGTAGATTATATTGTACATAAAATGAAAATAGAAATGCTGGAGCTGGGAGAAAAGGATACATTGGTAGTGGCAACAGGAGGGCTTGCTAAACTTATAAGTGAAGAATCCAAGAATATAGATATTGTAAATCCATTTCTTACATTAGAGGGATTAAGAATTATATATGAAAAAAATAGAAAACAGGTGAATTATGAAAATATCAGAGCTTAAATTTTATAATAATGTTTTCTTGGCGCCCTTAGCTGGCGTAACAGACATTATATTTAGAGGAATATGTAAGGATATGGGATGTGGTCTTGTATATACTGAAATGGTAAGTGCAAAAGCTTTATATTATGGAAGTGAGAATACTAAGGAGCTAATTAAGGTATCTCATAAAGAAAGCCCTATAGCTGTACAAATATTTGGAAGTGAACCAATGGTTATGGCTAAAGCTTGTGATTACTTTAATGATAATAAAGATATATGTTTGATTGATATAAATATGGGTTGCCCTGCTCCCAAAATAGTAAAAAATGGTGAGGGCTCTGCTTTAATGAAAACCCCTGAGTTAGCTGTAAATATAGTAAAAGAAGTTAAAAAAACTTCTGTTAAACCTGTCACGGTAAAGTTTAGAAAAGGTTTTGATAGTAGCAATATAAATGCGGTAGAATTTGCTAAAAGGCTAGAGGATGCTGGTGCAGATGCTGTAACCGTACATGGTAGAACTAGAGAACAGATGTATGAGGGAAAAGCCGATTGGAATATAATAAAGCAAGTTAAAGAACAGGTTTCCATTCCGGTTATAGGTAATGGCGATATTTTTTCAGCAGAAGATGCTTTAGAAATGACAAGGGAAACAAATTGTGATGGAATAATGGTTGCAAGGGGAGCTTTAGGTAATCCATGGATTTTTAGAGAAATCAATCAGGCTATAAAGGGTAAGCAAATTATAAAACCTTCCATAGAAGAGAAAGTTGATTTATGTATTAATCATTTAAAGCTTGCGATAGATTATTATGGAGAAAATAAAGCTGTTAGAGAAATGCGAAAAAATATATCTTGGTATCTAAAGGGATTGAGGAATTCTACAAATATAAAAAATAGAATAAATTTTGAGAATAATAGTGATACAGTCATAGCTATATTAAAAGATTATAAAATGGAATTAACTGAATTATAGATAAGCAGTTTTATAAATAGATTCATACTTTAAAATAATGTTTAGTTATGAAATTATTGTATGTATTAGTTTAAATATTTTTATAAATACAGGTGTTATAAAACATAAATAATATGAATACAATTTATAAAATAAAATTAATATTTGAAATGGTCTGGAGTAGTTATATTGACAATGCAAATAGGCTGTTTTATAATTACTTAAATGGCTACGTCTACAGATTGGTAGTCTTTTATTTTATTCTTGAGCTAACTGATATAGTATTTCAATATTTATAAAAGTAAATATAATAATATTAAATTAATGAATAATCTATCTAAACTTAGTAAAAGTACAATTTTAACTGAGTAGGATTTATTTGTTATTTATAATTGTGTTACCTATAATAATATTAGGGCAGTTTATGAAATTAAAAGGGGAGAAATAAAATGAGTGAAGCAAAAAAATATGTTATGACCTATGAGGGATTGAAAAAATTAGAAGAGGAATTAGAATATCTTAAAACCACAAAAAGAAAAGAAGTTACTGAAAAAATAAAAGTAGCACTTTCTTTTGGTGATTTAAGTGAGAACTCTGAGTATGATGAAGCAAAAAACGATCAGGCGTTCCTTGAAGGAAGAATTATACAATTAGAAAATATGCTTAAAAATGCTACTATAGTAGATGAAGCAGATATACCAAAAGATAAAGTTAATGTGGGAAGTTTGGTTAAAGTTAAAGATTATGAATTTGATGAAGAAGTCGATTTCCTAATTGTAGGATCTGCAGAAGCTGATCCACTTAAAAATAAGATTTCTAATGAATCGCCAATAGGAAGTGCATTAATTGGCAAAAAGGTTGGAGAAATAGTAGAGGTTCAAGTTCCGGATGGCATTAATAAATTTGAAATATTGGAAATAAGTAGACCATAATTGGAGGTATAGTAATGTCAAATGAAAAAAAGTCATTGACAAAAGAAGAAATTAAAATGCAGAGGCTTCAAGCTAAAGCAGAAGCTGAGATGAATGATTTATTGAAAGAAAGAAGGCAAAAGTTATCTGATCTTCAAGCAGCAGGTAAAGATCCTTTTGATGTTTATACTGTAGACAGGAGTCATACGTCAGAACAAATAAAGGAAAATTATGATGAACTTGAAGGAGAAACTGTAACTGTTGCAGGAAGGCTTATGTCCAAAAGAGTACATGGAAAAGCAGGCTTTTCAGATATTTATGATAGATATGGCAAGATACAGCTGTATATAAAGATAGATGATGTAGGGGAAGAAAAACTTAAAAGTTATAAAACTTTTGATATAGGAGATTTTGTATCTATAACGGGTACAGTGTTTAAAACAAAAACAGGAGAAGTCAGCATACATATTACAGACTTTGAACTGCTGTCTAAGTCTTTAAAACCTCTTCCAGAAAAGTTCCATGGATTGAAAGATCCAGATTTGAGGTACAGACAGAGATATGTTGATCTTATAATAAATAAAGAAGTAAGGGATACTTTCTTTAAAAGAACAGCTATTATAAAAGCTATAAGAGAATTTTTGGACAATAGAGATTATCTTGAGGTTGAAACACCTATACTATCACCTATAGCAGGTGGTGCGGCAGCTAGACCTTTTAATACTCATCACAATGCATTAGATATAGATATGTATCTTAGAATAGCTACAGAATTATATCTAAAGAGACTTATTGTTGGTGGCTTTGAAAGAGTATATGAAATAGGTAAGAATTTTAGAAATGAAGGAATTGATGTAAGACATAATCCTGAATTTACTGCAATAGAATTATATGAAGCTTATGCTGATTACAATGATATGATGGAAATAACAGAAAATATGGTTGCCTATGTTTGTGAAAAAGTTCTTGGTACCACTAAAGTAACATATCAAGGTACTGAAATAGATTTTAAACCTCCATGGAAGAGAATAACTATGGTAGATGCAGTTAAAGAGTATTCATCTGTTGATTTTAATAATATTAATACAGACGAGGAAGCAAGATCTATAGCTAAGGAAAAAGGACTTGAACTTAAAAAGAAGCTTGAAGATTGTACAAAAGGAGATATTTTAAATCAGCTTTTTGAAGATTATTGTGAAGATAAACTTATACAACCTACTTTTATATGTGATTATCCAGTAGAAATATCACCACTCACTAAGAAAAAGAGAGGTAATGAAGAGTTTACAGAAAGATTTGAAGGTTTTGTATTTGGAAGAGAAATATGTAATGCCTATTCAGAACTTAATGATCCAATAGTTCAAAAGGATAGATTCATACAGCAGCTTAGAGAAAGAGAACTAGGTGATGATGAAGCCTATATGATGGATGATGATTTTATTAATGCTTTGGAGATTGGAATGCCGCCTACAGGTGGACTTGGAATAGGTATTGATAGACTTATAATGTTCCTAACAGATGCTTATTCTATAAGGGATGTAATATTGTTCCCAACAATGAAGCCATTAGCTTAGTGACAGTCTTATACAATTATTGTATCAGTATAATGCCTAGACTTCCATGAAAGTCTAGGCATTATTTTATGTAGTTATTTTGAAGATTAAATATTGTTATTTTAAATTTTTATTGAGTACATATATCTTATGGGCAACAGTTATTTTTAGACTAAATAAAAAGTTATAAAAATTTTAAAATAATCCTTGCTTTTTTAGAATATATTGTTATAATAATATATGTGAGTGGCGAGAGTGTTACTCAAAAAATAATCCGCGATAGCTCAACGGTGGAGCACTCGGCTGTTAACCGATAGGTTGAAGGTTCGAATCCTTTTCGCGGAGCCATTTTTATTTTTTGTATGTTTTAAATCTAAAAACCATCTAGATTAATTTTATAAGGTTTAATCTAGTATAATAAATGCACAATGATTAAGAAAAGTATTTTTAAAATTCTTTTAGAGAGGTCATGTATGCTGGAAATGACTAGAATTTTAAATTGAATGGAACTTTTGAGTGTAAGAAAAGGATAAAGTAGGGCTAATGCCAACAAGGGTGGAACCGCGGAATTTAATTTCGTCCCTTGATGGTAGTAGTCCTTTTGTAATTATTCTAAAATATTTTAGGAGGTTTTATGTATGTCTTTTGAAAAAACAATGGATAAGATAGTTTCACTTGCAAAAAATAGAGGATTTATATTTCCTGGGTCTGATATATATGGAGGATTGGCAAATTCTTGGGATTATGGTCCTTTAGGAGTTGAACTTAAAAATAATGTGAAAAAAACTTGGTGGAAAAAATTTATACAAGAAAGTTCCTATAATGTTGGAATTGATTGTGCTATACTCATGAATAGTGAGGTGTGGGTAGCCTCAGGTCATGTTGGTGGATTTTCGGACCCACTTATGGATTGTAAAGATTGTAAATCAAGATTTAGAGCTGATAAACTTGTAGAAGAGCATATGGCAGAACAAGGCATAGATGATGTAAGTGCTGATGGTTTTACAAATGAAGAGTTAAAGGATTATATAGAGAAAAACAACATAGTTTGTCCTAAATGTGGTAAAAGTAATTTTACTGATATAAGAAAATTTAACTTAATGTTTAAAACATTTCAGGGAGTTACAGAAGATGCTAAATCTGAAATATTTTTGAGACCGGAAACAGCTCAGGGGATATTTGTAAATTTTAAAAATGTTCAAAGAAGCTCAAGAAAAAAAGTTCCTTTTGGTATAGGTCAAATTGGTAAGGCTTTTAGAAATGAAATTACACCTGGGAATTTTACTTTTAGAACAAGAGAGTTTGAACAGATGGAATTGGAGTTTTTCTGCAAGCCAGGAACTGATTTAGAGTGGTTCAATTATTGGAAAGATTATAGCTTTAACTTTTTATTGAATTTAGGTGCTAATAAGGAAAACTTAAGAATTAGAGATCATTCCCCAGAAGAATTGGTTTTTTATAGTAAGGCAACTTCTGATATAGAATATAAATTCCCTTTTGGATGGGGAGAATTATGGGGAATAGCAGATAGAACTGATTATGACTTAACTAAGCATATGGATCATTCAGGAGAAGACTTAAACTACTTGGATCCATCTACTAATGAAAAATATATACCTTATGTTATTGAACCATCATTAGGAGCAGATAGAGTGACATTGGCATTTTTAGTAGATGCTTATGATGAAGAAGAGCTTGAAGGTGGAGAGACAAGAACTGTTCTACATTTACATCCAGCTTTAGCACCATTTAAAGCAGCAATACTTCCGCTTAGTAAGAAACTTTCAGATAAATCTATGGAAGTATATGATAAATTAAGTAAAACATTTAATGTGGATTATGATGAAGCTGGAAGTATAGGTAAAAGATATAGAAGAGAAGATGAGATAGGAACTCCTTATTGTATAACTATAGATTTTGATACTCTAGAGGATGAGTCTGTTACTGTCAGAGATAGAGACACTATGAAGCAAGTAAGAATAAAAATAGAAGATTTAGAAAAATTTATAGAAGATAAATTGAGTTTTTAGAATGTAAGTATAAGCACTATGAAATAATGTATCAGGATAAATTTCATGGTGCTTTTTATTTGGATTTTAAAATGTATTATAATTTGATAAATAATCTATATAAATTTAAAAATGTGTAAAAATTTATATTAATTTCAATAAAGATTATAAATAAAAAAAGAGCCGGATACAAAATCCGACTAAATAGGGTTTAATCATGGGGATATGTTATATGTTCAATTAAAACTTGGGGAATTATATTAATGTTTTCCTTACGGCACATGCATAGTATACCATAATAAAGTCGAATTTTGCAATACAATGCAATGAAGTTGAAAAATTAAATAAATTCACACAATTTTAATATTAATGATTTTACCAGTTATATAATAGACTTATACAATTACTTATTACTAAACTAATAATTCCAACTAGTAAGGCAGTATATTTTGAATTTCTATTATACTTGGAATTAGAAATTAATATTATATTTATTATTACACCCATGGGAAATGGAATTTTATAATTTATGGTTATATATACTTGGCTTATTAGCCATATAAAAATAAGTTTTGTTACATAAAAATTTTCTGCCTTATGATTTTTGGAATAAGATATATATATTAATGGGCTCGAAAGTATTAATGATAAAAAAGACATTAAGCATCACTTATTATAATTAATTTCAATAAATTATATGATATATTTATAATAAAATATTAGTTTTGTTTAAAAAAATTTTTTTAGTGTTATAATTTAAATAAGATAGCTTATAAATAATATTTTCGGGGGTAATTATGAGCAGAAATTTTGATGATTTTAAAAAGTTTATAAATAATAAAAAAACTGCAGTTGTAGGAATCGGTATAAGCAATAGACCTCTAATTAATTTTTTGTTAGAATTGGGAGCTGAAGTAACAGCTTTTGATAAAAAAACAAAAGATGAGATAGGTGATGCTGTTAATGAATTTACTCAAAGAGGAGTGAAATTGGTTCTCGGGAAAAATTATTTGGATTTTCTTGAAGGGTATAAAGTAATATTTAAAACTCCTTCTATGAGAATAGATAGTCCTGCATTGGTTAAAGCAAAAAAAAGTGGAGCATATATAACTTCCGAAATGGAAGAGTTCGTTAAATATTGCCCTGCTAAAATTATTGGAGTTACAGGAAGTGATGGTAAAACTACCACTACAACTTTGATATATAATATCCTTAAAGAAGAAGGTTACAAAACATGGGTGGGAGGAAATATAGGAACTCCATTATTTGCGAATATTACAGATATAAGTGAAAAGGATAGGGTAGTTTTGGAATTGTCAAGTTTTCAACTTATGACTATGGATGTATCTCCTCAAATATCTGTTATAACAAATTTAAGTCCAAATCACTTGGATATCCATAAGGATATGGATGAATATGTAAATGCAAAAAAAAATATATATAGATTTCAAAATAAAGATGATTTACTTGTAGTAAATAGAGATAATGCAATTACAGCTTACATGATAAATGAAGCAAAAGGAAAAGTTATGGAGTTTAGTAGAAAATGTAGAATAAATAATGGAGCATATTTTAGTGATGGGAAACTATATATATTACAAAAGTTCGTTTGCAATAAAGAAGATATAATAATAAAAGGAATGCATAATGTGGAGAACTTTTTAGCAGCTTTTTGTGCTACTGTAGATGATGCTAGTATTGAATCTATGAAAAAAATAGCAACTACATTTTCTGGTGTGGAGCATAGAGCTGAATTTGTAAGGGAACTTAATGGAGTTAAATATTATAATGATTCTATCGCTTCTAGTCCTACTAGAACATTAGCAAGTTTAAGAGCCTTTGAAAGGAAAGTTATATTAATTGCTGGTGGATATGATAAAAATATTCCTTTTGAACCGTTAGCTGAACAAGGACTAAGTATGATTAAAAAACTTATACTTTTAGGTAATACAAAAGATAAGATAGAAAACACATTTAGTCAAGTGATGAATAAAAGACAAATGTATATTCCTATAATTAAAGTTAATACATTAGAGGAAGCTATAAATACTGCCAAAAATGAAGCTAGCGAAGGTGATATAGTTACGCTTTCACCGTCTTGTGCAAGTTTTGATATGTTTCCTAATTTTGAAGTGAGAGGGAATAAATTTAAAGAAATTGTGAAAAAAATGAAATAGATAAATTATTAAATAAAATAATTTAAAAAAACAGTTGACAAAATACATCAATCCATATATAATTGATTACTGTAATGAGCTTGTAGCACATGAAAATGTGATTTGCATTTTAAGTCTAATAGTTATTTTAAAGGTATATATTATTGTTGCTTTGTTTGGTAATTGGAAAATATACTTTGTTTTATGATAAATATTGTGGCTTTACATTTAGCTTATTAATAAGTGATTAAGGATCTTTAGCTCAGTTGGTTAGAGCAACCGGCTCATAACCGGTTGGTCCGGGGTTCGAGTCCCTGAAGGTCCACCATATGGGGGTATAGCTCAGCTGGGAGAGCATCTGCCTTGCACGCAGAGGGTCAAGAGTTCGAATCTCTTTATCTCCACCAAAAATCAGCCTATTAATAGGCTGATTTTTTTATAGAGTCATATTTTTATTTTATATAATATTGATTTTACAATAATTTGTTCTATCTCATCCTCTGTTAAAGAGTGATTTTTTTACAAAATTAAAAATTTCAGCTTTATTTTATATGAGATGTATATGCATTGTGAAGCGGCTTTTTGATTATTCTAAAACTAAAAATAGTTATTGAAATCTAATTTTTAATAATTAAATGGATATTAAAGTTCATAAATATTTATTACTTTGGAGAAAGTAATTATAATTTTAACATTAAAATTATAAAGAGGATCAATATGTATAAATTTATTAATAAGAAATAAAAAAAACGCTACCAAGTGTATCTGTATAAGAAAAATCAAGTATTGATGAGAAATTATAAGATTACATGAGATAAACACAAAAAATAAGAGATATGTGTTATTCATATATATTTATTTATGATAGAATACTACTTGTCGTTTGGAGAGAGAACAACTTTCTGATTAATAATAAAAAGTTATTAAAAAGTAGTTGACATCAAATGATTATTTTGATAGACTATAACAGTCGCAAGTAGATATAATGATCTTTGAAAATTAAACAGAGTATAAGAATAGTAAGTAAACCAGCAATTCTTTAGATTTTAAGAAATTAAAATTGAGAGTAACAAACTCTTCATTGAGAAGAGAAGCGATGAGCTAACATCAAACTTATAAATTGAGAGTTTGATCCTGGCTCAGGACGAACGCTGGCGGCGTGCTTAACACATGCAAGTCGAGCGAGAAACCTTCGGGTTTCTAGCGGCGGACGGGTGAGTAACACGTGGGTAACCTGCCTCAAAGAGGGGAATAGCCTCCCGAAAGGGAGATTAATACCGCATAATATTAAAGTTTCACATGGAGCTTTAATTAAAGGAGTAATCCGCTTTGAGATGGACCCGCGGCGCATTAGCTAGTTGGAGAGGTAACGGCTCACCAAGGCGACGATGCGTAGCCGACCTGAGAGGGTGATCGGCCACATTGGAACTGAGACACGGTCCAGACTCCTACGGGAGGCAGCAGTGGGGAATATTGCACAATGGGCGAAAGCCTGATGCAGCAACGCCGCGTGAGTGATGACGGTCTTCGGATTGTAAAGCTCTGTCTTTTGGGACGATAATGACGGTACCAAAGGAGGAAGCCACGGCTAACTACGTGCCAGCAGCCGCGGTAATACGTAGGTGGCAAGCGTTGTCCGGATTTACTGGGCGTAAAGGATGTGTAGGCGGATACTTAAGTGAGATGTGAAAGCCCCGGGCTCAACCTGGGGACTGCATTTCAAACTGGGTATCTAGAGTGCAGGAGAGGAAAGCGGAATTCCTAGTGTAGCGGTGAAATGCGTAGAGATTAGGAAGAACATCAGTGGCGAAGGCGGCTTTCTGGACTGTAACTGACGCTGAGGCATGAAAGCGTGGGGAGCAAACAGGATTAGATACCCTGGTAGTCCACGCCGTAAACGATGAGTACTAGGTGTAGGAGGTATCGACTCCTTCTGTGCCGCAGTTAACACAATAAGTACTCCGCCTGGGAAGTACGGTCGCAAGATTAAAACTCAAAGGAATTGACGGGGGCCCGCACAAGCAGCGGAGCATGTGGTTTAATTCGAAGCAACGCGAAGAACCTTACCTAGACTTGACATCTCCTGAATAGCGTAGAGATACGTGAAGCCCTTCGGGGCAGGAAGACAGGTGGTGCATGGTTGTCGTCAGCTCGTGTCGTGAGATGTTGGGTTAAGTCCCGCAACGAGCGCAACCCTTATCATTAGTTGCTACCATTAAGTTGAGCACTCTAGTGAGACTGCCCGGGTTAACCGGGAGGAAGGCGGGGATGACGTCAAATCATCATGCCCCTTATGTCTAGGGCTACACACGTGCTACAATGGTGAGAACAACGAGATGCAATACCGTGAGGTGGAGCTAAACTTGAAAACTCATCCCAGTTCGGATTGCAGGCTGAAATTCGCCTGCATGAAGTTGGAGTTGCTAGTAATCGCGAATCAGAATGTCGCGGTGAATACGTTCCCGGGCCTTGTACACACCGCCCGTCACACCATGAGAGCTGGTAACACCCGAAGTCCGTGAGGTAACCTTTATGGGGCCAGCGGCCGAAGGTGGGATTAGTGATTGGGGTGAAGTCGTAACAAGGTAGCCGTAGGAGAACCTGCGGCTGGATCACCTCCTTTCTAAGGAGTAATTGCAGCAGGATAACTGTTGTATACACTGGTTGCTTACTCTTATCTCTGTTTAATTTTGAGAGATTAATATTATATATTAATTCTCAATAGTAATATGGGGGTATAGCTCAGCTGGGAGAGCATCTGCCTTGCACGCAGAGGGTCAAGAGTTCGAATCTCTTTATCTCCACCATTTATGGGCTTATAGCTCAGCTGGTTAGAGCGCACGCCTGATAAGCGTGAGGTCGATGGTTCGAGTCCATTTAAGCCCACCATTTTGGAGTAATATCCAAAATAAATTGTACTTTGAAAATTGCATAGAGAAACAAAGTAAAGTAAAAAATAATCCTTTGTATAATATGATTTTAATCGAAAGATTGAAATTAAAACAAATAAAGACTAAACTCTAAAAGGCTAACGCCTAAAAGAGTAACAAGGTCAAGCTACAAAGGGCGCATGGTGAATGCCTTGGCACTAGAAGTCGAAGAAGGACGTGACAAGCTGCGATAAGCTTCGGGTAGGCGCAAATAGCCTGTGATCCGGAGATTTCCGAATGGGGCAACCCACATGTTTAACGACATGTACTGTATACTGAATTCATAGGTATATGGAGACATACCCGGGGAACTGAAACATCTAAGTACCCGGAGGAAGAGAAAGAAATATCGATTTTCTTAGTAGCGGCGAGCGAAAAGGAATCAGCCCAAACCAGGGACTTTGTCCCTGGGGTTGTGGATAGATCATCACTGCATAATATCTTAACCGAAGAGTTCTGGAAAGCTCTACCGCAGAAGGTAATAGTCCTGTAGGTTAAAAGAGAAAATTGCAAGATCTAATCCAGAGTACCACGAGACACGTGAAACCTTGTGGGAAGCTGGGAGGACCACCTCCCAAGGCTAAATACTAACTAGTGACCGATAGTGAAGCAGTACCGTGAGGGAAAGGTGAAAAGAACCCCGGAAGGGGAGTGAAATAGAACCTGAAACCGTGTGCCTACAACCGGTCGTAGCACTTTTTATGTGTGACGACGTGCTTTTTGTAGAACGAGCCAGCGAGTTACGGTATGCAGCAAGGTTAAGCACTTATGGTGCGCAGCCGAAGGGAAACCAAGTCTTAACAGGGCGACTAGTTGCATGCTGTAGACCCGAAACCGGGTGACCTATCCATGGCCAGGTTGAAGCGGAAGTAAAATTCCGTGGAGGACCGAACCACATTGGTGTTGAAAAACCATGGGATGAGCTGTGGATAGCGGAGAAATTCCAATCGAACTCGGAGATAGCTGGTTCTCCTCGAAATAGCTTTAGGGCTAGCGTCGATTAATTGAGTTATGGAGGTAGAGCACTGAATGAGGTAGGGGCTGACAACAGTTACTGAACTCTATCAAACTCCGAATGCCATATACTTTTATTTCGGCAGTCAGACTGCGAATGATAAGATCCGTAGTCAAAAGGGAAACAGCCCAGATCATCAGCTAAGGTCCCAAAGTGTAAGTTAAGTGGTAAAGGATGTGGGATTTCTAAGACAACTAGGATGTTGGCTCAGAAGCAGCCACTCATTTAAAGAGTGCGTAATAGCTCACTAGTCAAGAGATCCTGCGCCGAAAATGTCCGGGGCTAAAACTTACCACCGAAGCTATGGGCTCGTAAGAGCGGTAGAGGAGCTTCCTGCACCGGTTGAAGTCGTACCGTAAGGAGCGGTGGACAGTGCAGGAGTGAGTATGCTGGCATAAGTAGCGAGAACTAAGTGAGAATCTTAGTGGTCGAAAACCTAAGGTTTCCTGAGGAAGGCTCGTCCGCTCAGGGTTAGTCGGGTCCTAAGCCGAGGCCGAAAGGCGTAGGTGATGGATAATCGGTTGATATTCCGATACCACCTTTCTCCGTTATGAGAGATGGGGTGACGCAGAAGGATAAGATGTGCGCACTATTGGATGTGCGTCTAAGCACTAAGACGTGCAGGCTGGCAAATCCGCCTGATTAGTCAAGGTGTTATGGGGAGCTAATTTTTAGCGAAGTATCTGATTTCACACTGCCAAGAAAAGCCTCTATCAAGGAAAAAGGTGCCCGTACCGCAAACCGACACAGGTAGGTGAGGAGAGAATCCTAAGACCATCGGAAGAATCGTTGTTAAGGAACTCGGCAAATTGACCCCGTAACTTCGGGAGAAGGGGTGCCTGCTTTTAGCAGGCCGCAGAGGATAGGCCCAAGCAACTGTTTAGCAAAAACACAGGTCTCTGCTAAAGCGAAAGCTGATGTATAGGGGCTGACGCCTGCCCGGTGCTGGAAGGTTAAGGGGATCCGTAAGAGTAATCGAAGCGGTGAACTTAAGCCCCAGTAAACGGCGGCCGTAACTATAACGGTCCTAAGGTAGCGAAATTCCTTGTCGGGTAAGTTCCGACCCGCACGAATGGCGTAATGATTTGGGCACTGTCTCAACAACGAATCCGGCGAAATTGTAGTGCAAGTGAAGATGCTTGCTACCCGCGATTGGACGGAAAGACCCCGTAGAGCTTTACTGTAGTTTAGCATTGAGTTTCGGTATTGTCTGTACAGGATAGGTGGGAGACTGGGATACAGTGGCGTCAGCTGCTGAGGAGTCGACCTTGGGATACCACCCTGACAGTACTGGAATTCTAACCGGAGGCCATGAAGCTGGTCACGGGACATTGCTAGATGGGCAGTTTGACTGGGGCGGTCGCCTCCTAAAAAGTAACGGAGGCGCCCAAAGGTTCCCTCAGCGCGGTTGGAAATCGCGCGAAGAGTGCAAAGGCAAAAGGGAGCCTGACTGCGACACAAACAAGTGGAGCAGGGACGAAAGTCGGGCTTAGTGATCCGGTGGTTCCTCGTGGGAGGGCCATCGCTCAACGGATAAAAGCTACCTCGGGGATAACAGGCTGATCTCCCCCAAGAGTCCACATCGACGGGGAGGTTTGGCACCTCGATGTCGGCTCGTCGCATCCTGGGGCTGAAGTAGGTCCCAAGGGTTGGGCTGTTCGCCCATTAAAGCGGCACGCGAGCTGGGTTCAGAACGTCGTGAGACAGTTCGGTCCCTATCCGTCGCGGGCGTAGGAAATTTGAGAGGAGCTGTCCTTAGTACGAGAGGACCGGGATGGACTGACCTCTGGTGCACCAGTTGTCACGCCAGTGGCACAGCTGGGTAGCTATGTCGGGAAGGGATAAACGCTGAAAGCATCTAAGCGTGAAGCCCACCTCAAGATAAGATTTCCCATAGCGTAAGCTAGTAAGACCCCTGAAAGAACATCAGGTTGATAGGTCAGAGGTGTAAGTGCAGTAATGTATTCAGCTGACTGATACTAATAGGTCGAGGGCTTGACCAAAATAAAACGAAGAAATAAAATTACTTTACCAGTTACTATGCAATTTTGAGAGTATAATTTTTTAGTTAAAAATTAAGAATTAAGAGTTTAGGAAAAAACTCCCAAGGAGTTTTAAAAGATTAAATTAAAGGAATTCCATAGGAATTTCATCAATAATTCTCAACTTTTAACTATTCACTCTTAACTTAATATATCCAGTGTCTATGACTTAGAGGTAACACTCCTTCCCATTCCGAACAGGCAGGTTAAGCTCTAATGTGCTGATGGTACTGCAGGGGAAGCCCTGTGGAAGAGTAGGTCGACGCTGGGTTCACAATGATCCGCGATAGCTCAACGGTGGAGCACTCGGCTGTTAACCGATAGGTTGAAGGTTCGAATCCTTTTCGCGGAGCCATTTTATTTTTTGAGTATAATATAATTATTGATAAAAAACGTTAATTACATTTGTGTAATTAACGTTTTTTTAGTAAAATCATTCCAGGCATATTTTTAGAAATATAACAAAAAATAAAATAAAATCTTTAAAGGAGAGTTCCTAATGTCAGAATATAAATTAGAAGTTAAAGGTTTTATTACCCTAAATGATTATGGAAATATATATGATTATATAGGTATCGTTGGGATGAATGATAAATTTACAATAACTATAGATTATTTAGATGAAAAAAATATGGATTTAATTAAGAGTATGTTAAAATATAAAGATTTTATAGTAACAGACAGTGGTAAAAGTGAGGATGGTAATTACTATATACAAGCGCAGAGAAATGATAATGAATATAAAAACAATATTTAGAGTTTATTGGCAAAACTTATAAAAATTTTAAAAAAATATTACAATATAAGTTCAAAAATATTATTGATAAATTTATAAATTGGATGTATAATAAAATAAAAGTCAAAGAAAGTCAAAGATAATTAAATCTGTAACAGGAGGGATGCTCTATGATAAGGCTATCTGACATTATAGAAAGTTTTATAAAAGAAATGATGGCAGAAGCAGATAAAAATGAATTGGAAATACAGCGAAATGAATTAGCTAATCAATTTAGTTGTGCACCTTCTCAGATAAATTATGTATTAACGACGAGATTTACTACGGAGAAAGGATATTATATTGAAAGTAAGCGAGGTGGGGGAGGATGTATTCGTATAAAAAAAATAGAATACATCGAAAATAAACCGCTTGCCGATGTTATTATAGAAAAGATAGGTAATAACATAACTTATAGTAAAGGAGTACAAATTATTGAAGCTTTAAAAGATGCAGATATTATATCCAATAGAGAAGTAAATATATTAAAATTAGCTATAAATGATAGGACTTTGTCAATAGTTAATGATTTAAGAAATAAGGTCAGAGCTGAAATTTTAAAAGCTACTATAGTGGCTATAATGTTGTAGGTTTACAGTTAATGGAATAAAATATATAATGATAGTATATAAATTTCTCATTATAGGGAAGGATTGAAAAGGTATGTTATGTGAAATGTGTAAAAAGAAAGAAGCTACTTTTTTTATAACTAAAATTGTAAATGGTAATAAACAACAAATCTGTTTATGTGAAAATTGTGCTAAAGAATTTGATGGATTTAATGTTTCAGGAGAAATAGGAATAATATCACCTTTTTCACTTCAAAATATACTAAGTGGACTTATGAATTATATGACTGATACCCCAAATGTCTATAAAGAGTCTCAGGTAAGATGTCAGAATTGTGGTATGACTTTAGATAAATTTAAAAAAACTGGATTATTGGGATGTAGTGAATGTTATAAAAATTTTAATTCTACTGTAAATCCAGTTATATATAGAGTACAAGGAAAAGTAGAACATGTTGGCAAAATACCTAAAAAATCTGGAAAGGGAATAATTGAAAGAAAGAGAATAATAAATTTAAAGGAAGATTTACAAAAAGCTATTGCTCTTGAAAATTATGAGGAAGCGGCAAAAATTAGAGATAAAATTAGGTCACTAGAAGATAATAAATAAGAGAGGGGGTATATAATATGCAGAATTGGTTAAAATGTGATGATAGCCCTGATAATTTAGTTATAAGTAGTAGAATAAGATTGGCTAGAAACATTAAAAATGAACCATTTCCAGATAGTCTTGATGCAAATAAAGCTAGAGAAATTGTAAATCATGTAGAAGATGCCTTTTTTACATCTTCTCATATAAATAATGAGTTTAAGAGTATACATTTATGGGATTATGATAAAATTTACAATAAATCTTTTATAGAAAAACATCTAGTTAGTAATAAATTGATAGATAATAAAGATAAGTCGGCTTTTATTGTAGATAGTAATGAAACAGTTAGTATTATGATAAATGAAGAAGATCATATAAGATTGCAATGTATAAGTTCTGGGTTTAATCTAGAAGAAATTTTAAATTATTCAAATAAATTTGATGATCTTTTAGAAGAAAAGATAGAATATGCTTTTGATGAAAAATTAGGATATTTAACAGCTTGTCCTACGAATGTTGGAACTGGACTTAGGGCCTCAGTAATGATACATTTGCCTGTTCTTACGATGAATAATCAAATTAATGGAGTATTGAATGCATTAACTCAAGTTGGAATGACAATTAGAGGTTTATATGGAGAAGGTTCTGGAGCATATGGTAATTTATATCAAATTTCTAACCAAACAACACTTGGAATAAGTGAAGAAGATATTTTATCAAACTTAAAAGCAGTTGTAAATCAACTTATTAATCAAGAAAAACTTTCAAGAGAACAAGCACTAAATAAATATAATTATGAATTAGAGGATAAAATATTTAGATCATTAGGTATTTTAAAATCTGCTAGAATTATGGATTCAAAAGAATGCTTAAAGTTATTGTCCGATGTAAGGATGGGAGTGGAAATGGGAATTATTAAAGAAATAAATAAAAATTTACTTAATGACTTGCTAGTAAACACTCAATCCGCTACACTTAGTATTATATATGAAAATAAACTAAATGAAAAAGACTTAAACATAAAAAGAGCAGATTATATTAGAAAAAAATTAAATTAGGTGGTGAATAATATGTTTAGCAATAGGTTTAATGAAAGAACAGAAAAAGTATTGTTTTATGCTAAAGAAGAAGCTCAAATGTTTCAACATGGATATATAGGGACTGAGCACATACTTCTTGGTATATTAAAAGAAGAAAATGGAATATCAAAGAAGATACTTAATAATTTAGGTATAACAATTGATGCCGTAAGAAATTTAATTGCTGAATATGAAGGCAAAGGAGATGTGGATTTATATAGAAATGAAGTTCCATTAACTCCAAGGACTAAAAGGTTATTAGAAATTAGTGCCCTTGAAGCTACAAATTTAAATCACAATTATATAAGTCCAGAACATATACTGTTAGCTTTAATAAGAGAAGGAGAAGGCGTGGCCTTTACAATACTGGGAAATTTAAATGCTGATTTTGATAGATTAAGAAAAGAAATTTTAGAAAAATTAGCTGCTGGAGAGGGTAATGTTTCAAATAATAAGACTTCTAATTCAACAAATAATTCTACTCCTGCATTAAACCAATTTGGAAGAGATCTTACATTAATGGCTGCCGAGGGAAAGCTTGATCCAGTTATAGGAAGAGATGGTGAAACCCAGAGAGTTTTAGAGATACTTTGCAGAAGAACAAAAAATAATCCTTGCTTAATTGGTGATCCTGGTGTTGGTAAAACGGCTATAGCAGAAGGCCTAGCACAGAGAATTGTATCCGGGAATATTCCAGAAATATTAAAAGATAAAAGAGTAATTACTTTAGATATATCTTCTATGGTAGCTGGTTCAAAATATAGAGGTGAATTTGAAGAAAGGTTAAAAAGAGTTATGACTGAAATAAGAAACTCTGGAAATGTAATTCTTTTTATCGATGAAATTCATACTATAATTGGAGCTGGAGGTGCTGAGGGAGCTATAGACGCATCTAATATACTAAAACCTTCTTTGGCTAGAGGTGAAATACAATGTATTGGAGCTACAACTATTGATGAATATAGAAAATATATAGAAAAAGATTCTGCATTAGAAAGAAGATTTCAGCCAGTAACTGTTGGGGAACCATCTAAAGAAGAAGCTGTTCTTATATTAAAGGGCCTGAGAGATAAATATGAAGCTCATCATAGAGTTAAAATTACAGATGATGCTCTCGAAGCAGCAGTAAATTTATCAGATAGATATATTACAGATAGATATTTGCCGGATAAGGCAATAGATTTAATTGATGAGGCTGGAGCAAAAGTTAGAATAGAAAATCTTACTGCACCACCAGATTTAAAAAATCAAGAAGAAGAACTGGAAAAAACAGAAAAAGAAAAAGCAGATGCTATAAGATTACAGGATTTTGAGAAAGCTGCAAGGCTTAGAGATAAAGAGAAAGAATTAAAAGAAAAAATAGAGGATTTTAAAAAGAATTGGAAAAATAGAAAAGATGTGAAAAACCATATTGTAGCTGAAGCACAAATAGCTGCTGTAGTAGCAAAGTGGGCTAATATACCAGTTGAAAAGCTTACTGAAAAAGAATCAGAAAAATTATTAAAACTGGAAGAAATACTTCACAAGAGGGTAATAGGACAAAATGAGGCAGTAAAATCAGTGTCTAGAGCTGTAAGAAGAGCAAGAGTGGGATTGAAGGATCCAAAGCGACCTATAGGTTCATTTATATTTTTAGGACCAACAGGTGTAGGAAAAACAGAATTGTCAAAAGCTTTAGCAGAGGCTATGTTTGGTGATGAAAACAGTATAATTAGAATAGATATGTCTGAATACATGGAAAAACATACTGTTTCAAGATTAATTGGATCACCTCCAGGATATGTAGGCTTTGATGACGGCGGACAGTTAACAGAAAAAGTTAGAAGAAAGCCATATTCAGTAGTACTATTTGATGAAATAGAAAAAGCTCATCCAGATGTATTTAATATTTTACTTCAGATTCTTGAGGATGGAAGATTAACAGATGGTAAAGGAAAAACTGTTAATTTCAGAAATACAATAATAATCTTGACATCAAATGTGGGGGCTTCAACTATTAAAAAACAGAAATCCTTAGGATTTGCTGTGAATAATAATGAAGTAGAAGATGAATATGAAAAAATGAAAGAAAATGTTATGGAAGAATTAAAGAGGTCTTTTAGACCGGAATTCTTAAATAGAATTGATGACATAATTGTATTCCATCAACTTTTAGAAGAAGATTTACAGGAAGTTGTGAAACTTATGTTACAATCTGTAAGTGTTAGATTGAGTGATCAGGATATCAATATTAAGTTTACAGAAGAGGCAGAAAAGCTATTAGCTAAAAAAGGATTTGATCCGACTTATGGAGCAAGACCTCTAAGAAGAACTATAACAAAGATAGTTGAAGATAAAATATCAGAAGAAATATTAAATGGATCACTTAGTAAGGGAGATAGTGTTTCAGTTACTGTTAATGACAATAAGTTGGAATTTTCTAAAGCTTAAATTGTATTAGGCAGAGTTTACTTAGGTTTCTCTGCCTTTTCTTTTAAGCTTTTATATTTTTACTGTAGATTGTATAATCTTCTATAAATTTATTTTATATAGAATTTCTAGATATAAGATAAAATTCAGAAAAGTTTTTAATTAATAGATAACAAAGACGTGAAAATATTGTATAATATTTTATGTAGTAATAGGAGGTGTATTAATGCCTAAAAATAAAACTACTTTTATATGTCAGGAATGTGGATATGAATCTTTGAAGTGGATGGGTAAGTGTCCTAGTTGCGGAAATTGGAATAGTTTTGTAGAGGAGTTAGCAAAATCAAATAAGAATAATGTATTTTTGGATAAAAATAATGAGTCTAAATGTATAGTTAATATAAAATCGGGAGAACATGAGAGATATGATACTGATATAAAAGAATTAAACAGGGTATTAGGTGGAGGTTTAGTAAAAGGATCATTAACATTAATTTCAGGAGCACCTGGTATTGGTAAGTCGACTTTATTGTTGCAAACGGCTAATAATATTGCTGAAAAATATGGAAAGGTATTATATGTATCAGGGGAAGAGTCCGAAGAGCAAATCAAAATGAGAAGCGATAGACTGGGTATAATCTCTAGTAATTTATTTGTTTTTTCTGAAATCAATATGGACATTATTCTAAATCAAATAGAACAATTAAAACCTATATTTGTTATTATTGATTCAATTCAAACAATTTTCAAACCTTCCATAACTTCTGCTCCGGGAAGTGTATCACAAGTTAGGGAATGTGCCAATGAAATAATGAGAACAGGTAAAATTAAGGGGATTTCTTTTTTTATAGTGGCGCATGTTACAAAGCAAGGTGAATTAGCTGGACCTAGAGTACTAGAACATATGGTTGATAGTGTTCTTTCTTTTGAGGGTCAGAGAACTGAAGAGTTTAGAATATTGAGGACTATAAAAAATCGTTTTGGGACTACTAGTGAAATTGGTGTTTTTGAAATGGAGGAGGAAGGTCTTGTAGAAGTAAATAATCCCTCTAATGTTTTTTTGGAAGAAACTAGTTTCAAACAAGAAGGATCTATTGTAATAGGAATTATGGAAGGAACTAGACCTATTCTAGTTGAAATTCAAGCTTTAGTAAGTGAAACCAAAGCTATTATGCCAAGAAGAACGGCTGTTGGTATTGATTCTTCAAGACTTAATTTGATACTAGCCGTATTAGAAAAAAAATTAAAAATATCTTTTTATAATTGTGATGTTTATGTTAATGTAGTTGGTGGTTTGAATATAACTGGAACTTTTGCTGATTTAGGATTAGCTCTGGCCTTAATTTCAAGTGTAAAAGGCAGAAGTATAAATATAGATAGAATGATAGCAATCGGAGAAATAGGACTTACAGGAGAAATAAGACCTATTTCATATTGTGATAGAATTGTAAATGAGGCAGAAAAAATGGGATTTGAAAATATCGTAATTCCTAAAAGAAATAGAGAAAAAATAAAAAGGAATAATATAAATGTAATTGGAGTATCTTCATTGAGAGAAGTTATAAATAAAGTATTTTAGATAAGGTGATATAAGGTGAATGAATTAAGATTAAAAAAAGACAAAGAACTTATGGGTGTTTTAAAAATGATGGCACCAGGAACTCCATTAAGAGAAGGATTAGAAAATATTTTGAGGGCAAAGACTGGTGGATTAATAGTATTAGGTGATAATTCAGAAATTTTAAGTATAATGGATGGAGGATTTAAAATAAATTCAGAGTATAGTCCATCTTATGTATATGAATTAGCCAAAATGGATGGAGCCATAGTTTTAAGTTCGGATTTAAGAAAAATATTAAGTGCAAATGTTCAGCTTATACCAGATTCATCAATACCTACTTTTGAAACGGGAACAAGACATAGAACTGCACATAGGGTTGCAAAACAAACTGGGAATATAGTAGTAGCCATATCTCAGCGAAGGAATGTAATAACTATCTATAAAGATGATATAAAATATGTACTTAGAGATAGCAGTATTATATTAGGCAAAGCTAACCAGGCATTACAAACTCTTGAAAAATATGTATCGGTTTTAGATAGAGTTGTAACGAATTTAAACTTATTGGAATTTCAAGATTTAGCTACTCTTTTTGATGTAGTAACGTCCATTCAAAGAACAGAGATGGTTATGAGAATAGTATCAGAAATTGAGAGGTATATATGTGAACTTGGAAATGAAGGAAGACTTATTTCAATGCAGTTAAATGAATTGGCTAAAAATGTAGAGCAAGATGGAATGCTTCTTATAAGAGATTATTGTGAAGATGATGTTGATTATAAAGAAGTACAGAAAGTTATACAGAGTATGAATTCGGATGAATTTTTAGATTTAGACATAATATCAAAGCTAATAGGATATCAAGGAGTCCCATTGGTTGATACACTTATTTCCCCTAGAGGTTATAGAATGATAAATAAGATACCTAGAATACCAAGTAATGTAATAGAAAATTTAGTTAAACATTTTAAAGAATTAAAGGCTGTTATGGAAGCCTCTTATGAAGAGTTGGATAACGTAGAGGGAATAGGTGAAGCAAGAGCAAAGGCAATAAAAAATGGACTTAGGAGACTTAGAGAACAATTTATTTTAAATAAGCAATTTTGATAAAAATAAGAGTTATACCATATACTTGTATAACTCCATGAATATTATCTTAGATTATATTTGCCTAAAGTATTAATTTTATCATATTCTTTTAATAAAATATCATATAAATTAAGGCCTAATGTATTGCAAAGAGAAGTCAAATAGAATAAATTAGTTCCAATCTCACTTTCTATTATATCTCTGCAATTTTCACATAGCTTTCCTTTTATGTGTGTTTGTAAACATTGACTTAAATTTTCAATGTTTAAGTCAGAGTCTTTACTCGGGAGTTTTTGTTTTTTAGCTTCTACACTTATACATCCACAATTAGTAACAGATTTTGCTATAGCTCTATTTATTCTACTTTCCGATTCCTGTAATTTAGTCATGATATCCAGCAGACTTCTATGTCTTATTAATGATTCATCAACATTATTTTGAAAATCATCAAAAATTATATCTTTCATTAAGCTCATCTCCCCTATAAATAATTAATATCCCTAAAATGATTATAGATTTTTTAATACAATTTTGTCAATAAAAGTATAGTACAAATTCTTAAGTACAACTATATAATAAATCAAGAGTACTTTTATTGATAGGGGGATTTGTATGCTAAAAGTTGGTGAAAATACATTTATTGCTAAATACGGAGCTGGAATTGTCACTTCGATGGAAGATAGGGAATTATATGGTAAAACGTATAATTATATAGTTATAACTTTTGTAGTTAATGGTATGAAATTCTATATACCTAAAGAGAGAATAAGTATGTATCCTATAAGAGAGCTATCTAGTAAAGATAAAATAAATTGTGCCTTAAGAATAATAGAAGATGATATAACTGAGATAAATAGTGATTGGAATAAAAGGTATAGAGGAAATAGAAAAAAAATAAATACAGGGAATATATTGAAAATAGCTGAAGTTATAAGAGATTTATATTATATGAAAGATAAAGAAGTGATGCCCCCTGGAGAAGAAAAAATATTAGAGGAAGCGGAAAATATGTTAGTAGGAGAAATAATGTTAGTTTTTAATTTAGATTTAAATACGGCATATGAATTAATTAGAAAAATTTAATATTTTATACAAAACGTTTACTTTTCTTGAAAATAATTTTTTGTTATAATATAGTAATAAGAAAAGTTATTTTTATATATGAATTTAAAAATTAGTAATTGGTAATAATTATAAGGGAGGTGGAATTTTTGTTAAAAAAATTATTGAGAGGGCTTTTGACCTTAATTGGACTTGTATTTGGTTATATTCTGGGTGAAGGACTATTAAAAATAAATTATTTCAATTTAATAATAGCTAAAAGTGGTGTGATTCAAAGGGTCTTATTTTCAATTTTATGTATTTTAGTGGTTGGATTAATATTTTTCTTTATATCACCTTGGATTGTTAGGGGAATTACAAAAGCAATGGATTATTTTGAAACTAATATGCAAAAGGTACCAATTTCAGAAATTCTCTTCGGTACAGCAGGAGCTGTTGTAGGTTTGTTTATATCCGCTATGTTTGTAAGCCTATTCCCAAGAACATCTATATTATGGACTTTTGTAGAAGTGATAATATGTCTTATAGTAGCTGCTTTTGTAGCCGATATTTCAATAAAGAAAAGAGAAGAAATAGTATTATTTTTTTCTAACGCAAGAAAAGTAGCAATAAGTAAGGAAAAAAAGAGTAAAGTTGTTGCTAAAGCAGGAGCAAAGGTTTTAGATACATCAGTAATAATTGATGGAAGAATATTTGATATTTGTCAAACAGGATTTATTGAGGGTACTCTTATAATACCGAATTTCGTATTACAAGAACTTAGACATATAGCCGATTCATCAGATGCGCTTAAGAGAAACAGAGGAAGAAGAGGATTAGATATATTAAATAAAATTCAAAAGGAATTAAATGTTGAAGTACAGATATATGAAAAAGATTTTCCGGAAATTGAAGAAGTGGATAGCAAACTTTTGAAATTAGCACAAGTTATGAGTGGTAAAGTTATAACTAATGATTATAATTTAAATAAAGTAGCTGAGTTTCAAGGGGTTCCTGTACTTAACATAAACGAACTTGCCAATGCTGTAAAGCCTGTAGTTTTGCCAGGAGAAGAAATGATAATTACTATTATAAAGGATGGTAAAGAATCAGGACAAGGAATAGCATACTTAGATGATGGTACGATGATAGTTGTAGAAGGTGGCAGAAAGCATATTGGTGAAACACTTAACGTTGCAGTTACATCCGTTCTTCAAACTGCGGCAGGAAGAATGATATTTGCAAAGCAGAAAGAAAATTTAAGTAGAGTTCAATGAGGAGTTATATAGGATGGAAAAAAACTGTGCTATAATATTAGCAGGTGGAAAAGGAACCAGAATGGGTAAAAAAATAAATAAACTATTTCTTAAAATAAAAGATAGGCCTTTGCTGTCATATACTTTAGAGGCTTTTCAAAAAAATAAATATATTGATACCATAATATTAGTATCAGCAAGGGAAGAATTGGAATATTGTAAAAGTGAAATAGTATTAAGATATTCTTTTGATAAAGTTAAGAAAATAGTATGTGGTGGAAATACTAGACAACAATCAGTATTAAATGGATTAAATGCCACTGATAAATGTGATATAGTACTTATTCATGATGGTGCAAGACCATTTGTCAGTCAAAAGATTATAAATGATGGTGTAAAGTATGCAAATTTATATGGAGCTTGTGCTTGTGGAGTAAGACCCAAGGATACAATTAAAGTTAAAAATGATGATGGATTTTCAGAGTCTACATTGGATAGAAATAAATTATTTTGTGTTCAAACACCACAAAGTTTTAAACGGAATGTAATAATTAACTCCCACAGAAGTGTTATGAATAAAAATATACCTGTAACAGATGATACTATGACAGCTGAAATATATGGATATGATGTATTTTTATATGAGGGCAGCTATACAAATATAAAAATTACTACTCCAGAAGATTTATTTTTAGGAGAGAAAATACTTGATAACTTTAATTGTTTAGATGTTTAAACCTAAAAATATATATAATTTTAGAAAGTAGAGACTTTTAACTCGCCCTTATTGTTATAGGGTGAGCTTTTTTACTCTATAAAATATATAGTTTTAAATAATTAATATATAAAATATAGATTATTTTAGGTTATAAAGTGATTTAATCTTTGCTATGAAATAGCTGTAATGCTATAATCGTACCATGGATAAAATAAATTTTAAATAGATAAAATACAGCAATGTTTATATAGTTAAAATAAATAATGGTAATAATAATATTAATTCCTAATATTTCAACGGTTTTAATAGCTATATAAAATTAGGAGGTAAAGTATGAAAATATTTAATACAATGTCTAAAGAAAAGGAAGAATTCGTACCAATTAATCCTGGGGAAGTTAAAATGTATGTTTGTGGACCTACAGTATATAATTTTTTTCATATAGGTAATGCAAGAACTTTTATTATATTTGATACAGTGAGACGATATTTTGAGTATAAAGGTTATAAAGTGAGTTTTATACAAAATTTTACTGATATTGATGATAGAATGATAAATAAAGCAAATCAGGATGGAATAAGTATTAAAGAATTGGGAGATAAATTTATTTCTGAATATTATAAAGATGCAGATGGCCTACACATAGAAAGGGCAACTGCAAATCCGAGAGCTACAGAATTTATTTATGATATTATAAGTTTTGTTAAAGATCTTGTAGATAAAGGATATGCTTATGAAGTTGATGGGGATATTTATTTTAGTACTGAGAAATTTAAGGATTATGGTAAGTTATCTGGGCAAGATCTCGAGCAATTGGAAAGCGGCGTAAGAATAAATGTGGATGAAAGGAAAAAAAATCCTATGGATTTTGCTATATGGAAAAAACAAAAAGATGGCGAACCTGCTTGGGAAAGTCCATGGGGACCAGGTAGACCAGGGTGGCATATAGAATGTTCTTGTATGGCTCATAAGTTGTTAGGAGATACCATAGATATCCATGCTGGTGGTATGGATTTAGTTTTCCCACACCATGAAAATGAAATTGCACAGAGTGAAAGTAGAAATGGTAAAAAATTCGCCAATTATTGGATGCATTCTGCTTATTTAAATGTTAACAATCAAAAGATGTCAAAATCTCTAAATAATTTTTTGACAGCAAGAGATGCTCTTGAAAAGTTTGATTATGAGGTTATAAGATTTCTTATGTTAAGTGCCCATTACAGAACACAATTAAACTATAGTCCTGAATTATTGGAATCCAGTAAATCAGCTCTTGATAGAGTATATAATTCTATCTACAATCTAGAAAGTTTACTTGAAAAATCCACTGTAAGTAAGCTAAAGGATGATGAAAAGGAATATTTAGATAATTTAAAATCCTATAGAGACAAATATATTGAAAAGATGGATGATGATTTTAATACCGCAGATGCAATTTCTGTAATATTTGATATAGTTAGAGATGTAAATTCTAATTTAGATATTAATTCTTCTAAAGAAATTGTAGAAGCTTCCATTTCATTAATTAGAGAATTAGGGAAACCTCTTGGAATACTTCAAAAATCCACAAAAGTTGATTTAGAAAGAGAAATAGAAAAATTAATTGAAGAAAGGCAAAAGGCTAGGAAAGAAAAAAACTTTGCACTTGCAGATAAAATACGAGATGACCTAAAAGATAAAGGTATAATACTTTTAGATACTCCGCAAGGTGTACGATGGAAAAAGGCATAATTTAAGAGGTGTAAATATGGAGTTTAATTTATTGAGAAATAGTTTTACTAAGCAAGAAGCAAAAAATTTAAATCCGTTAGTACTTGCTTTTGTAGGCGATGCGATTTATGAATTATTTATAAGAGCTTATATTGTAAATGAAAATAGAACTACCCATGTTCATAAACTGCATGTAAAAGCTGTTTCTTTTGTAAAAGCTCATGCTCAAAGTGAATTTATAAAAAAGCTGTTGGATTCTTTGAACGAAGAAGAATTATCTATTTATAAACGAGGAAGAAATTCTAAATCTGGTACAGTACCTAAAAATGCAGATTTATGCGAATATAGATCAGCTACGGGATTTGAGGCTATTTTTGGATATTTATATTTAACAGAACAAAATGATAGGATAAATTATTTACTTGATAAGATTATTAAAATTAAGATAGGAGAATAAAAGATGACATTAAAAATAAATTTAATAGAGTATACTCCAAATCCAGAAAAGGTTATAGCTGCGGCAGCAAAACTTTGTTATAGCCCTAGTGGAGTAGATAATATTATGGAGAATTTAGATAAGACAAATATAGCTAAATTTATAGAAATGTTGATGTCTTATGGACATCATTCTCCTATTGAACATGTTTCTTTTACTTTTGCAATAGAAGGGGTCTCAAGAAGCTTAACCCATCAATTGGTAAGACATAGACTTGCATCATATTCTCAGCAAAGTCAAAGATATGTAAAGCTTAGTCAATTTCAATACATAATACCTCCAGAGATTGAGAAAAATAGAAAAGCTAAGGAAATTTTTGTGAAAACTATGGAGCAAGATCAAAAGTCTTATGATGAATTAGTTGAACTATTAAAAAAATCAGCTTTTGATGAATTAAAAGGAGATTATATTAAAAAAAACAAGACGGAATTAGATGATAAACATATGACTTTGCTCTTAAATAAAGCTGAAAAGAAGGCTATTGAAGATGCTAGATATGTATTTCCAAATGCTTGTGAAACCAAAATCATAGTAACCATGAATGCTAGGGAGCTTATGCATTTTTTTAATGAGAGATGCTGTAATAGAGCACAATGGGAAATTAGAATTATGGCTGCAAAAATGCTAAAGGAAGTAAAAAGTGTAGCACCCGTATTATTTAAATTTAGTGGACCTAGTTGTGTGAGAGAAGTATGTCCAGAAGGTACTATGACCTGTGGTAAAAGTGAAGAAATAAGAAAACTTTACTTGAATAAATAGAAAGGAAATAAACTATGAGAGAAAAGGGATTTGTACAAAAAAGTAATAAAATTGCTTTTAAAAAAAATGCAAAATCAGATAAAAGTAATATAAAGGATTCAGGAAGAGAGGATTTAGTAGAAGGAAGAAATGCTGTAATTGAAGCATTGAAATCAGATAGAACTGTAGAGCAAATATTAATAGCTAAAGGAGATAATGAAGGTTCAATTAATGTTATCTATGCATTAGCTAAAGAAAAACATATAGTAGTAAAAGAAGTAGATAGAAAAAAGCTGGATCAGATGTCAGATACAGGAGTGCATCAAGGCGTTATAGCAATAGTGACACCTTATAAATATTTTGAAATTGATGATATTATAAATTATGCAGAAAGTAAAGGTGAAAAACCTTTTATAATAATTTTAGATGAAATTGAAGATCCACATAATCTGGGATCCATAATTAGAAGTGCTGAAATATGCGGTGCTCACGGTATCATAATCCCTAAACGAAGGAATGTTGGAATTACGCCTATAGTTTATAAAGCAGCAGCTGGTGCTGTGGAATATATGAAAGTTGTGAAAGTTACTAATATAAATTCCACTATAGATATATTGAAAAAAAAGGGGATTTGGATTTATGGAGCAGATATGGAAGGCAAAAGCTATTGCTATGAAAATAATTTCCTTGGAGCTACTGCACTAGTTATTGGTAGTGAAGGAAAAGGAATATCAAAATTAACTAAAGAAAAGTGTGATGTTTTAGTTAAAATACCTATGATTGGAAAGATAACATCTTTAAATGCATCTGTAGCAGCAGGTATAATTATGTACGAAGTACTAAGGCAGAAACTTCAAAGAGGATAAAAGTGAAAAATATATTTATTGATGGTTATAATGTAATTAATAGCTGGAAGGAATTAAGGCAAGAAAATACAGGAAGTATGGAGAACTCAAGAATGAAGTTGAAAGATATACTTCTTAATTATGGAGTTTATAATGGTTACAGAATTTTTTTAGTATTTGATGCACATTTACAGGCTGGAAGTATTGAAAAAAGAGAAAAAGTTAATAACAATTTAATTATTGTATTTACTAAAGAAGGGGAGACTGCAGATAGTTTTATAGAAAGATATGTAAATAACATTGGAAGAAAGTATGAAGTTTTAGTTGTTACTTCTGATTCCTTAGAACAACAATTAATATTCCAAAGAGGGGCTGTAAGAATGTCCTCTCTAGAATTTTATCATGAAATAAAGTCTATTGAAGATAAAATAAGAAAACAAAGTATAAAAAAACAAAAAAATAATTCTAGATATAATTTGAAAGATAGGATAGATAGAGATGTTGCAGAGAAATTGGAAGAGATACGTAGAAGTAAATAAAATACTTGACTTGTAAATTATTGCTAATGTATAATTTAATAGATGCTTTTACTCATTAGGGGGAGATAACTTGGTGAAAAGGGGAATTAGAGAAGAAATTCAATGTTCAAAATATCATGAATGGTTAGATGAAGAAATTGCTATTGAAGCAAAAAAGGGAGATAAAAAGGCTGAGGAATATATAATTAATAAATATGAGAATTTTGTAAAGGCTAAAGCTAAATCTTATTTTTTGATTGGAGCAGACAAAGAGGATATTTACCAAGAAGGAATGATAGGATTATACAAGGCAATTAGAGATTTTAAACCACATAAATTGGCATCGTTTAAAGCTTTTGCAGAACTTTGCATAACTCGCCAAATTATAACTGCTATTAAAACTGCAACTAGACAAAAACATATACCACTTAATACATATATTTCTTTAAATAAGCCTATATATGATGAAGAGTCAGACAGAACACTTTTAGATATATTGTCAAGTGTGAAAATAGCAGACCCAGAGGAGCTTGTTATTAGCAGAGAAGAGGTAGTAAGTATCGAAAATGAAATTGGACAAGTACTTTCTGATCTTGAATTAGAAGTTCTTATGTCTTATTTAGAAGGTAAGTCTTATCAAGAGATTGCCTGCGATCTAGATAGACGTGCTAAGTCTATAGATAATGCTCTTCAAAGAGTTAAAAGAAAATTAGAAAAGTGTTTAGATAAAAGATTATTTTAATATTGACAAAACTGTGCAGTAGTATTAGAATAAGTAATTAGTGTATGCCATGTACTATATAATGTGCGGGAGTAGCTCAGTGGTAGAGCACTAGCTTCCCAAGCTGGGGGTCGCGGGTTCGAAACCCGTTTCCCGCTCCAAAGTGAAATTGCCCATGTAGCTCAGTAGGCAGAGCGTCACCTTGGTAAGGTGGAGGTCACCAGTTCGATCCTGGCCGTGGGCTCCATACTTGGAATTTACAATACACGTGGAACAGTGTACACTAAAATATAATAATAGCTTATAATGAGTATAATAGCTTAATAAAAGGAGGAATAAAAATGGCAAAAGCAAAATTTGAGAGAAATAAACCACATGTAAACATAGGAACAATAGGACACGTAGACCATGGTAAGACAACATTAACAGCAGCAATAACAACAGTATTAGCACAGACAGGTGGAGCAACAGCAACAAACTATGCAGAAATAGATAAAGCACCAGAAGAAAAAGAAAGAGGAATAACAATCAATACAGCGCACGTAGAATATGAGACAACAAACAGACACTATGCGCACGTAGACTGTCCAGGACATGCTGACTATGTAAAGAACATGATAACAGGAGCAGCACAAATGGATGGAGCAATCCTAGTAGTAAGTGCAGCAGATGGTCCAATGCCACAGACAAGAGAGCATATATTACTTGCGAGCAGAGTTGGAGTACAACACATAGTAGTATTTTTAAACAAAGCAGACATGGTAGATGATCCAGAATTAATTGAATTAGTAGAAATGGAAGTAAGAGAATTATTAAGTGAGTATGGATTCCCAGGAGACGATACTCCAGTAATAGTAGGAAGTGCATTAAAAGCATTAGAGAACCCAACAGATGAAGAAGCAATAAAACCAATATTAGAATTAATGGAAGCAGTAGATAGTTATATACCAACACCAGAAAGAGCAACAGATAAGACATTCTTAATGCCAGTAGAGGATGTATTCACAATAACAGGAAGAGGAACAGTTGCAACAGGAAGAGTTGAAAGTGGAGTTCTTCATGTAGGAGACGAAGTAGAAATCGTAGGATTAAAAGACGAAATAGGAAAGACAGTAGTAACAGGAGTAGAAATGTTCAGAAAGCTGTTAGATGAAGCAATGGCTGGAGATAACATAGGAGCATTACTAAGAGGAATACAGAGAACAGATATTGAAAGAGGTCAAGTATTAGCTAAACCTGGTTCAGTAACACCACACAAAAAATTTGTAGGTCAAGTGTATGTATTGAAAAAAGAAGAAGGTGGAAGACATACACCATTCTTTGATGGATATAGACCACAATTTTATTTCAGAACAACAGACGTAACAGGATTAATCAAATTACCAGAAGGAATGGAAATGGTAATGCCAGGAGACCATATAGATATGACAGTTGAATTAATCAGCCCAGTAGCAATGACAGATAATTTAAGATTTGCTATAAGAGAAGGCGGAAGAACAGTTGGTTCAGGTGTTGTTACTTCTATTGTTGAATAGTTTTTTAATATGGGCTAGGCTTTATGACCTGGTCCTTTCAAAGTCATAAATTAGGCTTACATTTCATATAGTTTTATTTTGATATATTTATTGACATGAATAGTTAATTGTGATAAATTAACTAGGTAGCACATGTTTTGAAAGACGTATGTTATGTATAAGGCTTCAAGACCAGGAGGTGTGGATTGTGAGAGTTAAAGTAACTTTAGCATGCACAGAGTGTAAACAAAGAAATTACAATACTATGAAAAATAAAAAAAATGATCCAGATAGACTTGAAATGAGAAAATACTGTCCTTTCTGCCGTACACATACAATTCATAAAGAGACGAAATAGTTAAGACCTATTTGCGCAATTTTTGATTAGGATGTGAATAGAATGTCTGATAATGGAAAAACTGAAAAAATGAAGGAATCACCGTTAAAAAGGTTAGTAAATTTTTTTAAGGAACTTAAGGCGGAAACTAAAAGGATTACTTGGCCATCTAAATTTGATGCTAAGAAAGCTGCTGCAGTAGTTGCGGTATTTTGTGCAATTTATATTATAATAATTGCCATTTTGGATTTTGGTTTTAGTAACCTCTTCAAGGTGATCTTTAAATAAGGTATAAAAGGAGGTTATAGAACTAGGAATAAATCCTAATTCTAATGCTATGGGAGAAAAAGCTAGATGGTATGTAGTACATACATATTCGGGATATGAAAATAAGGTTAAAGCCAATATAGAAAAGACTATAGAAAATAGAAACATCCATGATTTGATTTATGATATTCAGGTTCCTATGGAAGAAGAAATTGAAGAAAAAGATGGTAAGAAAAAAGTAACTCTTAAAAAGGTTTTCCCTGGGTATGTTTTAATTAAGATGATAATGACCGATGATTCTTGGTATGTTGTTAGAAATACAAGAGGAGTAACTGGATTTGTTGGTCCAGGGTCTAAACCGGTAGCTCTTACTGATGAAGAAGTTGATTCTATGGGTATTGTAGAAAAACCTGTAAAAATTGATATTGAAATTGGTGAGAGTGTAAAAGTTATAAGTGGACCTTTAGAAAATCAGATTGCTTTAGTTCAAGAGATTACTGAAGATAAACAGAGAATTAAAGGATTAGTTAATATGTTTGGCAGGGAAACTCCTGTTGAACTTGAATTTAATCAAATACAAAAATTAGATTAGTGAGTAAAGACGAAAGTCTTAATAAAGTGGGTGAATTTTAAAATTCGTATACCACATATAGGAGGTGTAAAACTCATGGCTAAAAAAGTAGTAGGTTTGATAAAACTTCAATTACCTGCAGGAAAAGCGACTCCAGCACCACCAGTTGGACCAGCACTTGGACAACACGGTGTTAATATTATGGCATTCTGTAAAGAATATAATGCTAAAACTGCTAATCAAGCAGGTCTTACTATACCAGTTGTAATTACAGTATACCAAGACAGATCTTTTAGTTTTATACTAAAAACTCCACCAGCAGCAGTATTGATTAAAAAAGCCGCTGGAATTGCAAGTGGTTCAGGTGTGCCTAATAAAACAAAAGTTGCAAAAATCACTAAAGATCAGGTTAAACAAATAGCTGAAACAAAGATGCCTGACCTAAATGCTGCTTCAATAGAAGCTGCTATGAGCATGATAGCTGGAACAGCTAGAAGTATGGGCGTAGAAGTTACAGAATAGTTTTTAATTTAGTGGGAGGCAGAAGCCGTTATACCACAAAGGAGGATTTTTAATGGGAAAGAATTATGTTGAGAGTGCAAAACTCATAGACAAAAGTGTTCTATATACACCAAGTGAAGCTATTGAATTAGCTGTAAAAACTTCAAAAGCAAAATTTGATGAAACTATAGAACTTGCTATTAGACTTGGGGTAGATCCAAGACATGCAGATCAACAGGTTAGAGGTGCAGTAGTTTTACCTCATGGAACTGGAAAAAAGGTAAGAGTTTTAGTTTTTGCTAAAGGTGAAAAAGCTAAAGAAGCTGAAGCAGCAGGTGCTGAATTTGTTGGAGCAGATGAATTAGCTACAAAAATTCAGAATGAAAATTGGTTTGATTTTGATGTGGTTGTAGCTACTCCTGATATGATGGGTGTAGTAGGAAGACTTGGTAGAGTATTAGGACCTAAAGGATTAATGCCTAATCCTAAATCAGGTACAGTTACATTTGATTTATCTAAAGCCATTTCTGAAATAAAAGCTGGTAAAGTTGAATATAGAGTTGATAAGACCTCTATTGTACATGTACCAATTGGAAAACATTCTTTTGGAAATGACAAACTTGCAGAAAACTTCCGTACATTGATGGAAGCTGTAGTAAAAGCAAAGCCAGCAGCAGCTAAAGGACAATATTTGAAATCAGTATCATTAAGTAGTACTATGGGACCAGGAATAAAAATTAATCCTGTAAAAGTTTTAGATTAGTATTGACTTATAATTATATATTTGATATAATTTTTAAAGTTAAATAAGTAAATACTCCGTAGATAGTAGGTGCTTAGGCGTAACGGGAAACCAACCTACCGAGGATTCCGATATATGAGCGTGTATTTGGTCTCTTCGTTTTCTGCGGAGAGACTTTTGGTTTTAATGAGCAGTTTTAAACTGTGAGGAGGTGGATACACAGTGGCAAGTAAATTTAGAGAATTAAAAGAAGCAAAAATTTTAGAAATAAAAAATAAGTTAGGTAAAGCTGAAGCTATCATAATGGTAAATTATCAAGGTTTGACAGTTGAAGAAGATACTGAACTTAGAAAAAATTTAAGAGATGCTGGTGTTGAGTATAAAGTATATAAAAATACATTAGTAACTCGTGCTGCAAATGAACTTGGATTTGAAAAGATGGCTCAATTTCTTGAAGGTCCAGTAGCAGTAGCTATAGGGTATGAAGATCCTACTGCTCCAGCGAGAATTTTAAATGACTTTGCTAAGTCACATAAAGCATTAGAATTGAAGGCTGGATTAGTACAAGGCGAGATATTTGATGAAAGTAAAATCAAAGAACTTGCATCTGTTCCTTCAAAAGAAGTGCTTATTGCAAAACTACTTGGAAGTTTCAAAGCTCCAATATCCAATTTCGCATACTTGTTAAGTGCTATAAAGGATAAAAAAGAATCAGAATCATCTGAACAAGCTTAAAAAGAAAATATATTCGGAGGTGCTATAAAATGTCAAAAGAAGAAATAATTGAAGCTATAAAAGGTATGACTGTTTTAGAGTTAAATGAATTAGTAAAATCTTGCGAGGAAGAATTTGGTGTTAGTGCTGCTGCTCCTGTAGCTGTAGCTGGTGCTGCTGGTGCTGGTGCAGGTGCCGCTGCTGATGAAAAATCAGAATTTGATGTAGTGTTAGCAGAAGCAGGTGCTAATAAGATTAAGGTTATTAAAGCAGTTAGAGAAATAACTGGATTAGGATTAAAAGACGCTAAAGAAATAGTTGATGGAGCTCCAAAAACAATTAAAGAAGGCGTAGCTAAAGAAGAAGCTGAAGAAATAAAGACTAAGATTGAAGAAACAGGTGCAAAAGTAGAATTAAAGTAGTCAGTTTTTAAAATGGCACTCTTAAGAGTGCCATTTTTTTTAAGCTATAATATTAAACATAAATAAGAATATTTAATGTACAATTTATTTTAAATTCTTAGCAAAAGAATAAAATCAATGATAAAATATTTAATTAATATGTAGTTCGAATTTATGAAAAATAATTTTTTCATTGACATTTAGTATGTTTTGTGATATTATATGGAAATGCAACGAAATATTTAGATTTTGTTTAACAAAATTACGTATTATATGAATTAATGTTTATTTAATGGTTATAATAACCAAATAGTAATGTGATTAACCCAGAAATGTAATTCCACAGGTGAAGTGCGTTTTTGGTTATTTTAGTTTATACAAGGGGTGAAAGTTAATGGTACATCCTGTGCAAGTAGGTAAAAGAACAAGAATGAGTTTTTCTAAGCAGCATGAAATTGGAAAGATGCCTAATCTTATAGAAATACAATTAGATTCATATGAATGGTTTCTTAAAGAAGGTCTTCAAGAAATATTTGATGACATTAATCCGATTCAAGATTATACAGGTAATCTTGTTCTAGAGTTTGTAGGATACAAACTTGATATGGAAAATATCAAGTATTCTGTAGAGGAATGTAAAGAAAGAGATACTACATATGCAGCACCTTTAAAGGTAAAAGTTAGATTACTTAACAAAGATACTGGTGAAGTTAAAGAACAGGAAGTTTTCATGGGAGACTTTCCGTTAATGACGGAACAAGGAACCTTTGTAATTAATGGTGCAGAAAGAGTTATAGTAAGTCAGCTAGTAAGATCACCAGGAGTTTATTATGATTTTTTAGTTGATAAAACTGGTAAGAAATTGTTTTCATCTACAGTAATACCTAATAGAGGCGCTTGGTTAGAATATGAAACTGATAGTAATAGTGTTATTTATGTAAGAATAGATAAGACTAGAAAATTGCCAATTACTATATTAGCTAGAGCTATGGGATATGGTTCAGATGCGGATATTATTGAATATTTTGGAGAAGAAGAAAGACTAAAATCAACAATTGAAAAAGATAATACTAAAACTAAAGAAGAAGCATTATTGGAAATATATAAAAGATTGAGACCTGGTGAGCCTCCTACTGTAGATAGTGCGGTGTCACTTATTGATTCTCTATTCTTTGATCCTAAAAGATATGATTTATCTAGAGTAGGAAGATATAAGTTTAACAAAAAACTAGCTATAAGTCTTAGAATTGCAAATAAAATAGCAGCAGAGGACATAATTAATGATGAAACCGGTGAAATAATAGTTCAAAAGGGAGAAAGAATAGACAGAGATAAAGCTATAGAAATTCAAAATTGCGGTATTAATAAAGTGGATATTATAATGGATGATAAGATTGTTAGAATTATAGGAAACCATTTTGTTGATATAAAGCATTTTATAAAATTTGATATTAGTGATTTAAATATCAAAGAATTAGTCCATTATCCCGTGTTAAATGAAATATTGCAAAATTATACTGAAGAAGATTCTATAAAGGAGCAGCTTAAAAAAAATATATATAGACTTGTTCCAAAGCATATTGTAAAAGATGATATATATGCAACAATAAGTTATGAACTAGGATTAGCTTATGGTATAGGTAATGTAGATGATATTGATCATTTAGGAAATAGAAGACTTAGATCTGTTGGTGAATTATTACAAAATCAATTTAGAATTGGATTATCAAGAATGGAAAGAGTAGTTAAGGAAAGAATGACTATTCAGGATCAGGAAGTGATAACTCCTCAAGCACTTATAAATATAAGACCAGTAGCAGCAGCTATTAAGGAATTCTTTGGTAGTTCACAGCTTTCACAATTTATGGATCAGACTAATCCATTGTCAGAATTAACCCATAAAAGAAGGTTGTCAGCACTTGGACCGGGTGGACTTTCAAGAGAAAGAGCAGGATTCGAGGTTAGAGATGTTCATCATTCACACTATGGTAGAATGTGTCCTATAGAGACGCCAGAAGGACCGAATATAGGTCTTATAAATTCATTAGCTACTTATGCTAAAGTTAATGACTATGGATTTATAGAAAGTCCATATAGAATTGTTGATAAAAAGAATGGTAAAGTATTAAATGATATAAAATACTTTACTGCAGATGAAGAAGACCAATTTTTAATTGCACAGGCCAATGAACCTTTGGATCAAGATGGTAATTTTGTAGATAGTAAAATAACTGTCAGGACTAGAGATGACGTGTTAGTTGTATCTAATACAGAGGTTGACTTAATGGATGTATCTTCAAGACAGATTGTATCAGTTGCTACAGCTATGATACCATTCCTTGAAAATGATGATGCAAGCCGTGCACTTATGGGATCAAACATGCAACGTCAAGCTGTACCATTATTGAAGCCTCAAGCACCTATAGTAGGAACTGGTATAGAGTTTAAAGCAGCTGTTGACTCGGGAGTTCTTCCTAAAGCAAAGCATGCAGGTGTGGTTGATTATGTAAGTGCTAATGAAGTAAGGGTAAAGAGAGACGATAATGGATCTGTTGATTCTTATAGATTATTAAAATTTAAGAGATCAAACCAAGGTACATGTATAAATCAAAGACCAATAGTATGTAAAGGTGAAAGAGTAGATGTAGGTACGGTGTTGGCTGATGGTCCATCTACTGATTTAGGAGAAATAGCATTAGGTAAGAATATCCGTATGGGATTTATAACTTGGGAAGGGTATAACTACGAAGATGCTATGCTTATATCTGAAGAACTTGTTAGAGAAGATGTGTTTACATCCATTCATATAGAAGAATATGAAGCAGAAGCTAGGGATACTAAACTTGGACCTGAAGAAATTACTAGAGATATACCTAATGTAGGCGATGATGCTCTTAAAGACATAGACGAAAGAGGAATTATAAGAATAGGTGCGGAAGTACGTTCTGGAGATATATTAGTTGGAAAAGTAACACCTAAGGGTGAAACTGAATTAACAGCAGAAGAAAGGCTTTTAAGAGCTATTTTTGGAGAAAAGGCAAGAGAAGTAAGAGATACATCACTTAGAGTCCCACATGGAGAAGCAGGTATAATTGTTGATATAAAAGTCTTCACAAGAGAAAATGGAGATGAATTGCCTCCAGGAGTTAATGAATTAGTAAGATGTTATATAGCACAAAAGAGGAAGATATCTGTTGGAGATAAGATGGCAGGAAGACACGGTAACAAAGGTGTTATTTCAAGAGTCTTACCAGAGGAGGATATGCCATTCTTACCGGATGGAAGACCACTTCAAATATGCTTAAATCCATTAGGTGTTCCTTCACGTATGAATATAGGTCAGGTTTTAGAAGTCCATTTAGGATGGGCAGCGGCTAATCTTGGATGGCATATTGCAACGCCTGTATTTGATGGAGCTACAGAGCCAGAAATAGTTGAGTGCTTACAAAAGGCAGGATATGATGAAGATGGTAAGACTTTGTTATATGACGGAAGAACTGGAGAAGCTTTTGATAGTAGAGTTACAGTAGGATATATGTATATATTAAAGTTGGCGCATTTGGTTGATGATAAGATACATGCTAGATCTACGGGACCATATTCTTTAGTTACACAACAACCACTAGGTGGTAAAGCACAGTTTGGTGGTCAGAGGTTTGGAGAAATGGAAGTATGGGCACTTGAAGCTTATGGTGCTGCACATACTCTGCAAGAAATATTAACTTTTAAATCTGATGATGTTGTTGGTAGAGTTAAGACATATGAGTCTATAGTTAAGGGTGAGAATATACCAGAACCAGGCGTTCCAGAATCTTTTAAAGTTCTCATAAAGGAACTTCAGGCACTATGTCTTGATGTAAAAGTTCTAGCAGGAGATAATGAAGAAATAAAATTAAAAGATTCAGTAGATGAAGGATTAGAAGGTTTAGATGTAAATATTGAAGGAAATGAAGATAGTGTTCCTCCATCTCCTCCAGATGATTACGTTGAATCTGATGATCAAGATGTTGAGGAAGACATTGAATTGGATTATGATGATTTACCTTTAGATGATCTTCAAGATGGATTAGAACTTGAAGATTTCAATGATGAACACTAATTTATGAAGGGAGGATGTACCCTTGGAATTAAATAATTTTGATGCTTTACAAATAGGATTGGCTTCACCTGAAAAAATAAGAGAATGGTCTAGAGGTGAAGTAAAGAAACCAGAAACAATAAATTATAGAACATTAAAGCCAGAAAAAGATGGTTTATTCTGTGAGAGAATATTTGGACCTATGAAGGATTGGGAATGTCATTGTGGTAAATATAAAAGAGTTAGATATAAGGGTATAGTATGTGATAGATGTGGTGTTGAAGTCACAAAGGCAAAGGTTAGACGTGAGAGAATGGGGCATATAGAACTTGCTGCTCCAGTATCTCATATATGGTATTTTAAGGGGATACCATCTCGTATGGGATTAATACTAGATATGTCTCCTAGAGCTTTAGAAAAAATACTTTATTTTGCATCTTATGTTGTTCTAGATCCAAAAGAAACAGCTTTATTAAAGAAACAACTTTTAAATGAGAAGGAATATAGAGAAGCTGTTGATAAATATGGTGAAGATAGTTTTGATGCTGGTATGGGAGCTGAATCAATTAAAAGATTGCTTGAAGAAATAGATTTAGAGCAATTGTCTATTGAATTGAAAGATGACTTAAAAACTAGCACAGGGCAAAAGAAAATTAGAATAATAAGAAGATTGGAAGTTGTAGAGTCTTTTAGAAAGTCAACTAATAGACCCGATTGGATGATTATTGATGTGATACCCGTTATTCCACCAGATTTAAGACCTATGGTGCAACTTGACGGGGGTAGATTTGCTACTTCTGATTTGAATGATCTTTATAGAAGAGTTATTAATAGAAATAATAGACTTAAAAAACTTTTAGATTTAGGAGCACCAGATATAATTGTAAGAAATGAAAAGAGAATGTTACAAGAAGCTGTAGATGCTCTTATCGATAATGGGAGAAGAGGAAGACCGGTTACTGGTCCAGGAAATAGGCCTTTGAAGTCTTTATCAGATATGTTGAAAGGTAAACAAGGTAGATTTAGACAAAATCTTCTTGGAAAACGTGTTGATTACTCAGGTCGTTCTGTTATAGTTGTTGGGCCAGAATTGAAAATGTATCAATGTGGTCTTCCAAAAGAAATGGCATTAGAATTATTTAAACCATTTGTAATGAAAAAACTTGTGGAAAGTGGAGTAGCACATAACATAAAGAGTGCAAAGAGAATGGTTGAAAGAGTTCAGCCGCAAGTTTGGGATGTTCTTGAAGAAGTAATATCAGATCACCCTGTATTGTTAAATCGTGCACCTACTCTGCATAGATTAGGAATCCAGGCATTCCAGCCAATATTAGTGGAAGGAAGAGCTATAAAATTACATCCACTTGCTTGTACTGCATACAATGCTGATTTTGATGGTGACCAAATGGCTGTCCATGTTCCTCTTTCTGTGGAAGCACAGGCAGAAGCAAGATTTTTAATGTTAGCAGCTCACAATATATTAAAGCCATCAGATGGTAAGCCGGTGTGTGTACCTACACAGGATATGGTATTAGGATCTTATTATCTAACAATTGATAAAGATAATGTTAAGGGAGAAGGAAAATCATTTTCTTCGCCTGAAGAGGTTATTATGGCATATCAATTGGGAGAAGTAGATGTTCATGCTAAAGTAAAGGTTAAATTATCTAAAGTTATTGATGGAGAAAATATATATAGAATAATAGATACTACCCCAGGAAAACTTTTATTTAATGAATCTATTCCTCAAGATTTAGGGTTTATTGATAGAAGCATTCCAGGAAATGAATTTAAATTGGAAGTTGATTTTCTAGTTGGTAAAAAGAATTTGGGTAAAATTATAGATAAATGCTATTTAAAACATGGGCCAACTAAAACATCTATTATGCTTGATAAGATAAAAGCAAAAGGATATCATTATTCATCCATAGGAGCTATAACGGTATCAACATCTGATATGACAGTTCCTCCAGAAAAGAAGACATTACTTAACGAAGCACAAATGTCTGTTGATAAAATAGAAAAATTATATAGAAGAGGATATATTTCTGAAAATGAGAGATATGAACGAGTAATAGATGTTTGGACAAAAACCACTGAAGAAGTTGCAGATGCCCTTATGAATAATTTGGATAGATTTAATCCTATATTTATGATGGCTGATTCAGGTGCTAGAGGTTCTAAAAGTCAAATTAAGCAGCTTGCCGGTATGAGAGGACTTATGGCTAATCCATCAGGTAAAATTCTTGAAATGCCAATTAAGGCATCTTTTAGAGAAGGTCTTGATGTACTTGAATACTTTATCTCAACACATGGAGCTAGAAAGGGTAATGCAGATACAGCACTTAAAACAGCGGATTCAGGATATCTTACTAGAAGACTTGTAGATGTATCTCAGGATGTTATTGTAAGAGTTGACGATTGTGGTACAGACGATGGTTTTGAAGTATCTGAAATAAAAGAAGGAAGCGAAGTAATAGAACCTTTAAAGGAGAGACTTACAGGAAGATATAGTGCTGAAGATATTATAGATCCTAAGAATAAAGAGATAATTGTGCATAAAGATTCATATATGGATGTGCATTCAGCTGAAAAAGTAGAAAATGCTGGAGTTAAAAAAGTAAAAATAAGATCTGTATTTACATGCAATTGCAAATATGGTGTATGTGCTAAATGTTATGGTATGGATATGGGAACAGCACAACAAATTGGTATTGGAGAGGCTGTTGGTATTATAGCAGCTCAGTCAATTGGTGAACCGGGAACACAATTGACAATGAGAACATTCCACACAGGTGGAGTTGCTGGAGCAGACATAACTCAAGGTCTTCCTAGAGTCGAAGAACTTTTTGAAGCAAGAAAACCAAAAGGTCTTGCAATAGTAAGTGAGGTTTCAGGGACTGTTAGACTTGAAGACACTAAGAAAAAGAGAATAGTTTATATAGTTACTGATACAGGAGAAGAAGTTAATTATGATATACCTTTTGGATCAAGTCTTAAAGTGCAAAATGGAGATTTTATAAATGCTGGAGATGAGATTACGGAAGGATCTATAAATCCACATGACATATTGAGAATAAAGGGCGTTAATGCGGTTAAAAATTATCTTCTATCAGAGGTTCAAAAAGTTTACAGATTGCAGGGTGTTGACATAAATGATAAACATCTTGAAGTTGTAGTTAGGCAAATGACTAGAAAAGTTAAAGTTGAAGATTCAGGAGATACAGAATTATTACCAGGTACAATGATTGATATCTTTGATTTTAATGAGGCAAATGAGAAAATAGAAGCTGATGATGGTGAACCAGCAAAGGGAAGAATTGCTTTGCTTGGTATAACAAAAGCAGCACTTGCAACAGATTCATTTTTATCAGCAGCCTCTTTCCAAGAGACAACTAGAGTTCTTACAGATGCAGCTATTAAGGGGAAAATTGATCCATTAATAGGTCTTAAGGAAAATGTAATTATTGGTAAACTTATACCAGCAGGTACAGGACTGGCAAGGTATAAAAATATAAATATAGAAGATGAAAAAGAAATTGATGAAGTTTTAGTAAAAGAAAGTTAATACTTAATAAATGATTTATTGACATAAAAAGATGAAAATGATAAAATACAATTTGTGTGATTTTAATTAAAATCACACAGTATTTATCATAAGGAGGGTATTTTATGGTAAACAGACTTAGCGGCAAAAAAGTTGTTGGTATAAAACAAACTATCAAAGCTATAAAAAATGGAGATGGTAGGATTGTTTATATTGCGAAAGATGCTGACAATAAATTAGTTAATACTGTTGAGGCGTTATCCATAGAGCATTCTTTAGAAATTGTTTATGTTGAAACTATGAAAGAATTGGGAAAGCTTTGCGGAATAGATGTTGGAGCTGCAAGTGCTTTAATTCTCGAGTAGAATGAGTTGCTATTATCTAAAATTAATATATTGATAGTAGATTTTAAAGGAGGTGTAAGTATGCCAACAATTAATCAATTGGTAAGAAAAGGTAGAAAGACTGCTATCGTTAAGTCAACTGCACCAGCACTAAAAGAATGTCCACAAAAAAGGGGAGTATGTACTGTAGTTAAAACAACAACTCCTAAAAAGCCTAACTCAGCTTTAAGAAAAATTGCCAGAGTAAGGCTTGTTAATGGATATGAGGTTACTGCTTATATACCAGGTGTAGGTCACAACTTACAAGAGCATAGTGTTGTTCTTATAAGAGGTGGAAGAGTTAAGGATTTACCAGGTGTTAGATACCATATTGTCAGAGGTACATTAGATGCTGCTGGCGTAGCTAACAGAATGCAGGCTAGATCAAAATATGGTGCTAAAAAGCCAAAACAAAAATAGTTTATTTTAATTAGTGCTGTGTCTTCAGCTTATATATATATTGTAAGATTGTTTTAATTTAAATACTTTACTTACCCTCATGAATAGAAATATTATGAGTATATTATAGATTTTGCAGAAGTACAAAGCACTTTGCGACAGAAAATGTCGAGTACCTATGAACTTAAATTTTATTTATTAAGGAGGGAAGAAAAGTGCCAAGAAAAGGACATATAGCAAAGAGAGATGTATTGCCAGATCCAGTATATAATAGTAAAGTTGTTACTAAACTTATAAATAACATAATGGAAGATGGTAAAAAAGGAGTAGCTCAAAAAGTATGTTATGGTGCTTTTGAGTCTATAGCAGCTAAAACAGGAAAAGATGCTATAGAGGTTTTTGAAGCAGCTATGAATAACATAATGCCATTACTTGAAGTAAAGGCTAGAAGAATAGGTGGAGCAACTTATCAAGTTCCTATAGAAGTTAGACCAGAAAGAAGACAGACATTAGGAATTAGATGGATGCTTGATGCAGCAAGAAAAAGAGGAGAAAAACATATGAAGGATAAACTTGCTGGAGAACTTATTGATGCTTCAAATAATACAGGCGCTGCTGTTAAGAAAAGAGAAGATACTCATAAAATGGCAGAAGCTAATAAAGCATTTGCACATTATAGATACTAATATAAATATAGCAAAACTGTTTTGGTTGTATCCAAAGCAGTTTTATCCAATTTTATAATTTGATAGTCGAGAGGAGGAAAAATAGTGGCTAGAAAATATCCATTAGAAAAGTTCCGTAATATAGGAATAATGGCACATATCGATGCTGGTAAAACAACTACTACAGAACGTATATTGTTTTATACAGGTAGAACCCATAAAATAGGCGAAGTTCATGAAGGTGCAGCTACAATGGACTGGATGGTACAAGAACAGGAAAGAGGTATTACAATAACCTCAGCTGCAACTACTTGTTATTGGAAAGAACATGAAATAAATATCATAGACACACCAGGACACGTAGATTTTACAGTGGAAGTTGAAAGATCACTAAGAGTTCTAGATGGAGCTGTTGCTGTTTATGATGCAAAAGGTGGAGTTGAACCACAATCGGAAAATGTATGGAGACAGGCAAATAAATATAATGTACCTAGAATGGCTTATGTAAATAAGATGGATATATTAGGTGCAGATTTTTTCAGAACTGTTAATATGATGAGAGATAGACTTCAAGCAAATGCAGTACCAATACAGTTACCAATAGGTAAAGAAGATCATTTTACAGGAATAATTGATCTTATAAAAAATGAAGCCGTAATATATGAAGATGAATTAGGAACACAAATGGAAGAAACAGCTATACCTGAAGATATGAAGGAATTAGCAGAAGAGTATAGAGCTTCAATGATTGAATCCATTGTAGAATTGGATGAAGATTTAACAATGAAATACCTTGAAGGTGAAGAAATAACTGAGGAAGAGCTAAAGGCAGCAATTAGAAAAGGTGTTATTGCAAATGAATTTGTACCAGTTACTTGCGGTTCTTCTTATAAAAATAAAGGTGTTCAACAAATGTTAGATGCTGTTATTGACTATATGCCATCACCACTTGATATTCCTCCTATAAAAGGAGAAACACTTGATGGTGAGGAAGATGTAAGACATACTAGTGATGAGGAACCAATGTCTACATTAGCATTTAAGATTGCTACAGATCCATTTGTAGGAAAACTTGCATTTGCAAGGGTTTACTCAGGAATAATTAAGAGTGGTTCTTATGTACTGAATTCTACAAAAGGTAAAAAAGAGAGAATCGGAAGACTTGTTAAAATGCATTCTAATCACAGAGAAGAAGTTGAAGAATTAGAGGCAGGAGACTTAGGTGCTATAGTAGGACTTAAATTTACTACTACTGGGGATACTTTATGTGATGAAGCTCATCCAATAATACTTGAAAGTATGGAATTCCCAGAAACGGTTATTGATGTAGCTATTGAACCAAAGACAAAAGCTGGTCAAGAAAAGATGAGTATTGCTTTGGCAAAGCTTGCTGAAGAAGATCCAACATTTAAAACTCACACAGATCACGAAACTGGTCAAACAATTATATCAGGTATGGGTGAGTTGCACCTTGAAATTATAGTTGATAGACTTACAAGAGAATTTAAGGTTGAATGTAATGTTGGTAAGCCACAGGTTGCTTATAAAGAAACTATAAGAAAAGTAGTAAAAGCAGAAGGTAAATTTGTTAGACAGTCTGGTGGTCGTGGACAGTATGGTCATTGCTGGATTGAAATGGAGCCAACTGAAGATGAATATACATTTGAAAATGCTATAGTAGGTGGAGCAATACCTAAAGAATATATACAACCAATTGATGATGGTATCAGAGAAGCGGCAGAAAGTGGTGTTGTAGCTGGATATCCAACTATAAACTTTAAAGTTAAAGTAGTAGATGGTTCTTACCATGATGTTGACTCAAATGAAATGGCATTTAAAATTGCTGGATCTATGGCATTTAAGAATGCTATGGCAAAAGCCGATCCAGTACTACTTGAACCAATGATGAAAGTTGAAGTAACAGTACCAGAAGAATACATGGGAGATGTAATGGGAGATATCAATGGTAGAAGAGGAAGAATTGAAGGCATGGAAGCCCAAGCTGGAGCTCAAATTATAAGAGCCTTTGTTCCGCTATCAGAGATGTTTGGTTATGCTACTGCTCTTAGATCAAGAACTCAAGGTAGAGGAAATTATACAATGATATTTGATCACTATGAAGAAGTACCTAAAAGTATTCAAGAACAAGTAATTGGAGAAAGAAAATAATTAGTTTTTTGATTTTGAGGAGGAATAAAAATGGCAAAAGCAAAATTTGAGAGAAATAAACCACATGTAAACATAGGAACAATAGGACACGTAGACCATGGTAAGACAACATTAACAGCAGCAATAACAACAGTATTAGCACAGACAGGTGGAGCAACAGCAACAAACTATGCAGAAATAGATAAAGCACCAGAAGAAAAAGAAAGAGGAATAACAATCAATACAGCGCACGTAGAATATGAGACAACAAACAGACACTATGCGCACGTAGACTGTCCAGGACATGCTGACTATGTAAAGAACATGATAACAGGAGCAGCACAAATGGATGGAGCAATCCTAGTAGTAAGTGCAGCAGATGGTCCAATGCCACAGACAAGAGAGCATATATTACTTGCGAGCAGAGTTGGAGTACAACACATAGTAGTATTTTTAAACAAAGCAGACATGGTAGATGATCCAGAATTAATTGAATTAGTAGAAATGGAAGTAAGAGAATTATTAAGTGAGTATGGATTCCCAGGAGACGATACTCCAGTAATAGTAGGAAGTGCATTAAAAGCATTAGAGAACCCAACAGATGAAGAAGCAATAAAACCAATATTAGAATTAATGGAAGCAGTAGATAGTTATATACCAACACCAGAAAGAGCAACAGATAAGACATTCTTAATGCCAGTAGAGGATGTATTCACAATAACAGGAAGAGGAACAGTTGCAACAGGAAGAGTTGAAAGTGGAGTTCTTCATGTAGGAGACGAAGTAGAAATCGTAGGATTAAAAGACGAAATAGGAAAGACAGTAGTAACAGGAGTAGAAATGTTCAGAAAGCTGTTAGATGAAGCAATGGCTGGAGATAACATAGGAGCATTACTAAGAGGAATACAGAGAACAGATATTGAAAGAGGTCAAGTATTAGCTAAACCTGGTTCAGTAACACCACACAAAAAATTTGTAGGTCAAGTGTATGTATTGAAAAAAGAAGAAGGTGGAAGACATACACCATTCTTTGATGGATATAGACCACAATTTTATTTCAGAACAACAGACGTAACAGGATTAATCAAATTACCAGAAGGAATGGAAATGGTAATGCCAGGAGACCATATAGATATGACAGTTGAATTAATCAGCCCAGTAGCAATGACAGATAATTTAAGATTTGCTATAAGAGAAGGCGGAAGAACAGTTGGTTCAGGTGTTGTTACTTCTATTGTTGAATAGTTTTTTAATATATTAAAATTTAAATAATGTCAGACATTACACATATAAAATAAAGCTTTATTTTAAAAAGGGAAGAGGACGCTCTTCTCTTTTTAATTGTAATCTATATTTAAAAATAAAATACTTGTCAAATTATAAATTTAGTTGTATAATATAAGAGTTGTTATGTGAAAACAGTGATGAGGTAAGAGGTAGCCGCACTTACGGGGAATTCTTACTGAGCATGTCACGGTCTTGAACCGGGCGACGGGTAGTCTATAAATTTCACGTCATATATTTGCATAATTTATGCAACACGTGGAACAGTTTATAGAACGTCCGCTGTTGTACGTAAGAAGATGAGCGTGCGATGAAAAGGAGGGAAATAAAATGGCAAAACAAAAAATAAGAATTAGATTGAAAGCATTTGATCATACAATACTTGATCAATCAGCTGAAAGAATAGTTGAGACTGCTAAAACTACAGGAGCAAAGGTGGCAGGTCCTGTACCATTACCAACAGAAAAAGATGTGGTTACAATATTAAGAGCACCACATAAGTATAAAGATTCAAGAGAACAATTTGAAATAAGAACACATAAAAGACTTATAGACATATTAAGTCCTTCACCTAAAACTGTTGATGCCCTAATGAGGCTAGATTTACCAGCAGGTGTTGATATTGAAATAAAGTTATAAATTGTAAAAAATAGTTTTGACCATTATGATTGCCAGAAGGTAATCCACTAATGAGTTTAGGAGGTGCTATATATGAAAAAAGCTATACTGGGTAAAAAACTTGGTATGACTCAAATATTTAATGAAGCAGGGAAGATAGTTCCTGTAACAGTTATAGAAGCGGGTCCGTGCGTTGTTTTACAGAAAAAAACAATTGAAAATGATGGATATCAAGCAATACAAGTTGGTTTTTATGATACAAGAGAAAAATTAATTAATAAACCTTTAAAAGGACACTTTGAAAAGTCAGGATCATCTGTAAAAAAATTCATAAAAGAATTTAGACTGGAAGATATAAATGCTTATGAATTAGGTGCTGAAATAAAAGTTGATACTTTTACAGCCGGAGAAAAGGTAGATGTTTCAGGGATTTCTAAAGGTAAGGGATTTCAAGGTACAATAAGAAGATGGAATGGACACAGGGGACCAACTACTCATGGTTCAAAGTTTCACAGAGCAGTAGGTTCTATGGGAGCTTCATCAGATCCATCAAGAACATTTAAAAATAAAAAAATGCCAGGTCATATGGGGCATGTTAATACAACAGTATTAAATCTAGAAGTAGCAAAGGTAATTCCAGAGAAGAACGTAATTTTAATTAAAGGTGGAGTTCCTGGACCAAACAAGGGTTTTCTTGTAATAAGAAACTCTGTTAAAGCCTAGTTTTATTGGAAAGGAGGATACAGAATGCCTACAGTAGGATTGTTTAATAAAGAAGGAAAAAAAGTTGGAGATATTGAATTATCATCTGAAGTTTTTGGAACAGAAGTAAATAGTGATGCTTTACATCAAGTTGTAGTAGCGTTGCTTGCAAATAAAAGACAAGGAAATCAAAGTGCTAAGACTAGATCAGAGGTTTCTGGAGGCGGAATTAAGCCTTGGAGACAAAAAGGAACGGGTAGAGCAAGACAGGGTTCAATTAGATCTCCACAATGGATACACGGTGGAATTGTTTTTGCACCAAAGCCAAGAGATTATAGAATGTCAGTTCCAAAATCTATGAGAAGAGTAGCAATGAAATCTGCACTTAGTAGTAAAGTGGCAGAAAATGAAATTATTGTTTTAGAAGACTTAGAATTTGAAGTTCCAAAGACAAAAGAAGTAGTAAAATTATTGAATGCATTCAATTCAAAAAAAGCTTTAATTGTTGTAGCTGAGTCTAATCAAAATGTATATAAATCAGTTAGAAATATTCAAGGAGTTACAGTGATTCCAGCTAATAATCTAAATGTTTATGATATTTTGAAATATGATAATTTTATAATAACTAAGGATGCTGTGTCAAAAATTGAGGAGGTGTATGCATAATGAATTTAACTAGCCATGATATTATAAGAAAACCAATAATAACTGAAAAAAGTATGGCTGAAATGTCAGATAAAAAGTACACCTTTGCTGTTGATGTGCACGCAAATAAAAGCCAGATTAAAAGAGCGGTTGAAGAAGTCTTTGGAGTTAAAGTTGAAGATGTAAAAACAGCTAATATATTAGGAAAAACTAAAAGAGTTGGAGTACATGTAGGTAAAAGAGCTGATTATAAAAAAGCTATTGTAAAACTTACAGCTGAAAGTAAAGCAATTGAGTTTTTTGAAGGATTACAATAGTTAAAAAAGCTAGTATTGGTTGATGACCAGATAAGCGAAAAAAGGAGGAGAAAAGAAAATGGCAGTTAAGGGATTTAACCCTACTTCACCTTCCAGAAGACATATGACAGTATGTACATTTGAAGAAATTACAACAAATGTACCTGAAAAATCTCTTCTTGTGGAAAAGAAGAGAAAAGGTGGAAGAAATGCTCAGGGTAAAATAACTGTTCGCCACATAGGTGGAGGAGCTAAACAAAAATATAGATTGATTGATTTTAAGAGAAATAAGGATAATATACCAGCAAAGGTATCAACAATAGAATATGATCCTAACAGATCTGCATTCATTGCTCTTGTTTCTTATATTGATGGTGAAAAAAGATACATAATTGCTCCTGTTGGTTTAAAAGTTGGAGATACAATTGTATCAGGACCAGAATCAGATATAAAAATAGGTAATACATTACCACTTAAAAATATACCTGTAGGTACTGTGGTTCATAATGTTGAATTGTCAGTAGGAAAAGGTGCTCAATTAGTTAGATCAGCGGGTGCTAGTGCTCAGCTTATGGCTAAGGAAGGAGATTATGCAACATTAAGACTTCCAAGCGGTGAAATGAGATATGTAAGAATTGAGTGTAGAGCTACTATCGGAACAGTTTCTAACTTAACACATGAAATTGTAAATATAGGTAAAGCGGGAAGAAAGAGACACATGGGCGTAAGACCAACAGTTAGAGGTTCTGTTATGAACCCTAATGACCATCCACATGGTGGTGGTGAAGGTAAATCACCAGTAGGACATCCAGGACCTCTTACACCATGGGGTAAACCAGCACTTGGTTATAAAACAAGAAAAAATAAGAAATATTCAGATAGATTTATTATTAAGGGAAGAAAAACTAAATAATTAGAAGAGAACAAAATTCTCTTCTAATTTAAAGTTAAGTTATGTGAAGGGAGGCCAACAAGGTGAGTAGATCAGTAAAAAAAGGACCTTTTGTGCAAGAAGCACTTTTAAAAAGAATTAATGAAATGAATAAAAGTGGTGAAAAGAAAGTAATAAAGACTTGGTCAAGAAGTTCAACAATTTTTCCACAGATGGTAGGTCATACTATAGCTGTTCATGATGGAAGAAAACATGTTCCAGTATATGTTAGTGAAGATATGGTTGGACATAAATTAGGAGAATTCGTCCTAACAAGAACTTTCAAAGGACACGGAGATAACACTGAAAAGTCATCAAGACTTAAATAGCTTAGAAGGGAGGTAATTATTTATGGAAGCTAGATCAATAGCTAAGTATGTAAGAATGTCTTCAATGAAGATAGGTATTGTTCTTGATTTAATAAGAGGTAAAAATGTAAATGAAGCTTTTGCTATATTACAATATACTCCAAAGGATGCAGCTGTTGTTGTAAGTAAGGTCTTAAAATCAGCAGTTGCAAATGCTGAAAATAACTTAAATTTAGATGCTAATAGATTATATGTATCTGATGCATTTACTGGTCAGGGTTCAACTTTAAAGAGATTTAGACCTCATGCACAGGGAAGAGCATTTAGAATTAAGAAAAGAACTAGTCATATCACTCTAGTTGTAAAAGAAAGAGAATAAGAAGGAGGGAAATAGTTTGGGACAAAAAGTTAATCCGCATGGACTAAGAGTTGGCGTAATAAAAGATTGGAATGCTAAATGGTATGCTGATAATAAAAATTTTGCAGATTATTTAGTTGAAGATAATAAAATTAGAGAATTTATTAGTAAAAAGCTTCACAATTCAGGAGTTTCAAAAGTTGAAATTGAAAGAGCAGCAAAAAGAATAAAGCTAAATATACATACTGCTAAGCCAGGAATGGTTATAGGAAAAGGCGGTCAAGGTATTGAAGCTTTAAAGAAAGAAGCTAAAAATTTAATTTCTGATAAAAATATTCTTATTAATATTGTAGAAGTTAAGAATGCAGATAGTAATGCTCAACTTATGGCTGAAAATATAGCATCACAATTAGAAAGAAGAATTTCTTTTAGAAGAGCTATGAAGCAAACTATTCAAAGAGCTATGAAATTTGGAGTAAAGGGTGTTAAGACTGCATGCGCAGGAAGACTTGCTGGAGCTGAAATAGCAAGAACTGAGCAGTATCATGAAGGAACAATTCCACTTCAAACTTTGAGAGCTGATATAGATTATGGTTTTGCAGAAGCAGATACTACATACGGAAAAATCGGTGTAAAAGTATGGGTATATAAAGGTGAAGTTCTTCCTACAAAGAATAATGAAAAGAAGGAAGAAGTAAACGCATAGGGAAGGAGGAATACGATATGTTAATGCCTAAAAGAGTTAAACGTCGTAAAGTGCAACGTGGTAGGATGAAAGGTAAAGCAACAAGGGGTAACTTTATTGCTTATGGTGATTACGGATTACAAGCTACAGGATGTTGCTGGATAACAAGTAATCAAATTGAAGCTGCCAGAATAGCTATAAATAGATATGTTAAAAGAGGAGGAAAACTTTGGATAAAGATTTTCCCAGATAAGCCAGTTACTGAAAAACCAGCAGAAACTCGTATGGGTTCTGGTAAAGGTTCACCAGAATATTGGGTTGCAGTAGTTAAGCCAGGTAGAGTACTATTTGAAATATCAGGAGTAACAGAAGCACAAGCGAGAGAAGCTATGAGACTTGCTTCACATAAACTTCCAGTAAGCACTAAATTTGTTACTAGGAAAGACTTTGAGGAAATGGGTGGTGAAATTAATGAAGGCTAAAGAATTAAGAGAAAAGACTCCTCAAGATTTACAAACTCAATTAGTTGATTTAAAAGCAGAATTATTTAGACTTAGGTTTCAATTGGCTACAGGTCAACTTGAAAATCCTATGAGAATAAGAGAAGTTAAAAAATCTATAGCCCAGATTAAAACCATCCTTAGAGAAGAAGAACTAAGGGCGTTTGAACAGTAAAGCTGAAAGGAGGTTATCTTGTGGAAAGAGGAAATAGAAAGACAAGAATTGGTAAAGTTGTTTCAGATAAAATGGATAAAACTGTGGTAGTTGCCGTTGAAACTAAAGTTCGTCATCCTTTATATGGTAAGACTGTTAATAGAACTACCAAGTTTAAAGCACATGATGAAAATAATGAGGCTAATATCAATGATAAAGTATTAATAATGGAAACAAGACCATTATCAAAAGATAAAAGATGGAGACTTGTGGAAATAGTTGAAAAGGCTAAATAGTCTTTTGAATTGAAAGGAGGGTATTTAGATGATACAACAGCAAACTGTATTAAAAATAGCAGATAATTCTGGTGCGAAAGAAATTATGTGCATAAGAGTATTAGGTGGATCCAAAAGAAAATGGGGAAACATCGGTGATGTGATAGTTGCTAGCGTTAAAAGTGCAACACCAGGCGGTGTTGTCAAAAAAGGTGAAGTAGTTAAAGCAGTAATTGTTAGATCTGTAAAAGGCTTAAGAAGAGCAGATGGTTCATATATAAGATTTGATGAAAATGCGGCTGTAGTTATAAAAGATGACAAACAGCCAAGAGGAACTCGTATTTTCGGACCTGTTGCTAGGGAGTTAAGAGATAAAGAATTTAATAAAATTTTATCACTAGCACCTGAAGTTCTATAAGATAGGAGGTGGCTTTAAATGACAATAAATAAAATTCATGTTAGAAAAACAGATACAGTTGTTATTATTTCAGGAAAAGATAAAGGTAAAACAGGAGAGGTTTTAGCTGTATATCCTAAAAAATCAACTGTATTAATTAAAGATGTAAATGTTGTTACTAAACATCAAAAACCTAATAAGGCTAATGTTCAAGGTGGAATTATAAAAAAAGAAGCTCCAATTAATAGTTCAAAAGTTATGCTTTATTGTACAAAATGTAACTCAGCTACAAGGATAAGTAATAAAATATTAGATGACGGAACAAAAGTAAGAGTATGCAAAAAGTGTGGAGAAACATTTTAGATTTTGAAAGGAGGGCTAATGAATGACTGCAAGACTAAAAGAAAAGTATGAAAAAGAAGTTATTCCAGCATTAGTAGAAAAATTCGGATATAAAAATGTTATGGAAATACCTAAATTGGAAAAGATAGTTATTAATATGGGTGTAGGAGAAGCTAAAGAAAATTCAAAAGTTTTAGAATCTGCAACAGCTGATTTAGAATTAATAACTGGTCAAAAACCAATTTTAACTAGAGCTAAGAAATCAATTGCAAATTTTAAGATAAGAGAGAATATGCCAATTGGTTGTAAAGTCACATTAAGAAAGCAACAAATGTATGAATTTGCAGATAAGCTTATGAATGTAGCATTACCAAGAGTTAGAGATTTTAGAGGAATTTCAAGTAAAGCATTTGACGGAAGAGGAAATTATGCTTTAGGAATTAAAGAACAGTTAATATTTCCAGAGGTTGAATATGATAAGATAGATAAAGTTAGAGGTATGGATATAATATTTGTTACTACAGCAAAAAGTGACGAGGAAGCAAGAGAATTATTGAGATTCCTTGGTATGCCATTTGCTCAATAATAAGGAGGGAATAACGTGGCACGTAAGGCGATGATCGAAAAATGGAAAAAAGAACCGAAATTTTCAACTAGAGCTTACACTAGATGTAGAATATGTGGAAGACCACATGCAGTATTAAAAAAATATGGTATTTGCCGTATTTGTTTTAGAGAACTTGCTTATAAGGGTGAAATACCTGGTTGTAAGAAAGCAAGTTGGTAATTGTTATTGAATGAAAGGAGGCATAAATCATGGTTATGACAGACCCAATTGCAGATTTGCTAACTCGTATAAGAAATGCAAACGTAGTTAAACACGAAGTAGTAGAAGTACCTTCTTCAAATATAAAGAAAGCAATAGTAAATATAATGCTTCAAGAAGGATATATAAGGAATATAGAGGAATATAATGATGGATCAGTTCCTATGTTAAGACTTGGAATGAAATATGGCCAAAATAAGACAAGAGTTATAACTGGACTTAGAAGAATATCAAAGCCAGGTCTTAGAGTTTATTGTAGAAAAGAGGAAACTCCTAAAGTGTTGAATGGACTAGGAGTTGCAGTAATATCAACTTCTAAAGGTATAGTTACTGATAAAGAAGCTAGAAAACTAGGATTAGGTGGAGAGGTTATCTGCTATATCTGGTAGTTAGATGAACAGGAGGTGTAATTATGTCAAGAATAGGAAAAGCGCCTGTAGTAATACCTAATGGTGTAACTGTTTCAGTAACACCAGACAACGTTGTTACTGTTAAGGGCTCAAAGGGTCAACTTGTTAAGAATATGCATAAAGATATTAAAATAGCTGTAGAAGATAATAATGTAATTGTTACTAGACCTAGTGAAGATAGAAATCATAGAGCACTTCATGGATTAACAAGAGCATTAGTGCAAAATATGGTTACTGGAGTAACAGAAGGTTTTTCTAAAACACTTGAATTAGTAGGTGTAGGTTATAGAGCACAATTAAAAGGTAATAAATTAATATTAAGTCTTGGATATTCACATCCAGTTGAAATAAATTCTGTAGAAGGTATTCAATTTGAAACTCCTGATGCGAATAAGATAACAGTAAAAGGTATTGATAAAGAATTAGTAGGATCTGTAGCAGCAGATATAAGAAATTGGAGAAAACCTGAGCCTTATAAAGGAAAAGGTATTAAATATATTGACGAACATATAAGACGTAAAGAAGGTAAAACAGGTAAGTAATATAAGAAAGGAGTGAAAAAATATATGTTTAAAAAACAGGATAGAAGTGCAGCTAGAAATAAACGTCATAAAAGAGTACGTAATAAGATTTTTGGTACTACTGAAAGACCAAGACTTGCAGTTTTTAGAAGTGAAAAAAACATATATGCTCAATTAATTGATGATACTGTAGGTAACACTATTGTTTCAGCTTCAAGTAAAGATAAAAATTTTTCTGGTGGAGTAGGAAGCAATAAGGCAGCAGCAAGACTTGTCGGCGAAATTATTGGAAAAAAAGCTATAGAAAAAGGTATAAAGAACATAGTTTTTGATAGAGGCGGATTTGTATATCATGGAAGAGTGCAAGAACTTGCAGAAGGTGCAAGATCTTCAGGTTTAGAATTCTAGAGAAGGAGGGAAATAAATGAGAATAGATCCTAGTACATTAGAGCTTAAAGAAAAAGTTGTATTTATTAATAGAGTTGCTAAAGTTGTAAAGGGCGGAAGAAATTTTAGATTTAGCGTCTTAGTGGTAGTTGGAGATGAAAATGGTCATGTAGGAGTAGGAACAGGAAAATCAGTTGAAATACCTGAAGCTATAAGAAAAGGAATTGAAGATGCTAAAAAGAATATTGTTAAAGTAGCAATGGTAGGAACGACTACTCCACATGCTATTGAAGGAATATTTGGAACTGGTAAAGTTCTTATAATGCCAGCTAGTGAAGGTACAGGAGTTATAGCTGGTGGACCTTCAAGAGCGGTACTTGAACTTGCAGGATTAAAAGATGTTAGAGCTAAGTCTTTAGGAAGCAATAACGCAAGAAACGTGGTAAATGCTACAATAAATGGTTTATCAAGACTGAGAACTGTAGAAGATATTGCAGAGCTTAGAGGAAAAACTGTTGAAGAAATATTAGGATAGGAGGAGTTAACAATGGCTAAACTTTCAATAACATTACAAAAGAGTTTAATTGGTAGAAAAAAGGACCACATAGCTACTGTTAATGCTCTTGGACTACGTAAAATTGGTAAAAAGGTTGAAAAAGAAGATACTCCTCAAATAAGAGGTATGATAAATAAAGTTAATTATCTTCTAAAAATAGAAGAAGTTTAAAATATAAAACGAGGAGGTGCAAAATTATGAAACTTCATGAATTAAAGCCAGCAGCAGGTTCTAGAAAGGCACCTAAAAGAATTGGTAGAGGTACTGGTTCTGGTCTTGGAAGGAATGCTGGTAAAGGAGAAAAAGGACAAAAAGCAAGATCTGGCGGTGGTGTAAGACCAGGATTTGAAGGTGGTCAAATGCCGTTATATAGAAGATTACCTAAAAGAGGATTTACAAATATATTTGCTAAAGATATAGTTAGCATAAATGTAGATAGATTAAATGTATTTGATGATGGAACAGAAGTTACAATAGAAAAGCTGCTTGAAAAGGGTGTAATAGGAAAAGTTAATGATGGAGTTAAAATACTTGGTAATGGAGAGATTACAAAAAAATTAACTGTTAAAGTCAATAAATTTTCAAAAGCGGCAGCTGAAAAGATTGAAGCAGCTGGAGGAAAAGTAGAGGTGGTATAAAATGTTATCGACCTTACGTAATGCTTGGAAAGTTCCAGATTTAAGGAAAAGACTATTGTGGACACTTGTTTTAGTTATAATTTATAGGATAGGAATACATATTCCAGTACCAGGAGTTGATACTTCAAAACTTGTAAGTTTATCATCACAATCTGGTTCTTTAGCTGGATTTTATGATTTGATGTCAGGTGGAGCATTTAGTAATTTCAGCATATTTTCTATGAGTGTAATGCCATATATTAATGCATCCATCATTGTACAACTTTTGACAATTGCAATTCCATCTCTTGAACAGATGCAAAAAGAAGGTGAAGAAGGCAGAAAGAAAATACAAAAGTTAACTAGATATAGTTCTGTATTTCTTGCTGCATTTCAAACTTTTGCAATGTATGCCATAATAAATAGTCAAGGAGCTCTTAGAGATACTTCGAAGCTTAATATGTTTTTGATAGCATTAACATTAACAACTGCTTCTGTATTTTTAATGTGGTTAGGAGAACAGATTACAGTTAAAGGAATAGGAAATGGAATTTCTTTGATAATGTTTGTAAACATTGTTTCTAGAATTCCAAGTACTATCTATCAAATTATAACTTTGCAGCAGACCGGTACTGTTGATGTTGTACAGATTACTGTATTAATAGTAATAATTTTAGCATTGTTTTTAGCTGTTATAATGGCATGCTTGGCTGAAAGGCGTATACCAGTTCAGTATGCAGGTAAAGCTGTTAACAGTAAGGCATTAAAAGGTCAATCATCTCATATACCAATAAATATTAATGCTTCAGCAATTATTGCAATAATTTTTGCTATGGCAGTTATGCAGTTTCCCATGATAATTGTTCAATTTTGGCCAAATTCATGGATATATAAATCTATTGTATCTGGACAATATAGTATTTTTAGGCAGGGTAGTTGGGAATATGCAGCTGCAAGCTTTATATTTATTATATTTTTTACTTGGTTTTATACACAGATAACTTTAAAACCTGATGAAATGGCAGAGAATATGCATAAATCCTCAGGATTTATTCCAGGTATTAGACCAGGAGAACAAACTGCAAGATATATTGAAAAAATACTTGATAAAGTTTCAATATTATGGGGAGTTTTTGCAGGAGTAATAGCTATAGCTCCAATGATTCTTCAATCCTATACTAAATTCCAAGGATTATACTTTGGTGGAACGGGATTATTAATAGTGGTGGGAGTTGCTATTGAAACTATGAAAGCTATTGAAGCCCAATTAGTTATGAAACATTATGAAGGTTTCTTGAGTGAATAATAATATTTGGAGATGATTAAATGAAAATTATACTATTAGGTCCTCCAGGAGCAGGAAAAGGAACTCAAGCAAAGCAAATAAGCACTAAATATAACATACCACATATATCAACTGGAGATATATTTAGAAAGAATATATCCGAGAAAACAGAACTTGGAGTAAAAGCTCAAAGTTACATTGATAAGGGATTATTGGTACCAGATGAATTAACAATAGATATTATTAAAGATAGATTAGATAATGAAGATTGTAAAAATGGATTTTTACTTGATGGATTTCCAAGAACTGTTAAACAGGCAGAAGCTTTAGAGTTATTCCTTAACCAAAAAGGAGATAAGATTGATTATGTTCTTTTAGTCAAGGTTCCAGAATCTAGTATACTTGAAAGAATGACTGGAAGAAGGGTTTGCTTAAAATGTGGTGCTAGTTACCATATTAAGTTTAATCCACCTAAAGTTCTAGGAAAATGCGATGCTTGTAATAGTGATATAATACAGAGAAAAGATGATAGTGAGGAAACTGTCAAAGAAAGAATAGATGTTTATAATAAACAAACTGAGCCATTAATAGAGTATTATGATGATAAAAAAATTATGCATTCTGTTGATGGTACCCAAGATATAGAAGTGGTATTTAAAAGTATTTCTGATATTTTGGGAGATAATTAAAAATGATAATAATTAAAAACGATAAAGAAATTGACTATATGAGGCGAGCAGGAAATATTGTAGAGGAAGCCTTGTTGAAAATAGAAGAAGTTATAAAACCTGGAATAACAACTGCAGATTTAGATAAAGTAGCCGAAGATTTTATAATATCATGTAGTGCAATTCCATCATTTAAAGGATACTATGGATTTCCCGCTTCAATATGTACATCAATAAATGAAGAGGTTGTCCATGGAATTCCATCTAGAGATAGAGTATTACATGAAGGTGATATAATAAGTATAGATTGTGGAGCTATTTTTAATGGCTATCAAGGTGATGCAGCTAGAACTTTTCCAGTGGGGAAAGTGTCTGATAAAGCAAAAGATCTTATAAATATAACTAGAAATAGCTTTTTTAAAGGTGTAGAAAAAGCAGTTGTAGGTAATAGACTTTCAGATATATCTTCAGCTATTCAGACTTATGTAGAAAGTTTTGGATATTCTATTGTTAGAGATTATGTAGGTCATGGTATCGGAAAAGATATGCATGAGGAACCAGAAGTCCCTAATTTTGGAAGACCAAATAGAGGCCCTAAATTACTTCATGGTATGGTTTTAGCTATAGAACCTATGGTTAATGTTGGAGAATATTATGTTAGTGTAAAGTCAAACAATTGGACAGTAGTTACTGAAGATGGTAGTTTATCATCACATTATGAAAATACTGTAGCTATTTTGGATGATGGACCGGAAATACTTACTTTTAGTCAACAGAGGTGAACTGATGAATAGAGATTATTTGGGTACAGTTGTGTATTCAAAGGCTGGTAGAGATGTAGATAGAAAATTTATTATTATGGATATAATAGATAAGGAATATGTTTATATTTGTGATGGTGATTTGAGAAAAGTTGAAAAGCCTAAAAAGAAAAAAATCAGACATTTAATGTTTACCGAAATAGTTGCAGAGGACATTAGAAAATGTTTAATGTCTGATGTAGAAGTTAGTAATTCTCAGATAAGAAAGTTTCTGCAGTCACTATGCACTAATAAGGAGGTTTGATTACCTTATGTCAAAAGATGATGTAATTGAAATGCAGGGAACAGTTTTGGAAGCCCTGCCCAATACTATGTTTGAAGTTGAACTTGAAAGTGGGCAAAAAATATTAGCACATATTTCAGGAAAACTAAGAATGAATTTTATAAGAATATTGCCTGGAGATAAAGTAACAGTTGAGTTGTCACCCTATGATTTAAGTCGTGGGAGAATAACTTGGAGAGCTAAGTAAAAATAAGGAGGGTTAGCTATGAAAGTAAGACCATCAGTTAAGCCTATATGTGAGAAATGCAAAATAATCAGAAGAAAAGGAAGAGTAATGGTTATTTGCGAAAATCCTAAACATAAACAAAAACAAGGCTAACATGTTGAAAAATATTTAAGTTGTTGTTAAAATGTGTTTTAGGACGGCTGCCAATAAAAATATTTTATTGCCTAAAACTTTATATATAATTGTTAAAATATTAGTTTTAAATTTGATTTATTAATACCTGGGAGGTGTAAATTTTAATGGCAAGAATATCTGGTGTTGATCTACCAAAGGAAAAAAGAGTAGAGATAGGGCTAACATATATATTTGGTATAGGACTATCAAAATCACAAGAAGTGCTAAAGGCTACAAATGTAAATCCTGATACTAGAGTTAAAGATTTAACTGAAGAAGAAGTTAATGCTATAAGAGATTATATTAATAAGAACTTCAAAGTTGAAGGTGATTTAAGAAGAGATGTAGCTCTTAATATCAAAAGATTAGTAGAAATAGGATGTTATAGAGGTATAAGACATAGAAGAGGTCTTCCAGTAAGAGGACAAAAAACTAAAACAAATGCAAGAACTAGAAAAGGTCCAAAAAGAGCAATAGGTGCTAAAAAGAAAAAATAATATAAGGAGGGATGATAATGGCAGTTCAAAAAGGTAAAAAAACAAGAAGAAGAAAAGAAAGAAAAAACATTGAACATGGCTGTGCACATATAAAGTCAACATTTAATAATTCAATTGTAACTTTAACTGATAGTGTTGGTAATGCACTTTCATGGTCTAGTGCGGGTGGATTAGGATTTAGAGGATCAAGAAAAAGCACTCCTTTTGCTGCACAGATGGCTGCAGAAACAGCTGCAAAGGCTGCTATGGAGCATGGTTTAAAGAGTGTTGATGTTTATGTAAAAGGACCTGGATCAGGTAGAGAAGCTGCTATAAGATCTCTTCAAGCAGCTGGTTTAGAAGTTACATTAATAAAAGATGTTACTCCTATTCCTCATAATGGGTGTAGACCACCTAAAAGAAGAAGAGTTTAATTTTAGAGTACAGGAGGTGTAATTAATTAATGGCAAGATATACTGGAGCAGTTTGCAGATTATGCAGAAGAGAAGGGTTAAAACTATTTCTTAAAGGAGATAGATGCTTTACAGATAAATGTGCGTTCGCTAGAAGGGGATATGCACCAGGACAGCATGGACAAGGAAGAAAGAAACTTTCTAACTATGGACTTCAATTAAGAGAAAAACAAAAAGCTAAGAGAATATATGGAGTGTTAGAAGGACAATTCAGAACTTATTATGAAAAGTCTGAAAGAATAAAGGGAATAACAGGTGAAAATTTATTAAGACTTCTTGAATTAAGACTTGATAATGTCGTTTATAGATTAGGATATGGAGATTCAAGAAATGAAGCAAGACAATTAGTTACCCATGGTCACTTTTTAGTGAACGGACATAAAGTAGATATTGCATCATACAAATTAAGTGTTAATGATGTAATAACTGTATCAGAAAAAAGTAGAGGAACTGAAAAGTTCAAAACGTTTGTTGAAAATCCTAAAGCGTTACCAGCTTGGCTTACTTCAAATGTAGAAAACTTCGAAGGAAAAGTTATTGCTGAACCAACTAGATCAGATATAGATGTTCCTGTAAATGAAACATTGATAGTTGAGTTATATAGCAAATAGTTGACATAGAATCAGTTGCCCTCAAATAGGTTGCCACTTTATAATAAAGGAGGGTCATAGATGTTAGAAATAGAAAAGCCAAAAATTGAATGTGTAGAATCTACTGAGGATGGTTCTTATGGTAAGTTTGTTATTGAACCTTTGGAAAGAGGTTATGGAATTACTTTAGGAAATTCCCTCAGAAGAATTTTACTCTCATCACTACCTGGAGTTGCAGCCAATTCTATTAAAATAGAAGGTGTACTTCATGAATTTTCAACTATAAAAGGTGTTAAAGAAGACGTCACAGAAATAATACTTAACATTAAATCTTTAGCTTTGAAGATGAGTGGTGATGGTCCTAAAGTTATTTATATTGATTCAGAAGGAAATGGAGAAGTTACTGCTGGAGATATAAAAACAGATGAAGATGTAGAGGTTGTTAATAAAGATTTACATATAGCTACTCTTGATAATGACGGAAAATTATATATGGAAATTGAAGTTAACAGAGGCAGGGGATATGTTACTCAAAATAGAAATAAACGAGAAGATATGCCTATAGGAACTATTCCAGTGGATTCAATATATACACCAATAAAGAGAGTTAATTTTAGTGTTGAAAATACAAGAGTAGGTCAGATAACTGACTATGATAAGCTAACTATTGAAATATGGACTAATGGAACTATAAGACCTGAAGAAGCTATAAGCTTATCAGCTAAAATACTTATTGAACATTTTAAATTATTTATGACTTTAACAGATCATGCAGATGATGTTGAAATTATGGTAGAAAAAGAAGAAGACAAAAAAGAAAAAGTACTTGAAATGACCATAGAAGAACTGGATCTTTCAGTGAGGAGCTATAACTGTTTAAAGAGAGCTGGTATTAATACGGTTCAAGAATTAACAGAAAGATCTATGGAAGATATGATGAAGGTAAGAAATTTAGGTAAAAAATCACTTGAGGAAGTTGAACAAAAGCTTGAAGCTTTGGAACTATCATTAAAACAAAGTGAAGAGTAAGGAGGTAAGTATATGGCAGGATATCGTAAACTTGGTCGTCCAACTGACCAAAGAAAAGCAATGTTAAGAAATCTTGTTACTAGTCTTTTGAAATATGGTAAAATAGAAACTACTGAAACAAGAGCTAAAGAAACAAGAAACTTAGCAGAAAAGATGGTTACTCTTGCAAAAAGAGGGGATTTACACTCTAGAAGACAAGTGCTTTCATTTGTAAGAGAAGAAAAGGTAGTTAATGAATTGTTTGATACAGTAGCACCTAAGTATGTTGACAGAAATGGCGGATATACTAGAATACTGAAAATGGGTCCAAGACGAGGCGACGGAGCTGAAATAGTTATATTAGAATTAGTATAATTGAAGCAAGTTCTTAATTCAGGTGGGAATTCTTTTACTCCATCTGAATTTTAGAACTGCAAATGCATGGCTAACTTGGCGTTGAACTCCCACTTGAAGAAAAGTAGAGAGCCCAAATTTTAATTTGGTGCGAATCACTTTCACAGAGTGCAAGTAGAGAGCCAAAATCTTTTTTTTGATTTTGTGTGAGGGCTGTACAGAGTGCATTGGAGATTTACGCCAAGTTAGTCAGGTGAAAAGGGGATTAACTAGAATTCTAGCTTAGTCCCCATTTTATTAAATTTTGGGGTATTATTATGAAAAATAACATGGTAGAATGTAGAAATGTTACATATAAATATGAAGATACTGAGACTAAAACATTTAATTTGGCTTTAGATAATATAAATGTTAATGTTTCTAAAGGAGAATTTTTAGTTATATTAGGTAGAAATGGATCTGGAAAATCAACTTTTGCTAAGCATATAAATGCACTTATGATTCCAACAAGCGGTAATATAATTGTTGATGGATTAGATACTTCAGATGATAATAATGTATGGACTATAAGAAACAAAGCAGGCATGGTTTTTCAAAATCCAGATAACCAATTAGTTGCAACTATTGTGGAAGAAGATGTAGCTTTTGGACCTGAAAATTTAGGAATTACTCCAGACGAAATAAGAAGAAGAGTTGATAATTCTCTTAAAAAGGTAGATATGTATGCCTATAGAAAACATGCACCCCATCTATTGTCGGGAGGCCAAAAACAGAGAGTTGCTATTGCTGGTATATTAGCTATGGAGCCAGAATGTATAATATTTGATGAGTCTACAGCTATGTTAGATCCTCTTGGAAGAAATGAAGTTATTAATACAATAAAAAGTTTAAATGCTAATAGTAATATGACTATAATTCTTATAACTCATTATATGGAGGAAGCAATTGCTGCTGATAGAATAATAGTTATGGATAAAGGAAAAATCATAAAGCAAGGATCTCCTAGAGAAGTATTTAGAGAAGTAGAGATTATGAAAAATATTGGTTTAGATGTTCCACAAATGACTGAACTTGCATATGAACTAAGGAAAAGTGGCATTGATATAAGGAATGATATATTAACTATAGATGAGATGGTGAATGAATTATGCCGATTAAAATAGATAATTTGACACATATTTATATGCCTGGTACGCCTTTTCAAAAAAAAGCTTTAGATAATGTCAATATAAATATTAGTGATGGTGAATTTGTTGCACTAATAGGTCATACAGGATCGGGAAAATCTACTTTGATACAACATATAAATGGATTATTAAAGCCTACTGAGGGTAAAATAATTATAGATAATTTTGATATAACATTAAAAAATATTAAATTATCTGATATTAGAAAAAAAGTTGGATTAGTATTTCAGTATCCGGAATATCAGCTTTTTGAAGAAACGATTGAAAAAGATATAGCGTATGGACCAATAAATTTAAAACTTACTGAAGATGAAGTTAAAAATCGTGTAAAAAAGGCTATGAATCTAGTTGGATTAGACTATGAGACTTTTAAAGATAAATCTCCTTTTGAATTAAGCGGAGGTCAGAAAAGAAGGGTTGCTATAGCTGGAGTTGTTGCTATGGAACCTAAAATTTTAATTTTAGATGAACCTACTGCGGGTCTTGATCCAAAAGGTAGAGATGATATTTTAGAGCAAATTCTAAAACTTCAAAAAGAATACAGAATGACAGTAATATTGGTATCTCATAGTATGGAAGATGTTGCAAAAGTAGCTAGTAGAATTCTAGTTATGAATAAGGGAAAATGTATTTTAGATGGAAAACCAAGTGATGTATTTAAAGAGATAAATACTCTTGAAAGCGTCGGATTGGCAGTCCCACAAGTAACTTATTTAATTAAGAAATTAAGAAAAAATGGATTTGATATATCAGAAGATATTTTCACTGTTGAAGACGCAAAAACAAATATTTTAAAGATTTTAAGGGGCGGTGAAAATGCTTAAAGATATAACAATTGGGCAATATGTACCAGAGGATTCTTTTATTCATAAATTAGACCCAAGGATAAAGATAATATTATGTATGGTTTATATAATTGATTTATTTTTGATAAATCAATATTTTGGATATATATTTGTAGTTTTATTTATTGGGATAACTATATTAGCTTCTAAAATGAAATTTATATATATATATAAAGGACTTAAACCAATATTTATACTATTAATTATCACAGCTTTATTAAATGTATTTATGACTCAAGGACAAAATTTAATTTTTCAATATGGCATTATTAAGATTTATAGAGAAGGTCTTAATATAGCTGGTTTTATGATTTTAAGATTGGTATTTTTAATTATAGGTACATCATTACTTACATTGACTACATCACCTATAGAACTTACTGACGGATTGGAAAAATTAATGAGTCCTCTTAAAAGAATAGGAATATCATCACATGATTTAGCAATGATGATGACTATAGCATTAAGATTTATTCCAACACTTATAGATGAAACTGATAAGATTATGAAGGCACAAATGGCAAGAGGAGCAGAATTTGAATCAGGAAATTTATTGCAAAGAGCAAAAAATTTTATACCAGTATTAGTACCATTATTTATAAGTTCTTTTAGAAGAGCAGATGACTTAGCTATGGCTATGGAGGCTCGATGTTATAGAGGTGGAGAAGGAAGAACTAGAATGAAAGTGCTAAAATTTCATCCTAGAGATGGAATAGCAGTACTAGTAATTATTGTGCTTGTTTCATTGTCAATTTGGAGTAGATTTTATTATTAACAATTCTAATATCAGTACTATAGAACTATAAATTAGTTAATTAAAAATTTATTTAAAATCTAAGGTATAAAGTATGAAAAATGTTAAACTTATTATTGAATATGATGGAACTAATTACTCAGGATGGCAAATACAAAAAAATGTTATAACTGTTGAGCAAGTCATTGAAAAAAGTCTAAATGATATAACTGGTGAAAATATAAAAATTATAGGATCCAGTAGGACTGATGCCGGGGTTCATGCAAAAGGTTTTGTGGGGAATTTTTTTACTGAGAGTAAAATACCTTGTGATAGATTTAGGAATATTTTAAATGGCAAATTACCTAAAGACATTGTAATTTTAAATTCAGAAGAAGTACAATTGAGTTTTAATTCAAGATTTGATAGTAGAGGTAAAACATATAGCTATACTATTTTAAGTACACCACAGAGACCAGCAATAGGAAGAAATTATGTATATCATTTTAGAAAAAATTTAGATCTAGGATTAATACTAGAAGCAAGTAAGGAGTTTATTGGAACTCATGATTTTGCGGCTTTTAAGAGTAGCGGTGGAAATACAAAAACTACAGTAAGAACAATAAGTAATTTAGAAATTATAAAAAGAGATGACTACATAATATTTACTATAACGGGTGATGGATTTTTATATAATATGGTTAGGATAATTATAGGTACTTTAATTGAAGTCGGTTTGGAGAAAATTAGTCCTAAAAATATTAAAACTATACTTTTGTCAAGGAATAGAAATATGGCTGGACCATGTGTTCCGCCTGGGGGCTTATGCTTAGAAAAGGTATATTATTAAATATATATAATTATTGACACACCTGGCAGATTGTATTATAATATATATGTTTGTATAACGTTGCTTAAAAAAGATCCACTAGCCCCGGATCTTTGACATAGAACGTAATTTATGTAAAGTTCAGGGAGGGAAAAAAATGAAATCATACATTGCAAAACCGCAGGAAATTGAAAGAAAATGGTATGTTGTTGACGTTGATGGATTAACTTTAGGTAGAGCAGCAAGTCAAATTGCATCAATATTAAGAGGTAAAAATAAGCCAATATTTACACCTAATGTAGATACTGGAGATTTTGTTATTGTTATAAATGCTGAAAAGGTAGTTTTAACAGGTAAAAAATTAGACCAAAAAATGTTAAGACATCATTCATTATATCCAGGTGGATTAAAAGAGATTTCTTATAAAGAAGCATTAGCTAAAAAGCCTGAATTTGTTTTTCAGGAAGCTGTTAGAAGAATGATTCCAAGTGGAGTATTAGGAAGAGAAGTTCTTAAAAAGCTTAAAGTATATAGAGGAAATGAACATAACCATGAAGCACAAAAACCAGAAATATTAAAATTGACATATTAATTTGTGATTGAAAGGAGGATGTAAAATGGCTAAAGTACAATATATTGGAACAGGTAGAAGAAAAAAATCTATTGCAAGAGTTAGACTTGTACCAGGAGAAGGTAAAGTTATAGTAAATAAGAGAGAAATAGAAAATTATTTTGGATTAGAAACTTTAAGAGTTATAGTTAATCAACCATTGGTTTTAACTGATACAAAGGATAAATTTGATGTTCTTGTAAATGTAAATGGTGGTGGCTTTACAGGTCAAGCTGGAGCTATTAGACATGGTATATCAAGAGCATTATTAAAAGCTGATGAGTCATTAAGAGGAGAACTTAAAAAGGCAGGTTTCTTAACAAGAGATCCAAGAATGAAAGAAAGAAAGAAATACGGTCTAAAAAAGGCAAGAAGATCTCCACAATTTTCAAAGAGATAATCGGACTTTTAAAGGGGAGGAATATCCTCTCTTTTTTTATTGTTAAAAATAAATATATTATATATTATTTATTAAGTATATTTCCTAATTTATATATAATAGTTATTCATGAATTTTTACTTATATTACTATAAAAGATAAGTTATTTTATTAAAATAAAATTACATATTACATAGTTTAGGTATGATTATCATACTCTTATAATTTATATAATTGTATGATATAATTATTCAGTTATGAAATATTTATTCAATAACAGTTGATATTATAATGAATTTTATAGACGATAGTAATGGATTTGTGAGGAATGAATTTAAATTTATTTAGAATAGCTTGTTATTTATTGATATTAATATAGGAGGGTTAGTATGTTTAGTTTATCTCCAAAAGATGAAAAATTTTATGATTTATTTATTGAAAATGCACGTACTATTTATGAAACTTCTTTATTATTTAAGAATTTTGTAGAAGACGTTTCTGATCCAGATGAAAAATTAAAAGAAATAAAGCAAATGGAAAAAATAAGTGACAATCAGCAACATAATATATTAAATGAACTTAATAAAACGTTTATAACACCCTTTGATAGAGAAGATATATATTCTATATCTAAAGAAATGGATGATATAGTAGATTTTATAGAAGCAAGTGCTAGCAGATTTGTCATGTTTAACGTAGATGTAGTAAAAGATGAATCAAAAAAGTTAGTGGATTTTGTGGTTAGTTGTTGCTTTTACATAATAAAGTTAATGGAAGAATTTAAAAATATGAAGAATAATGATAAGCTTACAGAAATCATTATAGAAATAAATAAAATTGAAGAAGAGGGAGATTATTTATTTAGAAATGCAGTAAGAGAGTTATTTATAGATGATATACCAGTTTTAGATGTAATTAAGTGGAGAGAAATATATCAGTATATAGAAAATACTTTGGATGCTTGTGAGGCGGTTGCAAATATTATTGAAGGAGTTGCTATGAAGAATGCATAGTTCGATAATATATTTATCTGTGATTATTGTAGTTTTAGCCTTAATCTTTGATTTTATAAATGGATTCCATGATAGTGCAAATGCAATTGCAACTTCTGTATCTACTAGAGTATTGAGTATGAAATGGGCTATAATTATGTCAGCGGTACTTAATTTTATAGGGGCTTTTATGAATGAAAAGGTGGCAAAAACTATAGGAGATGGTATAGTAAATACTAACTTGATATCACCTAGTGTTATAATTATAGCAATTTGTAGTGCTATAATTTGGGATTTATTAACTTGGTATATAGCTATTCCAAGTAGTTCTTCACACGCATTAATAGGAAGTTTGATAGGAGCTTCTATTGTTTATCAAACATCTTTTTCAGTAGTCAATTGGACAACCTTCCTTATTAGAGTTATTATACCGTTATTTTTATCTCCAATAGTAGGATTTATTTTTGGATATTTATGTATGATTATTCTTCAGTGGATACTTAGAGGTATAAAACCATCAACTGTTTCTAGCTTTTTTGCAAAAGCACAAATAACATCAGCAATGCTTATGGCATTAAACCATGGAGGAAATGATGCTCAAAAATCAATGGGAGTTATATCTATGGCATTAGTAAGCGGAGGATTAATTAGTAATTTTTATATTCCTACTTGGGTAAAGGGATCTTGTGCTTTAGCAATGGCATTGGGGACTTCTATTGGTGGGTATAAAATAATAAAAACAATGGGGATGAATATGGCAAAGCTTGCACCTGTAAATGGATTTGCAGCTGAAACCAGTGCAGCAGCCGTTATTTTTTCATCTACAATGATGAATGCTCCGGTTAGTACTACTCAAATTATATCATCATCTATTATGGGCGTAGCTGCATCTCATAGGTTGTCATCTGTTAGATGGATAATTGCAAAAAATATATTATGGGCATGGATAATTACTATACCTGTGTGTATTTTAATTTCAAGTATAATATCTTTAGTAATAAAAATGTTATAATTAATGCAAAAATAATTTTTTATATTTAATAAGCATAAGTAGAAATTTAATCTATTTAATGCTTATTATTTTTTTATATAAAAATATGTGTATTAGGTAAAAATATTTATGAGATTATTGTTTTATGGATGTAATGATGAAAGTATATTTATTAATTAGATTTTATATTAAGGTTATAAATTAAATTAGTCCGGATAAAATTGCTATAAAATTTCAGATTAAAAGTATTTAATATAGTAAATAATAAAATTTGACTAAAAATTATATATTTTTTATAGAGGTGAACATAATGAAAAAGAAATTACAATTTTTTAACATAGCTTTATTATTAATAGCCATATTTTTTTTAATGAATGATTCTATTAATGCCCTTGAAATTGAAAAAGATTCAGAATTTAAAGTTGATGATAAAAAAATAATATTAATAGATCCTGGGCATGGAGGAATGGATGGAGGAGCTATATCTAAAAATGGCACTGTAGAAAAAAATATTAATTTAAGTATAAGTTTGAAATTGAAAAAACATTTAGAAAAAGAGGGCTTCAAGGTAGTAATGACCCGTGAAGAAGATAAAGGATTATACAGTGATTCTGGTAAAATCAGAAAGAAAAAGAATGAAGATTTAGAAAATAGGTGCAAGATGAAAGAGGATAGTAATTGTGATATGTTTATAAGTATACATCTTAACATGTTCCCTCAGAGTAAATATTATGGATCACAAGTTTGGTATTCATCTAATCCAAATAGTGAAAAACTTGCACATATAATACAAGAAAACTTTAGAGGTGATTTAAAAGATGATAGTAAAAGAATTGAGAAGGCAGCATTAAATTCATATAAAATTTTAAGATGTGGTAAAGATATACCTTCTGTCATCGTAGAATGTGGGTTTCTATCAAATCCATCAGATGAAAGTAAGCTAAAAACTGAAGATTATCAACAAAAAATAGCTGATTCATTATTAAAATCCATAAAAGTATATTATAATAATAGTAAATAATAGATAATAATAGAAAAAGTTTTTTAGCAAGTATTTAATTTAGTAATTTATTAATAGAAATAAACTTTAATATATAGAATTTAAACAATATGTACTTCATAAGATTAAATATAATAAACTGTATAAAGTACTATTATGCAGTTTATTATATTTATTAACATGTATAATAAAACTAATTTTTTAATTGATTATTAAATTTAAATAAGTTTTATAAAAGTGTATAATTATATAAATAAATAATATGGTATTATTAATAATTTAAATTAGTTATTGCAATTCTTTACTATATATAGTGTAATGAATATATGATAAATATAGAATAGGAAAATGAAAGGTAGAAGCATATGAGACAAATAGATTCTAAAGAAATAACCAATGTTGTGAAAAGTCTCTGTATGGAGGCTAATTATTATCTTCCACAAGATATTTTTGATAAAGTTGAAAAATCATACTTTGATGAAACATTTCCTATAGCTAAAGATACTCTTGAAATAATAATAAAAAATAGCAATATAGCTAAAGATGATAAGGTACCTATATGTCAGGATACTGGAATGACTTGTGTATTTATAGAAATAGGACAAGATGTACATATTGTAGGTGATTTAATAGATGATGCTATTAACAAAGGGGTAAGATTAGGATATGAAGAGGGTTATTTAAGAAAATCTGTAGTAAAAGATCCAATTGAAAGAATAAATACTAAAGACAATACACCTGCTGTAATTTATTATGAATTTGTAAAAGGTGAAAATATAAAAATTACTGTGGCACCTAAAGGATTTGGTTCTGAAAATATGAGTAAAATTAAAATGTTAAAACCTTCAGATGGGCTGGAGGGTGTTAAAAATTTCATATTGGATACAGTAAAAGAGGCAGGACCTAATCCATGTCCACCAATTGTTGTTGGGGTAGGAATTGGTGGTACTTTTGAGAAAGCTGCCCTATTAGCTAAGAAGGCACTTCTAAGGCCTATAGATGTTAGAAATAAAAATTTATTTTATAAAAAACTTGAAGAAGAAATGTTAGAAAAAATAAATGAGATTGGTATAGGACCACAAGGATTTGGAGGAAAAACTACTGCATTAGGTCTAAATATAGAAACATTTCCGACTCATATTGCAGGGTTACCTGTAGCAATAAATATAAGTTGTCATGTAACTAGGCATATAAGTAGAATCTTATAAGTTTATAATAAATATCAGTATGATTAGATTAATTTCAGAGTTGTATAAATGTAACTATAATAGAAGTGTAAATTATAAAATAAGTTATTAGATTTATTGTAATAAGGTTAATATTTAGGAGGGATATGATGGCTATAAGTATTAATATTCCATTTACTGAGGAAGAAATATGTAAATTAAAAGTAGGAGATAAAGTATTGATCTCAGGAACAATATATACTGCTAGAGATGCTGCTCATAAAAGATTAATTGAGCTTTTGGATAGGAATAAAGATTTACCAATAGAAATAAAAAATCAAATTATATATTATGTAGGTCCAACACCTGCAAAACCGGATAAAATAATTGGGTCAGCGGGACCAACTACTAGTTATAGAATGGATTCTTATACTCCAAAGCTTTTGGATATGGGGCTAAAAGGAATGATAGGAAAAGGATTAAGATCAAAAGAGGTTGTGGAATCTATCGTAAAAAATAAAGCTATTTATTTTGGAGCTATAGGTGGGGCGGCTGCCTTAATATCTAAATGTATAAAAAAATCAGAAATAATAGCTTATGAAGACTTGGGGTCCGAAGCTATAAGGAAGCTTCAAGTAGAAAATTTCCCTGCTATTGTAGTAATCGATAGTTTAGGAAACAATCTATATGAATATGGTCAAGAAGAATATTTGAAATATACAAAAATGGTCTAATAATTAGTTTTATAATGGGGATGTTGGAAGGGAGATAGAGGAGAATATATTAAGAATTAATTCTTCGGTAGATATGGAATATGATAAACGTGAAATATTTTTAGATAGAAAGAAAAGATATGTTTTTCAGAAAAAACTGATAGATAAGTATAAAAAGACACTTTTATCAATTAAAGTAAACCATCCTAGTAATAACACTACTACTGTAAATATAATTAAGTCCATGGATGATATAATAACAGATATTTTTAATGATAAAATTTATTTGAAAATTTTTAGAATTACTTTAGAAGGTCCTGTTGTTATTATTCTTTTAAATATTGATGAGATAGAGGCTAAAAAAGTTTGTATGGAGATAGAAGATAAACATATGTTGGGTGGATGTATAGATGTCTGTGTATATAATTCAAATCATAAGCTTATAAGCCGAAAGGATTTTGGGTATGAGAAGAGAAGATGTTTTATATGTAATAATCTAATTGATTACTGTGTTAAATATAAAATACATACTGATATTGAAATATTAGAAAAAATGAGAAAAATATATTTATCATATGTAAATAAATATTACTCTAGTAGATTTAATAAATAATGAATTTGTTATAAGTAGATTATATAAAAGCACGCTAAAAAGCGTGCTTTTATAAATAAGGGGTAATTTGTAATAAGTAAGTTTTCTATATATATATAAATACTTATTATCTAATTAAATAAAAAAGATCTAATAATATATTTTTTGTAATTAAATAATATTTAATTATAATTTAGCATACTTTTACTTTAGTTTAATAAAAAAATATATTATTACGTTTATAAATTACTTGACACTATATATTGTAATATTATTTTAGAAGTATTACAATATATAGTTATATACAAAAATATACTATAATGCCTATATTTCTACATAAAACGTCAATAGAAATTGAAACTAAATTATATAATTTTTATATCCTATAAAAAATCATGTATAAAAGTTAAAAAAAGGATGATATTTATAATAATTTGTATGAATTTAAATTAAAAATATTTATTATAAATTCAGTAAAAGTATTCATTTAATAAATTAGCATATATGATATAATATGTGCTAAAGAAATGAATGAATATGTGTATAATAATTCATTTAAAATTATAAATTTTAACCTATTAAAATCACTCAATGTGGAATGATTAAAGGAGGAAAATATGTATAAAAATCATAAATTTAAAATTAAATTAATAGTATTAATTGTATTTTGTATAATAGGTATTGGTATATTAGTTTATAATGGGAAAATTAATTACAAAAACAAATATATTGTTAATAAAAATATAAATTCTGTTAGAGAAGAAAGTAAAAATAAAGAAGATAAAAATAAAAAACAATTAGATGCAAAAAGAAAAGAATTAGATGATTTGTGTGAACAGGGATATAATGATTTTGAAGCAAAAAAATATGCTGAAGCTATAGAGAAAGAAAATCAAGTTCTAACTCAGGATCCTGATAATTATAGAGCGTATACTATAAAAGGTATAGCTATTTGTTATTCAAAACTTACTTCTGAAAATTATAAGGAAGGAATAAAGGAAATTGATAAGGCATTAGAAATTAAATCGGATTATGGATATGCACTTTTTAATAAAGCTTTAGCATTTGAGCTATATGGATATTACGATGAGGCGTTAATTTGGTATGATAAAGATTTAGCTGTAGAAAATAGGGTATGGAGTTATTATGGTAAGGCTTCTATATATGGTAGAAGAGGAGATGTTACTAATACAGTAAAAAATCTAAAAATAGCCATAGACATGCAAAACAATATAAAGGATGTAGCAAAAGAAGAAACTGACTTCGATAATGTAAGAGATAGTTATGAATTTAAGCAATTAGTAAATTAAATATTAGTCTAACAATCTACATAGAGTATGTAAAAAATTATTTTGTTTTTTGATAAAACAAGGATTATAGGATTTGTCTTTATTAGTATAAACAAATAAAAATTTAAATATGTAGGAATATGATTACAATACATTATATTTTATAAAATAATTACAAATAAACAAAAAATATATTGACAGTTGATCAGTAAAGGTTTACAATAAAAGCATAAAGTAACATAAATAAAAATTGATCAAGATGAGAGTGATAGGTATGTTTGCAGAAGAACGACAGAGAGAAATTAGTTTAATCTTAAATGAAAACGGCAGCGTAAAGGTAAATGAACTTTCTGAGCATTTTAATGTTTCTGAAGCTACAATAAGACGAGATCTTCAAGAAATGGATAGTAAAAGGCTTTTGAAGAAAACTCATGGTGGTGCAGTAAAAATTGACATTACAAATTTTGAACCATCTTTTATGGATAAAAAAGATGAAAGAAATGAAGAAAAACAATCTATAGCAAAATATGCAGCTAGTATGATTAAAAATGGGGATACTATAATTCTTGATTCTGGTACTACTACTTTAGAATTAGCTAAAAATATAACATCAGAAGATATAACTGTTATAACAAATTCAATAGATATAGCAGCTGAATTATCTAATAACAGTGGAATAAAGTTAATTTTAACAGGAGGGGAATTAAGATGTAGAACTAGGGCCATGGTAGGGCATATATGTGAAGGGATGTTGAAAGATTTTAGAGTGGATAAAGCATTTATTGGTGCTAATGGAGTGTCATTAACTGAGGGAGTAACTACACCGGATATAACGGAAGCTCAAACTAAAAAGGCCATGATAAACTCAGCTAATAAGGTGATACTTGTAATAGATAATTCTAAACTTGAAAAGATATGCCTTTCTGTAATGTGTTCTATTACAGAAATATCTACAATTGTTACTAGTGGAGATGTTCCTAGAGAAGTAGTTAATGATTTTATAAGACAAGGCATTGAATTTATAATTGGTAAATAAATATTATAGAATGAAAATATAATGAATTTATATAGAGATTTAATACTGAAAATAATATTATTTTCAGTATTAAATCTCTATATTATATTTTTTACATTTTAAAGCTACTGTTCTGTGAGTAATTCCGAGAGCCTTTCCAGCTTTATTATAACTTTTATATTTTTTCATTGCTAAGATTATTATTTCTTTTTCATAATCTTCAAGCTTCATTAAATCATCATTTTCTTTAAAATTAATTAGGCCCATATTTTCAGGTGTTATATTTGTAATATACATAGGTAAATCTTTTGCAGTAATAATATTTTTATCACACATGTTAATGGCTCTTTCTATGATGTTTTCAAGTTCTCTTATGTTTCCTGGCCAATGATAGTTTTGAAGATATTGTAGACTTTCACTGTCAATAGAATACATAGGCTTATTTAATTTTAAAGTAAGCTTTTTTATAAAATGTTCTACTAGTAAATTTATGTCTTCTATTCTTTTTCTTAAAGGTGGCAGAGGGATTGTGATGACATTCAATCTATAATAAAGATCCTCTCTAAAATCACCTGTTTTGATCATTTCTTCTAAATTTCTATTAGTTGCAGCTATTATTCTTACATCTACTTTATGTGTAAATAATCCTCCAACACTTTCAAATTCTTTTTCTTGTATTACTCTTAATAATTTTACCTGCATAGGCTTGGGCATGTCTCCAATTTCGTCTAAAAAAATTGTTCCATCATTAGCTATGCTGAATTTTCCAGGTTTATTTTTTAATGCTCCAGTAAAAGCACCTTTTTCATATCCAAATAGTTCACTTTCAAATAAGTTTTCTGGTATAGCAGCACAATTTATTCTAACAAAAGGTTTATCTTTTCTTGAACTATTATTGTGTATAGCTTTTGCTACTAATTCCTTACCAGTACCACTTTCACCTCTTATCAAAACAGTAGAGGTAGTAGCTGAAGCTTTATCTGCTATAATAAGGGCATCTTTTAGAACTCTTGAATTACCAATAATATTATTAAAGTTTCCACTAAGCATAGTATGTCTTTTTAATTCAGATTTGTAATAATTTAATTCTTCTTCAGATTTCTCCAGTTTATTGGCCATATCTTTTATTTCATTTACACTTTTAGATATAGAAATAACCCCTTTAAAATAGTTGTCTATAAATATTGGTTCTACTGTAGATATTATATCCACATCATTTTTACTGTATAATTGATTTTCCATAGGATTTTTTGTATTAAAAACCTTCATTCTATATCCATTTGGTGAAATATCTATGAGATCTTTACCCAGTATGTCAGAAGATTTTAGGTTAAAGATGGTTTCATAGGGAGGGTTTACGTAACTTATTTTTCTGTGTTCATCTACAAAACATATTAAATCATGAGAAGCTTCTAATATTTTTTTGAATTTTTCATTTAATTCTTTCATACCAAGTACTTCCGAAATATCTTGAAACACTCCAATAGCACCTATTAATTCTCCATTTGAAATTATTGGAGAGCGATTTACAAGAACAATTTTATTGTTTATATGTTGAGTTTTACCAAGTTGTTTTTCCTTAGAAGAAAGAATAAAGGGAAGTTCAGAAGTTGGTATAATATCTGAAACAGATTTCCCAAGTACTTCTTCGGATTTTTTTTCAATTAGATTAAGTGCATATTGATTCATTGAAATAATATATGAATGAGTGTCTATTACTATTATTCCTAAAGGGATATTCTCAAGTATTTGTTCTTTTGCAATAGTATTTTGCTCAATTATATCATCTAAATTTGATATAGGAGTATCATCAAGATCTATTCCTGCAGTTATAAAATCACATAGTTCAAGAACCGCTTTTTGACCTAAATTAGTGTCTTCCTTACAGGATATTTGAATCATTTCCCCGTTTTGTATTCTTTGAGAAATTAAAGCAAGTATGCTTATTGCCATAGGTTCTGTAGCATCAATTTTTTTTATATACAAATTTATATTATATTTATCTTTAAGTTCTGAAGATTTATGAACTATCATAGCAGCTATTCTTGTATGAATACCATTTTTACAATTCACAATAATACAATTTTTAAACATGATAATCTCCTTTACTTGTTGTTGATAAAAAATATCAAAACAGCATAAATTGTTTGATATTTTTTATCAATTCAATTGTACACCTTATATGATGATAAATCTAGAGGTTTATTTTAAAAGAATGTAAAATTAATGTAGAAATATGTTGATAAAAAATATCAATAAATTATGTACATAAAAATTTATTTTATATAGAAAACTACTATTTATAAGGCTTATAAATTTTTGTTTTAATTGGCACGATTTTTGCTTTATAAATATATAAAATTATTTATCTAGTGGGAGGAAAAAATATGAAAAAAGGAATTGCGGCTTCAAAAGGATATGCAATAGGTAATGTTGTAATAAAGGCTAACATTGAAATTGAGATTACTGATAAAAAAGTGGATGATATAGATGTTGAAAAGAAGAGATTAAGTACTGCTATTGAGAATTCTAGAGCACAATTACAAAAGATTAAGGAAAAAGCAGAAAAAGAATTAGGCGCTGACAAAGCAGCTGTTTTTGAAAGTCACATTATGCTTTTAGATGATCCAGAATTTACTGGAGCTGTTGAAGGTAAAGTAGCTTCAGAATCAACAAATGCAGAAAAAGCTGTTTCAGAAGTGGTAGAAATGTATATGGGAATTTTTGCAGCTATTGAAGATGAATATATGAGAGAAAGAGCAGCAGATGTTAAAGATGTAGGAAAGAGAATAATAGGAAATTTAGCAGGAACAATAACTGGAGATGGTGATTTAAATGAAAATACTGTAATAGTAGCTCATGATTTGACACCGTCAGATACAGCACAGCTTGATAGAAGTAAAGTTATTGGTTTTTTAACTAATATAGGAGGAAGAACTTCTCATAGTGCAATAATGGCTAGAACTCTTGAAATACCAGCAGTAGTTGGCCTTAATGATATAACAGAAAGTGTTAAAGATGGTGATTTAGTTATTGTAGATGGTATCGAAGGTGAAGTAATAATAAATCCTGATGAATCTACACTTAAGATATATACTGAGAAAAAAGATAAGTTTGAGAAAGAAAGAGAAGAGCTTAAAAAATTAATAGATGTAGAAACCAAAACTAAGGCAGGAAAACGTGTAGAGGTTTGTGGAAATATAGGTAAAGCTCAAGATGTAGAAGGAGTCTTAGCTAATGGAGGAGATGGTATAGGATTATTTAGAACTGAATTCTTGTATATGGATAGAGATTCAATACCAACAGAAGAAGAACAATTTGAATCTTATAAATATGTTGTAGAAAAAATGGAGGGAAGACCTGTAGTTATAAGAACTCTTGATATAGGAGGAGATAAAAAACTACCTTATTTACCATTGCCAGAAGAAATGAATCCTTTCCTTGGATATAGAGCTATAAGACTATGTCTTGGAAGAAAAGATATATTTAAAGTACAGTTAAGAGCATTACTTAGAGCTTCTGCTTTTGGTAACCTAAAGATAATGTTCCCAATGATTTCTTCATTAGAAGAATTTTTAGCAGCAAAGGAAGTTTTATCAGAGTGTATGGAAGAACTTAAAGCTGAGGGAAAAGAATTTAATGCTGAACTTGAAACTGGAATAATGGTAGAAATACCAGCAGCTGCTGTTATGGCCGATGAACTTGCTAAATATGTAGATTTCTTTAGTATTGGAACTAATGATTTAATTCAATATACATTGGCAGCAGATAGAATGAATGAAAATGTATCTTATCTTTATAATCCAATGCATCCAGCAGTACTTAGATTAATAAAGATGACAATAGAAGCAGCACACAAAGAAGGAAAATGGTGTGGAATGTGTGGTGAAATGGCTGGAGATGAAAAAGCTATTCCTACACTTACTCAGTATGGCTTAGATGAGTTCTCAATGAGTGCATCTTCTATATTAAGTGCTAAAAAATATATAATGAATAATTAATTAATTATTATTATATAGAAAAAGCGGTTTTATAACTTATATAGGTTATAAAACCGGCTTTTCATTTATACTATTAGGTTCTTATTTTTAATAATTATGGATAGGAATATTCCTAAATTTAATAATGTTTATTCCTTGTGAAACGGTATTTTTCACAAGGAATATTAATCAAAAAAATACATATATTCTTCATATCCTTCTTCTTTAAGTTTATCCTTAGGTATAAATTTTATAGAAGCACTATTTATACAATATCTTAATCCACCTTTTTTGGCAGGACCATCATTAAAAACATGTCCTAAATGAGAATTTGCGTATTTGCTTCTTACCTCTGTTCTTATTACTCCATGAGAGGTATCCAGATTTTCTTTTATATTTTCCATATCTACAGGTTTTGAGAAACTAGGCCATCCACATCCTGAATCAAATTTGTCTCTTGAAGTAAATAGAGGCTCACCGCTACAGACGTCTACATATAATCCATCTTCATAGAAATTCCAGTATTCATTTTCAAAGGCTTTTTCTGTAAAATTTTCTTGTGTAACTTTATATTGTAATTTTGTAAGCTTTGTTCTTAGTAAATCTGTATTATTTTTAATATAGCTAAATTTTTTCATAATTACCTCCTAAAGTAATTAATATTATCAAATTGTAATAATAAATAGATAATATTAATTAATAGTCGTTAAAAGTATTATACTTTATTTTCAGTATTATGCAATGGGTTATTGTATTTATTTATGATTTACAGTTTAAACAATGAAATAAATATATACTACAATAGATTATGTTAAATATAAAAGATATATTATATTTTCAATTATATAATTTTTAAAAAGTAGTTATATTATATTTGAAAGAATATAGTAATACAGTTTATAATGTAGATAATGATACAAAATAGTATTAGTGTATTAAAGAATGGAGGAGTTATATATTGAAAAGAATAGATAGAATATACGAATACATTATACAACAAACCGAAAAGTTCACTTTAGAAGAACTAAAAAATAATTCGGGCTTTAGTGCAATGGAAATATCTAAAAAACTTAATATACTTAGAAATAATGTAAGTATGGAATTAAATCAATTACTTAGAAATGACAAGATAATAAAGATAAAATCTAGACCTGTGTTATATCTAGACAAAAGATGTGTTGAAAGAATTCTAGATAAGAAATTAGAGAATAAGTCTATTGAAATAAATAGTATAGATGATATTTTATTACAAGGTAATGCAATAAATAGTGAAAGCTCTCCTTTTGATAAACTTATAGGAGCTAAAACTAGTCTTAAAAATCAAATTGAGCAGGCTAAAGCTGCAATTTTATATCCACCTAATGGATTAAATACTTTGATTGTAGGTCAGACAGGGGTTGGAAAAACATTATTTGCCAATATGATGTATAATCAAGCAAAACATGTAGAGAAAATTGGTAAAGATTCACCTTTTATTGTATTTAACTGTGCAGACTATTATAATAATCCGCAACTTTTAATATCCCACTTATTTGGTCATGTTAAAGGTGCATATACTGGAGCGGATGCAGATAAAGCTGGAATAATTGAAAAGGCAAATGGAGGGATTCTATTTTTAGATGAAATACACAGATTACCTCCAGAAGGTCAAGAAATGCTGTTTTACTTTATGGATACAGGCAATTTTAACAGGTTAGGTGAAACAGAGAGAAATAGAAAATCATGTATTCTGATAATTGGAGCCACTACTGAAGATCCCAATTCATCTTTATTGAAAACGTTTATAAGAAGAATACCTATTATTATAACTATACCAAGTTTTGAAGAAAGAGCTTCAAAAGATAAAGTTGACTTAATAAAATTTTTATTTTCTAACGAAGCACACAGAGTGAATAAAGCTATAAAAATTGAAGAGGAAGTAGTAAAAGCTCTCATAGGTAGTACTACTTATGGCAATGTTGGTCAGTTAAAATCCAATATACAACTCATATGTGCCAAGGGTTTTTTGAATAGTATGGCTAATAAGGAGTATATTGAAATTCAATTTAAAAGTCTTCCTTCAGATATTAAAAATGGATTATTCTATTTAACCGGTAAAAGGAAGGAGATGGAAGAAATATCTAATTACCTAGAGTCACAGTTAGTAGTAACACCAGATGGTTATAATGAATTAAGCCATATAGACTCCTATGATTTACCCTTTAATCTGTATAAAATTATAGAAGATAAAGCTGCTATATTAAAGGAAGGTGGAGCAGATAAAGAATATATAAATAATTTTATAACTACAGATATCAATATTCACATTAAATCTTTTTATAATAAAGTTAAGAATAATGAAAATGATAGGAATAAGATTTTAAAAATAGTAGATGAGGATATATTAAAATTTTCAGAAGAAGTAATTCATATGGTTGAGAAAGAAATTAATAAAAAACTATCTGACAGGTTTTTATATGCATTGAGTTTACATTTAAGTTCTTTTCTAAATAGATTAAAGAATAAAAGGGCTTTAAAATATACAAATATGGATGGAATTATTGATGATAAAAGAGAGCAGTTTAATATAGCACTAAATATAAAAGGTATGGTAGAGAAGAAGTTTAATGTAATAGTTCCGGAAATTGAGGTAGTATATTTAACTTTGTTATTAAATTCCATTCAAGAAGAGAAGAGTAATGGCCATGTTGGCATTATTGTAGCCGCTCATGGGAGCAGTACTGCTAGCAGCATGGTTGATGTAGCAAAGCAACTCTTAGGGAATAGCAGTATAGAGGCTCTAGATATGCCGCTGGATGTTAATCCTACGGAAATTCTTGAAAGAATAATAGAAAAAGCAAGAGAGCTTGATACAGGTAAGGGAGTTTTATTATTAGTAGACATGGGATCACTAGCAAATTTTGATACAGTAATATCTGAGAGAACAGGAATAAAGGTAAAAACTATAGATATGGTGTCTACGCCTATAGTGTTAGAGGCTATTAGAAAAGTTAATATTTTAGATATGGATATAGACAGCGTTTATCATTCAATAAAAGATTTTAAAGGTTATGGGCGATCAGAATTAATAAGAAGTGAAGATAACAATTTAAAGGCAATAGTTACTATTTGTTCCACTGGTGAGGGAACCGCAGAGAAACTGAGAGAACTTATAGAAAATATTATTATGAATATAACCAGTGATGAAATAGAGGTTATTCCTGTTGGTGTAAGAAATCTGCAGGAGAATATAAAATCCATAGAAAAAAAATATAAAATTATAGCTTCTGTTGGTATCATTGATCCTAAAATTCAAGTACCTTTTATTTCTATTGAATCTTTAATTGGGGGTAATGGAGAAGAATTATTATCAAATATAATAAAAAACAAATTTACTTTTATAGAAGAAAAACAACATAATATAGTATCAAAAAAAATATGTGAAGATAGTTTAAATCAATTTTTAACTTATCTTAATCCATCTAAAATAATAAGTGTATTATTTGATTTTATAAGTGTATTGGAAAAAAATTTAAATATAAAATTTAATAATTCTATGAGTATCAGATTGATGGTACATGTAGGCTGTGCACTGGAAAGAGCTATAATAAGAGATCCATTAGTGTATAAGTATGATAAAAGCATATTAGATAAAAAAGTTATTGAAAGCATAAATAGAGCAAGTAATATTTTTAAAAGCACAATAAATGTGAAACTTAGTGAAGATGAGATTTATTATATATCAGAAATGATTAAATAAATGTATTAAAGTATCTATAGAGTATCAAAAATGAAATAAGTGTATCAATTATTGAGTTTTTGATACAAAATATTATGTATAAAATCAGTAAAATAGCCAAGTTGTAAAAAATATTTTTTGATACACAAAATTGGCATGGTAGTTGCTATATAAATAAGTGTAAACAATTTAATATTAAAAAACTTAAAGGGGGGAATGGGAATGACAGCAATAATTATAGGAACACATGGTAAGTTCTCAAAGGAAATATTAAGATCATCAGAAATGATTTTTGGAAAACAAGAAAACGTTTCAGCGGTTACTTTTGAACCAGGAGAAGGACCAGATGATCTTTTAGAAAAGTATAAGAAAGAATTAGAACAATTGGATTCAAAAGAGGGAACACTTTTTATGGTAGATTTATTTGGGGGAAGTCCATTTAATGCAGCCAGTAGAATAGTAGCAGAAAATGAAAATATGGATATTGTAACAGGAATTAATCTGCCAATGCTTTTAGAGGTATATGGTGCTAGAAGTTTTTCAAGTATTGAAGAACTGGTTAATATAGCTAAACAGTCAGCTTGTGAAGGAATAAAATCTTTAAAAGAGGCTTTGTTGCAGCAAGATGATGAAGAACTGTAATAAATAAAACCATAAAATTAAATGAATGAAAGTAATATTATCTTGATTTTAAGCAATCATACTAAATTTTATATTTAATGATAACGTTTAAATAATCTGATGAAAAGTTATAAGACCAGCTAGTAAAAGTCAATAAAAATTAAAAAAATAATTTATGAGTAAAAATTTGCATAGCAAATAATCCATTGAAAAAGCACGAACAATGGAATTAATTGTAAGATGATTAGTCTTTAAGTTTTTAGCCGTTAGGCTGCTGTAGTAGAACCATTATTAAGATACATTTTAATATGTATTTTAGGATCACGTATTTCATACTCTTTTTGGTTCCTTAGGACGGAGAATATGTAATTAACAAGTTTATGCATTATTGCCACTAAAGCAACCTTTTTGCTTTTACCATTTAGGTTTTCTTTATAGTAGGTAAGTAAAACTTTGTTTATAGGTTCACCGCTTCTACTGGTTCGTATGGATGCTAATGCCACAGCATATAAGGCTCTTCTGCCTATTCTGGTACCACGTTTAGACATAGTATTTTTATTACTGTTAAACTTACCAGATTGATTGACAGATGGGTCAATACCAAAGTAAGCAACTAAATGTTTAGCTTTTACAAAACCTTTAATATTGCCTATTTCACTCATTATTGTGATGGCAGTTAATTCACCAATACCTGGTATTGAGTAAATCAATTGAACATTTTTCTTAAATTGCTCTGAAATCCTATTGCTTTTCATCAATGAATGAATTTCATTTAATAAATTGTTAAGCTGATTTTCTAAAGTTTCTATTACAGAAATTGTGTTCATGATTTTTACAAACAGGCTAGGCGATTTAAGACCAATGTAAATAGCTTCTTCAGCAGCATCAATTAGCTTTTTATAGATTTTTTCACTATATGTTAGTCCTTTTCTTGAATGACTGCGAATAAGATCTATTAACTCATTTTTATCAGCATTTAAGATAGCTTTAGGACTTGAATATTCTTTTAAAATTGCTATTGATGTTTTGCAAGTAATGTTTGAAAAAACAGAGCTATAGCTAGGAAAAATAATTTTTAAGTCGGTAGAAAGCTTTTTCTTAAAAGTAGATTTACTATCAGTAAACTTATAGTAATCTCTACAGAGAGCTTTTAAGGTATAAATTTCAATATCAAATGCAGAAGTATATTTAACATTTTGAAATTTGCCTATTTTAGCAATGGTTAATGCATCTTTTTTATCATTTTTCACTTTTCTTATGTCTCCATTCTTGTTACAATTAGTAATGAGTGGATTTAAGATACATGTTTCAAATGTATCCCTAAGAAAGTGGAAAAGAGTAAGATGGTATACACCAGTAGATTCCATGAAAATTGCCGTTTTCATGTTAAACTCTTCTTCCGCTTTTTTTATTTGATCTACTAGGTAATCAAAACCATTTCTATTGTGCTTAATTTTAAAAGGCTTTCTATAAACTTCACCGTCAGGTGCTAGTATAGCAACTACTGAAAAGTCTGCTGATACATCGATTCCAACTATTGGTCTATAAAAAAATTTACTCATAAAATAATATCTCCTTTGCTTTGTGAGATAGAATAGATATTCCATTTCTATCAGTAATTCTATAACCTTGTTTGTGACACGGGTAATTCCCAAAGGGAAACCCAACCAGCTAAACATAGAACTCTCACTGATGGAATGATACGCTAATTTTCGGGTATCAATGACTCGTTAGAGTTACTTCCCAGGAGGAATACATCTATCTTCTATTCAGGAGATATTATACATCAATATTTACTAGTATGGATTCCCACTTGGGAAAAATAGAAAACTAAGTTAGATGAGATTAGTACACCCTATCGGGTAGAAAATCTTCGAATAAATTAAAAGAAATGAGTTGTAATGTTCGTTAGAATTCAAGATAGTTTTCTATTGAATGTTATGACTACATTATACAAGGAGGAATTAAAAATGAATATAAATTTTGTAAGAGTTGATGACAGATTAATACATGGTCAGGTAGCTACCGTTTGGGTAAAGGAAACAAAATGTAACAAAATAATAATTTGCAGTGATGAGGTTGCTAAAGATACTCTAAGAAAGACATTAGTTTTACAGGTAGCGCCTCCAGGAATAAAAGCTTATGTATTACCTATTGAAAAAGCCCTTGAAGTCTATAAAAATCCTAAATATGACTCTTTTAAAGCGTTAATACTTTGCACAAATCCAGTGGATGTTTTAAGACTTGTAGAGGGGGGGATGGATATTAAATCTGTAAATCTTGGAGGAATGTGCTATAAGGAAGGAAGAACACAAATTAGCAGTGCAGTATCTCTTGGACCTGAGGATATTAGTGCTCTAAAGAAAATGCATGAAATGGATATTGAGCTTGAACTTAGAAAAATTGCAAGTGATTCAAAAGTTGATGTAATGAGTAAAATCAAAGATCTATAGAAATAGTTTTGAAATTATAGTTAGTCAAAAAAGATATCTCTCTGATTTAAATTAATTAGTAATAATATTTATTAGGATATATTAAGGGAGAAATCTTTTCTGATATATTTCTAATCCTTAGATTTAAAGAATAAGGAAGAGGATAGGAAAAAATAAAATATATTAAAAGGGGGATTATACATGTCTACTATTCAATTTATTTTAGTACTTGTTGTTGCAATGATAACTGGTATGGGAAGTGTACTTGATTCTATGGAAACTCATAGACCAATAATTGCTTGTACATTAATTGGACTTGTACTAGGAGATGTAAAAACAGGAATTATTTTAGGAGGAACGCTAGAACTTCTAGCCTTGGGGTGGATGAATGTTGGAGCAGCTATGGGACCAGATAGTGCTCTTGCCAGTGTAGTTGCTACTATACTTGTAATAACCGGACATCAGCCTATAGCATCTGGTATAGCTATAGCAATACCAATTGCAGCAGCAGGTCAGGTTTTAACTATATTTGTAAGAACTATAGCTGTGTTCTTTCAGCATCTTTCAGACAAATATGCTGAAGATGCCAATTTTAGAGGGATAGAAATAGCTCATTTCACAGCACTTTTGCTTCAGGGACTTCGTATTGCAATCCCAGCTGCACTAGTAGCGGCAGTAGCTGGAACCAGTGGAGTTGAAGCAATGCTTGCAGCAATACCAGTACCAATTACAAGAGGACTTCAAATTGCTGGTGGTATGATAGTTGTTGTTGGTTATGCTATGGTTATTAACATGATGGAGGCAAAATATCTAATGCCATTCTTCTTTGTTGGGTTTGTAATAGCAGCATTTACTACATTTACTCTTGTTGGATTCGGTATAATTGGTCTATGTGCAGCTATATTCTATATACAATTAAATCCTAAATATAGTCAGCAGGCTCAAGTTTACGATGAATTAGATGATCTATAATTAAGAAAGTAAGGGGGTTGTAATATGAGTGAAAATAAATTAACTAAAGGCGATTTAAAGAGTATGTTCTGGCGTTCATGGTGGTTACTTGGTTCCTTTAACTTTGAAAGAATGCAAAGTATGGGATTTTGCGTATCAATGATTCCAGCTATAAAGAGATTATATAAAGACAAAAAAGATCAATCAGCAGCGTTAAAAAGACATTTAGAATTTTTTAACACACAACCATATATGGCTGCACCTATTATGGGGGTTACAGCAGCTATGGAAGAACAAAAATCCAATGGAGCTCCAATCGATGACGCAGCTATCAGTGGTGTAAAGATAGGACTTATAGGACCGCTTGCAGGTGTAGGTGACCCTATATTCTGGGGAACTTTAAGACCGGTTTTTGCAGCATTAGGTGCATCAGTAGCTCTTACAGGAAGTATAATTGGACCCTTGCTATTTTTCATACCATTTAATATATTGAGAATATTAACACTATGGTTTGGTGTACATTATGGATACGAAAAAGGAACATCTATAGTATCAGAAGCAGCCGGAAATACACTTCAAAAAATTACAGAAGGTGCTGCAATAGTAGGACTTTTCATAATGGGTGCTTTAGTTTGCAAATGGACTAATATAAATGTACCATTAGTAATTTCTTCAGTTAAAGGTTCAGATGGAAAGATGGTTGTAACTACTGTTCAGAATATGTTAGATTCATTAATTCCAGGATTATTACCATTATTATTGACATTCCTATGCATGCATCTATTAAAGAAAAAGGTTAGTGCTATTGTAATAATATTTGGAATGTTTGCTCTAGGTATACTTGGATATATTGGTGGATTCTTAAAATAAGTGTTATAATTTAGAAAAGCTTTATTTTGTAGAATAGTCATTAAAGAGGAGTTTGTAATATAAGTTAAGGCTATCTCATATTATAAGAGGTAGCCTTGATTTATATAAACACACCTATATGATTCAGGAAGTAAAGTTTCTTTTTAAATTTTAGAATTGATTATCTAGGGAGTCGGTGCAATTCATAAGTCTTAGAAGTCTTTGTTAACGGTGTTATGTTGTTATCTACAATGAAAGTGGGGAGCTGCAAGGCATCAATATTAGACGGAGGAGGGTATTATAGTATGATACTCAATATTATGATTATTATTGTGGTAGCAATAATAATTATTATATTTTTATACTTATTAATTATTAATTTTTATCAGAAAAAGTATTATGATCAGGCATATAGACCTAGGGCTATAAAGTTTGGAAGAATTCCAAGATATCCTGAAAAATGTATTATAGAAGGAATAGTAGGGTTATCCAGTGAAAAGCAGTATCAAGAGGCAGCAGCCCTTAAAATGATAAATGATAGGATTTATCCTAAGGAAGATATATCTATAGAAAATATTAACTTTCTTATGGGGTATACCTATGGAGTTACTTTTAATACAATAAAAAAAGATTTTATACCCTTTAGGGAACCTATAGAGGGATTGAGAATTGCTGCACCGTTTATAGGACTTCATATGGATTATTTTACAACCTACAGTCCAAATGCTTTTATCAGTACTATGAAAGAATATATTTCACAAGGTTATCTTGTATTAGTTCAAATAGATATGGCTACTCTATTAGGAACAAAGGGTTTTTATTCAAACAGTGAACTTTTGGTGGGTTATAATAGAGCAGGCTTTTATTATTATGAAACTATGGGGAAGGACAACAGGGAAAGAAAATATATTTCTAAGCAGAAGTTGATAGATGCAACAAATAAATTAAACGCTAAATTTAGAAAGCCTTGGAGATATGGGTTTTGCATTTTTACTACTAGAGAGAAGAAGAAAAATATCAATAAGATTTTAAAGAGAAATGGCAATAGTTTAATTGGAGAAAAGGTTAAATCTGTTTTTTCTGGTGTACAGGCAATAGCAGAGTTTGGAAAATATATAGAAGAGACAAAGTCTTTTAACAATGAATGGGTACTTCAAACCTTAGCATATACAAGGGAAGATAATGCAAAGTTTCTTGAAAATTTTTTTAAGAATAATGATGAAATAATTAAGGCGTCAAAGTTATTCAAGATGGCAAGTGAAAATTATGAAAAAGCACTTAAAATAATTAAAAATAACAGTAATGATGAGGGCATAAAAAATTTAAGGGAACTTTTAATTGAAAATTGTAAACTGGAAGAACAAATTGGGAATATTTTTAAGAAAGTTTCGGATTGTAATACGAATTGAAGAAGCAATAAATGAGTATGTGTAATATTGTTGCTTTGTGTTAACAAAATATTAAAATAATATTAAAATAATGTTAAGAGTAGGTTAAATCAAATAATGCCATGTCAATTAATATAAGATGGTGTCGATATATAATATTATATTAACTGAATGGAGAGTGTATTTATGAAATGCTTTAATGATTTAAGAATTTCACAAAAATTAGTATCAGCATTTATTTTAGTAGCATTATTTATTGGAATTGTTGGATTTATGGGAATAAATAATATGAGGATAATAAATTCAAATGCTATTTCAATGCATGATTATAATTTAGAATCCATAAAGAATTTAACCACTTTAAAGCAGAATTTTTCCGAAGCACGGGCAGATTTATTAAAACTTGTTTATCAAAAAAATAAAAGTCAAAGTAATGAAGATCTTAAAAAAGAAATTAACGATTTCATAAATAAGAATAAATCAATTATACAAAAGTATGAAACAACAATACTATCTGATGAGGAAAAACCAGCTTTTTCACAGCTAAAAAAAGATGTGGATTCCTATAGAGCCATTATTGAAGCTGTCATAAAGCATGTTGACGAAAATAACTATGATGCTGCAGGAGATATTTTTTCAAAATCTGAAGTAAGAGAAAAATTATATAATGATTTAAATAAATTAATTGAAATAAATACTAATCAGGCAGACAATTCCTATAAAGAAAATAATGTAACCTATAAAAGCTCTTTATATAGTGCAATTTTTGTGGCTGCTTTAGGTTTAATTATTGCTATTGTATTTGGGACATTAATATCAACTATGATTTCAAGACAAGCAAATCAGGTTTTAACATTTGCTAAGGCCCTTGGAAATGGTGATTTAACGCAATCTATAAATATAAATTCAAAAGATGAAATGGGTAATCTTGCTAAGGCCTTAAATCAAGCAGGCTCTAATGTAAGAAAATTAATATCTGAAATAATAGACAGTGCCAGTGATATTAGTGCGGGCGGTGAAGAATTATCTGCTATTACTGAAGAGGTTTCTTCCAAGGTGGAAATAGTTAGTGAATCAACTGAGCAAATAGCCAGAGGAGCACAAGATTTAAGTGCTACTACTGAAGAAGTAAATGCTTCAGTGCAAGAAATTAGTGCAACTACAAATGAATTTGCAAGTAAGGCAAAGGATGCTACTATTTCCGTAAATAATATAAAAAAACGTGCTTTTGATATAAAGGAAAAAGCTACAAAAAACATAGAAGAGGGAAACTTGATTTATAACGAAAAATATTCAGATATTATAAAGTCTATAGAAGAAGGCAAAGTTGTTGAAGAAGTAAAGACTATGGCTGACTCTATTGGAGATATAGCAGCTCAAACTAATCTTCTTGCGTTGAATGCAGCTATAGAGGCTGCAAGAGCAGGTGAACAAGGTAAAGGCTTTGCTGTAGTTGCAGAGGAGGTAAGGAAGCTTGCTGAGCAATCTTCACAAACGGTTCTAAATATTCAAAATATGGTATCCCAGGTAGAGGAAGCATTTGATAACTTATCTCAGAGCGGACGTGGAGTGTTAGAATATATTGTAAACAATGTAAAACCAAGTTATGAGCTGCTTATGGATACTGGTGTTCACTATGAAAAAGATTCAGAATTTGTACGTAATATGTCTGAGGAGATTGCAACTTCCTCTAAACAGATGAATGAAGTTATAGAACAGGTAAATAGTGCTATACAAAGTGTTTCTACTACAGCGGAAGAATCAGCATCAGGTTCTGAAGGAGTACTAAGTGGTATAAATGAAATATCAATGGCTGTTAATGAAGTAGCAAAATCTGCCCAAAGTCAGGCTGAACTTGCAGAGAGGCTTAATAATATGGTTCAGAAGTTTAAAATTTAATAAACTAATTTAGTAATATCCTAAAATATTGTAGATATAATTGTGGTATATTATAAAAAACAGATATAGTATTATATACTTATGAAATAAAGTAATTAGTTAAAAGGGGATATTATGGATAAAACAAATACATATTATGAAAAAGCATTAAATTATTACCATAAAGGGTACATAGATAGAGCCATAGAATTATGTGAAAGAAACATTTCCGAAAATATAAAAAATAGAGCTGCCATAGATTTAAAAGGACTTTTGTATTATTTAAAAGGTGATATAAAAAATTGTAAAACTCTTTGGAAACTTAATTTACAGTTAAATGATGATAAGGTTGCAAAAAAATATCTTGAAGGATTAGAAAAGGATGAAAAAAGGTTAAAAGTCTATGTGAAAGCAATAAAAGAGATTAATAGTATGAGAATAAATGAAGCTTTGGAACTTCTATTGGAATGTGATAATAGTGATTTTAACACTATTAATGTAAATAATTATCTATGTATTTGTTATATAAAACAGGGAGATTTTGAAAAGGCAAGAGAAAAGTTGGAAAAAGTTATATCTTTGGATAAAAATAATTCTATGGCTTTGGAAAATAAAAGGATATTAGTAAAATACGAAGAATTTAAAAATAAAGTTTTTAATAAAAAATATTTTTATGGTTTAGCAATAATAACTATTTGTTTAGCTATAGTATTTATAGTCAATTTAAATACAAAATTATTTAATATGTCTTTTTTAGAGTCTAAAAAAAGTATTCCTTTAAGTAATAATAAAACTAATGAAAAAGTATCTAATAAATCTTTACAGATTAATTCAGCTAAAGGTAAAAATGAAAATTCTGAAAATATACAATTTCCATATGACAAATTTAAAAAAGCTGTTGATAATAAAGATTTTGAAAATCTATATATTTATGTTGAGCAGTGGAAGAATAGCGATTTAAGGTTGAATTATAAAGAAATGCTATCTCATGGAGAAAAACTTTTAAAAGAAGAAGGTATTGGTTATTTTTATAGACAAGGAACACTAGCTTTTGATAATAAAGATTATAGTAAAGCCATTAATGAATTTTTAAGAGCCTTTAACTATGGTAAGGATAATTATCTGTATCCTCATGTAATATATTTTATAGGAGAAAGCTATAAAAATATAGGAGATTATGAAAATGCTGTAAAGTTTTATACAATGTATGATGAAAAGTTTTATAAAGGCGATTATAAAGATATAGTACTCTATAATATGGCAATGATAAGTAAAAATATAGACATTAATAAAGCAAAAGAATATGCAAAACGTTTATCTAGAGAATATAGTCAGTCTAGTTAGCAACCACCATTTCAAATGGTGGTTTAATTTTGGTCCCTCCAGGACACGTTACTGGCACGCCTAAAGGCGGTTTCGCAAAGCCATTTTTACTGGTTACCTCTCATGCGAGGCCTTTGCTATTTTCTTCCGTCTTCTAGTTTATCACTCTCTTCTTGTTGCCTTATATACTCTATTATTGTATCTTCATTTACATTTCCTACCGTTGCTACATAATAACCTCTTGCCCAGAAATGTCTTTCTCCCCATCTACTTCTATACTCTGGATGCCTATCAAACAACATTAATGCACTTTTTCCTTTTAAATATGCCATACACTCAGATACACATAATTTTGGTGGAATTGCTATATACATATGAACATGATCTTTACAAACCTTTCCTTCTATCAATGTGATCTGCTTCATTTCACATAACTTCTTTAAAATTTCTACTATATCTTTTTTTGTTTCACCATACATTATTTTTCTTCTATACTTTGGAATAAACACTATATGATATGTGCAATTCCATCTAGTATGTGCTATACTTGCATTATCCATTTGGATAACCTCCTTTGATTTGATACGGCCTGCGAAACCTGTATCATTATATCATTGGAGGTTCTTTTACTCTAGCCAAATCTACTGCTTATTCTATTCGCCCCATCTCAGATGGGGGATTAATATACTGTGTCATTTATAATAATTCTAATATAAAGGATATATTGAAAAATTAAGTTATATATATAATAATATTAATCTATAATATTTAATCTATAAGGCAATAATATATTTATAATACGTAGAATTTTATAATTATAAATAAACAAATTTCAATAGTTAATTATTTTAAAAATATTTAAAATAATATTTTTATATTATGTATTTTATAACAATGAACTAACTACAAAAAAGATACTTATTATAGTAATTGGTAATAAAATTAGCGATATATTTAATGATTGAATTATTTTTGTTAAATAACCACAGTAATTAATTTATAATTACTGGTTGGAAAAGTGTATATGATGTATAATTAAACTGATAATTATTTGTAGGCTTTATTGTATTGATAATTAATATTATATAATATATAATATTATATAAGTAAAGTCTAATTGTATAAATAAATTGCTTAATTTATTAATAACTGTATACACAATTTTAAATCTTTGTGTATTTAGGGAGGAATTTTTATGGTTAAAGATATTAATGATAGTAATTTTCAAGAAGAGGTTAAAGCTGGAACGGTAGTAGTAGATTTTTGGGCAGCATGGTGTGGACCTTGTAAAATGCTTGGACCTGTAATTGAAGATTTATCAGAAGAATTAAATGATAAAGCTAAATTTGTAAAAGTCAATGTTGACGAAAATCCAATAGTAGCTAGTCAATATAGAATAGCGAGCATTCCTACTGTGTTAGTATTTAAAGATGGAAATGTAGCTGAGACACTAGTTGGTTTTAGACCTAAAGCCGGACTAAAAGAAGTATTACAAAAACATATATAAGGTTTTATAATGGGTGTAGAATTATAATAGATTTACTTAATAATTCTACACCTGATTCTTTAGTGAATTTATCAAGCCTTACAATTGTAAATTTTAATTTTAGGTATTAAGGAGATGATATATAATGGAAGAACGTTACGATATAGCTATAATAGGTAGTGGACCAGCAGGTCTATCTGCTGCTATTAATGCTAAAATAAGAAATAAGAGAATAATTTTATTCGGAAATAAAAATTTAAGTTTTAAGCTGACAAAAGCTCCTAAAATAAATAATTTTTTAGGTTTCTATGATATATCTGGAGAAGATTTGAAAAATAAATTTAATGAACATATTGATAAAATGGGTATAGAAATTACTGAAGAGAGAATAAATGCTGTTTATGCTATGGGTGATTATTTTACACTTATGGTTAATGAAAAGGTTTATGAATCAAAAGCTCTCATACTTGCTACTGGAATGGAGTATACAAAGCCATTAAAAGGTGAAGAGGAATTACTTGGTAAAGGAGTAGGGTATTGTGCTACTTGTGATGCACCTTTATATAGAAATAAAATTGTGACAATAGTAGGGTATACACAAGAAGCTGAAAAAGAAGCAAATTATGTTAGTGAACTTGCATCAAAATTATATTATGTACCTATGTATAATGAAAGCTATGATCTTGTAGATAAAATAGAAATTTTAAAGGATAAGCCTTTAGAAATAAAAGGACAAGATAAAGTTGAAAAACTTATTCTAAAGTCTAATGAGATAGAAACTGATGGGGTTTTTGTATTAAAAGAAAGTGTGGCACCAGCACAGCTTGTACCAGGACTTTTAATAGAGAATGAGCATATAAAAGTTGATAGAACAATGAAGACAAATATAGATGGATGCTTTGCAGCAGGAGATTGTGTGGGATTTCCATATCAATATATAAAGGCAGCAGGAGAAGGTCAAATTGCTGCTTTAAGTGCTGTAAAATACTTAGATTCACTAAAATAATAAAAAAAAATATATATGAATATATTTTAAGCCTCAACAAAATTCATAGCTTGTTGAGGCTTTTATGTTTTAATAGACAATTTTTTATTTACTAATTTACTACAAAAAAAGTATGATTGCCTATTGGTTTTACATTGGTTTTTTTTATGTTAATCATCCAACTTGAACGGGCTGTTTTAGGATTATAAAAATATAGAGCATTAGTAGTAGGATCCTTTCCATCTAGAGCATCAAATACTGCATTATAGCAATCTTTATTTGCAGTAACATTAATATTTCCGTCTACTACGCAGGAAAATGCGTATTTTTGTTTTACAACATCATTTATACTCTTTGGAAAACTTTTATCTCTAAGTCTATTGAGTATTACAGATGCTACCGCCACTTTTCCTTCATAAGGCTCAGCATTACTTTCGGCATATACTACTTTTGCCATTAAATCAATATCTTCTTTTGTTACAGCGAAGGACCTTCCCTCAGGGCTAAATACTTTTATGGAATCAGATTTCTCATTATATAAATTTATAGCCCCTCTATTGGCAGATGAAGAAGTATTTCCTGAGGGTGTTGTGGTTTTAGCATTTACAATACTTGAGGGTAATAATCCTAAAAACAGAATAAACACAATAGCCCAAATGCTTTTTTTCATTTATATTCTTTCCTCCTTTTATTATACGAGGTTAGCTGACGGGTTTGGTAAAGGCAAAACCTACGCAAAAAGCGATTCACCCCAAAATATGGTTCCCCCGTATGACTTAGGCTAAAGGTATTATTCCCAGTTAAAAAAAAATAATACAATAATAACAAAAAATTTAATATTGAATTAAAAATAGATAGAAATATGGTAGATTTAATTAGTAAAAAACATCTTTGAAATTATTTTTTAAATTATTAAAATTTTTATTCATAATATTGTACTTTGTATCAGAATCTTTATACAAATCTGAAATGTCTAAGGAACTATTTTTTGATTCTGATATATACTTTTCTTTTTTTAAAGCCGATGAAAAACTATTTATATAAGTATTATAATCATTAAGAACTTTATTAAAATTTCTATATACTTCAATTTGATTTTGTGGTACATTTATTTGAGAAAATTGCTCTAATATATTATTAAATTTATCTTTATTATTTTGAACTTTTACAATAGCATTATCATAGGAAATAGAATTTTTTCTTGCACTTTCCGCGTAATAGTATAAGTTTACTCTAACTGAATTGAATTTAGCTAGAATATCATTTATATTATTTTCAAATTCCATATTTTGAGTATTTAATATATCTTTGTCATTTTTTATTCGTGTGAAGTTTAATATATAATTGTAAGAGTTATTTATAAATACAGTGCTATCTTTAGAAAGACTAAAAAATTTATGATTTGATTTTATGTATCCATAATATTTAATACAGTTATTTTTGTAATTAATAAAATTTTGTATAGAGTTATTTATATCATTAGATTCTAAATTATTAAATATAGAAAGTAGCTGCTTGTACATCAATATATTATTATCTAAACCTGATTTAAGAGAATCAAATGTATATTTATATCTGGAGTCAGCATCATAGTTTTCTAGATTTTTATTTATTTTTATTAGAGAATTTATGACCGAAGGAAGTTTATCTTTTGCTTTTTCTATGTCAATAGTTTGTCCTTCATTAATAGATGCAGTTTGAGAATTTATAATATTGATATTTTTAATATATGTATTTAATTGATATTTAGATTTATTATATTTACTTAAAGTAGAAATATTAAAAAATATAAATATTAATAAAAATATATTAAAGGTAATGATAGCAGATAGTAATATTATTTTCTTTGTATTTTTATCAAACATAGAAATTCCACCTCTTTTTATATTTTTAAATATAAGATAATTAGTCTATTTTGTACTACATATAAAATTAATTTAAATAATTAAAATTTAATAGAATACAAAATAGACTAAATTGTTAAGTTTATTATTCTAATGAAGATTCTATGTTAATATTTATATTTGTAAAACTTATTATTTATTCTAAATTTATGAAATTCCTGTTTCAATTGTATGCAATTTTAATTTATTATTTACTTCTTTTATTCCAGGTACTGATTGTATTATAGTAACTAATCTATTTATGTCTTCTTCTTTTTCTGCATATCCTGACAAAGTTACTTTACCACGGATGACAATAGCTGAAATATCATTTACGTTAATTTTAGATTGCATTAATATCATGTTTACATCATTAGTTAAAGAAGCATCATCTTTAAAAGAAGCTAAATTTATTGTACTTACTACACTTCTTATTCCAAAGGTTTTATTGGCTTCACTTATAGCTATTTGTCTATCTCTTTCGGTTTCTACGTCCCCTACTAAAAGAACATTTCCTCCAGATACTTTTGCTGTAACTGATAAAATTCTATTTTTAAAAACACTATTTCTTAAATTGGAATTAACAAGATCAGTTAATTCTTTATCTGTTGTATCGCCATCTAATGATATAGTAATATTATTTCTTACTTCTTTAACACCACCCACCTTATAGGCTATCTCTTCTGCCTTATTTTTTTCCGCAAGTACATTTACAAAACCTTGCATAGATACTATTCCATTAAAAGATTTAACTTTTATATCTTTTGAACTGATATTCATAGATTTAGCCAATGCTGACCTTATTGTATCTTCAATTAATCCATCATTAATTTTCACCATAATACACAACCTTTCTAAATGTATAATTTTATCACAAACTACAAATGTTGTAATTTTATTGATTATATTATAATAAAGCTATTTATAAATAGTATTCCAAAAGTTTATATTAATATTTTATAAAATTTTATCATGTTATACTACATTGAGTTACAATAGTGTATAATTGTTAGTAGGCTAATGGAGGTGAAATTATGGATATTATAAATATTTTAGTTGCTGCAGTTAAATCTCTAAGCATATGGTCTATATTGGATATAATGGTAGTGACATACATATTTTATAAAGGCTATATGTTAATAAAGGAAACCAGAGCGGAGCAACTTTTAAAAGGTATATTATTAATATTGTTATTAATGCCGGTTAGTAATTTTTTACACCTTACTATGCTTAATTGGATTCTTGAAAGGACCATAACAATTGGAGTTCTATCCATAATTATAATATTTCAACCTGAAATTAGGAGAGCCTTAGAACATCTTGGAAGAACTGCCTTTAATGATGTACATATTTTAGAGAATAAAGAAAAAATGGAAGAAGTTATAACTCAAATAGTGAATGCTGTTTATAATCTTTCAAAAACAAGAACAGGTGCACTTATTGTAATGGAGCAAAGAACAAAACTTGAAGATATAATGAGTACTGGAACTAAAATTGAAGGAATTGTATCTTCTGCCATTTTAGAAAATATATTTGTAGTTAATACACCGCTGCATGATGGCGCAACAATAATTAGAAATGATAGAATACTGGCATCAGGATGTTTTTTGCCTCTTTCTTCTAATTATGATATAAGTAAAAAACTTGGAACAAGACATAGAGCTGCACTTGGAATATCTGAAAATTCTGATGCAATTGTAATTGTAGTTTCTGAGGAGACTGGAGTTGTGTCTCTTGCTATTAACGGAAAATTAACTAGAGGATATACTAAAGATAAATTAAAAGATATTTTAATAAGAATAATTCTTATCAGATTTTCAAAGAATAATTCGTTTAAAGAGAAGGTGAAAATGTGGAGAAGAAAACCAAACAGCAAATAGTAATAAAAATATGTTGCGTAATTGCTGCATTTTGCCTGTGGCTATATATTTCAAATTGGGAAAATCCAATAAAAACCTATAGATTAAGAAATGTTTCTGTAGAATTAATAAATACAGATATATTAACGCAATCTAGACTTACTCTTTCACAAGGCCAAAATTTTAATGTAACATTGACTTTAAGAGGAACAGATTTAGAAGTTATGCGAGCAAGACCAGATGATTTTAAAATAGTAGCAGATATGAGTGAATATGCTGTTAAAAAAGGTGAGAATAGAATACCAGTTCAGATAATTCACTATCCTAGTAATATTAATATAGAAAACACTAATACTATGTGGGTAAATGTAAATTTAGATGATTTACATCAAAAAACTGTGCCCATAAAGGCTAAAATAGAAGGATCACCTAAAGAAGGGTATTATTCTTCAGAAGCAGTAATAAGTCCGGGAGATGCAATAGTGAGTGGACCGGATAAGCTTGTAAATACAGTTAAAAATGTAATAGTAGATGCTAATATATCTGATCTAGATAAAGATGTAGATTTAAGTGTACCATTAGAAGCAGTAGATGATTCAGGTAAAATTGTCAATGGTGTAAAGGTACAGCCTCAAAATGCCAGTGTCACAATTCCTATAAAAAAAGCTAAGTCTGTTGGTGTAAATATAAAAACAACAGGACAACCAATTAGTGGAATTGATATAAAGGAGATAAATCCCGTATATCCAACCATAGATATAATTGGAGATAGTGATAATCTAAGCAAAGTATCGGCGATAGATACAGTTCCTATAGATTTATCTAAAGTAACTGAGAATAAAACTATAAAGGTAAAATTAAATCTCCCTAGTGGTATAAATACAGTTAACGGTGATGAATCTATAGATGTAAAGACAAATGTAGAAGGCATAATACAGAAAATATTTACAGTTAATATTAATTTAATAAATGTTCCACAACAATTTAATGCGTCTTTAGAGCAGAAAAGTACGGATATAACTGTATCAGGAGATAAATCAATTGTAAATTCCATAAAAGATGGAGATATAAAGGCCAATGTAGATTGTTCTTCACTTCAAGAAGGAATTCATAATTTGCAGATTTCTGTGGCACTTCCCAAAGGTGTTGCTAATATTTCGGATAGTCCTAGTAATGTAAATGTAACTGTTAGTAAAAAATAAAAGTAAGACATATAAAAAATATTATCTATTTTAATGTGTCTAAATAAAATTATAAAAGGAATGTTAAACATGTCAATTAGAATTAATAATTTAAGTTTAAATATAGAAGAAGATATATCGCAATTAGAAAAGAAAGCTGCTTCAAAATTAAAGATATCGGAAAAGAATTTTAGGAATTTTAAAATATTAAAAGAATCCATTGATGCTAGAAAAAAAGATAACATAAAATTTAATTATGTAGTAGAAGTTTGTCTAGATAGGGAGAAAAAAATAATTAATAAAATTCATGATAGAGATGTAAGTTTTCAAGAAAAAGATAATAAAGAAGAAATTATTTATGGAGATTTACATTTGGATAACAGACCTGTAATAGTTGGTATGGGACCAGCAGGAATGTTTGCAGCACTGTTGCTAGCGGAAAAAGGTTACAAACCATTAGTTGTAGAAAGAGGGGAAAGTGTAGAAAAAAGAACTAATGCTGTAGAAGAATTTTGGAGAACAGGAAGACTTAACACAGAGTCAAATGTTCAATTTGGAGAAGGGGGAGCAGGTACTTTCTCAGATGGAAAACTTACTACTAGAATTAAGGATAAAAGATGTAATTATGTAATTGATAAATTTATAAGCTTTGGTGCACCAAAAGAAATATCATATATAGGAAAACCTCATATAGGTACAGATATATTAAAGAATGTAGTTAAAAATTTAAGGCAAAAAGTAAAAGAACTTGGTGGAGAGGTCAGGTTTAATAGTAGATTAGAGGATATTAATACTAGAAATGGAAAAATTAGATCGGTAATTATAAATGGAGAAGAAATTAATTGTAATGCTTTAATTTTAGCTATAGGACATAGTTCAAGAGATACTTATGAGATGCTTTATAAAAATAATATTTTTATGGAAGCTAAACCTTTTGCATTGGGAGTGAGGATTGAGCATAAACAGAGCATGATAAATGAAAATCAGTATGGAAAATACGCAGATCATCCTAGATTAAAAACAGCAGATTATAGATTAACTTACACCTCAAATATTACCAATAGATCTGTATATAGTTTTTGTATGTGTCCAGGTGGAGAAGTAGTGGCAGCAGCTTCTGAAGATAATAGGTTAGCTACAAATGGAATGAGCTACTATAAAAGGGATAAAGAAAATGCAAATTCAGCTTTAGTAGTAACAGTAGGGGTAGAAGATTTTCGAAAGGAATGTTATAATTTTAACAACGAGACCTTAAATCAGCACCATCCTCTCCTAGGTATGGAAATGCAAAGATATTATGAAAACAGGGCTTTTATTGCTGGAGGAAGTAACTTTAATGCTCCAATACAGCTTGTAGGAGATTTCTTTAAAGATGAAACCAGTAAGAAAATTGGTAGTGTTATTCCAAGCTATAAGCCTGGATATGAACTCTCTAATTTAAAAGACTGTCTTCCAATTTACATAATAGATACTCTGAAAGAGGGAATACTGAATTTTAATAAAAAGATCCAAGGATTTGGAGATGATAATGCAGTGTTAACTGGTATAGAGACCAGAACTTCAGCTCCTGTGAGAATAATGAGAAAGGATAATCTTGAAAGTGTATCGGTATCAGGACTATTTCCTTGTGGCGAAGGTGCAGGTTTTGCTGGGGGTATAATGTCAGCTGCAGTAGATGGATTAAAGTGTGCTGAAGCCGTAATAAAAAAATATATGCCGCTAGATTGAATTTTCTGAAAAAATCATATTTTTATAAAATATTTGATAAAATAGAAATATAAGTTTGTTAATTTTTAGATTTACAATAAAATCATATAATGTATATAATTAAAATATAATAAACGATTTAAAGAAAATATTTTCTAAATATAAAATCTATTTCTTTAAAAATATCCAATCCCAAATAATTAAGAAGAGGTGCTAAAGTATGATTAAAAGTTTTGAAGAGGTTTTATTAAAAGTCAAAAGTAAGGACATTAAAACGGTATCTGTTGCAGTTGCACAGGATATACCAGTACTGGAAGCTATAAGAGATGCTAAAAAAAATGGTATTGCAGAAGCAATTCTAGTAGGAGACAAAGAGGAAATAACTTCTATCGCACTTAAAATTGGAATGGACATAAATCAGTTTAAAATAATAGATGAACCAGATGTTAAAAAAGCTACGCTAAAAGCCGTAGAAGTTGTTTCACAGGGAAAAGCCGATATGGTTATGAAAGGATTAGTAGATACAGCAACTTTTTTAAGATCAGTACTTAACAAAGAAGTAGGTCTTAGAACTGGGAAACTTATGTCACATGTGGCTGTTTTTGAAACAGAAGCATTTAATAGATTACTATTTTTGACAGATGCAGCATTTAATATGTATCCAACATTAAAAGATAAAATACAGATAATTAATAATGCAGTAAAAGTAGCACATGCTGTAGGAATTGAAGAACCTAAAGTAGCACCTATCTGTGCTGTTGAAGTTGTCAATGAAAATATGCCTGCAACTTTGGATGCAGCTATGCTTTCAAAGATGAGCGATAGAGGACAGTTTAAAGGATGCATAGTTGATGGACCATATGCTTTAGATAATGCTTTAAGTGAAGAAGCAGCAAAACACAAAAATATAAAAGGTACAGTAGCTGGTAAAGCAGATGTTCTTTTATTACCAAATATAGAGACGGCAAATGTTATGTATAAAACTTTAACTTATACAACTAATTCAAAAAATGGCGGTATATTAGTTGGAACTGCAGCCCCAGTTATATTGACATCAAGAGCAGATAGTCATGAAACAAAAATGTATTCAATTGCACTTGCATCATTAGTTGCAGGTCATAAATAAATATAATGGATATCTATAATTAGTATAGTAATTGGATTTATGGAATAAATTAGATTATAAAAGGGGGAAATACAATGTATAAATTATTAATAATCAATCCAGGTTCTACATCAACAAAAATTGGGGTATATGAAGATGAAAATCAAGTTTTGGAGGAAAATCTAAAGCATTCAGCAGAGGAAATAGCTAAATATAATACAATATACGATCAATTCCCATTCAGAAAAGAAGTTATTCTCAATGTATTGAAAGAAAAAAATATAGATATTAGTACTTTAAGTGCAGTAGTTGGTAGAGGTGGATTGTTAAAACCAATAGTTAGTGGTACATATGCAGTCAATGACACAATGCTTGAAGATTTAAAAGTTGGAGTTCAAGGACAGCATGCATCAAATTTAGGCGGTATAATAGCAAATGAAATAGCTAAAGAATTAAATATACCATCTTATATAGTAGACCCTGTTACTGTAGATGAAATGCAGGAAGTAGCAAAAATTTCAGGAATACCAGAAATAAAAAGAAGAAGTATTTTCCATGCACTAAATCAAAAAGCGGTTGCCAAAAGATATGCAAAGGAAAAAGGTGTAAAATACGAGAATTTAAATCTTATTGTTACTCATATGGGTGGTGGAACATCCGTGGGTGCTCACTGCAAGGGAAAAGTAATTGATGTAAATAATGCTCTTACAGGAGAAGGTCCATTTTCACCAGAAAGAAGTGGTGGAGTTCCAGCTGGAGATTTAATTGATATTGCTTACAGCGGAAAAGTAAGTTATGAAGAAATGAAAAAGAAAATAAACGGAAAAGGTGGAGCTGTTGCATATGCTAACACAAATGACTTTAAGGTTGTTGCTGATAAAGCAGATGCAGGAGACAAGGAAGCTAAATTAATATATGATGCATTTATTTATCAAATAGCAAAAGAGATTGGTCAAGATGCCGCAGTATTATCAGGAAAAGTAGATGCAATACTTCTTACAGGTGGAATAGCTTATAATAAAGGAATTACAGGTAAAATAGCAGAGAGAGTTTCATTTATAGCTCCAGTAGTAGTTTATCCAGGAGAAGATGAACTTTTAGCTTTAGCTCAGGGTGCTCTTAGAGTATTAAATGGTGAGGAAAAAGCAAAAGAATACGTATAAAATATAAATATACAGTATTAATTTGCCGATGTTATCTTTAGTTTACAAAACTAAGAATAACATCGGTTATTTTTTATTTTCTTTACATCGTAACAATGTTATGTTACACTAAATTTAAGGAGGGGTACTTATGAAAGAAGAGTTAATTTCTAAAAAAGAACTTTTAGAATCAACGGATATATCTTATGGTCAACTTTATAGATGGAAGAGGAAAAATTTAATTCCTGAAGAATGGTTTATAAAAAAATCTTCTTTTACAGGACAGGAAACTTTTTTCCCTAGGGAGAAAATTCTTGATAGAGTGGAAAAGATAAAAAATATGAAGGATGATACATCTTTAGATGATTTAGCACAAATTTTTTCAACTGAAGTTTCAGATATTAAAATTTCTTATAATGAAATTATTGAAAAAAATATTATTATGGAGAATGTTGTAGATATATATAAGGATTTTAGTTCAATGAGTTCAGTTTATTCATTTAATGAAATATTGTATATGACCATACTACAAGAATTTTTAATTGAGGGAAGTATTTCAATTGAAGAAAGTAAAAATCTTCTTCAGACTCTGAAGGACAATTATAATAAATATGCAGGAAAAAGCTGTGAAATATTATTTGTAAGAAAAATGGGTGTAGGAATAGCTATTATGTTATCCGCTTCCAATGAAATTTATTTTGAAAAATTATCAAAAATTGTGATGAGAATAAGTATTAATGAGATTATAGAAAAATTAAAATTAAAAATTAAGGAGCTGTTTTAAATGGAAGCTAAACAAGATCTTAAAATATCCGGAGCAGGATCTGCAGGTGGAGGAATATATGATGAAGTTAAAATTAGTGGGTCAGGTAACATTAATGGTGATTTAGAATGTAATACTTTAAAATGCAGCGGTTCAGCAGATATAGAAGGAAATGTGGCAGCAAAGAATATAAAGTTTAGCGGATCTGCTAAAATCAGAGGAAATATTAAAGCAGAAACAATGGATGTTAGCGGGTCAGTGAAAGTTAATGGAAACATGGATACTGATGAAATTAAAGTAAGTGGTGGATCACAAATTATTGGAGATGTAAAAACTAAGAAAATAAAAATATCTGGTACCAGCAGTATTGATGGAAATTTACATGGAGAAGAAATTGATATATCAGGCAGCATAAATATAAAAAAAGACTGTGAAAGTGAAATTTTTAAAGCTTCTGGCAGCATGAATATAGAAGGACTTTTAAATGCAGGAGAAATAAATATAGCTTTGCATGGAAGATGCAGGGCAAAGGAAATTGGAGGAGAAAATATTAGTGTCAGGTTATCTGCTTTTGGAGACTCAATAGTAGCTAAATTTTTAAAATCAATGTTTTCCTATAGAAGAGAACTTATTACTGAAGCTATAGAAGGAGATAATATTTATCTTGAGGGAACTACGGCAAAGATAGTTAGAGGAAACAATGTTGCAATAGGTAAAGGCTGTTATATAGAAATAGTTGAATATAGTGGAGAGATAAAAATTGTAGATGATGGAAAAGTTGAAAAAAAGGTGAAAATATAGGGGCTGTCATTGTGAATTATAATTAATTTTACCTGATTCTTAGAAATCTGTTGTATTATCAATAAGCTAAGTCATAATTATAAATAGGCTATAGAAATATATAATATGGTTAGATTCAGGGGAAAGGTCCTACGGGCAGGTAATAGAACCTATGAATGTTACATCTAAAATTAAAAAGAAAATTATACAGCTAGTTAATCTATTCGATCTACGGTCTAAAAACGTATATTGACATCTATAATTGTTAATTTATTAGTTTGTAAGCTTTTTTCGTAACATAGCGAAGAAAAAGCATCAATAACTCTTAATTTTTAACTCTTAACTAAATAAATTTGATATTTGAACTTTTTTAATTCTCCACTGTTAACTATCAACTTTCAACTGAAAAAAGTGTTTGGAACTTTTCTCCTTTTATCATCTGTCACCTTATAATTGTTTGACGAATATTAATATGATATAATGTTATGCATGAATATTTTTATTATGTAAATTAAATTAAGATTTATTTATAGAGTGAGGTAGAAAATATTATGAGTAGGATGTTTGGTACAGATGGTGTAAGAGGTGTAGCTAACTGTGAATTAACGCCAGAAATTGCATATAATCTTGGAAGAGCTGGTGCTTATGTATTATCAAAGGGATCACATAAACCAAGGATATTAGTGGGAACGGATACGAGAATATCTAAAGACATGTTAGAGTCAGCATTGGTATCTGGAATACTTTCTGTAGGTGCAGAGGCGGTATGTGTTGGAGTAATACCTACACCAGCTATAGCCTATCTTACAAGAAAATATAAACTGGATGCTGGAATTGTAATATCAGCTTCTCATAATCCTGTAGAATATAATGGTATAAAGTTTTTTAATTCCCAAGGTTACAAGCTTTCAGATGAATTAGAAGATCAAATACAAAATGTTATAGAAAGTGGATGTGAGGGAATTCCATCACCTTCTGGTGCAAATTTAGGAAGAAAGGTAATAGAGGATTCGGCATTGGAGGATTATGTAGCATTTGCCAAAAGCACAATTAATTGTGATCTTAAAGGAATGAAAATAGCTTTAGATTGTGCTAATGGAGCTAGTTATAAGAGTGCGGTTAAAACTTTTAGAGATCTTGGTGCGGAAATCGTTGTAATAAATAATGATCCTGATGGTATAAACATAAATAAATGCTGTGGATCTACTCATCCTGAGGAACTAATGGAATATGTAGTAAAAAAGAAATGTGATTTAGGTTTGGCTTTTGATGGAGATGCAGATAGATGCCTTGCTGTAGATGAAAGAGGTAACCTCATAGACGGTGATTTTATAATGGCTATATGTGGTAAATATTTAAAAGATAAAGGAAAATTAAATGAAAATGTAGTTGTTGTAACTGTAATGAGTAATATGGGACTTTTTATTGCACTTGATAAAGAAAATATAAATACAGTTAAGACAAAAGTTGGAGATAGATATGTATTAGAGGAGATGCTGAAACAGGGTTACAAGCTTGGTGGTGAACAATCAGGCCATATAATATTCCTTGATTATAATACTACTGGAGATGGACTAGTTACCGGGCTTCAATTATCATCTATAATAAAAAATAGCAATAATACACTGTCACAGCTTGCCGGTATGATGAAAAAATTACCTCAAGTATTAGCAAATGCTACTATACCTAATAGTAAAAAGAACATATACAAAGAGGATGAAGAAATTATACAGGAAATAAAAAAAATAGAAGAAAAGCTTCAGGATAAAGGAAGGGTTTTAATCAGACCTTCTGGAACTGAGCCTTTAGTGAGAGTAATGCTTGAAGGAGAAAATCAAGTAGAACTTGATACCATGGCACATTCCTTGGCAAATCTCATAGAAGAAAAGGCTAAAGAGGCTATATTTGAGAGTTAAGGGTTAATTCAATAAAATATATTTACTTAGAAAGTCTTAATGAATGTAAAAATTATAATTTTCATTAAGGCTTTTTTGTTACAAATAATGGCAAATGTGTATTGAAAGATTTAAATAAATAAGATATAATTATGTTCGAGAGTAAAATTATGCAAACTTTGAGTATAATATATTTTAGGAGGTAGGACTATGACAAAAAAATTATCTTTAGACCTAACTAAATTAGATTCTTTTTTAAATGAAAATGAGATTACATATCTTCAGCCAATGGTTACAGAGGCACATAATATGCTTCACAGTAAGACTGGCCAAGGAAACGATTTCTTAGGATGGATTGACCTTCCGGTAGATTATAACAAAGAAGAATTTGAAAGGATAAAAAAATCTGCAGAAAAAATAAGAAATGATTCAGATGTACTTATAGTAATTGGAATTGGTGGATCATATCTTGGGGCAAGAGCTGCTATAGAAACTTTATCACATACTTTTTATAATACTATTTCAAAGGATAAGAGAAAATCACCAAATGTATTTTTTGTAGGAAATAATATAAGTTCTACTTATATGGTGGATTTATTGGAAACGATTGAAGGAAAGGATATTTCAGTTAATGTTATATCAAAATCAGGTACTACTACTGAACCTGCTATAGCATTTAGAATCTTTAAAGATTATCTTGAAAAGAAATATGGTAAGAATGGTGCTAAAGAAAGAATATATGCTACTACTGATAAAGAAAAGGGTGCTTTAAAATCTTTAGCAGATGCAGAAGGTTATGAAACTTTTGTTATTCCAGATGATGTTGGAGGAAGATTTAGTGTATTAACACCCGTTGGGCTTTTGCCAATTGCAACTGCAGGTATTAATATAGATGAACTTATGAAAGGTGCAGCAGCTGGAAGAGAAGCATACAGTTCTCCTAAATTAGAAGAAAATGATGCTTATAGATATGCAGCAGCTAGAAATGCCCTATATAGAAAAGGTAAGACAACAGAAATACTTGTTAATTATGAACCAAGTTTACATTATTTTGGTGAATGGTGGAAGCAATTATATGGTGAAAGTGAAGGAAAAGATGGTAAGGGAATATTCCCAGCAGCAGTTGACTTTTCAACAGACCTTCATTCTATGGGACAATATATTCAACAGGGAATGAGAAATATATATGAAACTGTAATTAATGTAGAAACTCCTAGAAAAAATATTATTATTGAGAAAAGTGATGAGAATATCGATGGTTTGAATTTCTTAGCAGGTCAGACTATGGATTATGTAAATAAAAGAGCATTTGAGGGAACAGTTTTAGCTCATAATGATGGAGGAGTACCAAATATTGTGGTTAATGTGCCAGAATTGACTGATTATTATTTTGGATACTTACTATATTTCTTTGAAAAATCTTGTGGGGTCAGTGGGTATTTGTTAGGAATAAATCCATTTGATCAACCAGGAGTTGAAGAATATAAGAAAAATATGTTTGCTCTTCTTGGAAAACCAGGTTATGAATCTAAAAAAGAAGAACTGGAGAAAAGGTTAGGTAAGTAATAAAGACAAATTCTGCTGATAGTGCTACCATCAGAGGATTTTGTTAAAATAATATTATATAAATTTTAACAATAAATCAGGAAGCTTAGTTGAATTATGTTTTACTGTATAGAAAATAACTAAGATTTCTGATTTTTATTTTTAAAAATTAATTAGATGGCAAAAGATTAAATTCTCATTATTAGGAGGAAATAAATATTATGGAAAAATTAATTAATACTGTACTCCATTTTGACAAATACCTAAATATAATTATTCAAAATTATGGTTCTTGGACTTACGTTTTACTTTTCTTAATTATATTTTGTGAAACGGGATTAGTGGTTACTCCTTTTTTACCAGGAGATTCTTTGATTTTTGCAACAGGGGCACTGGCAGCAAGAGGATCCCTTAGTATAATAACACTCTATATCATATTTTTAGCGGCTGCGATAATTGGAGATACTGTCAATTATCATATTGGTAAAAAAATAGGTATAAAGATTTTTGAAAGGGAAGATTTAAAATACATAAATAAAGAGCATCTTAAAAAAGCAGAAAGCTTTTATAAAAAACATGGTTCTATGACTATAGTATTGGGAAGATTTATACCTATAATAAGGACATTCGTGCCTTTTGTAGCAGGTATTGGAGAAATGCATTATTCTAAATTTATAGTTTATAATATATTGGGGGGATCTTTATGGGTATCTCTATTCTTAATAGGTGGATATTTCTTTGGAAATTTGCCAATAGTAGAAGAGAATTTTTCTTATGTAGTCATAAGTATTATAGCAATATCAATTATTCCCGCAATTATTGCATTTATCAGAGAGAAGAAAAATAGTAAAACTCAAGTGTTAGATATGATGGAAGAATAGATCTAATATTTTAATTAAAACATGAAGAATTTATTATATTAAATTCTTCATGCTTTTTTATTTTAAAATTATCAGTTTATTATAAAAATAAGTAAATGAATTTTATATATAATTAATTATATATTCCCATAAAATCACGAATATAGTAAAATTAAATATATGTTATATTATGTTGAATTTAATTAATAAAATACATAATATAAAGAAATTAAGGAGGTGGTTAAATGTGGAAAAGCATGATGAAAATTTATGGAAAGCATTTACTGGAAAAACCGAATCTTTAAATTTAAAAAATGAAGTTAAATATAAATTGATGTTAGAAGCAGTTAATGATATTATGTGGGAATGGAATATAGAAAATAATAAACTTAATATGTTTGGTAATTATAAATTTATTATTGATTTTGATGCGAAGGGTATAAATAGTATAAATGAATTCATAAATAAGATAGTTTGTTTAGAATATAGGGATAAAGTCAGATCAGATTTACAATCATATTTAAAGGGTAAATCTATATATTTTCAGAGTGAATTTAAAATACATACAAAAAATAATGAGGAAAAATGGATTTTTATGAGAGGAAAAGCATTGAAGAGTCCCTCTGGAAAACCAATTTGGATGGCTGGGTCAATAGCAGATACTACACAAAGAAAATTGGTGGAAGAACGTATTGAATATTTGGCATACCATGATTTATTGACTAGATTACCAAATAATATTTATTTGTCTTCAAAGTTAAAAAAAGTTATGGAAAGTGAACAAGGTGCTATTATTTTTATTGGAATAGATAATTTCAAAAATATAAATGATACTTTAGGCCACGATTATGGAGATCTATTATTAATATTATGTTCAGAACTAATTCAATCCTTAATTGTGGATAAGGGAATGGTAGCACGATTTTGTGGAGATATATTTTCAATAATTTTATATAATACAAAAGAAAAAGAAGTATTGAAAAATATATGTGATGAAATAATTAATATATTTAAAAATCCCTTTGAGCTTAAAGATATTCAAGTATATTGTACTGTAAGTATTGGAATTGCTATTTTCCCCGATGATGGAAAGACAGTAAATGAAATATTAAAAAATGCAGATACAGCTATGCATAATTCAAAGGCTATGGGTAAAAATAATTACTCATTTTATGATGAAAAAATAGCTAAAAAGATTATAAGAAGAAGTAATATAGAAAATGGACTTAGAGAAGCTATAGAGAATAATGAATTACAATTATATTATCAGCCACAAATAGATATAAAAAATAATAAAATAAAAGGTCTAGAAGTTCTTTTAAGGTGGATATCACCTAAATTAGGTTTTGTTTCTCCAGATGAATTCATACCTATAGCAGAAGAAACTGGATTAATAGTAAAAATAGGTGCCTGGGTGCTTAAAAATGCTTGTGATCAATGTAAAAAATGGATTCATAAAGGATATGAATTTCAGACAATTTCTGTAAATATTTCTCCTGTACAAATTAATAAAAGCCACTTTTTAGATCTCATAAATAATGTAATAACTAAAAATGGTTTGAAACCTAAAGTTTTAGAATTGGAAATAACAGAGGGAACTTTAATTAAGTCAATTAAAGAAGATGCTGAATTATTAAATAGAATTATAGATACAGGGGTTAGAATTTCAATAGATGATTTTGGAAAAGGGTATTCATCTTTGAATTATTTAACTGCACTTCCTATAAGTACATTGAAGATTGATAAATCTTTTATAGATAGTATTAATAAAGATAGTAAATATAGAGCTATAGTTAGCTGTATAATCAGACTTGCAAAGGATTTAAAATATAGCGTTATTGCTGAAGGAGTAGAGAAAAGTGATCAGAAAGAATTATTAGAAGCCATGGGATGCAACTATATACAAGGTTATTATTATAGCAAACCATTGCCAGAAAAAGAATTTGAAAAACTATTTATTACTAATAATTTCAGTTAAACAAATATACAATAGGAGGATATAAATATGAAATCCCAAGAACAGTGTAATTTGTATAAAAATATTATTAATAATATAAATGATGCTATTTTGGTTGTTGATTATTTAGGAAATATAACTTTTGTTAATAAATCAGCTATAAATTTATATAGATATAGTTTTGATGAATTTTTAAATATGACTATTTCTCAGTTAATGCATTCTAGTAAATTTTTGGAGTCACAATTTAAAGATAATTATACGGATATGATAAATTACAAAAAGGATAATTCTAGTTTCTTTGCAGTAATTAAATATTTTAAAATGCAAGATTATATTATATTCTATATAAGAGAAAGAACTAAAAGAGAACTAAAAGAAAAAGAAAATAAAAATTTAGCATCTATAGTAGAGTCTTCAGATGATGCTATTTTAGCAAAAGATATAAATGGTATTATATATAGTTGGAATACTGGGGCTGAAAAAATATATGGATATAAAAGGAAAGAAATATTGGGAAAACATATTTCCATTGTTATTCCTGAGGAAAGTGATGATAGTATAGATGTAATTTTAGATAAAATAAAAAGAGGAGAAAAAATAGATCATTATGAAACTATAAGAAAAAGAAAAGATGGTGCTATTATTAATGTTTCGGTTACTATATCACCTGTTTATGATGAAGAAGGAAATATATTTGGTGCATCTACTATAGCAAGAGATATTACTGGAGAAAAGCTAAAAAACCGTGAGCTCGCTTCAAAATATGAAGAATTATCAGCAGTATATGAAGAACTTACTGCAACGGAAGAGGAGCTTAGAGCTAATTATAAAGAATTGGAAATGGCCAAAGAAGAGGCAGATAAAGCCAATAAAGCCAAAAGTCAATTTCTTGCTAATATGAGTCATGAAATAAGGACACCAATGAATGGCATATTAGGAGTTACACAATTATTAGAATTTACAGAATTAAATAAACAACAGATGGAATATTTAGAAATATTGAAAGTGTCATCCCATCATTTACTAGATATTATAAATAATATTCTTGATATATCAAAAATAGAATCTGGTAAATTCCAATTAAATTTTACTTTATTTAATATTAGAGATGTAGTAGATATGATCACTAAAGAAATATCTGTAGCGGCAAATAAAAAAGGAATAGAAATAATGTATTATTTAGATCCATTTATAAAGCAAGAACTTTTTGGTGATGTTTTACGTTTAAATCAGATATTAATAAACTTAATGAACAATGCTATTAAATTTACAGAGCGTGGACATGTATATTTAAAGGTAAAAAAAATATATGAAGATATACGCAAAGTAAAGTTAGAATTTTCTGTAGAAGATACAGGTATTGGTATAGAAGATGATTTTAAGGATAAAATATTTAAAATATTTACCCAAGCAGAAACTACGTATACTAAAAATTATGGTGGAACAGGTCTTGGTCTTGCCATATCAAAAGAACTTGTAAATATGATGAGTGGAGATATATGGTTTGAAAGTGAAACTGGAAAAGGAAGTATCTTTTATTTTACTGCAGAATTTTCTTTAGGTGAAAAATATGTAAATGATGACAGTGAAAAGTGTGTAATAAAAAAATCCTCTGAAAACAGTAATGTGGCTGAAGACAGTATCGTTCTTATAGTAGAAGATAACGAAATAAATAAAAAAATAATATCTAGTTTTTTAAAGCAATTAGGTTGTAAATATTTAACTGCTTCAAATGGACAAAAAGCTATTGATATTCTAGAGAATAAATTTGTAAAATTGATATTAATGGATATTCAAATGCCAATTTTAAATGGATATGATACTACAAAAATTATAAGAAAAAAAGAGATTAATACATCTAAGCATATTCCAATTATAGCTATGACAGCTTATGCAATGATTGGAGATAGAGAAAAATTTATAGAGTCTGGCATGGATGAGTACATTTCTAAACCATTTAGTATAGCTGAACTTGAAAATATATTAAAAAAATATTGTAGTTAATTACTAAAATTTATTCTTTAAATTATTATATTTTAGTAAATAGCTAATCTGGTTACAATAAGAAATAAGTAATTTTATAAATTACTTATTTCTTATTGTTATTTTAGTATAATGAATAGATATTAATTAAATTGTAGGTGATAAATATATGAATATTTCATTTTTAGGGGGAGCTAATGAGGTTGGAGGAAGTTGTATACTTATTAGCGTATCCAATAAAAATATATTATTAGATTGTGGAATAAGACAGAGTAGTTCTAAAGATCCATTACCAGATTTTAAAACTATTCAAGATAAAGGCGGATTAGATGCCATAATTATAAGTCATGCTCATATGGATCATATAGGTTCTTTGCCAATTATAAGTAAAGAATATCCTTTTGCAAAGATATATACTACTATAATGACAAAGGATTTAATGAAAGTTCTTCTTTATGACAGCTTAAAAATAATGAATAATAGAGAACTTGAAATTCCATTGTATGCAGAAGCGGATGTAGAAAATATGATGAATAGAATTGTTGCTATAAATTATATGAGAGAAATAGAAATTTTGAAAGGCATAAAATTAACTTTTCATATAGCAGGTCATATTGCAGGTGCAGCTTGCAGCTATATTATTTCAAATGAAGGTACTATATTTTATTCAGGAGATTTTTCTATATTTTCTCAAAAGACTATAGATGGATTAAAAGTGCCCAAATTAAGGCCAGATGTGGCGATTTTTGAGACTACTTATGGTGATAGACTTCATTCAAACAGAGAGGTTGAAGAACAAAGACTTTTAGATTTCATAAGGGAATGTGAAGTTAACAAAGGCAAAATCTTAATACCCGCTTTTGCACTGGGGAGAGCTCAAGAAATTTTACTTATTATAAAAAAGGCTCTGAATAAAAATATAATAAAGAATATAAAAGTTTATGTAGATGGCATGATAAAGGATATAAATAGAGTATATAAAATTAATCCATTATATTTAAAGAATTCCTTGGGGAAAAAGATATTAAAGGGTGTGGAGCCCTTTTATGATGATAATATAATTCCTGTAGACAATAAAGAACTAAGAAATAAAATATTGGAAGAAAAAGAACCTTGTGTGATAGTATCTAGTTCTGGAATGCTTACAGGTGGGTATAGTCAATATTATGCTGAGAAGATAGCATCTATGGAAAATGGATATATAATTATGACAGGATATCAGGATGAAGAATCTCCTGGAAGAAAGCTATTAAATCTTTTGGATAAAGATGAAGATAGGGTAATTGAAATTAATGGTAAATTAATACCTGTAAACTGTAATGTAGAAAAAGTAGGACTTTCCGCCCATAGCGATAAAAGTGAAATAAAATCACTAATAAATTTATTGACACCCAATAATATATTCATGGTACATGGCAATGAAGAAATAGTAAAAAGTTTTACAAAAGAACTCTTTAAAGAAGTAAGAGGAAGAGTATACGCTCCAGAATGTGGAGAGAGTTATGATATAAATATAAAAAATCCAAGAAAACAATTAAAAAGACAAATAAAGAGAATTATAGGAATTAATGATATTTTAGATGAAAGCAATATAAAGAAATTATGGGAATTTATATTTGAAAATTATGGTGAAAGGCTTTTTACAATAGAAGAACTTATTTATATATGGTATGGAGATAATAAGATAAAGTCTATAGACATTGATAGAATTGAAAAATTAGTATTGAACAGTGTATATTTCGATAATGATATGAGAAGATTATTTTTATTTAAATGTAAAACTATAGATGAAGTAGAAGAAGAAACTAAGGAAAGGGAACTTAAGCCCAATGAGATCAATGAAATTGTAAAAAAATACTTTAATGAATTTCATTTTAAGAAAGCTAGTATTATGTATGAAGAGAAAAAAATAATTTTAAGTTTTGATTTTCCGTATACTGTTAATAAAACTATATATGATAGTATAGAAAATTTTAAAGAGAAAATAAATTGGAAAGTGGAGATAAATCCTTCAGTAAATATAAATGCAGTAAATGTTCTTATAAGAGAATTATTTTACGATGTAAGCATAAAGAAAATATCTTATAGAATGGAAGATAAAAAAATACAGTTAATATTGAATTCACAATATAATTGTAATGGGAGTATACTAAAAGAATTTAAAGAAAAGACAGGGTTAGATTTGTTGATACAAAATAGTGTAGAAATAGATAATGAATTAAATAACTCTATTATAGAGGTTAAAAATAAAATATTTAGGATGGAGCAAAATCAAGCTTTGAATTTCATAGATGATGCTTTTAAAGAAGAAGAATTTAAGCCTTATAAAAAAAGTGTAAAATCATCAGGTGAAGGAAAGTATATAGAATTATTTTTTATAACTTCATCAATAGGTAATAAATATAAAGAAAAGCTGAAAAGTTTGGTAGAAAATACAGGATGGAATATGTCTATATCCCATAGTGCAAATCAAAATGAAATAATAAATTTTGCAGTAATGCTATGTAAAAAAAATGATATAATTTTAAAGAGGAATCCATCATTTAATAGTTCTAATTTAAGTGTTTTATTAAAGCCAGAAAACAAAGATGCAAATGAACTGAAACCTATAAAGGAAGAATTTGAGTATAAAACAGGATGTGTGCTTAATTGGTAGTATATTTCAATAATTATATAAAATATGTTATAATAAAAAGGCTATTAAGATGACATAGAAACATTTCTAGAGATATTTTACTTAAACTTAGCTGTAGTATAAATTACAACTAGGTAATAATCATTGATAGTTCAGATTATATATGCAATGCATAATAAATTTTTAGAGGAGAGTAATGCTATGCCCGTTAAAATAAGGGATGATTTGCCTGCTGCTGAAATTTTAAATAGGGAAAATATATTTATAATGCCTGAAAACAGAGCGGTTCATCAAGATATTAGATCATTAAAAATTGCCATTTTAAATCTTATGCCCAATAAAATATCTACAGAGGTGCAATTATTGAGATTAATTAGTAATACTTCTTTACAGACTGATGTGGAATTATTACATCCCAAAACTCATATATCAAAGAATGTATCTCAAGAATACTTGATGACTTATTATAAGACCTTTGATCAAGTTAAAGAACAAAAATTTGATGGACTTATTATAACTGGAGCACCTGTAGAACAATTAAGTTTTGAGAATGTTAATTATTGGGATGAACTTAAAGATATAATGGAATGGAGTATACATAATGTACATTCAACACTTCACATATGTTGGGGTGCACAGGCTGGACTTAATTATCATTATAATGTACCTAAGTATTCTTTAGAAGAAAAAATATCTGGCGTATTTTCACATAAGGTGATTAAAAAGAATACTAAGCTTTTAAGAGGTTTTGATGATGAATTTTTTGTTCCCCATTCAAGATATTCAGAGGTTAGACGATCTGATATAGAAAAAGTAAAGGAATTATCTATACTGTCGGAATCAGAAGAAGCTGGAGTTTATATAGTTTCTGCTAAAAATGGTAGACAAATCTTTGTGATAGGTCATTCGGAATATGATCCTTTCACTCTTAAAGAGGAATATGAAAGAGACGTAAATAATAAGCTTAATCCTAAAGTACCTAAAAATTATTTCTTAAATGATGATCCAAAAGGAGAGCCCATAGTAAGATGGAGAAGCCATGGAAATTTATTGTTTTCAAATTGGTTAAATTACTACGTTTATCAAGAAACGCCATATGATTTAAAAAAGATAAAGTAAGTTTTTTGCAGGAGACTTACTTTATCTTTTTATATTTCATATTAATTTTGTAATTTAAAACTTTGCTATAAATAAAATTTATTAAAAAATAACTTATATAATTTAATTGGAACTTATATATTTTTCTCGTACACTTTGCAAGTCAGTGGTGTTGAGATCATCAGCTACTTCTATAAGTCCTAATGCAGTATTATTTTTAATAACAGCATATACTCCAACTTCAGTTAATTTAACATTTACTTTAACAATGCCTTTTTTACCTTTAAAACTAGTTAATAAATCACCTGTAGTAGCATTTATTATGGAAAAGTCACCTTCTACATCATTAAATTGACTTAAGTTAAAAGTTAACTCTGCAGGAATATTTTTATTTAACACAGATATAATAGGATTAAATTCATTCTTAATGCCTTTAATTTCTATAGATTGAGAATTTTCATATAAGTTAGCTTTATGAACTAATACATCTGTAGAAATTTTGCTTAAATCATTTCCATATATGCTTTCATTTTGTTGTGAACTGTTTTCTGGATCACCACAATTCATATGGTTATTAGAAGCAGGTGGCAAGTCTGTTGTTTTGGAAGTATCGATAGATTCAACATTATCAACAACTTTTATCACTCCTCGTATCATACCCATCCAGCAGCTAAAGCTTATATCTTTATCCTTAGGAATAAATTCTATAATATTATCTCCAGATTTTAAATTTTGTTGTACATCAATGGATGGAATTATTATTCCATTATTACAAGAGGTAAGCTCTTTACCATTTATTATCCACTTTACAGGTATATTTTTTTGAACATAGAGTACATTTGGAGTGTACCCACTGTTATCAGCAGTCATTTTTATTATTTGGACTCCATTTTCTATTGTTGGTTTAGCAATATTTGATGATGAATTATTAATACCTAAAGCTTCAGTATTTTTGTTAAAGCTTATATTTGGAATATTAATACCTGCTAAAGAAAGTCCTCTTGTTCCCATGATTATACCTAAAATCACTACAATTATTCCACTGAATTTTAGTATATTCTTAGTATATCCCTTAGTTAATATACCAGATAATGCCCCGAATCCTAACATTAGAGGTATAGTTCCTAAAGAAAATAAAAACATGGACAGTGATCCTTTAGTTAAACTTCCAGTTCCCAAGGCATAAAGCTGCATAGTTTGAAGAGGTCCACAGGGCATAAAACCATTTAGTATTCCTATAAAAAAAGGTGTTTTAGGTTTTTTCTTAATTGAACACATGGAAATAGGAACTCTTATGTTGAGTTTTCTAAAAATACTAAAACCTGATATATTTAATCCCATTATAATCATAAATATACCTGCAAATATTTGAAGAGCTGATTTAGTAAATATGGATAATGAAAATGCAGATCCTAAAGCTCCAACAATTCCACCTAATATAGTATAAGAAATTATTCTTCCTAAATTGTATAGAAGAGCTGGTTTTATAGATTGAAATTTATTATATTGATTTTTTGCGATGCTTTGAGAGAGCATAATTCCTCCACACATACCTATGCAGTGAAGTGATGTAAATATTCCTATAATAAATAACATGAAATAAGTGGCACCATTTAGTTTAGAATTCATATCAAATCCGGCAGTGGAGGTTCCTAAAAAAATAATAGCTACAGCAATTACTAAGATTCCTGCAATTTTAAAGTTTTTAGGATTATCAGTACTATAACCACTTTTTTTAATAGCTCCTTTAATTTCATCTATATTGCAGAATTTTGTATCATATTCAATAAGTACTTCTTGAGAATTGAAGTTAGCTAAAACATTTTTTACTCCAGGCAGATTTTTTAAAACCTTTTCGATTCTTATTTCACAGGATGTGCAAGTCATATTATAGACTTTTAATCTTTCTTTTCTAATACTCATTTATTATCTCCTTTGATTTTTAAATTAGATAATATTTAATATCTATAATTACAATTTAATTTATTGTTTAAGTATAGCTTATATATATGTAGATAATATAAAGAAAATATATTTTTATATTAAATATTATTCAATAAACAATTTATCTTTAAACAAATTTAATATGATATAATTGCTAGTGGATATTTTATTTAATTAGGAGTGAATTAGATCATGAAAGTATATGTACTAGATACAGGATGGTTGGAATGTGATAAAAATTCCATGGTAGCAATAAAACATGTATCACAATATTATGAATAAAATTTTAGCTGGACTTATATTTATTTATAAAGTTCAGCTATTACAATTATTTTAAGTTTAGCATTGTTATCTGAAATTTAGAATGTCATTTAACTTTATATCATTAAATTTGTTTAACTTATTTAATGAATAAGTTAATTTTTTATAATCGATATTCTCTGGTATATTTTCAATTTTGGCCCCTTTAATTTTAGAATCAATATAAGTTTCTCCAAAATTTGATAGATCATAAAGAGAAGATGGATTAAATAAAAGAAGTTCTTTATAAGTATTTATATTATAGTTTTTTGCATACTTTTGTATTTCTATAGGAAATATAAAAGTAAAAGTGTTAATTGGATTGATTAATCCTAAATATTGTCCCATTATTGTTATAAAATAGCTTTCAATGAAACATCCAAGTTTGTTAAATAATTGTAAAATTTTTGATTCATTTATTGATAGTTCATTTGGTTTTTTCACAATAAGTGACATTATATATTTTAGGTCCAAATTTAATTTTTTTAAAAAATCATTTTCTATGTCATTTTCCATATGAACTCCATTTTTTATTAATGATTTTAAATAATTAAAATTGAAATAAGTATGTACTTCAGTAAAAGATTCTGATAATTTTCTGGCAGAAATATCAATAGATGATGATACAATTTTTTTAAATTGCATTATACTATCGCTTTCCCAAAAATCAGAATTATAGCAAATTTGAGCACGATTACAGTTTATAGATGGAAGCTTTTTTATAATCTTCAACTGAAAAGATAATTTTGTTATATAATTTATATAGAAAACATCCGGTATAGTAAATTTGTATTTTATGCTTTCAATAAATTTTCTTTGTAAAAGTCCGTTATAGTTTATTTCTCTATCTGGAGTAAAGAAACTTGTAAGAAGGCAAATATCTTTTATAATAGGGTGATTTTCTATATTGTATTCGTAGAAATCAAAAGTTATATCACAAATTTTATTATGATTTAATATTGGCTTTGCTACAGTAAGCATAGTACTGCTAGTAAGATTATTTTGTAAAAATATTTTATTTATTATATTTGATGGAGATAAATAATTATTAAATATCAGTGAAGAATAATACCATCTTCTATAGATATGTTGAAAATATTTTTTCATTAATTTCTTGGTTTCTATAGAAGAATTATTATATTCAATAAAAAAATTTCTTTTAAATAAATCTAGAATTATATTGGATTTATTTTCAATTTTATTTTTCTTAAAATTGTACATAGTACCACCTTCTTGGACTCTTTATAGTATAGATTAATGATAGAATATAATTACAACCTATAATAAATAATTTTGACACTAATTTTATGTTTTATTCAACTGAAGCATAAACAATTATTCTGAGTTTTTATGTAAGTTATAGAATGAATTTAATTTATGGAGTGATTATTTAATGAAATTAAATAGGAAATTTTACAATAGAGATACAGTTGAAGTGGCTAAAGATCTTCTAGGCAAGATATTAGTTCATAGAGTTGAAGGAAAAATAACTTCTGGAAAAATAGTAGAGGTTGAAGCTTATAAAGGATTTAAAGATAAAGCGGCCCATACTTATAACGGACGTAAGACTAAAAGGGTGGAAATTATGTATGGTAAACCAGGATTTTCTTATGTTTTCTTCATATATGGAATGCATTATTGTATGAATGCAGTTACAAGAGAAGAAGGTATAGGTGAAGCAGTACTTATTAGGGCGCTTGAGCCTATAGATGGTATGGAAATAATGAGTCAGCGAAGATATGGTACCTCTTTTGAATTATTAAAAAAAAGACAAATAATAAACCTTACCAATGGGCCATCGAAACTTTGTAAAGCATTGGATATTGATAAAGGCTGCAATGGATTAGATTTATGTGAAGATAAACTGTTTATTGAACAAAGCAATAAACAGGATTTTGATATAGGTATATCAAAAAGAATTGGAATTGATTATGCGGAAGAAGCAAAAGATTTTTTATGGAGGTTCTTTATAAAGGATAATGAATTTGTTTCTAAAGTGAAATAATTATACGTATTTATGAGGGAAGATTATAGAGTTTTAATATATCTTTTATAACTTTTAATATACCTATAAAATTATTTATTTCTTTTATTAATTTATCTAAATCTTCATTAGCCACTGCTTTATAATTTATTTTTATGGTATCAAAATATACAAAGCACTTAGAAAATTTATCCAGTGACATATTGATTTCATTTATAAAATAAGTTAATAGAGGAGGATCATAAAATTTTGAATCTATAAGACACTTTAGGTATCCCTCACATTTTAACATGAAAAAGTTTCCAGAATTAAAGTGATTAATAAATTTTAAAAAGTGTCCATTTTTGTTAAATTTGTTTACCATTAATAATTCATCTATTATACCATTTATAAATTTTCCAGATTCATTTAAATTACTGATTAAGTTAAAGAGATATTTTGATATTTTATCTTGTGAATTAGATATAAATGTATACATATTAATCTCTCCCTGTAATTTATATATTATAAATATATGCTAATAAAATCATCATATGCATTTAAATTTAACAATTTATTAATACTTTATTAAGTGATAATAAATAACTCTTTTTAAAATTATGATATAATAAATATATAAATAAAAACAATTTATACATATTATAAATTGTGAATTTAGAGGAAGAAGTGAGTTAAATGGATTTTGTGGGAAAAAGTTTTTCAACAATATTATGGCTTTTTGCTATAGCAGCAGTTGTATTAATTGGAGGATACTTATTAATACATTTAATACCTGTAATCGTAGTTGCAGGGGTTGTAATTTTTGCTGCAATTAAAGGAAAAAGATATCTTAAAGAACATTTTAAAACTAATAAAACTAAAATAAATAAAAATTCTAGTGATAACTATAATACTTCTAAAGATTTTACCTATGATGATTTAGAAGGAGAAATAGTAGATGTAGATTATAAAGATATATAATTTAATTTAGAAAAAACCTTATAATCACCTTATAATTATTTGTTCATATCATACTAATGTGAGCAATAATTATTTGAGGTGTTTTTTTTGTTATATGCACTAATATTGGCAGGTGGGAAAGGAACAAGACTTTATCCACTATCCCGTGAAGAAAATCCTAAACAGTTCTTAAAAGTAATTAATAATAAAAGCTTTTTGAGAAACACCGTTGATAGAATAAAGCCTTTAGTTAATAAGGAAAATATATATGTTGTAACTAATGAAAATTATATTGAAAAGGTGTATAATGAACTCCCGGAAATAAGCAGAGAGAATATTTACTCAGAACCTGTGAATAAAGAAACTGCTACCTGTATAGGCCTATCAGCTATAAAACTATTAAAAAAAGATAATGATGCAGTGATGATGGTTCTTCCATCAGATCATCATGTGGAAGGAAACAAAGAGTTTATAGATACATTAAAGCAGGGTGTTGATATAGTACAAAGAAGAAGAGGACTTGTAACGATAGGAATTCCTCCAACAAGACCTGAAACGGGATATGGATATATACAAATGGGCGAAAAAATTACATCTTCCAGTTCCGCTTATAAAGTTGAAAGATTTGTTGAAAAGCCTAATATCGAAGTAGCAAAGGATTTCTTATTGGCTGAAGATTATTTATGGAATAGTGGAATATTTATATGGAGAGCGGATTCATTTTTAAGAGAAATGGAAAAATATCTTCCAAAGATGTATAAAAGTCTTATGACTATATACCAATATATTGGGACAGAGAAAGAAGAAGAAATTATAAGAGAACAATATTCACTTATAGATGGAATATCAGTAGATTTTGGTATAATGCAAAAGACAAGAAAAGCTTATGTAGTAAAATGTGATTTTGGTTGGGATGATATAGGAAGTTTTGTTGCGTTATCAAGATTTATAAATGAATATCGTGGTAATAATATAAATGGAAATACATTTCTTGAACAAAGTGAGAATTGTTGTATATTTGGAAAAGATAAGCTGGTTATAGGTTTTGGAATAAAAGATTTAATTGTGGTGGATTCTGGAGATGTAATTTTAATAATGGATAAAAATAAAGATCAGGAAATAAAATCTTTAGTAAACACCTTAAAGAATAATAATATACTAGATAAATATTTATAGCATATACAAAGTTACAACCTAAGAAAGTGCGAAGCTAAAAGGATAGTTAAATATATTTTAACTTAATAAAGGGTGCTTTGCACTTTTGTAATAATAAATATGGAAATTTTAATTCTCAAAGTTTAAATATGTGAAGTATAATAAAATTGGACAAGTTTCTACATTTAGTTTTTTAATTCCTATTTTTAGCAGTATGCTTTCATCTATATTTTTAGGAGAAAATATTATAAATTTCAAAAATATGTTAGCACTCATATTCGTATGTATTGAGATATACATAGTTAACAAAGGCTCAGATATGATATAATGTTAATGTGTAATTTTAAAGTATTGGAGGTGGGGATTAGATATATGAAATATGAATTAGTAGCTTTAGATATTGATGGAACAATTTTAAATTCAAATATGTTAATTACGGAAGAAACAAAAATAGCAGTTAAATTATGTAAAAAAAATGGAGTGAAGGTAGTTTTGTCTTCAGGAAGGTTATCTCGCTCTATAAAACCATATATAGAAAGATTAGATTTAAATGGGTATCAAGTAACATTAAATGGAGCAGTTATAAAAGATGCGGATACAGGTAATATATTAGAAAAATTTACAATCCCAAAAAATGATTATATGGATGTTTTAAAAAAACTGAATAAATTTAATTATTCTACTATTATATTTGGTGTGGATACTTATTATAAAAACTATGATAATGAAGACATAAGAATTATAGAAAAAATATCAGGTATGAATGCAGAGTTTATATCAAGCTTTAAGGATATAGTAAATCCCACAAAAACTCTTTCTATCATTGAGGATATTGATAGTATTAATGTATTTAGGAATAAGATAGAAAGTGAAAAATATACTATAATAAGGACAGGATATAATCATGTTGAAGTTGTAAGAAAAGACATAGATAAAGGTACAGCCTTAAAAATAATAGCAGACAAATACAATATTCCAAGAGAAAAAGTTCTTGCTATAGGGGATAGTGAAAATGACATAGGAATGCTTAAATATGCAGGAAAAGGAATTGCTATGGGAAATGCTTATGATAATGTAAAAGAAATAAGTGACGAAATAACAGCTTCTTGTGATGAAGAAGGTGTAGCGAAGGCTTTATATAAAAATGTATTATAAGTAAGATGAAGATTAATTCATAAAGATGAGTTGGGTATGTATTGTGTTATATAGCCTGACTTTTTTTTGTAAGGAGGAGAAATAGTGAATAGAATACGCAATAATATAATAGCTTTTTGTTTCATGTTGCCAATATTATTATTAAATATGTGTTATGGATTACTTAATTCGTCCAATAGAGGGGTCACCAGTTTAGCTACTGATTTAGATGCTAGAATACCTTTTATAAAGGAGTTCATAATACCCTATGTAATTTGGTATCCTTTAGTACCATTAGTTTTTATATACATATGCATAAAGGATAAATTGACTTACTGCAAACTTTTAGTGAGTTTAGTCTTTGGACTTATAATATCTTATATTACTTTCTATTTTTTTCAAACTACAATTTTAAGACCTTCACTTGTTGGTAATGATTTATTTACAAATATAATAAGGGCATTGTATAAAGTGGATAATCCTTTTAATTGTTTCCCAAGCATACATGTGATGACTTGTTTTTTGATGATAGAAGGTATATGGAAATGCAAAGAAAAAAATTTATTTATGAATATTTCTGTGACTATACTTAATATAATAATAATTTTATCTACATTTTTTGTAAAGCAGCATGTTGTTTTAGATGCTGTGTATGGTATATTAATAGCCCTAGTAACTTTTTTATTAGCTAATTTATTTATTAAAAACAAAGTAGCGGATTTATTCAAGAAACCCTATTTATTAATTAACAGAGTTTCACTAAGAAAAACCAATGAAAGTGATGTTAAATACTAGACTATAGTTTATTAAATATAACGAACCACATATTAATTATGTAAAGAAACCGTATGTGTAAAGTTTGCATACGGTTTTTGTGATTATTATATTATAAATTTTTATTAGTGTGATATATATCACTGAATACTTTAATTAATTGTAATAAAATACAGACATAGAGTTAATGAATAAGTTTTAAAAAAGAGGAGAGATAAAAATGATTAATATATTTAAAAAAGATGAAAAGAAAAATTCATGCAATCCTATGTTCTGCTATCAGTGTGAACAAACTCCAGTTGGTGGATGCACAAAGTTTGGTGTTTGCGGTAAAAATCCTGAAATAGCAAGTCTTCAGGACACAATAATATTTGGTCTAAAGGGAGTATCTGCATACAGAACTCATGCTTCAGAGCTTGGGAAAACAGATCCTGAAGTGGACAAGATAATTAGTGAAGCATTATATACAACACTTACAAATTCAAATTTCAGTCTAGAAGAAAATATAGGAATGGCATTAAAGGTTGGTACAGCAGCAGTTAAAGTTATGGATTTATTGGATGGAGCACATACTTCACATTTAGGGGTGCCTGTACCTACGGTAGTAACACAGGATAAAGTTGAAGGCCATTGTATACTAGTTACAGGGCATAATTTATATGCTTTAGAAGAATTGTTAAAGCAGACAGAAGGAAAGGGAATAAACATATACACCCATTCAGAAATGCTTCCAGCCCATGGATATCCTGAGCTTAAGAAATATCCTCATTTAAAAGGCAATGTAGGTAAAGCATGGTATGATCAAAGACAATTGTTTGAAAAATTCCCAGGAGCAATTCTTGGAACTACAAACTGTTTAATGCCAATAACTACAGGAACTTATGCAGATAGATTCTGGACTTATGGTACAGCAGGACTTGAAGGAATTGAAAAGATCAAAAATAATGATTTTGCTCCATTAATAAATAAAGCTTTGGAATTACCAGAGGCAAATATTCAGTCAGATAAAACTTTGACTACTGGATTCCATCATAGTACAGTATTATCTATAGCACCGGAAATAATTGAAGCTGTTAAAGCCGGAAAAATTAAAAGATTTTTCGTAATAGCTGGTTGTGATGCACCTACTAAGGGAAGAAATTATTACAGAGAATTAGCTGAGGCACTTCCAAAGGAATGTGTAATATTAACTACTTCCTGTGGTAAATTTAGATTTAATGATATAGATTTTGGAACAGTCCCAGGAACAGATATACCAAGATATATAGACCTTGGACAATGTAATAATTCTGGTTCAACAGTTAAAATTGCACTGGCACTGGCAGAAGCTTTTGGCTGTGGAGTTAATGATCTTCCAGTAAGTATTGTATTATCATGGTTTGAGCAGAAAGCAGTAGCTATACTACTTGGTTTGTTCAGTCTTGGAGTTAAAAATATATATGTAGGACCTTCAGCACCTAAATTTATATCTGCTGGTGTATTAAAGGTATTACAAGATAACTTTAATTTAAATTTAGTAAGCGGAGATGCAAAAGCAGATTTAGATAAAATAATGGGATAATACTTTATACCGTACAGTTCTAATAAGGATTGTATGGTTATTTTCTTTGCTTCATCCCTGGGGTGTAGTTTTTTCTGTAACTGTAAATTTTTTCACCTCAGGGGTGTAATTTTTTTAAAATGGACATAATAGGATAGAAATATCTGCTCATAGTGAAAAATTAATAATGTCTAATTTTAAAATTCATCGATGCATTCTCTCAATTTGCTTTTGTCAATGATTATAATTTTTTTAGAGTAGGTATCTAAGATATTTTCTTTTTTAAGCTCGCTTATGATTCTGCTCACAGTTTCACGAGAGGTGCCAACCATATTTGCTATATCCTGCCTTGTTATGTTTATATCAATCTCAATTCCAAGTTCAGTCTCTTTACCATGTCTTTCGCATAAATCCAGTAAGGTTCTGGATATTCTGTTATAGGTGTCACTAAAAGCCATTTCTTTGAGAGTCTTTTGAGAACGATAGAGTCTTTTAGTAAGAACTTTGATTATCTGTAAGGCTAGTATAGTATTGTTTAAAATCATTTTTTCAATATCTTTATTTAAAATCATTCCTATTTCACTGTTTTCCAGCACTTCTACAGTGGCAGGATAGTTAATATCGTTAAATAGAGTAACTTCTGCAAAAATTGAGCCTTCACCTAGTATATTTAAAGTAATATCCCTGCCGTCAAAAGAGGTTTTATAGATTTTAACTTTTCCGGACTTAACAAAGAAAAAGGCTTCTCCCTTATCTCCTTCATAAAAAATTATTTCACCTTTTTTGTATTTTTTTATATTTTGCAGTTCAATTATTTTTTGTAAGACTTCCTCAGAAAGATGAGAAAATATAGGTATATTTTTTAGTATTTCTAGAGAGTTCTGCAAAATTATCACATCCTTATATTGCAATAAAATTTATACGAATTTAATTATACAATAATTATGAGATTATTTATAGTGTGGATTATACTTTTACTATTAACTTATAATTTTTAATTAAACTAAGATCTAATTTGGAGATTTTAGCTTCCAACCAATAAAGGTATTTTGTATATTTATAATATTGTAAAAAGAATCTATTTTCTAATTATAAATATGAAATAATGGTAAAATGAATATAAAAAACATTTAAGAGGGATATAAATGAATTACATTTACATTTTAAAATGCAGTGATGGAACACTGTACACTGGATATACAAATGACTTAAAAAACAGATTAAAAGTTCATAATAGTGGAAAAGGAGCAAAATATACAAGGGGAAGACTTCCGGTGGCAATTGTATATTTTGAAGCTTTTGAAACAAAAAGCGAGGCTACCAAAAGAGAATATTACATAAAACATCTAAATAGAACTGAAAAATTAAAGCTTATTGATAAAGGCAAGAATAAAGGGGAGATAATTATTTATTCAAAATGATTTAGAAGAAGTTATGAAAATTACTAAAGAAAATTGCTAAAATAAAAAATAATAACCACCAATTAGCTTGTACATATTACTAATTGGTGGTTAAGCAAAACCTAACTCATTTAAACAGCCTGGTTCTTCACTTTGTATTTTAATCACCCTTTTCTATAATTTATTTTTACAATACTTTTGGTACTATAAATTTTTACACTATTAGTTAGGAAGAGGAGGCATTCCTAATTAATGTTTAGATTATATTAAGTTTCGGAGGGTAAAGAGGTTAATTTAACCTAAATAACAATAAGGTTAAATTTATAGTTATTCATTTATATACTTGTGCTTCAGTCAAATAATAGCATTTGTACCCTGCACTTTCTATAAAATAATAACTATAAAAAATTTTTTGATATTAATCTTTTGATTTATGAGTTAGGTTCTGCAAGAAGATTTTTTATTTTCTTCTTGTTTACAGTATAACATTAGTATTTACAAAAATCAATTGAATATTCAAAAAATTTAAAAAAAATATTTAATATGAATTTTAGGTGTTTTGAATATTGCATTTTATTAAAAAAAAAGTTATTCTATTTAGTAGGAATAAATGAGCTTTTTTATATGATACTGTAGATAACCTAGGAGGATTAAAATGAAAGAATTTAAAAGAGTATTGGTTGCTAACAGAGGCGAAATTGCAATAAGAATTTTTAGGGCTTGTAAAGAACTTGGAATACGTACTGTTGCAATCTATTCTAATGAGGATAAATACGCTTTATTTAGAACAAAAGCAGATGAGGCTTATTTAATAGGGGAAAATAAAAGTCCTGTTGAGGCCTATTTAAACATTGAAGAAATTATCGAACTGGCACTTAAAAAGGGAGTAGATGCTATTCATCCAGGATATGGTTTTTTATCGGAAAATGCTGAATTTGCAAGAAAATGTGCTGAAGCAGGTATAGAATTTATTGGTCCCACGGCAGAGATGATGGACAGATTGGGAGATAAAATTAAATCTAAAATAGCTGCAAAGGAAGTTGGAGTTCCAACTATACCTGGTTATGAAGATGATATAAAGACAGTAGAACAGGCAAAGCGACTTGCAAAAGAGTGTGGATATCCAATTATGCTGAAAGCTGCTGCCGGCGGCGGTGGAAGAGGTATGAGAATTGTTAGAAATGAAGAAGAACTGCCAGATGCTTTTATGAGCGCAAAAAGCGAAGCTAAAAAAGCTTTTGGTATAGATATTATGTTCATGGAAAAATATCTTGAAAAGCCAAAGCATATAGAAGTACAGGTTTTAGGAGATAAATATGGAAATATTGTTCATTTACATGAAAGAGATTGTTCTATACAACGAAGACATCAAAAAGTTATTGAGTTTACACCTTCATTGTCACTTTCACAGGAAAAGAGAAATAAAATTTGTGAAGATGCTTTAAAAATAGCAAGACTTGTAAAGTATAGAAGTGCAGGAACGCTAGAATTTCTTGTGGATGCGAATGGAAATCATTATTTTATAGAAATGAATCCAAGAGTTCAAGTTGAACATACTATAACGGAAATGGTAACAGGAATAGACATTGTACAAAGTCAAATTTTAATTGCTGAAGGATATAAATTGGACTCAGATGAAATAGGTATAAATTCTCAGGATGATATAAAGACAAGAGGATATTCTATACAGTGCAGAATAACTACAGAAGATCCTTCTCATAGTTTTGCTCCGGACACTGGTAAAATAGAAGTATACAGAACCAGTTCTGGTTTTGGTATAAGATTAGATGGCGGCAATGGTTTTGCTGGAGCAGTAATAAGTCCTTATTACGATAGTCTTCTAGTAAAAAATATATCTTGGTCAAGAACTTTTAAGGATTGTGTAAGAAAGGCTATTAGAGCAATAAAAGAAACTAACATAAGTGGAGTAAAGACTAATATAGGATTTTTAATTAATGTGTTAAATCACCCTACTTTCTTAAAGGGAGAATGTGATACAGGATTTATTGATGAAAATCCAGAATTAATAAATATTGAACCACATGCAGATGATGAAAGCAGACTATTAAAATTTATTGGAGAGAAAGTAGTCAATGAAACTAAGGGAATTAAAAGGGAATATGATGTGCCGGTAATTCCTAAAGTAGAAATTCCTTCTGATTTAAGTGGAACAAAACATATTTTAGATACTAAAGGACCAGAAGGTCTTGTAGCTTGGGTTAAAGAACAAAACAAATTGCTTTTAACAGATACTACTATGAGAGATGCTAATCAGTCTTTAATGGCCACTAGAGTTAGAACAAGAGACATGCTGAAGATAGCAGAGGCTACATCTGTTTATGGAAAAGATTTCTTTTCATTAGAGATGTGGGGAGGAGCTACCTTTGATACAGCTTATAGATTCCTAAAGGAGTCTCCTTGGGAAAGACTTGCGCAGCTTAGAAAGAAGATACCTAATGTACTTTTCCAAATGCTTATACGTGGAGCTAACGCAGTAGGTTATAAAAATTATCCGGATAATGTAATCCGTGAATTTATAAGAGAATCTGCAAACAGCGGTATAGATGTATTCAGAATTTTTGATTCACTAAACTGGCTAAAGGGAATGGAAGTATCCATTGATGAAGTGTTAAAGAGTGGTAAAGTAGCTGAAGCTTGTATCTGTTACACTGGAGACATTTTAAATGATAAGAAGACAAAGTATAATTTAGATTACTATATAAAACTGGCAAAGGAAATTGAAAAAACAGGAGCACATATTTTAGGAATTAAGGATATGTCCGCTCTGCTTAAGCCTCATGCTGCCTATAAGTTGATTGGTGCATTAAAGCAGGAGATAGGAATGCCTATACATCTTCATACTCATGACACTACAGGTAATGGAGTAGCTACAGTTATAATGGCGGCAGAAGCAGGAGTAGATATTGTAGATACAGCCTTTAACAGTATGTCAGGACTTACAAGTCAGCCTGCATTAAACTCAGTTACCGCAGCCTTAAAAAATACAAGAAGAGATACTGGGATAGATCTAAAAGGCATACAAGAGGTTTCGGATTACTGGGCAGCAGTAAGACCAGTTTATTACAAGTTTGAATCTGAACTTAAATCTGGTTCTGCTGAGATATATGAATATGAGATTCCAGGAGGCCAGTATTCTAATTTAAAACCTCAGGTAGAAAGTTTTGGACTTGGACATAAGTTTAATGAAATTAAGGGAACGTACAAAATAGTAAATGACATGCTTGGAGATATTGTAAAGGTAACACCATCTTCAAAAATGGTAGGAGATTTTGCTATATTTATGGTTCAAAATGGACTCACTCCAGAAAATATATATGAAAAAGCTGCTAATATGGCATTCCCGGATTCTGTGGTAGCTTATTTTAAAGGCATGATGGGTCAGCCTATGGAATCTTTCCCAGAAAAGCTGCAAAAATTAGTATTAAAAGGAGAAGAGCCTATTACCTGTAGACCAGGAGAATTGCTTCCTGCTGAAGACTTTGATAAAATAGATCACTATCTACAGGATAAATACGATATTGCTCCTAATAAAAAGGATGCTCTCAGCTATGCCTTATACCCAGATGTATTTGAAGACTATTTAAAATACATTAAAGAATTTGGTGATTTAAGCAGAATAGGAAGCGATGTTTATTTCCATGGAATCAGCGAAGGAGAAACTTGTGAAGTAGAGGTATCTAACGGTAAAGTTTACATGATAAAACTTCAGGAGATTGGCAAAACAGATGTTGAAGGAAACAAGAGACTTGTTTTTGAGATAGATGGAAATCGTAGAGAAATTAAGATTAAGGATAAAAATAGTAAAACCTCAGTTGAAACACTCTCTACAAAAATGGCAGACGAATCAAATCAATTAGAGGTTGGTGCACCAATTCCTGGAACTATTTTAAAAATATTAGTTTCAGAAGGGGAAGAAGTAAAGGAAAATCAGCCATTAATGATTGTAGAAGCTATGAAAATGGAAACTAGAGTTTCTGCTGCGGTTTCAGGTACTGTAAAATCAATAAATGTAACGGAAGGACAGCAGGTTAAAGCTGGAGAGTTATTAATTGAGTTGAAGTAAAATATTTTATTAAATTTTTATTGGCCTCATGTGAAAGCATGGGGCTAAATTATTTTGTATAAAATTTGTAATTTAAAAAGCTGTTGACATATACAATATATCAACAGCTAAAATATTTATGATCTTTTATATAATCTTATTTAGCATTGGTTACTGGTGGTTCAGCGTTTATGATTTTAGAAGTCTCATCATCAGTAAGATTATAATTTAAAAATGTTTTATAGAAACTTTTTGTTTCTTTAGATATATCTATATTAGTGAATTTATCTGGGTACAATGTCTTTGCTGCCCACTGTATTTGTAGTGCTTCTTCTGCACTGTATCTATCCCAAGTAAAAGCTCCATTTGGATTTACGTATAATTTTTTGTTTTTTACGGCATTTATTTTTGACCATGTGGAATCTTTTGATAAGTTGTTAATAGCAGTTGTTCTTTCGCTAACAGTTTTAGCTATATTACTACCGAATATGATAACATCTGGATTCCATTGAAGTACTTGTTCTATAGAAACAACTTTTTGATTACCACTCACACTGCTAGCTGCATTTATACCACCAGCAACTTTTATCCAAGAATCAATTATTGTATCGCTACCGTCAATAGTTAATGGATTAAGTGATATTACATGCAAAACTTTAGGTTTTTCACTTTCAGGAATTTTTGAAGTTATAGATTGAATTGAATCCAGTTTACTATCTAAATATTTTATGTAATTATTTGATCTTTTCTCAGCATCTGATCCAAGTATTTTTGCAGTTAATTTAAAACAATCTTTTAAACCATTGAAGTCAGTAAAGTTTACATATACAGTTGGAATTCCGCTTTCGGTTGGTTTTGATACAAGTGATTTATTAGATACAAAGGCTATGTCAGGTTTTGCTTTTAATAATTCCTCAGTGTTTACATCTGTATTTGTAAAGGCTATACTAGCTTTATTCATTTGCGGATTTACTACAGCAAGCCATGGCATAGCGTTAGGTGCAGTGTTTTTATTAGTTGCAACTATTTTGTTTCCATGACCAAGCATAACTAAAACTTCATTATGAGCTGGCCAACCATCAGCAATGGCATTTATTTTAGTAGGTATTCCTACCTTCGTACCTCCCATATCAATAATAGTTTGTTTAGTTGGTTTTGTATCAGCGGTAGTATTGTTAGCTGAAGAATTATTGCTGCATCCAACTAATAGTGTAAAGATTAAACAAATAATCAATACGATAGAAATTTTAAAATTTTTCATAAGAACACTTCCTTTTAAATTTTTATATATTAATTAATATTAAAATATTAATTATTACTATGTAATTTATAAAATTGTGGACATAACTTTATAACTGCTAATGTACCGTGTATAGTTATATTAACAGTTATAAAGTATTAATAATTTGGCCTATCCTTTGTTTGGAAATTTTGTGATAATAAAGGTACACAAGATTTGATAATACTTCCATCATCATCGGTTGTGGTAGTAATTTTAACATTAATACCATATGCAGATTTAAGATTTTCTTCTGTTACTACATCATCGGCATATCCTATGGTAAATTTATTGTTCTTCTCAAACAAAGCTACTTTACTAGAACATAGAAAAGCATGATCTGGAAAGTGGGAAGTCATAATAATTCCTAGTCCGGTTTGAGAAAGTCTATTTATTTGTTCCAAAACTCTTATTTGATTACCAAAGTCCAAATTAGAAGTTGGTTCATCCATTATTAAAAAATCAGGCTCTTGAGTTAATGCTCTGGCGATAAGGACCATTTGTCTCTCGCCGCCACTTATTTCTGTATATATTCTATCTTTTAAATAAGATATTTGAAGCATTTCCATAGATCTTTCTGCAATAGCTATATCATTTTTTGATGGTGAAGCAAAACTCCCTAGATGAACTGTTCTACCCATAGTTACTACATCCTTAACTAAAAATGGGAATGGTGGTGTATGGGCTTGAGGTACATAGGCAATAACTTTAGCCAATTTTTTTCTTGACCAATTATGAATATTGTCACCATCAATAGAAATTTCACCAGCTTTAATTTTTAGAAAACCTAATATTGTTTTAAAAAATGTAGTTTTTCCTACTCCATTTGGACCTAGTATACATAGAATTTCACCAGAATGAATATTTAAGGATAATCCACTTATTATGGTCTTGGATCCATAACCACAAGTAGCATCTTTTATAGTTAATATCATATCCAACCTCTCCTTCCTCTTAATAATAAGTATATGAAAAATGGCGCACCTATTAATGAAGTAAGTATTCCTAGAGGAATTTCCATAGAAAATAAACTTCTGGCAACATCATCTACTAATAATAAATATGTACTGCCGATAAATATAGAAGCTGGAAGTAAAATTCTATAATTAGGACCTACTATCATTCTAGCTAAATGTGGTATTATAAGTCCTACCCAGCCAATTAAACCCCCTATAGCAACAGAAGCAGAAGTCATAAGAGTTGAACATAGTATCATTATAATTCTAACTCTAGAGGTACTTACACCTAGAGATTTTGCTTCTTCTTCACCAAGAGATAGAACGTTGAGATTCCATCTTAAAAGAACTATTGGAATAAGTCCAAAGACCATGGGGATAATTAAGAATAAAACATTTTTAGTAGTTGTAGATGAAAGTCCACCCATAAGCCAAAAAGTAATCTCAGGAAGCTTGTTATATGGATCGCCTACATATTTTATAAGAGAAATGAAGGCTGAACAAAGAGATGATATTACCATACCTGTAAGAACTAAGCTTAAAACTCCATTATCTTCTTTGCTTATTATTGAGCTTATAAAGTAAGTTAATGATACGGCAATTAAACCAAAGACGAAAGCACATATTTGTATTTCTATAATATTAAAGGATAAGAGAATTGCAATAGCTGCTCCAAATCCTGCTCCAGCTGAAGCACCTAGAATGTCAGGAGAAACCATAGGATTTTTAAATAGACCTTGATAAGTTGCACCAGATACAGAAAGAGCAGCACCAACCATCATGGCAGCTAAAATTCTTGGAATTCTTACTTTGAATAAAACTGTTAAAAGAGTGTCAGGATAGTTTATTTTTAATCCAAATAGTTTTGAATAGAATATATCAAAAAGAGTAGGAATTGAAATTGCATATCTTCCTATAGTAAAAGAAATAATAAAAGCAAACACGGGTAATAATATTAAAGCTATAAAAAGATAATTTTTGTGCGATTTTGTTTTGATATCATCATTTGCAATAGAATTTGAAATCAAAGCTGTTGAACTACTTTTTAACTTAGATGTATTTATAATTTTCATGATATCCTCCTTTATTTAAAAGATTAATTTAACTTATATGATATATACGGCTTCAAAATTTAGATGAATTATTATAAATACATAACTTATATAGTAAAAAAATTCATCAAAATATTATTAAATATATGAAAATGTTATATATATAATAGTATATAACGTATGTTTCTGTACAGGTTATAATCACAAAACAATATAATTACAATCAAAACATATTATAAAATAACATAACTAAATAATATAATCTATAATGTATTGTTATGTTCATTATATTTTATTTTATTTTCAAAATCAAGAGTTTTGATTAATTAAATATGAGGAATTGCAAATTTCTTAAAGATTTATGTTTTAATTTGTTGTCTTTCGTCTAACAAAAAAATTTATATTATAGCAATTGTTATTAAGTATTTTTGCGAAAATATATAAGTGTGTAAAAAAATATAGTAAAATATTAATATATTCATAAATATATGTTTATGAATATTATACATATTTAATTGTAATAATGCAGGATGTGTAGTTATAAATTGCATTATTATAGATATTAGCAAAAAAACTAGTTTTTATAGATTAATTTTTATTTTTATTCCTAGAAAGAGAAAATCAATATAATATGATATAACAAAAACAAATTAAATTATATATAACAATACAATTTAATATTAAAATGATATAAGTTGTAAAAGTAAATGAAGAATTTTTTCTACATTATTAATAAAAAATGATATTAATCTAAATTGTTTACATATAAAATGATGAAATATTAGAAAATTAAAAAAAAAGATTGTATTAGGATTATATTATCTATTGCCTTGATGATATATAATAAGTTATAGAGTAGAAAATAATATAATTTTACTATATAATTTATTTTGTTTCGATAAATTAAAAAACTAAATAATATTTCTTTTTATAATCGCCTAGTGCGGTGGGTTCTTGTCAAGAACGGAAACTGATAAAAATTATAACCGTCGGTGTAACTGGGTTAGCGTGGGTAAACTTGCTCCACTAGGAGTATTGACCACGAAGCCCTCACTTCAATGAAGTAAAATGAAGTAAGTGGGGAATAGTTCACGATGTTTGAAAATGTACTTATAACGGGGAGGCAAAAAATGTTAGATACAGATCAACAAGTGATAAATACTATAAGAATATTGTCAGCTGAAGGTATACAGAAAGCCAATTCGGGTCATCCAGGATTACCTTTAGGAGCGGCGCCTATGGCGTATACTCTTTGGAGTAAAGAAATGAAACATAATCCTAAAAATCCAAATTGGGTAGATAGAGATAGATTTATATTATCGGCAGGACATGGTTCTATGCTGTTATATTCATTGCTTCATTTATTTGGATATGAGCTTAGCATAGATGAATTAATGAACTTTAGGCAATGGGGAAGTAAGACTCCAGGACATCCTGAGTATGGTCATACAGCAGGTGTTGAGGTTACTACAGGACCACTTGGACAAGGAATAGCCAATGCTGTGGGAATGGCAATAGCTGAGCAATATCTAGGAAGTAAATTTAACAGACATAAATATAAAATAGTAGATCATTATACTTTTGCTCTAGCTGGTGATGGATGTATGATGGAGGGAATATCTGCAGAAGCAGCTTCTTTAGCTGGAACTCTTGGATTAGGTAAGCTTATAATATTATATGATTCCAATAACATATCTATAGAAGGAAGTACTGATATTGCTTTTAGAGAAAATGTAGCTAAAAGGTATGAAGCTTATGACTGGCAGGTTATAGAGGTTAAAGATGGAAATGATATTGATTCTATTCAAGATGCTATTAGAAAAGCAAAAGCTGAAGAAAATAAACCTAGTATTATAGTTGTAAAGACTCAAATTGGATATGGATCTCCAAAACAGGGAACTGCAGGAGCTCATGGAGAACCATTAGGTGAAGAAAATATTGAAAAAACAAAAGAGTTCTTTAAATGGCAAGGAAAAGGAAAGTTTTATATTTCAGAAGAAGTAAGAGAATATATGGAAATATTACAAAAGAGCGCTGAAGAAAAAGAAAGCAAATGGAATAATTTATTTCAGAATTATAAAAGAGAATATCCACAGCTTGCTGATGAATGGCAAGTTTGGCATTCAGGTAAAATAACCAAAGATATTTTAAATGATAAAGATTTTTGGCAATTTCAAGGTAAACTGGCTACAAGAGTTTCGTCTGGTGAGGTTATAAATAGACTTATTAAATTTGTACCAAATCTTGTGGGGGGATCAGCAGATTTATCTCCTTCAACTAAAACATATATGAAGGATAGGGGAGATTTTTCTAAGGAAGATAAAAGCGGTGCTAATCTACACTTTGGAGTTAGAGAACATGCTATGGCAGCCATTGGAAATGGTATAGCTGTGCATGGTAGTCTTAAAGTTTTTGTTTCAACATTTTTTGTATTTAGTGATTATATGAAAGCTGCTATGAGACTTTCGGCATTAATGAGGCTTCCAGTGGTATATGTTTTAACTCATGATAGTATTGGTGTTGGGGAAGATGGGCCAACACATGAGCCTATAGAACAGCTAGCGGCTTTAAGAAGTATACCAAATTTCCATGTGTTTAGACCGGCAGATTCTACAGAAACAGCAGCAGCATGGTATTCTGCTATTACTCGAGAGGATGGTCCAACAGCTTTAATACTTTCCAGACAAAATCTTCCTCTATATAATGAAAGTTCGAAGAATGCACTAAAAGGGGCATATATATTAAAGGAAAGCTCAAGAGAGGTGCCAGAAGTTATTCTTATGGCTACGGGTTCGGAAGTTGAATATATCTACAAAGCGTCTATTATATTAGAAAAAAAAGGTGTGGCAACTAGAGTGGTAAGTATGCCTTGTTTAGAAATATTTGATGAACAAAGTTATGATTATAAGAATAGCATTCTTCCTGCAAAAATCAAAAATAGAATTGCTGTAGAAGCAGCAGTAGCTTTTGGTTGGCATAAATATGTGGGATTGGATGGAGATATAATATCGGTAAATCATTTTGGAGCATCTGCTCCAGGTGAAATATTATATAGGGAATTTGGTATAACTGTAGATAATATTGTACAAAAAGCCTTAGATTTAATTAAAAATAACTAGTTGATAAAAAATAAGCCGATAGATACAAGATAATCTATTGGCTTATTTAAAATATTAACAAAAAAGAACATATATTAATAAATTTGTAAAAAATAGAATTGCAGCAATACTTTAAAATTTAACCTATATATGATATCATTATTTACTAATATAGTATGATTTTAATAATAAAGTTAGGTGTTATAAAGTAACTTATTATTAAAATAGAAAGTTTAACAGTCATTGGAAGGTAGTGAGTATACTGAAATACAAAAAAAACAGTACAAAGATGTTTACAAATAAAAGACTTTTAGGTGTTTTTATGATATTTGGATTAGTATTTGTATTGGTAATAGGAAGATTATTTTATCTTATGGTTTCTAATTCCAAAGTTTATAAAACTAAAGCTTTACAGCAATGGACAAGCCAAATAAGTATTCCTGCCAAAAGAGGACGTATACTTGATAGGAATAATAACGAACTTGCCGTAAGTGTAGAAGCATATAGAATTGATATAGATATGAATACATTAAGGCAATCCTTAAAGAGTAAATCTATTACTATGGATCAATTGGCTAATAAGTTATCTATAATATTAAGTAAGTCATCTAAAGAAATATCGGATATATTATATTTAAAGTCTCCTAATGGTATGCCGGTAAAATTTGCTACTCTTGCAAGAAAAATAGACAAAGCTCAAGCAGATAAAATAAAAGAATTAAAAATATCTGGTTTCATAGTGTCTAGTGACTCAAAAAGAGTATATAAAAATAATAACTTTTTGGCTAGTACTTTAGGATATACAAATTCAGAGGATAGTGGTGTTTCTGGAGTAGAACTGAGCTATAATAAGGAGTTATCAGGAATACCAGGCCAAAAAATATTGGAAACAGATAATGTAGGTAATCAGTTACCCTATGAGGATTCCCAATATATTGCTCCTGTTGATGGAAAGGATTTAGTTTTAACTATTGATCAAACAATACAATTATACGCAGAGCAAGCAGCAGAAAAAGCTTTAACTGCAAATAAGGCAAAATCAGTTACAATTACGGTGATGAATCCTAAAAATGGTGAGATATTGGCTATGGTAAACAAGCCGGATTATAATCCTAATGATCCTAATGGAGCTAAAAATAAAACTGGAGAAGAAATAGCTGCATCTTGGAAGAACAATGCAGTACAGAATACTTTTGAGCCAGGATCCATATTTAAAGTAATAACTTCTTATGCTGCTATATCGGAAAATGTTGTAAATGATGAAACTAGATTTCCTGATCCAGGATATGTAATGGTAGATGGTTATCCTATTAATGAATGGAATTTAACTGGATTTCCTGATCAAACTTTCCAGGATATAATTAAAAATTCCAGTAATGTTGGATTTGTAAAACTGGGTGTAGATTTACTAGGTAAGGATAAATTGTTTAAATATATAAATTTATTTGGATTTGGGCAGAGAACTGGTGTAGATTTACCTGGAGAGAGTAAAGGTATAGTGAGAAGTATTGATAAAACAAATAAATTTGATTTGGCAACTATATCTTTTGGACAGGGGATTTCAGTAACGGCTATGCAATATCTTGCTGCTTTTAATGCTGTAGCAAATGGTGGTACTTGGATTACACCTCATGTTATGAAAGAATTTGTTCATGTGGATAGTAATACAAATAAGCAGGTGTTAGACACTACTTATAATAATTTTAACAAAAAAGAAATACTTGATCCTAATATGTCAAGTACCTTAAGGACATATTTGAGAAAGGTTGTCACTGATGGAGTTGGAAAAGCCGCAGAAGTTCCTGGCCTTGATATAGCCGGAAAGACGGGAACCGCACAAAAGTCAAGTACCAAGGGGGGATATGCACCAGGAAAGTATATGTCTTCTTTTGCTGGAATGTCACCGGCTAATGACCCTAAGATTACTATGCTCATATCCATAGATGAGCCAGATTCGAATAATTATTATGCTGGACAAACTGCCGCACCTGTAGCAAAGGAGTTGTTTCAAGAAATATTTGATTACATGAATTCAAAATAAAAGAAAAAATAATTTTTGATTATATTGTTAATTATCAAAGCGAATTTTAAGTAAAATAATAAAAATTTAATTTAGGTACATATTTAGATGCAAAAGTATAATATATATGCTTTTGCATATTTTTTAAAAATATATATGTTATAAAAATGTTATATATTATAATATATGCATACACCATTATTTAAAATTATGATTAAATAAGTATAAATTTTATTAGTATAATACACAGATTATAGTAAAACTTATACAGGGAGTAAATAAAAATTTATATCAATAGACAAAATAAATTAAGGAGATGATTCAATGTTAAATTTTGCATTTATATCAGATTTTGATGGTACTTTAACGGAAAAGGATTTTTATAAGATAATAATGGATAAATATTTAAAAGATGAATGTACACAGATGTATAAGGATTGGAGAAATAAAAAAATAAAGGATGTAGACTATTTAGGATATGTTTTTAAAAATATAAGAAGAAATGAAGAAGAAATAAATGAAGATATAATGAGAATCTCCTTAGATCCTTATGCAAAGGAATTTATAAATAAGATAAAGGCATATGGTGGAGATTTTGTAGTTGTCAGTGCAGGAACTAGTTATTATATAAATAAAATATTTGAGAAACAAAATATTGAGGGCGTAGATATATATTCCAACGAAGCTATTTATAAGGATAGAGGAATACATTTTGTATTGGATGAAAACAGCGAATTTTATTCAGAGATATATGGTATTGATAAGTTAAAAGTAGTAAAGAAGCTAAAGAAAAAATATGATAAGATTTTTTATGCAGGAGATACAGAGCCGGATTTAAAAGCAGCTCTTACAGCAGATGTAGTTTTTGCTAAAGATGTTTTAGTGAATTTGTTGAAAAAAGAAAATAAAGAGTGTATTGAATTTAAAAATTTTGGTGAAATCTGGCCTAAAGTAGAAAGCTATATAAAGGAGTGGAGTAGATGAAAGGCAATACACATAGAATAGCTATTCCATCTATATTGGAAGTTGGAAAAGGAAATATAGATTACATAGGAAGTATAATAAAAAAATGTATGTTTAAAAGAGTGTCCTTATATTTTGGAGAAGGTATTTATGAATTATTTGGAAAGAAAATAGAAAAATCAATCTTGAGTGTAGGAATAGATATATCTAGTATAGGTGAAGTTAGAAATATCAATTTTGAAGAAATTGCTATACAAGCTTTTGAAATTCCACGGGATGTAGAATTATTAATAGGTATTGGTGGAGGAAAAGCTATAGATGCAGTAAAATATATGGCTTTTTTGAGGAAACTTCCTTTTGTAAGTATACCTACTTCTACGTCTAATGATGGATTTGCAAGCTCTGGTGCTTCTTTAATATTAAATGGTAAGAGAAATTCAGTACCTGCGAAAACTCCCTATGGAATAATAGTAGATATTGATGTTATAAAGGGCGCACCAGAGAAGTTTATATATTCAGGTGTTGGAGATTTGGTTTCCAACATAACTGCTTTATATGATTGGAAATTTGAAGAAGATAATAAAAAAACTGTAGTAGATGATTTCGCACTAATGATATCAAAAAAAGCTGTAAATAGTTTTGTAAGAACTGAATTTGAAACCATAAAAGATGATTTGTTCTTAAAAGAATTAGTGGATTCTTTAACTATGAATGGAATATCTATGGAGATAGCAGGGGATAGTTCTCCCGCTAGTGGGGCAGAACATTTGATATCACATGCATTGGATACTTTTGTATCTGTTCCTCAGCTTCATGGAGTACAGGTTGGAATAGCTAGTTATATTATGGCAAAGGTGCAGGATCATAGATATAAAAGAATCACAAAAATACTACAGGGGACGGGTTTCTTTGATTATGCAGCCACTTTAAAAATGAAAAAAGAAGATTTCAAAAAAGCAGTGGAAATTGCACCTTCTATAAAACCAAACAGATATACCTATCTTCATGTCAAAAAGAATATTGATATAGCGAAAAGAATTATTGATGAAGATGAAATATTAAATAGGATATTAATATAACCAAAGGTTTTTATGTCTTGTTATGAAAGATTTAATAAGTTATCATATAAATGGATAGTATTACAAAGTAATAATTTTTAGTTGCAACCTAATAAGACAGTATAAGTATTAATTTAGTAAGAAAGAGTTGATTAGAGTGATTAGAATTTTAGCTATCACAAATAATCTAAAACCCATTTATAATTTAACTATAGAAGAAATAGATTCAAAAGACATTAAATGGTATTGGATTGATTTTAATAATCCTACTAACAATGAAACTAATTTGCTTAGTAATTATTTTCATTTTCATAGTTTAGCAATAGAAGATTGTATTTCTGTTTTAAATAGCCCTAAATTGGATTATTATGATGATTATGATTTTTTTGTCTTTAATGCTTTAGATAAAAATACTTTAAAGCCTTTAGAAGTGGATATCTTTGTCAATGAAAAATATGTTGTGTCCTATCATAAACAGGTATTAAATGAGCTTGATGAAGCTTGGAAAAAAGCTAATATGAAAGAAGGAGATTGGGGAAATGGAACTACATATATTGTACATCAGATATTAGATAAAATAGTAGATAATTTTTTCCCAGCAGTATACAAAATAGAGGACATATTAGATGATATAGAAAATAAGGAAGAAGATAAATCTATATATGATTTAATAGGCAGTATATTTCAAATAAGAAAAGAACTTTTAGTATTAAGAAAAACTATAAATTCTATGAGAGACTTACTTTATAGAATGCTCAATTCAGAAAGGCTTAGAAATTTTCATAAAGACAAAATTTACTTTTCAGATATATATGACCATCTTTTGAAGCTTTCTAGTATGATAGAGTCCAGCAGGGAAATGACAGCAGATATAAGAGATAATTATTTATCTGTAAACTCAGCTAAAATGAATAGAAATATGATGGTTTTAACAGTTATAACTACTATATTTATTCCTTTAACATTTATTGCAGGAGTTTATGGTATGAATTTTAGATATATGCCAGAACTAAATTGGAGATATGGATATTTTGCAGTATGGATTGTTATGCTGATAATAGCTATAACAATGTATTTGTGGTTTAAAAATAAAGGATGGATGGATAAATAAAATCTAAAATGATAGGAGAAAAACAGATGGAATATACTTTGATAGCCACTACTACCTTTGGAATAGAAGCTATTACTGCGAAAGAGCTTAAACAGCTTGGATACGAAGATATTAAAGTAGAGGATGGTAAGGTGATTTTTACTGGAGATGAAATGGATATAGCCATTGCAAATATATGGCTCAGAACTGCAGAAAGAGTTTTAATACAAGTGGCAAGGTTTAAAGCTGAAACTTTTGAGGAACTTTTTCAAGGAACAAAGTTATTACCCTGGGGTGATATTATTCCTGTAAATGGTAATATGCATGTAGTAGGAAAATCTATAAAGTCAAAGTTATTTAGTGTTCCAGATTGTCAATCTATAGTTAAAAAAGCTATTATTGAAGCAATGAAAAATAAATATAATAAAGACTGGTTTTCAGAAGACGGACCAACTTATAAAATAGAAGTTGCATTACTGAAAGATATAGTAACTCTTACTATAGATACCAGTGGAGAGGGATTACATAAAAGAGGTTATAGAAAGAATTCGGGTGGAGCACCTTTGAAAGAAACTCTTTCAGCGGCTTTAGTTCTTATAAGCAAATGGGATCCATCTAGAACTCTAGCAGATGTCTGTTGTGGCTCTGGTACAATCGCTATTGAAGCTGCTATGATAGGTAAAAATATGGCGCCGGGTATTAATAGAAATTTTGTATGTGAAACCTGGCCAGGAGCTGATAAAAAGATGTGGGAACAAGTTCGTGAAGGTGCTAGAAAAGCAATCAATAAAGAGAATTTTAGAATTTTAGCTTCTGATATAGACACTTGGGTTTTAAGAACAGCTAAAGATAATGCAGTAAAGGCTGGAGTTGCAGAATTTATTGTCTTTCAAAGACTACCTATGAGTGAGTTCTCCTCTAAGAAAAAAGGTGGCTATATTATTTCAAATCCCCCTTATGGAGAGAGAATGGGGGAACAGAAGCAATTAGAAAAACTTTATAGAGACTTTGGTAAATTATACTCGCAGCTTGATGATTGGTCTATTTTTGTAATAACACCCTATAAGGATTTTCAAAAGTTGTTTGGAAAGAAAGCTGACAAAAATAGAAAGCTTTATAATGGAAGAATTCAGTGTTATTATTATCAATATTTTAATAAATAACTTTAAGCATACTAAAAAAAGCTTAAAGGAAGTATTAATTTTCCTTTAAGCTTTTTTAGTTATTTAATTAATTTCTTATAAAAGTTTTAGATATAATAATTATAATAAGAACTAACACCGAGGTTAGTGCAATAGTTCCGCCTGGTGCACAATTGAGATAATAGGATAAAATGAGACCAAGTATAATATCTACAAGAGCAAATATAATGGAATATATAAAGGTTTTTTTAAAGCTTTTGTTAAGCTGTATAGCCGTTGCTACAGGGACTGCAACCATGGATGAAACTACAAGTATTCCTATTATTCTTATAGAGACAGATATAGAGGCACCAACCAATATAGCAAATATATAATTTATGAATTTTACATTTATGTTTGCTATCTTAGCGCCTTCTTCATCAAAAGTTACATATAAAAGTTTTTCATATAATATTTTTAAAGTAATAACACATACTATACTTAAGATTAATATTGTATACAAGTCGGTTTTTTCCACAGTAAGAATACTTCCAAATAGAAAAGATTCAATATTTCCATGGGCTTTACCGCTGCTAGTAAGTGTTATGGCTACTCCTACAGATAAAGTAAGTATAATTGGTAATATTAAATCAGAGTATTGTTTATAGTAGTTTTTTAAAAATTCTATTAAGACAGCACATATGGAAGTAAATATAAAGGCATATATTATTGGGCTTTGACCAAACACAAGACCAATAGCTACTCCTGCAAAAGATGCGTGAGCTAGGGTGTCACCTACCATGGCATATCTTTTTAAAACTAAAAATATTCCTATAGAAGGGCATAATATGGAAATCAATAAGGCCGCCATAAATGCATTTCTCATAAAACTAAGATGAAAAACTTCTAACATTATTTAAATCCTCCTCAGCAGTTTTTAAATAATCATCTATAGTCAATAGACAGGTATTAGTAAATTTATTTATATTGAATATATGGGTTGAATTTTCAATAGCTGCCTGTAAATTATGTTCTACTGAAATTATAGTTATATTATTTTTTTTATTTAATTCTCTTAAAAATGAATATATGTCTTTTTGACTTTTTACATCAATTCCAGTTGATGGCTCATCTAGAATTAAGAGGTCAGGTTTTCCCATAAGAGCTCTTGCAATAAATATCTTTTGTTTTTGACCACCAGATAACTCTCCAATTAAATTATTTTTAAAATTATTCATATTAACTATAGAAAGAACTTTGTCTATACATTTTGAATCCTTTATTTTTAGAGCCGATTTATGACAGTTTAGAATTTCAGCTACCGTTATAGGAAAAGAGTTATTAAAATTATTTAGCGTTTGAGGAACATAACCTATGTTTTTAGCACATATATGAATTGTGCCACGAGTTGGTTTTATTAAATTAAGCAATAATTTTATAAATGTACTTTTACCACTACCATTTTCGCCCAAAATGGAAATATAAACGCCTTTTTCGATAGTTAAATTTATATTATTTAATATATATGGCAAAGATTTATTATAAGAGAAATATAAATTTTTTATTTCAATCATTAAGTATCATATCCTCCTGAAACGTATTAACATTATTAGTTAAGAGATTAGTAATTTGGTAATAAATAAAGTATTGACAGATTTTTGTAATATAATAATACTTTATAGACATTTATTACACTTTAGATTAATTATATACCTTGATGCAAATTATTTGCAAGTACAATATATATATATATTTATATATTAAAATATATACTAATTGATGATATAATAAAAAAGGCAATATTTTTAATGTTATAAATATATTACCTATAACTGATAATTATAAATAATATATTCGATTTATTTAAGGAGACAACGTATGGAAAGAAGAGATAAATATAATTATTATTTAGATATCGCAGAAACGGTATTGGAAAGGGGAACCTGCTTAAGACGTAATTATGGATCTATAATTGTTAAGAATGATGAGATTATATCTACTGGTTATACAGGAGCTCCACGGGGAAGAAAAAATTGTTCAGATATGGGATCCTGTAGAAGAGAAAAATTAAATGTTCCTCGCGGCACACAGTATGAATTATGTAGATCAGTACATTCGGAGGCTAATGCTATAATTAGTGCTTCAAGAAGAGATATGATTGGAGCTGATTTATATTTAGTTGGTAAAGATGCGAAAACTGGTGAATATGTTCAAAATGCTAATTCATGTATTATGTGCAAGCGACTAATTATTAACTCGGGAATTCAAAAGGTAGTTATACGGGATACTAGAGATAAATATAGAGTTATAAATACTGATTCTTGGGTAGAGGAAGATGATTCTCTCCAGAATGAATTTGGATACTAAGTATAAATATAACGGATTTTTTAAAATAAATACATATATAGTAAGAGGAAAAAAATATGGAAAATTTATATTTAATAACACTATTTTCAGCACTTATTTCGTTTCTAATCACCCCATTAGTTAGAAAATTAGCTTTTAGTTTTAATGTGGTAGATGTACCTAAAGATAATAGAAGAGTACATAAGAAGCCCATTCCAAAGCTTGGTGGATTGGCTATTTATATAGCTTTTTTAATTATGATTTTTTTAAAAAAAAGTCCAATAGATCAGTCAGAAATAGGTATAATTATTGGAAGTTTAATTATAGTTATTGGAGGAGTAGTTGATGATAAATACAATATAAAGCCCTGGCAGAAATTGTTGTTTCAAATTGCGGCAGCTAGTTTTTTAATATTTTTTAAAGTAATGATATCGGTAATTACGAATCCAATTAGTGATGTAAATCTTTATATAAGAATTGCCAATTTTATTGCAGTACCTTTAACAATGCTTTGGGTAATAGGTGTCACAAATGCTTTTAATTTAATTGATGGATTAGATGGACTTTCAGCAGGACTTGCTTTTATAGCTTGTATTACTATGACTATAGTTGCATTTTTAAGTGGAAAAGCGGATATGGAAGTAATTACGCTAACTATTATATTAGGAGGAGCTATACTGGGATTTTTACCACATAATTTTAATCCTGCTTCTATATTTATGGGGGATACAGGCGCACAATTGCTTGGATTTCTACTTGCATCAATAGCTATGAGAGGAGCCATAAAATCAGCTTCAGCTATTGTTTTAGCAGTACCAATTCTTGCTTTGGGATTGCCCATATATGATACTATTTTTGCAATAATACGAAGAAAAGTTAATGGAAAGTCTATAGCTGAAGCAGATCGAGGACATCTACATCATAGATTGTTAGATATGGGATTAACTCAGCGTCAAGCAGTAATCATAATGTACCTCATTAGTATAGCGCTGGGGTTTATTGCGGTTATTGTTATGCAATTAACAAATAAAAGTGCTTATACCGTTTTGGGAGTAGTAATAATAGTAATAGTTTTATTAGCATGGAAGTTTGGATTGTTCAGGCATAGAAGTTGATAAAATCAATACAAAGTTATAATAAGTTAGTTGAAATATATTTGCACTTAAATATATTTTATTTAATAGAAGTAATTCTAGGAGGAATATAAATTGGATAAAATTAAGATTATAACTATTTTTGGTACTAGACCAGAAGCTATAAAAATGGCTCCACTAGTTAAAGAATTGGAGAAAAGAGAAAGGATAGATATCAAGGTTTGTGTTACAGCTCAACATAGGCAGATGCTTGATCAAGTATTAGAATTATTTAATATAGTTCCTCAATTTGATTTAAATATTATGAAATCAAAACAAACTTTAACAGGTATAACTACAAGAGTTTTAGAAGGTCTTGAGGAAATTTTTGAAATGGAAAAGCCGGATATGGTATTAGTACATGGGGATACTACTACTACTTTTGCAGGTGCACTAGCTGCTTTTTATAAGCAGATTCCATTGGGACATGTGGAAGCAGGACTACGTACTTTTAATAAATATTTTCCATTTCCAGAGGAGATAAATAGGAAATTAACTGGTTCTATTGCAGATTTACATTTTGCCCCTACTAAGGGTTCAAGAGATAATTTGTTAAGAGAAGGTGTAAATGAAAAAGATGTATATATTACAGGCAATACAGTTATTGATGCCATGGAGTATACTGTAGAAGACAATTATGAATTTGATAATGAAGAACTTAATAATCTAAATTATGAAGATAAAAAGATAATTATGGTAACAGCACATAGAAGAGAAAATTGGGGAGAGGGCATAGAAAATATATGCACTGCCCTTAAAAACATAGTTGAAAATAATGAAGATGTAGAAATTGTATATTTAGTTCATCTAAATCCTGTAGTTAAAGATATAGTCTATAAGCATTTAGATGGAGTTAGAAGAGTGCATTTACTTCCACCATTGGATACGAAAGAAACTCATAATTTAATGAATAAATGTTTTATGGTAATGACTGATTCCGGAGGGTTACAAGAAGAAGCTCCTCATTTAGGAAAACCCGTTTTAGTTTTAAGAGATGTAACGGAAAGACCAGAAGCTGTTGAAGCAAAGACAGTAAAATTAGTGGGGACTGATGTAAATAGAATCATAGAGGAAGCTAATGATCTCATAAGAGATAAAGAGAAATATTTAAAAATGAGCAAGGCTATAAATCCTTACGGTGATGGTTTAGCATCTAAAAGAATTACTGATATAATTTTAAAATATTTTTATAAATAATAAAAAAATACATATAATAAAATGAATTTAAAGATAAGACTTATATTTTTAGGTAAAATCTATTGATTAAAAAAATATTTGTGGTTATAATTAAATTGTGAATTAAATAACAATCGATTTGTGTATTTATAAGAATATAAACTTTAGGAGGTTACTTTTTATGAAAGAAGTAGTAATAGCAAGTGCTGTAAGAACAGCAGTAGGTTCTTTTGGTGGAAGTTTAAAAAATGTTTCAGCAGTAGATTTAGGAGCAACAGTAATCAAAGAAGCTGTTAAAAGAGCTGGAATAAATCCAGAATTAGTTGAAGAAGTAGTTATGGGAAATGTACTTCAAGCAGGATTAGGACAAAATACAGCTAGGCAGGCTTCTGTAAAGGCAGGATTACCATTAGAAGTATCATCACTTACAATAAATAAAGTATGTGGATCTGGTCTTAGAGCCGTATCACTTGCACGTCAGATGATATTAGCAGGGGATGCTGATGTTATAGTTGCTGGTGGTATGGAAAGTATGTCAAGAGCTCCTTACTTAGTTAACAATGCTAGATGGGGTGCTAAAATGGGAGATACTAAATTTGTAGATGAAATGATTACTGATGGATTATGGGATGCTTTCAATAATTACCATATGGGAATTACTGCTGAGAATATAGCCGAAAAATGGGAACTTACTAGAGAAGATCAAGACAAATTTGCTCTTGCATCTCAACAAAAAGCAGAAGCTGCTATAAAAGCAGGAAGATTTAAAGAAGAAATAGTTCCTGTAGAAATACCTCAGAGAAAAGGTGACCCTAAAATATTTGATACAGATGAATTTCCTAGATTTGGTACAACATTAGAAGGATTAGCAAAACTTAGACCTGCATTTAAAAAGGGTGGTACTGTAACTGCTGGAAATGCTTCAGGTATAAATGATGGAGCTGCAGCTTTTGTTATCATGAGTGCAGAAAAAGCTGAGGAACTTGGAGTTAAACCTCTTGCTAGAATTGCAGCTTTTGGTTCAAAAGGCCTTGATCCAGCTATAATGGGATACGGACCAGTAGGAGCTACTAAAGTTGCCCTTGAAAGAGCAGATTTAAAAGTAGAAGATTTAGATTTAATTGAAGCAAATGAGGCATTTGCAGCTCAAAGTTTAGCTGTTGCTAAAGATTTAAATTTTGATATGGATAAAGTTAATGTTAATGGTGGAGCTATAGCTATTGGACATCCAGTAGGAGCTTCAGGCGCTAGAATACTTGTTACACTTTTATATGAAATGCAAAGAAGAGATGCTAAAACAGGTCTTGCTACTCTATGTATAGGTGGAGGACAAGGTACTGCTCTTATAGTTAAAAGATAATTCTATTGCAAAAAAGGTGAAGATTTAGTCTTCACCTTTTTTGTGGTTATATCATAAAGTAATAAATATTTACTTATAAATTATGCATTTATAAAACGGTTACAAAAAACTCTTAGCAATATACATATAATATAATTATAATACTACCATTATAATTATATTTATGATTATTTTTATTTATATGTGAAATAATTACAATACATTAAAATAAATTTAAGTTATATTATTAGTATATTTTTGATAAATTAAGGAGATAATTATTGAAATTTTTGTATATAAAATTAATTTTATTATATTTTCACAAACTGGTATGACCAAAAAAACTTGTATTTTCATAAAAAGTATTTAAATATTTAAATATTTAAATACTTTTTATGAAATAATATAAGATATAGAATAAAAAAATATTGTTGATATATAATAATTAAAACGTTTACCGAAGTAAATTGGTACAAGAATACTGAAAATTATTATAATTCTTACAGTTGAAATATTATAAAGCATATTAGCAAATAAGAGATAATCGTAACTACGGCGATTAAAATGGAGATATAGTTAGATAAACTTATTAGAATATGAAATATAAATAAAAATATTAAATTATTACAGTTTCATTAAAAATAACTTAGATATATAATTTAGTTATTGTTAAAAAGAACAATAAATTATACTTATATAATCATTATACAGTTAAATATATAATTAAAAATAAATATGTTAGATATTATTCGTAAATTTTTTTAAAATAGGTTTAAAATTTGTTAAATTTTAGCTTAAGCATTATGAAAATATTTTTATTGTATATTGTTTTGATATGTTTTATTAAAAATTTATACAGTTGTGTTGAAATTTAATATAATTATCAATCTAATTAATATTAGTAGGTGATTTAATGGATTTAGAGATAAAAGATATAGTAAAAAAGGTATTACCAATAGATATTATCATTATAGTATTAGTGTTTATTATATCTTGTATTTTTTATAAAACATATCGATATATAGTTATAGCAGGATTGATATTATCAATATTGAACTTTATTGTTAATGGAATCACAACTAATTATATATTATTGAAGTCTAAAGAAAAGTTTCTTATTATATTATCATCAGCATTTAGAATTATCATTACCTTATGTATTGTTGTAATTATATGTGGTAATGATAAATTTAAATATATAGCTATAATAGCAGGCTATACTCTTCATTACTTGGCAGTTATAATTTTTGGATTGACTGCTGGAAACAAGAAAGGAAGTGATTAAATGTTAAATGCTGAAACAGTGTTTAGGTTTCATATAGCAAATCATACAATCGATGTAACAAATAGCATTGTAATTCAATGGGTTGTTATGGCTATTATAATAGTTTTAACTCTGATTTTAACTAGAAACCTAAAAAAGATTCCAGGCAAAAGACAAAGTATTTTAGAAATGATTGTTGGATTTTTCAATAATTTAGTTAATGATAATATGGGAGCCAAGTATAAAAAGTTTGTTCCTTTTATAGGAACTATGGGTATTTTTATGCTGTTTTTAAATCTATCTGGATTGGTAGGCGTAGAACCTTCCACAAGAGATATTAACGTAACAGCAGGATTTGCATTGATATCTTTTGTAGTAATTAATGCAAATGCATTTATAAAAGTTGGGGTTAAAGGTTATTGCAAAGAGTTAGTAAAACCATTCCCGTTAATGTTGCCAATGAACTTACTTGAAAAATTTACGCTTCCAATATCATTATGCTTGAGACTTTTTTGTAATATGCTTGTAGGAACCATAGTACTTGGACTTCTTTACCAATTACTAGTATATTTAGGCCATGTTTTTGCATTTGTAATTCCAATACCACTGCATTTTTTCTTCGATGTATTTGATGGTGTAATACAAGTGTATATTTTTATGATGTTAACTATGCTTTATACTAAAATGGGAGCAGAGGAAGAATAACTAAACAATAAGCAGCTACATCAAATATATTGATGATAGATGTTATAAATTAGTATTTTACATTTTTAATTTTAAGGAGGAATTTTAAATGAATATTGATGGTCAAACTTTTATACAGGGAATGTGTGCAGTAGGAGCTGGATTAGCTGCTATAGGATGTCTTGGTGGAGGTATCGGTATAGGTACTGTTACTGGTAAAGCTGTTGAAGCAATAGCAAGACAGCCAGAAGCAAGAGGATCTGTAACTTCTACAATGTTTATTGGTTTAGCATTTGCAGAAGTTACTTCTCTATATGCGTTACTTGTAGCAATATTATTACTTTTCTTAAAATGGGGTTAATAAGAACTATTTTAATAAAAAATAAGCCTGAAGGGAGGCTTTTAAGTATATGGATTTTAAAGTGTTTACAATTATTGCCACTATAGTCAATTTTTTGATATTACTAGCTTTTTTAAAACACTTTCTATTTGAAAAAGTAAGTAATGCCATAGATGAAAGAAGTAACAACATAAAGAACACAATAGATAAAACAAATAGTGATAGAGAGGAAGCAAAGAACTTAAAGATTCAAGTTGAAGAGAATTTGGCAAATTCAAAGCTTCAGGGTAAAAATATAGTAGAGGATTATAAGGGAAGAGCTGAGAAATTATTTCAAGATATCAAGAAAGAAGCTTCCAATGAGGCAGAACTTATAATGGAAAGAGCTAAGAAAGACGTAGAAAGAGAAAAAGAAAAGGCGGAAGAAGAATTAAAGAAAAAAGTAGTGGATCTTGCCGTTATTTTGTCTTCAAAAGCATTAGAGAAAGATATAAATGAAAAAGAACATAGAAGACTTATTGAAGATTTTATAACTAAGGTAGGTATGTGATATGTATGAATACTTAGATAGGAGATATGCTGTAGCATTATACAATATTGCTTCAGCAGAAAATAAGGTTGAAGAATATATAGCTGATTTAAAGCAGATTAATGATCTTATTAAAAATAATGAAGATCTTAATCAGATAATAAGTAATCCTAAAATAAGTACTACAAAGAAAAGAGAAATTTTCACAAGTATATTTGAAGATAAAATAGATTTAAAGCTATTTTCTTTTCTTATTATACTAATTGAGAAAAAGAGAATTGATCAACTTACTGGGATTATTCTTCAAATTGAAAAAGTTGATTTGGATAATCACAATCAAGTTGTAGCAGAAGTAAAAACAGTTGTCCCATTAAATAATAGTGAAAGAACAGCTTTAATAGACAAGTTGCAAATTAAATACAATAAGTCAATAATTTTAAGAGAAGTTATTGATAAGAGTATTATTGGTGGAGTTTATGTTAGAGTTGGCGATGACGTTATTGATGGGACTATTAAAAATAAAATTGAAGAAATGAAAAAATTAATGTTTATAAAAGGATAGAGGTGAGCCTATGAACATAAAACCTGAAGAAATAACTTCAATTATAAAAAAGCAGATTGAAGGTTATGATAACAAAGTAAAAACCGTAGATTCAGGTACTATAATTCAAGTAGGTGATGGTATTGCTAGGGTGTATGGCTTAGAAAATTGTATGGCTGGAGAACTTCTTGAATTTCCAAACAATGTATATGGAATGGTTATGAATCTTGAACAAGATAATGTAGGTTGTGTTCTACTTGGTGATGAAGAAGGAATAAAAGAAGAAGATATAGTTAAGAGTACTGGAAGAGTAGTTGAAGTTCCAGTTGGCGAAGAAATGATTGGAAGAGTTGTAAATGGTCTTGGACTGTCAATTGATGGAAAAGGCTCAATAAAGACTAGCGAAACTAGACCTGCTGAAACTATAGCACATGGTGTTATTGAAAGAAAATCAGTTAATGAACCTCTTCAAACTGGTATAAAGGCAATTGATTCAATGATTCCTATAGGGAGAGGTCAAAGAGAACTTATTATAGGAGATAGACAAACTGGTAAAACAGCAATTGCTATTGATACTATAATCAATCAAAAGGGAAAAGATGTTATCTGTATCTATGTTGCCATAGGACAGAAACAATCGACTGTTGCGCATATTTACAATACACTTATACAAAAAGGGGCTATGGATTACTCAATAATCGTATCAGCTTCTGCAGCTGACTCTGCTCCGCTTCAATTCCTTGCACCATATACTGGTGTAACTATAGGTGAATATTTTATGGATCAAGGTAAAGATGTATTAATAGTATATGATGATTTAAGTAAACATGCTGTTGCTTACAGAACAATGTCATTATTACTTAGAAGACCACCAGCAAGAGAAGCTTATCCAGGAGATGTATTCTACTTACATTCAAGACTTTTGGAGAGAGCTGCCAAGTTATCAGATAAATTAGGCGGAGGCTCAATAACTGCCCTTCCAATAATTGAAACTCTTGCAGGCGATGTTACTGCATATATACCTACAAATGTTATATCAATAACAGATGGTCAGATATTCCTTGAATCAGATTTATTCTATGCAGGTCAAAGACCAGCTGTCAACTCTGGTATATCAGTTTCTAGAGTTGGTGGTAGTGCACAGATTAAGGCTATGAAGCAGGTTTCTGGAACTCTTAGACTTGAACTTGCACAGTATAGAGAACTTGCTGCTTTTGCACAGTTTGGTTCAGATTTAGATAAGGAATCAAAGAAAAGACTTGAAAAAGGTAAAAGACTATTAGAAATATTTAAGCAGGATCAGTATGAACCAATGCCTGTAGAAAAACAGGTGATTATAATATATGCATGTGTAGAAGAATTTTTAATGGATATTGAGGTTGGAAAAATAAAAGAGTTTGAAAAAGGTCTATTAGAGTATATGGATACACATCATAAAGAAATAGGTGAAGCTATACTTACTAAAAAAGTATTAGATGATGAAATTAAAAAATCTCTTAACAGTGCAATAGAGGAATATAAAAAAGTATTTTAGCAGAGGTTTAAACCTACCTTTGCGGGAGGTGAAATATGGCAGCAGGACTTATTACAATAAAAAGAAGAATTAAGTCTATAACTAATACTAGGAAAATAACAAAAGCTATGGGACTTATAGCCACCTCTACACTAAGAAAAGCCAGAAGAAATTTAGATGCCAATCTAAGTTATTATAGTTCCTTTGAAGATGTAATGAAAAAGGTATCCAGTGGTATACTAGGAAAAAATATTTATACTAATGGTAATGGCAGCAAAAAGAAATTGTATATAACTATGACTTCTGATGCAGGACTTTGTGGAGGTTTTAATGGAAATGTTGTAAATGCTGCAGTAAGCGAAATATCTAAAGATAGAGAAAATTCACTTATAATGTCTGTAGGACAAAAGGGAAGAGGATATTTTAAAAGGTTACAATATGATACAATAGCAGAATATGTAGATATACAGAATGAACCTACATTGACAGAAGCTAAAACAATATCCGAACACGCTTTAAGTCTCTATAATAAAGGAGAAATTGGTGAAATAAATATAGTTTATTCAAAATTTATTTCTACAATAAAGCAAGACATAATAATAAAAAGGGTATTACCATTTGATATGAAGGATATAAAATATGATGGTTCAATTGAATTTGAACCTGAAATTAATGAGTTAATTGAAGGTATAGTTGCTGTATATCTTAAATCTCAGCTATTTAATTTTTTATTGAATTCAAAAGCAAGTGAACAGGCTTCTAAAATGACTGCTATGGATAGTGCTACAAAAAATGCAAATGAATTATTAGATGATTTAAATTTAAGATATAATAGAATTAGACAGAGCGCAATTACTCAGGAGATAACTGAAATAGTTTCTGGAGCAGAAGCGCAGAAGTAAGGAGGGAAATTCATGCCAGAACATATAGGTAAAGTTGTTCAGGTAATAGGACCTGTTATAGATATAAAATTTGCAAGCGAAAACCTTCCTAATATATATAATGCATTAGAAATAGGCATGGGAGATAAAATACTTATAGCAGAAGTTGAACAGCATATAGGTGATGATGTAGTAAGAGCTATATCTATGGAACCAACTGATGGCTTAAGAAGAGGAGCAAAGGCAGTTGATACAGAAAAGCCAATTTCAGTTCCTGTAGGAAAGCCAGTTTTAGGACGTCTCTTTAATGTATTAGGAAAGACAATCGATGAAGCAGGAGATTTGAAGGATGATGAATATTATCCTATACACAGATTACCACCAAGCTTTGAGGAACAATCAGTAGTACCTGAAATGTTTGAAACTGGTATAAAAGTAATAGATTTACTTGCGCCATATCAAAAGGGTGGTAAGATTGGATTATTCGGAGGTGCTGGTGTTGGTAAAACAGTTCTTATACAAGAGCTTATCAACAATATAGCAAAAGAGCATGGTGGATTGTCAGTATTTACTGGTGTTGGTGAAAGAACAAGAGAAGGTAATGACCTTTATTATGAAATGAAGGAGTCTGGAGTTATAGACAAGACTGCCTTAGTGTTTGGACAAATGAATGAACCACCTGGTGCTAGAATGAGAGTTGCACTTACAGGGCTTACAATGGCAGAAAAGTTTAGAGATGAAGGACAGGATGTACTTTTATTTATAGATAACATATTTAGATTTACCCAAGCTGGTTCAGAGGTTTCTGCACTGCTTGGAAGAATACCTAGTGCCGTTGGTTATCAGCCAACACTTGCTACTGAAATGGGTGCTCTTCAAGAGAGAATAACTTCTACAAAGCATGGTTCAATAACGTCTGTTCAAGCTGTATATGTTCCAGCAGATGATTTAACAGACCCGGCACCAGCTACAACTTTTACTCATCTTGATGCTACAACAGTTTTATCAAGATCTATATCAGAGCTCGGTATTTATCCGGCTGTTAGTCCTCTTGAATCTAGTTCAAGAATACTTGATCCTAATATAGTTGGGGAAGAACATTATCAGGTTGCAAGTAAAGTAAAACTTATTCTTGAAAGGTATAATGAACTTCAAGATATAATAGCTATACTTGGTGTAGATGAATTATCGGAAGAAGATAGGGCTATCGTTAATAGAGCAAGAAGGATTCAAAGATTTTTATCTCAACCTTTCTCTGTAGCAGAGCAGTTTACTGGTATGCAGGGTAAGTTTGTTAGCGTATCAGATACAATAAAGGGCTTTAAAGAAATACTTGAAGGTAAATGCGATGACTTACCTGAAGCAGCATTTTTATTTGTTGGTACTATAGAAGAAGCAAGAGAAAAAGCTAAATCTATGATGGAAAGCTAAAAAGGAGTGATTTTGTATGTCATCTAAAATAAAATTAAACATACTAACTCCGATGGAAAAATTCTATGAAGGTGATGTATCTGAAGTAAATACATCTACAACTTCTGGTGGTATAGGAATACTTCCACAACATAGTCCTTTTATAGGACTTTTGATACCAACTGTAACAAAGTTGAAGTTTGATGATGGTAGTGAAAAGTCTTTATTTACTTCAACAGGGATACTTCAGGTAACAAAAGAAGAGATAAAAATTATAGTTGATGATGCTGAATGGCCGGAAGATATAGATATAGATAGGGCAGAAAAAGCAAAAGAAAGAGCAGAAGAAAGATTGCATAAAAATGATCCTAACATTGATGCTAGAAGAGCTGAAATTGCACTTCAAAGAGCTATCGCAAGAATGAAAACTAAAGGGATGTAAAAAATGGTCTAAGAATTTAAATTCTTAGACCATTTTTTTATTTATATTATAAAATAAAACCTTTCACACATAATATATAAAATTTATATATTAATAATATATAGGAATAAAAATAGAAATATAAGTTAATAATCTAAAGAGAAAGGTAGGGGGAAACATGAAGATAAAAAAAATATATATATTATGTGTTATTATAATTTCCATAATGTTTTTCATGGAGAATGTTATGGCTATAGAAAATAAGGATTTAATTAATGAAATTTTAAGCAAAACTAAGAGTTCAACTGTAGAAATGGGAATTAGTGTCTATTACGATATAAATACTAATGGAAAAGATGAATGTATAAAATGGCTTAAAGATATGAATTTATATGATAATAATCCATCAGAAAAGTCAGTTTATGATGATAATTATACTTATGAAGGTTTATTAAAGACTGAAAATAATGTACAAATAAAAGATTTAAATGTAAGAGATAAAGATAAAAACGTAAAAAATAAAATTACTATAAATAATAATAATGTATATTGTAGAGAATTTGAAAATGGATATATATATGGATACATTGAAAGTAGAAAAGATGGAGATGTAAATAGAATAAGTATATTTATTAGAAAATTAAGCAAAAAAAATAGTTTAAATGATTTACAAAGGCAAATTAATATATCTATTAATAAGAATGCTAATAATATAAATTATTATAAATATATAAAAGCAAAAGTTTCTAAAGATAGTGTAAAAATAACTCAAAATAAAATAGAAAATTATTTAAAAGATATTGGGAGCAAAAATATATCAACTGTTAAAGTTAATACAGGGTTTAGTAGTGTTGCTTATACAAATAAGTACACTCCAATATCTGACAATGGTAAACTTATAGATTTTAATTATGCAGTTATAAAATCATATGATGGAGTTTATATAATTCTAGGAACTCCTATAATTGATATTACTTATTAACTCATAAGTAAGAATGTTTTTGGAGGAGTAAAATGGATAAATTTATTATTAAAGGGGGAAACACCTTAAGAGGTGAAGTGAATATTGACGCTGCAAAAAATGCTGTACTTCCAATAATAGCAGCTACAATTCTCTGTGCAGGTAAATCCACAATAAAAAATTACCCAATGCTTCTTGATGTATATGTAATAATTGATGCGTTAAGATCTTTGGGAGCAAAGATTGATATAAATAGAATAAATAGAGAACTTATTATTGATACAAGTGATATAACTGATTCTGGAGTTAACAGTGATTTAGTAAGGAAAATGAGAGGATCATTTTTAATAATGGGACCAATGATATCAAGATTTGGTAGATTTAAAATTTCTTTTCCTGGTGGATGTAATATAGGTACTAGACCTATTGATTTACATTTAAAGGGATTTAAGGCATTAGGTGCTGATATAAATCTAGAACATGGATATGTTGAGGTCTCTGCAAAGAAACTTACAGGAGCTAAAATATATTTGGATTTTCCATCTGTTGGTGCTACTGAAAATATAATGATGGCAGCAGTACTTGCTAGTGGAGAAACAATTATTGAAAATGCAGCTGAAGAACCAGAAATAGGAGACTTAGCGAATTTTTTAAATAAAATGGGTGCAAGAATTACTGGTATAGGAACGGATACATTAAAAATCAATGGAGTAAAAGCACTAAGAGGAATAAGTTATGGACCTATTTATGATAGGATTGAAGCGGGAACTTTTATGATTGCAGCAGCTATAACAAAGAGCAGAATTAAGATTAATGGTGTAAATAAGGAGCATATAAAACCTGTAGTAGCTAAATTAACAGAAATGGGAATTGATTTTAAATTTAAAGGACAAGGTGTATTGGTAGATGGTAGAAATGAATTACAGTCTATAGACATAAAAACTATGCCTTATCCTGGATTTCCCACAGACATGCAGTCGCAGATGATGAGTCTTCTTAGTTGTGTACATGGAACCAGTGTGATTACTGAAACAATTTTTGAAAATAGATTTATGCATGTTGTAGAACTTAAGAGAATGGGAGCTAATATTAAGATAGACGGCAGAAGTGCAGTTATAGAAGGAATAAATAAATTAAATGGTGCTGAAGTAAAAGCTACAGATCTTAGGGCAGGAGCAGCATTGATACTTGCAGCACTGGAAGCTGAAGGTGAAACTGAAATATTTGATATACATCATGTAGACAGAGGATATGTTGAGATAGAGAATAAATTGAAAGGTATTGGTGCTCAGATAAAAAGAATAAAATCTTAAAATAAAGCATATTATTTTATTATAGATTAATATATTAGAAAAGAGAGTTGCGTTTAAAGTAACTCTTTTTTATTTGTAATAAAACAAGAATGTTTTAAATAAATTATATTATTAGGGTATACAAAGGAGGGAAGAGTGACATGTTAAAAAATTTTTTTATGACTGTTTCTTTAGGAATTATATTCATAATATTTGTGGCTGTATTTATAGGTGGAATTGGAAACAATATTCAATATAATAAATCAAATAAAAATAGTAATGAATTGAAAAATTATGATATTAATCCTACAGATATAATATTTGATAAAAATAATATTGGAGAAGAAAGTATAAAGATATATATAACTAAGGAAAAAAAGATTAAAGAATTACCGCTAGAAGAATACATAGTAGGAGTTGTATCCGCAGAAATGCCAGCTGAATTTGAGATAGAGGCACTTAAAGCTCAAGCAGTGGCGGCCAGAACTTTTGCAGTAGCACATATGGAGAAATATGGAGGACAAAAATACAAAGGAGCTAATGGCGCAGATGTAACAGATACGGTGGATTGCCAGGTATATAAGAGTAAAGATGATGTAATGAATAATTGGCCTAAAAATTTATCAGAAAAATATTGGAATAAAGTAACACAAGCAGTACAGGAAACAAATGGACAAGTTCTTAAGTATAATGCTAAATTGGTTACGAATCCATATTATTTTGCTATAAGCAGTGGGAAGACTGAGAATAGTAAAGATATATTTGGTAATGATGAACCATATCTTAAAAGTGTTGCAAGTCCAGGAGAGGAAATTGCTAAAAAATATAGGAGTCAGGTAAAACTATCCTATAATAATTTTATAAATAAAATAAAAAATGAGTATAGTAATTCTAGCTTAAGCATTTTTAATGTTAAAAATTCTATTAATATCATAAGCAGAACTGATGCTGGAAGCGTTAAAGAAATTAAAATAGGAAATAATATTATAACAGGAGCTAGATTTAGAAGTATTTTTGGATTGAATTCTGCCAATTTTTCTATAAGTTACAATATGACAGGAATAGTTATAAATTGTACTGGATATGGGCATGACGTGGGTATGAGCCAATGGGGAGCAAATGTAATGTCAAAGCAGGGTAAAAACTATAAAGACATTTTAACTCATTACTATACTGGAGTAAGTATAGTAAAAATTTCTATCAAGTAAAATTAATATATAAATGTGTGAAAAGGGAGCTGTCGCATTAGCATAAAAAAGTATGCTAACGCGGCAGCGTTTTTTGTGTGTGTCATAGAAAATTTAATGATATTTTAATCCCCAATAAGCTCGATAATTAAAAAATGGCGCACTTTAATAAACCTTTGATATTAAGGCCTTTTTTGATTTGCAGAGTTTTTAAGATTTTAAAATTAAGCACTCTTTTTAAGTGGAAAAAGATGTGTTCCAGTTCTATCTGACTGGATTTTATTATGTAGCTTATTTATATTATGTGCCATAGCTAACAGAATACTTTCCGCCAAAACATTCTTTTTACCTCTACTTAGATATCTACGAAATCCCATATCCTGTTTTATCTCTGCAAAAGAGCCTTCGGCTTGAATACTTCGATTCATTCTTAACTCGCAACCTTCTTCACTTACAATTCTTTCAAGATTCTCTTTGCGAAGCATGTTGAAGAGCTTTGAAGTTTCAAGATTTTTAACTCTATCCTCTAATGGCGTTTTACAGTTATGTCCTTTTATACATTTATTTTTTTGATTACAATTACTGCAATCCGCACATGTGTAGATTGTTTTTTCACTTACATAACCAGTCTTACTTTTTCTTTTTATTATTCTATTTACTGTTAGCTTCTTATTATTTTTGCAAGTATAATAATCACCAAATTCATCATAGTCCATGTTTTCTATTCGGCTTATATCATCCTTATATTTTCTTGTTTTAGCTATTTCATAATTTGCTGGCTTAATATATGATAACTGTCCATTTTCTTTAGTATAAACATAATTTTCTTCACTCTCATAGCCTGAGTCTGTAGTTATTTTTAAATATCTAAAATACAAGAAGTTCTCCATGCTTTTTAGAAATGGAATCAACGTTGTGGTGTCCGCAGGCTGATCGCCTACAGTAAGCCACACTATATATTCAGAATCAACTCCATGCTGCACATTGTAAGCAGGTTTTAACTGACCGTTTTTCATGGCGTCTTCTTTCATCCTCATAAAAGTTGCATCTTTATCTGTCTTCGAATAGCTATTACGCTTACCGCAGATATGGATTTTCTGTGTGTATTCTTTTAGCTTATTAAGATATTCCTCGAGTTTTTCAATAGAACGTTGAATTGGAGTTTTCCTTTTACCACATCCATGTACAAATTCAATATTTTCTTCTTGTTTCAAGGCATAAAGTTTCTTGCGTAGCTTCTTTACATGCTTTATTTTTACTCTGTTTTCATATACGAGCTTTAGTCCGTATAGTTCTTCGCATTCAGCTACAAAATCAGCTAATTTATAAAGTAGTCTCTCCAAATTTTTTGAAACTGCTTTTTTCCAAACGAAAGTATACTTATTGGCACATGCCTCTATCTTTGTACCGTCAATAAATATAGCGTCCCCTAATATTTCTCCAATTTCATAAAGAAAGTTTGTCATTTCTGCCATAATTGTTTCTGCGCATTGAGAAAGGTGGATACTACGGAATCTTGCAAAGGTAGAATGATCTGGTACTGGTGAACCCTCTAAAAGGTACATGAAATTTACATCTCTTTTGCAGGAGGTTTCCATTTCCCTAGAAGAATATCTATGATTCATGTAAGAATAAAGTACAATCTTCAGCATCTGACGAGGCGTAGCCTGATTTTCCCTTAATCGAGAATAAGTCAAATATAAATCTGTTAAATCCATCTCCTCTACAAACTGACTTAGCAAACGCACCGAATCATTATCTGGAATCATGTAATCCATATTTAGTGGAAGTTTTAATTGATAACTTCCGCGATTTAAAGTATAATTTTTATGTAAATTAATATATTTTGCCATATGTTAATTTTACTATAAATCTTTCACTCTTCCGAGTGGGAGATTTATTTTTTTACGCAAAAAACTGTCCCACTAATTTTTTAGTGCGACAGCTCCCTTTTTTATCATAAAAAGGAAAAATATTTTGTATAAAATGTATTATTTACTAAGTTGTGGACAAAATACAAAAAGGAGGTGTTAATCAATGGATAAAAATGATTTACAAAACAAACAATCAATCAAAAAGGAGAAAAGTAGTTTTTGGAAAAAAGATGGATTTTATGTAATCTTGTTTCTTTGCTTATGTGTGGTTGCAGGGGTTGCTACATATGTAAACACTAACCCTAAACATAAAAATAGTTCCTTATCAAAGCAGGAATCAAAGATATCATTAAATAATGAAAGTAAGAACACAGTTAATAATGCAAAAACTACAGAATCACCAAAAACCAATACAGCAAAAGATGATAGTAAAAAGACTAGTATGGATAATGCCAACTTGGTAAAAAAAGATACTGTAAAAAATAATGTTACAAAAAATAATGCTGAAAAAAGTAATGCAAGTGTACCAACTAGTACAACGGCAGTAGCTAGTATGGTAACACCTGTAAATGGTACTATTGCTCAGAGTTATACAGGAGTAGAGGGTGCTATGGCGTTAGGATTAGATAATGTATCAAGAACTATATTAGGAGAATATATAAAGGTAAATAATAAAGGAGTGCCTGTTTATTCAGCAATGAGTGGAACAGTATCTTCAGTTAATGGTGGAAATGTAGTTATCATAAGTAAAGATGGAAAATTAAAAACAACATATGATAATTTAGAACCATCAAGTATATCAATAAAATCTGGAGATTCAATCGCTCAGAATAGTAAAATCGGGGTGATTGGAGATAGTGATAATGCCAAAGATAGAATAGTTGATTGTGACCATTTATATTTTCAAATTGATGAAAAACAAAGTGATGGTAGCTATAAAGATGTAAATCCACAGAATTATGTAAAATATTAATTATTTTATATATCAGCCATTCCTAAAAAAATAGGGGAATGGCTGATATTAGTAATCAATATGATATATATTGCATATTTATAATATAGAAGGTTTAAGGAGGTAGCACTTTGAAAGATTATATTGAGGAAAGAGTCTTAGAAGTAGCACAATATATCATTGAATCAAAAGCTACAATTAGAAAAACTGCTAAAGTTTTCGGAGTGAGTAAAAGTACTATACACAAAGATATGACAGAGAGATTACCTCAAATAAATCCTCAAATTGCTGAACAAGCTAAAAATATTTTAGAAGTAAATAAAGCTGAAAGGCATATTAGAGGTGGAAAAGCTACAAAAATGAAGTACAAGGCTATTGAAGGTTAGAAACATTCCTATTATAATAAAAAAGAAGAAATATTTATAATTTTATGTAATAATAAGGTTATAGTGAGATAAATGTGTTGTTTTATGTAAAAAACATAGGAGATGGAGTGAATAGAGGAATGTTTTTTGGAATTGGATCTGATATGGGCATAGACTTAGGAACGGCTACTGTGCTTGTTTACCTTAAAGGAAAAGGGATAATATTAAAAGAGCCATCAGTAGTGGCAATAAATCGTAATACTAAAGAGGTCCTTGCTGTTGGTGAGGAAGCAAGGAAAATGATAGGTAGAACCCCTGGGAATATAGTGGCTATTCGTCCATTAAGAGATGGAGTAATATCAGATTATGATATGACTGAAAAGATGTTAAAGCATTTTATACAAAAGGCTTGTGGTAAACGAAGAATATCTACTCCTAAAGTAGTTATATGTATACCTTGTGAAGCTACAGAGGTTGAAAAAAGAGCTGTTAAAGATGCAGCTATAAATGCAGGAGCAAAAAAACCTTGTTTAATTGAGGAACCATTAGCGGCAGCAATTGGAATGGGACTTGATATAACAAAAGCAAGTGGAAATATGGTTATAGACATAGGTGGAGGAACAAGTGATATAGCTGTTATCTCTTTAGGTGGAATAGTAGTAAGAAGGGCTGTAAAAGTTGCAGGAGATAGTTTCGATGAAGCTATTATTAAATATATAAGGAAAAAACATAAATTAATGATTGGAGAAAGAACTGCTGAAGATTTAAAAATAAACATAGGATCAGCTTTTAAAGGTGAAGCAGAAGAGTCTTTAGAAATTAGAGGTAGAGATTTAATAACAGGTCTTCCTAAAAATTTAATTGTAACTTCAAAGGAGATGAGAGATGCACTTGAAGAAGCGGTTAATGCTATAGCTGATTGCACTCATTCGGTGCTTGAAAAAACTCCGCCTGAATTGGCAGCAGATATTGCAGAAAAAGGAATAGTTATGACAGGAGGAGGATCCCTTTTAAAAGGATTGGATAAGCTCATTGAACATGTTACTAAAGTCCCAGTTTATGTTGCAGAGGATCCTGTTTCATGCGTTGCACTAGGCACTGGAAAAGTCCTGGAATTTATTGATAAAGTGTATTTAGATGGAGAAGATATATTAGGATAATTAACTTTTATAAGTATATTAAAAGTGCTAAAAGGTGACTGCAATATAAACGACAGTCACTTTTTATTATTTAGAAATTTTTATCTAAGTATTTTATGTGTTTTTACTGTGGGGTTTTTTAAATAAATAATATGAATGCATTAGTGCATCGCAAATTACTGTGGTCATATCTAGAATTAGGTTTAGACGTATATTTCTATTAGTAAATAATTCAGTACTATCACAGGAATCAACTATACCAATTATAGACGAAGTACCTACATCAGGAAGAGATTTTCCTACTCCTTTTCCAGGATGTATAGGATAATCACGTATTTGTATTTCGCCTATACTATTGCTATTTCCTAAACAAGCATCTATTCCTATAATTTCTGATTTTGGATAGAGTAATTTTATAGAATCTAATTTTTTATTTAGATTTAATGCATGGATCGGTTCAGATATTGTTCCATAAACAGGTAAAGGAAAATTTCTGTTTTTTAAAATAGTACCTGTTAATGGTCCAAGACAATCTCCTATGCATCTATCAGTTCCGATACAAACTATTATTGTATTATCATTAATATAATTTTTTAAAAAATAGGCCATTTCATAGTAGGCCATAGGATCTTTGTAAAATGCTTTGGTTTTATTCAAGGATTACACCTCCCAATAATCTATATGAGATTAAATCAACTAATATTATGAAATTTTGAATAAAAATTCTTTGTGAAGATATAATTTTAATATATATATTGGAGGGATTTTTGTGATTAAAAAAAATTTAAATATAGTTATAATAAGCATAACTATATTAACTGTACTTAGCATCATTTTAATTTTTCATTTTAGTACTGGGATAATAGATAATGAGGATGATAAAACGTTAATCCTTAATAATAAAAGTCGAAATAATTTAAGTGAAAAAAGTATTAGAGATAATATTTCAGATGGAGATGTTAGAAATAATGAAAATTTAAATAAATACGATGGTTCAAATAAAAATATAACTATTTATAATGAAGATTCTAAAGATTTATACGATAAAAATAAAACTAAGGAAAATAATTCGTACTCATATAATAAGGAAAATTCAGGACAAATTCAAAATAAAAAAGATATTTCGGTATTCAAAGTTTCTAAGGAAAAGATAATAGATAATTTGAGTATTTCAGATAAAGTGAAAATTTTTTCCATAAGTAAAAGTTTATCCCACAGTGATCTGAATAGACTTCAAAATGATATAAATAATAATGATGAAAAAAGGGGAATTTCAGATGCAATGTATCTCTTGAAGGCAAAACTTGATAATAAAGATTTTAATGTAGTTAAAGATATAGCATCAAAATTTATTAACTTAGATAGTATAAGTAATTAATATCGGCTTTGTTAAAAAAATATGAGTGTATGTATATAAGCGAGAAAAATGAATCTATAAAGAGATATATAGTTAAAAATATGATATTTTGAGATATTTAGAATTTGAAAAATAATTATTAGAATTATATAATATTCCTTGTTGATGCGCTTGATGTTTAAAGTATTAACTAAATAATATTGATAATGTGGAGGAATTCCCGAGTGGCCAAAGGGGGCAGACTGTAAATCTGTTAGCTCAGCTTTCGATGGTTCGAATCCATCTTCCTCCACCAAAATGGGCGCTTAGCTCAGCTGGGAGAGCATCTGCCTTACAAGCAGAGGGTCACAGGTTCGAGCCCTGTAGTGCCCACCATTTAAATTGTATAACAAGCTGGCATAGCTCAATTGGTAGAGCAACTGACTTGTAATCAGTAGGTTATGGGTTCAATTCCTATTGCCAGCACCATTATGGAGGAATTCCCGAGTGGCCAAAGGGGGCAGACTGTAAATCTGTTAGCTCAGCTTTCGATGGTTCGAATCCATCTTCCTCCACCAAAGAAGACACATATGTGTCTTTTTTTATATATTAGGAATTTAAAAATTTTTTGTATAAAAATATTGCCCGGCAGGGCTTGAAAAATCTAATGTTAGAAGTTTGAGGAAAATATTACAAGTAATATTTTGGAATAGGATTTTTGATATAATTATTAGCAAATTTAGTGATTGGTGATGATTATGCAAGGTGTTATAAAACAAATATTTGTGGATAATTGGGAAAAATTCAGTGAGATATATAAAGGGAAAATTAGAGCTAACATAAGTAGAGAAGTTGATAAGATGATTAATTGTAAATCCTTAGATAATGGATTTATTGAGTTTAAGTGTGAAAATTGTGGTCATATAAAAAGAGTTGGATTTAGCTGTAAAAGTAGATTTTGTACCTCATGTGGTAAGAAAAAATCTGAAGAATGGTCTGATGAAATGGTGGCAAGACTTATTAACTCAAAGCATAGACATATGGTATTTACAATTCCACAGGAACTTAGAATATATTTTGCTAGGGATAGAAAACTATTATCATTATTACCTAAATGTTCAGCAAAAGCAATTATGAGCTGGTTTAGAGATTTAAATAAAAAAGAATGTTTTACACCAGGAATAATCTCAGTAATTCATACTTTTGGAAGAGACTTAAAATGGAATCCACATGTCCACTTAATTGTCACCGAAGGTGGTGCTGGAGAAATTACAATTTGGAGGAATACAAAACATATAAATTATACAGCACTAAGGAAAAGATGGCAAAAAATATTGTTAGACGAAATAGGAATTAATCTTAAAAGTGGAAAAAAAGAATTTAAAAAATTAAAAAATAAGCTATATAAAAGGTTAGAGAATGGATTTTATGTATATGGAAAAGGTGAAATAAAAACAGCAAAGCAAGCAGGAAAGTATGTTGGAAGATATACAGCAAGACCAGCTATCGCTGAATCAAGAATAATAAAGTATGATGGTAAAAAAGTAACTTTTCGTTATGAAAGACATGAAGATGGTGAAGAAGTTGTAGAGGAAATAGATGTTATTGATTTTATAGGTAGAGTAATAAGACACATACCAGAAAAGAATTTTAAGATGATAAGATATTATGGAATATATGCTAAAAACACAAGACATAAAAATAAATTTTTTAAGTTGGTAAATGAAAAAGTTGCTGAGTTCAAAAGAAAAATTAATAATTGGCAAACAAGAATACTTCTTACATTTGGAGTGAATCCATTAAAATGTGAAAAGTGTGGAATACAGATGAAATTTCATGATATATACTATAAAAATGTAAGTGTAAGAGAAAAATTTAAAGAGAAAATAATAGGTGAAAACAAAAGAAAAATTGAAGAGATAATGTACAATTATGGTGTGATTAAGGGGATAATTCGTGATAAAATAGAGCCATTATATGTATAAAGGAAGGTAGTTATTATGGCTAAAAAGAATAAAAAAATAAAAGATAAACAAAGGGCAAAATATAAAGCTAAATTGAAAGAAAATTTAATTGAAGAAGACGGAGTCTTATATATATGTACAGAATGTGGAGTGGAAGAATATATACCAAGGGATGTAGTTGAGATGTTTGATGAAATAGATGATGAAAATGTAATTGAACCTCCTACATTTAGTTGCGAGAAATGCGGAGCTATAATGAGACCAAGAAAATATGACGGAGTTCATGGTATAACTTATGAGTATTAAAATGCGGAGCATCAATATGCTTCGCAAAGGTTTTAGCTTTATAAAAATATTATGAAATAGATATGCTAAGAAATGGGTCTAATTAAAGGGCTTCGCCCAAAAGAAGTTGAGCGAAGCGAAATAACGCGGCTGTGGCCGCTTTTTTAACATCTATATTGACTACTTATAGTTACTGTGATACTATAACAATGCGGTTTAAATTGAATTATATATTAGATTTTGACTCTTATCGAGAGAGGTGGAGGGAAATGGCCCTATGAAGCCCGGCAACCAGTGTGATAATTTCACATACGGTGCCAATTCCTGCAGATAATATACTGCAAGATAAGAGAGATTTGTAAAAATAGTCTCTTCTTATTTAAGAAGAGGCTTTATTTTATATTAAGGGGGAAATTCAATTGAGAAAATTATTCACTTCTGAATCGGTAACTGAAGGACATCCAGATAAAATATGTGATCAAATATCTGATGGCGTATTAGATGCTATTTTAGCTCAGGATCCATATGGCAGAGTTGCTTGTGAGACTACAGTTACTACCGGTATAGTAAATGTAATGGGAGAAATATCAACAAAATGTTATGTTGATATACCTAAAGTTGTAAGAGAAACAATAAAAGAAATAGGTTATACTAGAGCAAAGTTTGGATTTGATTGCGATACGTGTGCAGTGGTTACATCAATCGATGAACAATCTGCAGATATAGCTCAAGGTGTAGATGAAGCTTTAGAATCAAGAAAAGGAGAAATGGATAAGCTAGAAGCAGTAGGTGCAGGAGATCAAGGTATGATGTTTGGTTTTGCAACAAATGAGACTCCAGAATACATGCCTATGCCAATAGCTTTAGCTCATAAGCTTTCAAGAAAATTAACTGAAGTTAGGAAAAATGGGAAATTAAGTTATTTAAGACCGGATGGGAAAACACAGGTTACAGTTGAGTATGAAGACAACAAGCCAGTTAGAATAGATGCTATTGTTATATCAACTCAACATAGTCCAGAAGTTTCACAGGAACAAATAGAGAAAGATCTAATTGAAAATGTTGTAAAACCTGTTGTACCTGCTGAACTTTTAGATGATAGCACAAAATATTTTATTAATCCTACTGGAAGATTTGTTGTAGGAGGACCGCAAGGAGACTCAGGTCTTACTGGAAGAAAAATAATAGTAGATACTTATGGTGGATATGGTAGACACGGTGGTGGAGCTTTTTCAGGAAAAGATCCAACAAAAGTTGATAGATCAGGAGCTTATGCTAGCAGATGGGTTGCTAAAAATTTAGTGGCAGCTGGTGTTGCAGATAAGCTTGAAATACAGCTTGCTTATGCAATAGGGGTTGCAAAACCTGTATCAATTTCTATTGATACTTTTGGAACAGGAAAGATTTCAGAAGATAAAATTGTTGAAATTGTTGAAAAAGTATTTGACTTAAGACCAGGTGCAATAATAAGAGATTTAGATTTAAGAAGACCAATATATAAGCAAGTAGCAGCTTATGGTCATTTTGGCAGAACTGATATTGATGTGCCTTGGGAAAAGCTTAGCAAAGTAGATGAAATAAAAAAATATTTATAATTATACAAAAGCTGTGTTGTAATGCATTATACTATATATTACAACACAGCTTTTGCTTATAGCATTAAATATTTTGTAATAGACATATAGTATGATATAATTTTTATGAATAATAATGTTACAATACTGTATAATATGTTTTAAGAGAAAATACCTATTTATTAAATTAATTTATAAAAATGATATATTATAAAGGAGTTATTAATACTAGGAGAGATTTTATGTCCGAATTAAACTGCGTTGTGGAAGATATAGTTTTTAAAAATGAAGAAAATGGTTATGTTGTAGCTCATGTTAGAGAAAAAGATATAAGGCATACAATAGTGGGATTCATACCTTATATTACAGAAGGAAAATCGTTAAAGGTTCAAGGAGAATGGGTGAATCATCCTAATTTTGGTAATCAATTAAAAGTTACCGGTTATGAGGAAATACTTCCAGATTCTAAACTGGGAATAGAGAGATATTTATCTTCTGGAGTAATAACAGGAATTGGACCTGTGACAGCAAAAAAAATAGTTGATAAATTCGGTGATAAAACTCTTGAAATATTAGATAAAGATATAAATAGACTTAGTGAAATAGAGGGTATAGGGCAAAAAAAAATAAAAATTATACAGGAATCCTATTCATCACAAAGAGAAATAAGAAATATAATGGTTTTCTTACAGACCTATGGAATAACATCTAATCAATGCATAAAAATATATAAAAAATATGGCTCAGAATCTATAAAAGTTGTTAAAGAAAATCCCTATGTATTAATAGAAGATATAACTGGAATTGGTTTTAAAAGTGCAGATAAAATTGCAAGAAGTTTAGGTGTAGAAGATGATTCTCCTTTTAGAATACAAAGTGGAATAAATTATATCATAAATGAATTTTGTGCCAAAGGTAATACTTACATGCCTATAGAAAAATTAATTAAAGAATCTATGGATATGCTTTTAAAAGAAAAATCATATATAGAAAAAAATATATACGAAGCTACCTTAGAACAAAAGATAAAGATTGAAATAATTAATGATGAGAATTGTGTATTTACTATGCCCTATTACTATTGTGAGTTAGGTGTTACTAAAAAAATAATAACCCTGGGAACTGGTAAATATGATAACATTGAAATTAATATAGATGATGAAATACAAGAATTTCAGAAATTGAATTCCATAAATTTTGCCCCTACACAGAAAGAAGCTATAAGGGGGGCTTTTCAAAATGGAATTGAGGTAATTACTGGCGGCCCTGGTACAGGAAAAACTACTATTATAAATTGTATAACTCATATCTTTGAAAGGGCGTCACTAAAAGTATTTATGGCGGCACCTACTGGGAGAGCTGCGAAGAGAATGTCAGAAGCCTCAGGAAAAGAAGCAAAGACAATTCATAGATTATTAGAGCTTGGCGTTGGAAATGACGAACAAATGAAAATTTTTAACAGGGAAGAATGTCCTTTAGAATGTGATGTAATAATAGTTGATGAAGCATCTATGATTGATATCGTTTTAATGAATAATCTTCTTAAAGCTGTTGGATTAGGTACAAGACTTATAATTGTAGGAGATGTGGATCAGCTGCCTTCTGTTGGACCTGGTAATGTTCTAAAAGATATAATAGAAAGTGGAATTGTAAAGGTAGTAAGGTTAAAAGATATATTTAGGCAGGCTAAAGAAAGCATGATTATAGTAAATGCACATAAAATTAATAATGGAGAAATGCCGATTTTAAATAAAAAAGATAAAGATTTTTATTTTATAAATAGAGAAAAAAATGAAAATATACTTGATACAATTATAGAACTAGTATATAAAAGACTGCCTAAATTTAATTCCAAATGGAATAACAAATATCATATTCAAGTACTATCACCAATGCGAAAAGGTATTTTAGGGATAGTAAATTTAAATGAAAGTATTCAGCAAATTTTAAATCCTAAGGAAGACACTAAAAAAGAACTTAAATTTAGAGATATGATATTTAGAACTGGTGATAAGGTAATGCAGACTAAAAATAATTATACATTAAAGTGGACTAGAGTTGGAGGCTCAGGAGAAAAGGACGGAGAAGGGATATTTAATGGCGATGTAGGATTTATAGAAGATATTGACGATAGAAATAACCTTATTGTTATATTTGATAATGAGAGAAAAGTTATCTATGAGAATATGTATTTGGATGAATTAGATCTTGCTTATGCTATTACGATACATAAAAGTCAGGGAAGTGAATTTCCAGTAGTAATAATCCCAATATTTATGGGACCACCCTTGCTTATGAATAGAAATTTACTATATACAGCTATAACTAGAGCTAAAAAGTTAGTAGTGCTTGTAGGTAGTCAAAAAGCAATGCAATTTATGATAAATAATAATAAAAGTTTTAATAGATACTCTGGACTAAAATGGAGAATTATGGATATAATGAATTGAAGCTATAATTATAATAAAGTTAATGGAATTTTAATTCAGTTTAAATATATATATTTTGCATATTATATATAAGAGTAGAGGAGGTCTACAATGAATATTAATGGTTTAGATAGCTTAAGTATAGAAGAGATAAAGACTAGTAATATTATTTTGAGTTGGAGCCTTGAAAAAAAAATATTTTTGAGTGTTGTTGCACCTCCTTATAATAGTAATCTTATATTTGTTAAAACGATAATGCAATATATAAGTATGGGTAAAAAAGTGCTATATATAACTGGAGAATGTGAAAGGGATATTCAAATAATTAGGTATTTTAAATATAATACTAAATTTACACAATATACATATCTTAAAAATAGTGTGGATAGTTCAAATTTACCTTTGATTTTTTGCAATTATAAAAAAGCTATATTAATTAAGGACAGATTTGACTTAGTAATTTATGATGATATTAGGAGTTATCCATTATACTCAAAATACGAAATAATAGATATTATGAATAAATGCTGTAATAAATATGGAAAGCTTATATCTTATTCTATTGATGATATTTTTAATAAGGGAAAAGCAATACTTTTACCTGTTAAATATAATAAAAGACCTTTGGTTGAGCCAAGAATTATAACTACAAGAATTGATATAAATAAAGATATGCCTTTTGTTGTATACGAATATATAAAATGGTCAATAAATATAGGTAGAAGAATAACCATAATGTTACCTGATAATATAAGTATATTTAATGTTACATCTTATGTATTTAAATATTGTGAAACGCTTACTCATAATATAATGTATTATTCTAAATATGAAGACAATGTAAATAAAATAAATGAGATTCATAAATTCAATCAAGGTATAATTATAACAAATGATTTTGATAGTGTTTCCATAGATAATAGTAGCATGAATATCATAGTTTTGTTTGCTGATAATAGTGAATTTGATTATAAAAAATTAGTGTATTTTTGTGGTAGAACAGGAGAAGGAGATATAGGAGATAGAGGAGAAGTAATATTTTTAGCTAGAGAAGAAAGCTATGAAATTGAAAAGGCTAAATCTATAACTAGAAATTTTAATAAAAAAGCATGGGAAGATGGATTATTGAGTTTATAAAATACCTATTAGATTGTGTATTAAGTGTTTTGTATTGTAGAGAATATAAGTGTATAGAATGCGGAAACTATGTGGAAGAATCTAGTATATGCAATGAATGCAGCAAAAAAATTAAGTTTTGTAAGGAATTTATAAGGATTAAAAAGAATAATAATGAAGTGATTTGCTATAGTGTATCTTATTATTCTAATCTTATGGTTAAATTGATTTTAAGACTTAAATATAAAAGCGACTTTGTATGTGCAGATATAATATCCAGTTTTATGATTAAAGTAATACAGGAAAATCACATTAAATTTGACAGTATTACTTTTATACCTATGACTAGAAAGGCTCTGAGAAAAAGAGGATACAATCAAAGTAGAATTTTAGCAAAGATTATAAGTGATAAGCTTAATGTAGAATTAATTGATTGCCTTAAAAAAGTAAGAGAAACAAAAGATCAAATAGGTCTAGATGGAAATTCTAGATGGGAAAATTTATTTTTGTCCTTCAAAATAAAAAATTCTAATAAAATACTAGGTAAGAATATTTTAATTATTGATGATGTTATAACCACGGGAGCTACATCTTATTATTGTGCTGAAGAATTGCTTAACAATGGAGCTAAAAAAGTTAAGGTCTTGACTGCAGCTAAAACTAGTATATAATATTAAGTATTGAATTAGGTTTGTGGTTGAAAATCGATGCCAGTCGCAGGCGAAACGATCCACGTAAGTTAGACAAAGTTTAATGAGCATGGTGCGGTTTAGAAGTAAGTCCTGCCGTGAAAGCGAGAGAGCAATTAGTGAGAGGTTAATTCCGGGTAGCAAAAGTTCCAGCAGGCGAGTGTGGGGTCAAAAACCAGGTCAGCTAATTTAATATCGCACTAATGGTGCTGTTTGGCAGTCTTTTTTAAGGCTGCCAATTGTATTTTAAAATAAAAATTCCCTACCTATTCCCGACCTAGACAGCTATAAGATAAAATAAATTAACTAGAAGGTACGTTGATTTTATAGTTCTCTAATATTTTCTTTGTATTTTCCTTGTTGATATGTGTATAAATTTTATGAGTAATTTCAAAACCTTTTTTATGACCTACTATAGCCTGGGTAATTGACTCAGGAACACCCACCACTGCCATGTGAGTAACAAAATGGCATGTCTTATCTGATGAAAGGTCTTATATTTGATATTTAGAACTTCTAGAACTTTTCTCCATCTCCTTATCAAAAAAATTTTAAAGAATATGTAGAAAATATTTCCATAAGTCAGGTATAAAATATATAATATGAGAGTCTAATATAAGAGCTCTCTTTTCATGGATAAATCTTCAGCTGTATATAAATGAATAAAGTTATTAATAATACATAACATAAATTCTTAGAAGATTAATTATCTGAAAGGAGTTTATATTATATGAGTGATTTTACCACGCATGACTTTGAGAAAATACTAAAGAATATAAAACAGAAAATAATTAAATTTGTTGAATGTGATACTATAAAGCCAATTGAAAGCAATCTTAATACTAAAAGCATTATGTTTAAGTCTAAACATAATCTAAAAAAAGATGGAATGATTATTGTTGGAGAAGACAAAGGGTTAATTGTAGTAGATATAAGTACATCAGATAATGCTGTAAGAAGCTTTATTTTAAAAAATCAGTACGATATAAATGGAATTGACAATATAGTTGGATGGTTTCAACAAAATTATGAATTAGAAAAGAGTCTTATTTAAAGGCTCTTTTTATTATGCAAAAATATGGGAAATAAAACTAGGTGAATTAAAAAAATACAGCAGAGCTGTACAAATGTTTTAACAACCCTGCTATGTTTTAATTAATCTTCTTCTTCTGCAATAGGATCTTCAATGAGTGTAGCAAAAATTAAATCATGACGGTGGTCTTCATTTTCTGTAGTTTCTGCTTCCACAAAATGAACGTGTTTGCCATTTCCAACGGGTATTTGAAGTCCTGAAGTTGCTATAATTTCATGAAAATGATCTTCATAAAAGTCTGTTCTTGTTTTAATTTTGTGAACATGACCACCTTTAACTTTAATTGCTGGACCAGATACACCTGCGAACCTGTGATTATGAGGATCTTCTTCTAATTCAGCCAGCCTAGTGCTACCTAAGAATTCATGAGTATGGAATTGTTTTTCTCTACAATCAGACATATAATTTTCCTCCTTCATATTATAACAATATATATAGTATGATGGTAAACTTATTATGACACTTATAATTAATAAATTTAAATATATGAGCTGCAACAAGGCTTGTTTCTATTACATAAAAACCAGTTGTGGTTGAAGCTTTTAAATGGGGGCATGTATGTTGGAATAGTAAGGTTTAGGGTAGGTAAAACTGCTCTGGACTTTATTTTTTTAGTTACTTTTAGGGTATTATCAATTTTGTGCAGGACATAAGATTTAGACTAAAGGTGTAATAATGAAAAATTTATTAATATTATTTGTATTTTAATATTTTTTATACATAAAAACCTAGGACAGCTACGATCCTAGGTTTTATAAGAGTGGAGTTTACTTATGATAAAAAATTAAAGTCTTTTATGATTATTGACATATACGTAGATTTTAATCAATAGAATAGATGTATATCTAATGAACTACATAACATATTAAAAAGAATATTATAAAAATTCATGGAAAGGCAGTAATATTGTTTGTTTGATTATAGCTATATTTTTAAGTGTTTATTACTTTGATTGAAGTACGTTTGTTGCTTTTTCATAGGAACTAGATAATTGTTGTACTGGTGAGTTATATGGTTGTACCCAGCCGTTTTTTACAACAATATCTGTAAGTATAGAGTGTCCAGCTATGATCTGACTCAAACTAGATGAATACATTGCTCTTAATTCTGGAGTTGAGCTTGTCAATGCTGCATTAAGATACATATTTGCAGATGCTGTTGCAGAAGCAATCATGCTATTAGTTATAATTTCATCATTTATTGATGTATTCTTTTTTGTAATATTTTCTAAGAGTGATGCCATTTTATTGAACCCCCTTTACTTCTGTTACTTGATTTTCATTAATAAACTGTTGTATGCCCTTTATTCTGGCCTCAGTGGCTAATATACCAGTCTCAGCCTGTTTTTTTATTTCTTCATCAGTAATAAGAGCTTTCATAGCTTTTGCTACTGCTAAACCATCTTTTTCCATTGTTAATACGCCTGTTAAAGATAAAATCTCTGCTTCAGAAAGTTTTCTCATATATATACCTCCATTAAATTTATTTCGATATGTATTATTTGTAATTGAAGTTTTATTAAACATGTAAATTATTCCTTTATGTCTATAGGCAAGTGCAGAGTAAAAAACCAGGTCAGCTAATTTGATATTGCACTAATAGTGCTGTTTGGCAATCTTTTTTAAGACTGCTAATTCTATTTTAAAATAAAAATAATTTTAGTGGTTTAAACACAAGTATTTTGTAAATAATAATAAGGTATAAAAAATTATTTAAAAGTTTAAAAAATATTCTGTCAATTTGTATTTTACTACTTGATACTTTATATAAAAAGTAATAAAATAATATCAACAGGAATAATTATCCTAAAGTACAAGTCAACAATTGGTTTTAGAGAGGAGCTGTTAATATGAGAATAACTATTAGCGGAAAAAACGTAGAGGTTACAAATGGTCTTAGAAGTGCTATTGAAAAAAAATTGACAAAATTGGATAGGTACTTTAACCCTGATGTAACAGCTCATGTAACTTTAAGTGTAGAAAATTACAGACAAATTGTAGAAGTAACTATTCCTTTTGGAGGAGCTATACTTAGAGGTGAGGAGTCTAATACAGATATGTATGCTGCCATAGATTTAGTTACAGATAAAATGGAGAGACAGGTAAGAAAACAAAAAACTAAATTAGATAGAAAGAAATATGGTGCATCTTTAAGGTTCCAATCTATACCAGATTTCGAAGAAGATAATAAAGATGATGTAAAAGAACCATCAATAGTAAAAACAAAGAGATTTGCTATAAAACCAATGTCTGAGGAAGAGGCAGTTTTGCAAATGGAATTGTTGGCACACAATTTTTTTGTTTTTCAAAATGCTGATTCAAGTGAAGTTAACGTAGTGTATAAGAGAAAAGATGGAAATTATGGTCTTATTGAACCAGAGTTTTAATTATATAATTAAAAGAGTGTAGATTTGGAAATCTACACTCTTTTAATGTAAGACTTTATTATATAGTTATAATAATTATTAACATTATATAAGTTGAAGGAATGCATATTAGATGTTATAATTTATTAGATATAATAGATTTGTATAATTTTAGGAATACATTTAAAAAATAGTGAGGATGAATTGCATGGGAATTTTAGGGAAGATATTTGGAACTTATAGTGAAAGGGAAGTAAAGAGGATTATTCCAATTGTAAATAAAGTAGATAGTTTTGATGAAAAGATAGCATCTTTAAGTGATGATGGATTGAAATCAAAAACAGAGGAATTTAAAAATAGATTGAATAATGGAGAAACTTTAGATGATATATTACCAGAAGCTTTTGCCGTAGTAAGAGAAGCTTCTTATAGAGTGCTTGGAATGAAACATTTCAGAGAACAGGTTATTGGTGGAATTGTACTTCATCAAGGAAGAATTTCTGAAATGAAAACTGGTGAAGGTAAAACTTTGGTTGCTACATTACCTTCGTATCTAAATGCATTAACAGGTAAAGGCGTACATATAGTAACTGTAAATGATTATCTTGCAAAAAGAGATAAAGAATGGATGGGTAAAGTCTACGAATTTCTTGGCTTAACTGTAGGCGTTATACTACATAATTTAAATCAAGATGAAAGAAAAGAAGCTTATGCAGCAGATATAACTTATGGAACTAATAATGAATTTGGTTTTGATTATCTAAGAGATAATATGGTTATATATAAAGAGGAAAGAGTTCAAAAGCCATTAAACTATGCTATAGTAGATGAAGTTGACTCTATTTTGATAGATGAATCCAGAACTCCTCTTATAATTTCTGGGGAAGGAGATAAATCTACTGAGTTCTATAAAGTAGCAGATGGATTCGCTAAAACTCTTATAAAGGAAGACTATACAGTAGATGAAAAATCTAATTCTGTAATGTTAACTGATTCTGGGGTAGAAAAAGCAGAAAAGTTTTTTAATTTAGAAAATTATGCAGATCCTGATAATATGGAAATTCAACATCATTTAGCTCAAGCACTAAAAGCTAATTATATGATGAAAAAAGATAAAGATTATATGGTTAAAGATGGGGAAGTAATTATAGTAGACGAATTTACTGGAAGACTTATGGAAGGTAGAAGATACAGTGATGGTCTTCATCAAGCTATAGAGGCAAAAGAATTAGTAAAAGTTCAAAAGGAATCAAAAACTCTTGCTACTATTACATTTCAAAATTATTTTAGATTATATAATAAACTTTCAGGTATGACTGGTACTGCTTTAACAGAGGAAATAGAATTTAGAGAAATATATGGATTGGATGTTATTGTTGTACCAACTCATAGAGGAATCGCAAGAAAAGATTTTCCTGATTTAGTTTATAAAACGGAAAAAGGGAAATTTGATGCCATAGTTGAAGAAATAGCTGAAACTAATAAGAGTGCTCAGCCAGTACTTGTAGGTACTGTAAGTATAGAAAAGTCAGAGGTGCTTTCTATGCTTTTAAAAAGGAGAGGAATAAAGCATCAAGTGCTTAATGCTAAATATCATGAAAAAGAAGCTGAAATTATATCTCATGCAGGTGAAAAGGGCAGCATTACCATAGCCACAAATATGGCAGGTCGTGGTACTGATATTAAACTTGGAGATGGTGTTGTAGAACTTGGCGGATTAAAAATAATTGGTACAGAAAGACATGAATCAAGACGTATTGATAATCAGCTTAGAGGTCGTTCAGGACGTCAGGGAGATCCAGGAAGCTCTAGATTTTATGTTTCACTGGAAGATGATCTTATGAGAATATTTGGATCAGAGAAATTGAGTGGAATAGTTGATAAACTTGGGTTACAAGATGATGAAGCAATTGAAAGTAAGATGGTAAGTAATGCTATAGAAAATGCGCAGAAGAAAGTTGAAGGTAATAATTTTGATATAAGAAAGACTTTATTGAAATATGATGATGTAATGAATCAACAGAGAGAAATTATGTATAAACAGCGATCACAGGTGCTTGAAGGGGAAGATATGAAGTCACAAATTCAAGCTATGATCAAAGAAGTTATTTATACAGCTGTAGATTCACATTTAACGGATCTAGAAGAAAATATTGAGCAGGATTTGGAAAAATTAATTGAATTTTTGGAGGATATTTACCTTCCAAAGAATAAAATTACAGTTGACGAGTTAAAGGTATTATCTGATGAAGAAATTAAAGAAAAACTTTTAAAGATAGCTATGGATATATATGATGAAAAAGAAAATTCTTTTGGCTCTGAGCAGATGAGAGATATAGAGAGAGTAATTCTTTTAAGAGTTGTAGATACAAAATGGATGGATCATATTGATAATATGGATCATTTAAAACAAGGTATGGGACTTAGAGCATATAGGCAGCAGGATCCAGTGCAGGCTTATCAATTTGAAGGTAGTCAAATGTTTGACGAAATGGTCTATAATATTAAAATAGAAACAGTTAAATATTTGTATCGTGTTCAAGTTGAAAGAGCTCCTGAAAGATTAAGAGTGGTTAGACCAACCACTACAAATCATAATGAAGTGGAGGGAGTAAAAGAACCAATAAGGAGAAAAGAAGAAAAAATTGGAAGAAATGATCCATGTCCATGTGGATCTGGCAAAAAATATAAAAATTGTTGTGGAAAAAGAGCTTAGTTTTAAGGACGTGATTAGAATGATTGTAAAGCTAGATGAGTGCTTAACAAATGCAAAAGTGCTTGAACAAAAAATGAAAGAAATAAGGGATTCACTTTGACTTAGCTTCTATGCAGGTAAAAATAGAGGAGTTTGAAAATATTATGCAAGAACCTGAATTTTGGGATAATATGAAAAAAGCTCAAGAGATAACTCAGAAATCTAAAATGTTAAAGGATAGAGTGGAATTAGTTAATTCATTAGATGAGAGATTAGAAGATACTAGATCTCTTATAGAAATGAGTAAAGAAGAAGAGGATGAAGATATATTAAATGAAATAGTTTCTGAAATAAATGAATTAACTGTACGTATAGAAAACTTTAGAATAGAACTTCTTCTATCAGGTGAATATGATAGAAATAATGCTATATTGGATTTACATACTGGAGCAGGTGGAACTGATGCACAGGATTGGACAGAAATGCTTCTTAGAATGTATACAAGATGGGCAGAGTCAAAGAATTTTAAAGTTGAAACTATAGATTTATTACCTGGAGATGAAGCTGGTGTAAAAAGTGCTGCATTAAAAATAACGGGAGAATTTGCCTATGGGTATTTAAAAGCAGAAAAAGGTATTCACAGACTTGTAAGAATATCTCCTTTTAATGCAAATGGCAAAAGGCAAACTTCTTTTGCTTCCGTAGAAGTTATACCTGAACTTACAGAAAATCAAGATATAAATATAAAGGCAGAAGATTTAAGAATTGATACTTATAGAGCTAGTGGAGCTGGTGGACAGCATGTAAATAAAACTGAATCTGCTATAAGAATAACTCATATTCCAACGGGAATAGTTGTTCAATGTCAAAATGAAAGAAGTCAACATTCCAATAGAGAGTCAGCTATGGCTATGCTTAAAGCTAAACTAGTAGAGCTCAAAGAAAGAGCACACAAAGAAAAAATAGAAGATTTAACAGGCGAATTAAAGGATAATGGATTTGGTAGTCAAATAAGATCTTATGTTTTTCATCCATATACTATGGTAAAAGATCATAGGACTGGATTTGAAGTTGCCAATATAAATTCAGTTATGGATGGTAATATAGATAGTTTTATAACAGAATATTTAAAAAAGACTGGTTCTTAAATAAAGTGGAATTATGTCAAAAGGTATATATTAATTAAAATTAAAAATACACGTGATTTGTATTTTATATAGTATCCAAAAAGCTGTCTTGCAATACATATAAATATGCATTGCAAGACAGCTATACTTTATTGTACTTTTGAATAATTATTGAAATCTGATTTTTAATAATTAGGAGAGCTATTAAATGCAATTAATACTTAATCATCTTGAAAATAGTCCCCTTAAGTTATAATAATCAAAAATTGTAATAAAAATGCAAATTCATAAATATAAATAATATAGACTAATTAAAATTTAATATAGAAGAATTAACATCGGAAAGATTTGGTATTATCTTATCTGCCATATTTGGTTCTATGTTAGTTCCTATTCCTATAGCAGTCATGTTAAGAAGCTTTGCTTCATTTAGTCCGTCTATTTCGCTATCAAAAACAACACAATTTTCAGAAGGGATATCAAGCTTTTCAGAAGCTTTTAGAAGCAAAGGTTTAAAGTCGTCATCTAGATTGTTATTTAAAATAACATCAAAAAAATCTTCGATTTTCAACATTTTTATTATATCTAGCATATTGTTATTTTTAGAAATAACAGCTAATTTCATGTCTGACATTCTTAAATTAATTAAGAATCTTTTAAGGTCCTTTAATCCCATTGAGTTTGCAGAATAACTTAAAATGTAGTCAAGGTGAAAAATACATCCTTCTACTTTTTTCAAAATTACACCCCCGTTAATAGATATAATTAATATAAATCTATTAGTATGAAAATAATTTTTATACTAAATATAAAATTTAGTATTTATATTGAAATGCAGATACATTTCAATTCTATTATAGTATAATTTAATATGAATATTACATATGTTAAGAAAAATTAACATAATATAATCAATTTAGAGGAATATCACTAAATTTCACTTGAATTAGATATGGAAATTTTATTTAATAATTAATATAAATGAGAGGTGTAAATATATGAATCAATACTATCCTATAATGTTAAATATAAAAAATAGAAAATGCGGGGTTGTAGGAGGAGGAAAGGTTGCACATAGAAAAATATTATCTTTGTTAGAATGTGGAGCTGAAGTTATTGTTGTATCCAGAGAAATAATACAAGATATTGAAATATTAGTACAAAAAAATAAAATTCAGTATATAGAGGATAATTATAATTTTAAATATATTTCAGATTTATATCTTGTATATGCTGCTACAGATGAATATTATACAAATGTAGAAATATATAATCAATGTAGTAAAAATAATATTCTTGTAAATGTAGTGGATGAACCAGAGGTTTGTAATTTTATAGTGCCATCTAAAGTCAAAAGAGGAGATTTAACAATTGCTATATCTACTAATGGTAAAAGTCCTATGCTTGCAAGAAAGATAAGAGAAGATCTAGAAAAAGTTTATGATGATAGATATGAGATTTTTTTAGGTATAATGGGAAATGTGAGAAAAGAAGCATTTAATATTATAAAAGATAGTAAAAGACGAAGCGACTTTTACAGACACATAATATATTCAGATTTTATAATCAGATTGTCTTATGATAATAGGGATTTAATAGAACAGGAAATAATGAGTATTTTAATGAGTTATAGATGAGTTTTATTTAATTATAAATATTTGTTTTACTATAGTTCTATCTGTATTTATGGAGTATTTTATGTGGAGTTAAAATGTTAAATTAAATTTTTATAAAATTCATTGACATATGTAAAAATATAAATTACAATTAACATTGTATAGAAAAACCATATAAACAAAGCAGAATGCTTGGTGTTAATTGATTTTGATCCATAATTATTTTATTATTGGATTATTTTTATAAGTACTTTTTACCATTTTGGCAAAAACGATAGGTTAAGGGGTTTATAAATGACAAAAGTTATTGATAAGTTAAAAAATATTAATAAAGATGGGAAAAATATTTTCAGTATTGTTCAAAAAAATGGTCCATTGACAAAAGCACAGGTTTTAGATTTAACTGGATTAAAGCTTACAACCTTAAATCGTATAATTAAGCCTATTATTGATGAAAAGTTAATCGTTGAAACAAGCATAGGCGAGTCAACTGGTGGTAGAAGACCTAGTTTATATGATGTGAATACAATGGATTATATTCTTATAGGTATAGATATTTCTAGAATCTATACGCAAGTTATTTTTACTGATTTAAAACTCAATATACTTCATAAAGAACGTTTTAATATGGATAGTTCCTATTCTCCTGAAAAGACAGTTTCTAGGATAAGCAGTATATGTGAGAGTGCAGCTGAGATGAGTAAATTAAAGAATAAAGAAGTAGTTGCAATAGGACTTGGAACAGTAGGACCCATGGATATTAAAAAAGGCATAATGAAAAGTCCTGTAAATTTTATGTCAAAAAATTGGACAGGTATACCTATAAAGGAAATGCTGGAAAATAGTTTGAATTCAGAAGTGTATATAGACAATGGTGCTAATGCAGCAGTTATAATAGAACAGTTATTTGGGTGTGGAAAAAATCTAAAAAATATTGCTTATTTTAACTTTGGTATTGGAATAAGAACAGGTTCAATATCTGATGGTAATATAATAAGAAGTATTAACGATGCAGAAGATGCTTTTGCCCATATGGTAATAAATGTAGATGGTGAAAAATGTATTTGTGGTAATTATGGTTGCGTTGAATGTTATTCTTCTATAAAATCAATTACTAAAAATTTTAAGCAGAGAATTATTAATGGAGAAAGTACTAAAATAAAAAAATCTATAGAAGATATCAATTATATAGATATAAGTTTAGCGGCAGAAGAAGGAGATAATACTGCTACAAAAGTTATAAGAGAAGCTGCAGAAATATTTGGAACAGGATTATCAAACTTTATAAATTTATTAAATCCAGAATTGATTATTTTAAGTGGGCCGCTTATTATGGAATCAGAACTATTTTATAGAATCAGTGTAGATACTGCAAGAGAAAAATTTTATTTGAGCAAACATCATAATATTATTTTTAATAGGGGTGGATACTTTAAAGAAAATGCTATTTCTGCAGGGGCTGCTGCTATGACAATTGAAAATATAATTAAAAGCTGAAAATAATTAAATATGGTAAAATTTTAAGCATTAAATTTAAATATAGAGTTTTATGATAAATGAGGAGGATAATTATGAAAGTAAAAGTAAATGGAGAAGTTAAAGAAATAAAGGATGCAGTAACAATAACAGAAATATTAAAAGTTGAAAATGTTGAAATGCCTGATATGGTGTCAGTACAATTAAATGGAGAATTTGCAGAAAGAGATAAATTTGATACAACTGTTATAAAAGATAATGATGAGATTGAATTCTTATATTTTATGGGAGGTGGAAGCATTGGATTTTAATGAAGAACAAATAGAGAGATATTCAAGACACATTCTTTTAGAAGAAGTAGGTGTAGAAGGTCAAGAGAAATTACTTAATTCAAAGGTTTTAATAATAGGTACTGGAGGACTTGGAGCACCAGCAGCCATGTATTTGGCAGCAGCTGGTATAGGTACTATTGGTCTTGTGGATGGAGATGAAGTAGATCTTTCAAATTTGCAAAGACAGATAATACATCAAACTTCAGATGTTGGTAAATTAAAAGTTCAATCTGGTAAAGAAACAATAAATGCTATAAATCCAGATGTAAAAGTAATTACATATAATGAATTTGCTACATCAGAAAATATATTAGATATAATAAAAGATCAGGATTATGATTTTATTTTAGATGGAACAGATAATTTCCCGGCTAAATTTTTAATAAATGATGCTTGTGTACTTGCTAAAAAACCTTTTTCACATGCTGGAATAATAAGATTCCAAGGTCAGCTTACAACATATATACCTGACAATGGTACTCCTTGTTATAGATGTATTTTTCAATCTCCACCACCAGCAGGGGTTGTTCCAACTTGTAGAGAAGCAGGAGTTATAGGTGCTATGGGAGGAATAATAGGAACACTTCAGGCAATGGAAGCTATTAAATATTTACTTGGACTTGGAACAACTCTAGCAGGATATCTTTTAACTTATGATGCTTTAAAAATGGAGTTTAAGAAAATAAAAGTAAATCATAACAAAAAATGCGGAGTATGTGGTGATAATCCAACTATTGATACGTTAATTGACTATGAACAGGCGGCTTGTGATTTAAAAACTGGGAAATTAGGCTAGGTATGTAAGAATAAATAATAAGTCCAGCATACTGATTTAACTATTTATTTGAATATGCCGGGAACGGGTGATTATATGATTTATATAGAAAAAAAGGAATATGAAAAAATTGTAGAACAGGCTAAAAAAGAATTTCCCAATGAATGTTGTGGATTTCTTGCAGGTAATAAAGATGGTGAAGATTTATATATAAAAACTGTATATCCTTTAACTAATATAGATGCCAGCAGTGAACATTTTTCTATGGATCCAAAGGAACAGTTTAAAACTGTTAAAATTATAAGAGAAAATAAGATGGAATTGGTAGGAAACTATCATTCCCATCCTTATACACCATCTCGTCCTTCAGAAGAAGACAAGAGATTGGCTTTTGATCCAAAGGCAATTTATGGCATATTGTCTTTAGAAAAAGAAGAGCCTGTTTTTAACTTATTTAAGGTAGATAAGGGAAATGTAGAAAAACTTAAATATGAAATTATTTAAGGCATGTGAAAGTGAATAGTAAGTCAAAAATGCAGGAATATTTTGATGGATTATTCGCTTGAATATACCTGAAGCTATAAAATTCGATTTGATGGAGTGATATGTATGATAGAAATAAGTCAAGACCACTTTAAAGCCATAGAAGACTTTAAAGAAAAGGCAGACCAATATAAAAAAGGTGAAATAGATCCATTAAGATTTAAAGCTTTTAGAGTTTCTATGGGAGTTTATGAACAAAGGGAAAAAGAAACTTACATGGTTAGAACTAGAATCCCTGGGGGAGTTATAAATCTTAAACAATTTGAAACAATAAATGATATTGCTAAAAAGTATTCCAATGGAAAAATGCATCTTACTTCAAGACAGGATATTCAATTTCATAGTGTAAAACTTGAGGATGTTTACAGCATAATGAAAGAACTTATAGACATTGGAATAATTACTAAGGGAACTGGAGGAAATACTGTAAGAAATGTAGAATGTGCAGCACTTTCTGGTGTTTCTGCAGATGATGTTTTTGATGTGACTTCCTATGTTAAAGAAGTAACTAATTATTTGATAAAAGATCCTTCAACTATGAATCTTCCAAGAAAATATAAATTGGCTTTTTCAAACAGTCCAATAGACGAAGCTAATGCTACTATATCAGATCTTGGTTTTATTGCAAAAGTAAAAGATGGTAAAAAAGGTTTTGAGGTTTATGGCGGCGGTGGATTTGGTGGAAATCCTAGAGTATCTCTAAAACTTTCAGACTTCATTGAGGATAAGGATGTAATCTATTATGTTCAGGCAATGAAAGAACTTTTTGAAAAAGAAGGCGACAGATCAAATAAAAATAAAGCAAGAATAAGATATATAGTTGCAAGACTTGGTGAGGAAAAGTTCATTCAATATTTTGAAAGAGAACTTGCAAGAGTAAAAAGTGAAAAAGATCTTGATGTTATGATAGATGAACCTTATGAAAAATATGATACTGAAGACATAAAGCCTGCTCTAGGAGAACTTAAGAATGTAATATTCCCTCAAAAACAAAAGGGACGTTATGCTGTATATGTTCATCCTCAAAGTGGTAATTTAACTTCTGAAAATATGGATAAAATTTTTGGCTTTATAGATACTTTAGATTATGGTGTATCTATAAGAGTAACAAATACTCAAGCTTTCTTTGTTAGGGATTTAAAAGAAGAAGATTCAATTAAATTATCAAAAATAGTACTTGAATTTTCCTCAAAGTATAATATAGATAACTCTATAACTTGTGCAGGAGCTTCTACCTGTCAATTAGGACTTTGTCTTTCACAGAGACTTTTAGAGGGTATAAAAAAAGAATTTAAAGATGCTGATGATAGTGTAAAATTTGCTCTTCCAAGATTGTATATATCTGGATGTCCAAATTCTTGTGGTGTACATGAAAAAGGAAAAATAGGTTTAAGTGGAAGAGCTAGCAGAACAGAAGATGGACTTATACCAATGTATACAGTTTTCCTAGGAGGAAAAGTTGGAGCTGGCGGTGCTAAAATGGGAGAAGTTTATGGTGATATTCCTGCTAAAAAAATCCCAAAATATCTTTATAAATTAGCTGAATTAAAGAGTAAATCACCTTATGAAGATTTTGATGAATTTTTAGATAACAATAAGGAAGATATAAAAGAATTAGTAAAAGAATTTAGTACACTGGAAAGTTTTGCGGAAAATTCAGATCTTTATTATGATTTTGGTGCCTGTGATAAGTTTACATTGAAAGGAAGAGGCGCAGGAGAATGTAGTACAGGTGTTATTGATGTTATTAAGCTGGATCTTGCTAATGCAGAAGGAGCACTTCAAAAGTATAACAATACTAATGAAGATGCAGATCTATATTCTTCAGCAGTATCATCAGCTAGGGCATTACTTGTATTAAATGGAGTGGATACAAATAAGGACAGAGAGATATTTAGTTCCTTTAAGAAAATTTTTGTAGAAACAGGCTATGTAAAGGCAGAAATTGCAGATTTATTTGATACACTTATTGATTATAAACTAGGAGATATTAAGAGTATAGCTGACAAAGCTAAAGATATAGAATATCTTTTCAGCAAAGTAAAGGCTATGTATGAATCCTTGGATGGTCAGCTGCATATAACACTTCCAAAGGAAGTTGAAAAGGAAGAAAAAGAAGAAGCTGTTAACAGTGAAGAAAAAAATGCGTATGAAGTAATTGATTTTAGAGGAGTAAAATGTCCTATAAATTTTGTAAAAGTAAAGGTTGAATTGTCAAAAATAAAATCTGGTGAAAAAAGAGGATTTTATCTAGATGATGGAGCACCTATAGATAATGTTCCTAAAAGTGTGGAAAAAGAAGGACATAAAATAGTAAATATAGATACTAACTATGACGGATATAATTTGCTTGTGGTAGAGAAAAAGTAAGATCAATTGATTTGAATTTTACTTAAGTGGAGGTTGTATATGAAATTTAATACTAAACTTATTCATGGTAATCGAAAAGAAGATGAAACGGGAGCCACTAATACTCCAATATATCTTTCAAATGCATATTCTCATAATTCAGCTGAAAAGCTTGAAAGTATAATGATGGGAACTAGTATGGGTTATGCCTATACTAGGATTTCCAATCCTACAATTACTTCTTTTGAGAGGAGAATTGCCAGTATAGAGGGTGGAATGGTTGCTACATCAGCAGCTTCAGGTATGAGTGCAATATATCTTGCTATTACTAATATAGTGGAAACCGGAGATGAAATAATAGCTTCCAGTGGTCTTTTCGGTGGAACTTATACTTTAATGAGAAATTTAAAATCTTTTGGTGTAAATGTAAAATTTTTAGACACCATAAATGAGAAAACCTTAAAAGAAAATATTACAAATAATACAAAACTAGTATTTGCAGAAACTATAGGTAATCCCAAGCTGGATATTTTAGATATAGATGCTGTCTCAAAGGTTTGCAGTGAAAATGATGTAATTTTAATAATTGATTCTACTGTAACAACACCTTATCTTATAAAACCTCTGGAACATGGAGCTGATATTGTGATACATTCTACCTCCAAGTATATTAACGGTACCTCAAATGCTATAGGGGGTATAATAGTAGACGGCGGAAGTGATAAGTACAAGAATGAAAAGTTCAAAAATTTTGAGCTTTTTACTAAAAAGTATGGAAGAATGGCTTTTACAGCAAAGCTTAAAAATACCATTGGAAGAGATTTGGGAGCAGCTCTATCTCCAGTAAATGCCTTTCTAAATCTAACGGGTGTAGAAACACTATCCCTTAGAATGAGGGAACATTGTAAAAATGCTATTGCAGTGGCTGAGTATCTTAATGAAAATAGTAAAGTTGTTTCCGTAAATTATCCAAAGCTTAAGAGCTCTGAGTATTATGATTTAGCTGAAAAGTATTATAGTAAAGGTGCTAGTGGAGTTTTGACTTTTAGATTAGGCAGCAAAGAAAATGCATTTAAATTTATAAATAATTTAAAACTTATCTCCAATTTAACTAATATTGGAGATACAAAGACATTAATTATACATCCATCATCTACTATTTGTGCGGGAAATACAAAAGAAGAAAAATTACAAATGGGAGTTTATGATGATTTACTAAGAATGTCTGTTGGAATTGAAGATATAGAGGATATAATACAGGATATTGAAAATGCTTTAAAGGCAATATGAGGCAGGTGATTGTGTGGGAATAAAGTCAACAAATATAGTTTGGCAGAAAACAAATGTAAGCAGAGAAGACAGAGAAAAACTTTTGAATCAAAAGGGTATACTTATTTGGTTTACAGGACTTTCGGGATCTGGTAAATCTACTGTTGCTACTATGCTTGAAAAAAAGCTTCACGATATGGGAAAACTCACCTATCTTTTAGATGGAGATAATGTAAGACATGGATTAAATTCTGATCTTGGATTTTCCAAAGAAGATAGAATCGAGAACATAAGAAGAATAGCAGAAATTTCAAAATTATTTGTAGATTCAGGAGTCATAACTATAACTACTTTTATTTCACCTTTTATAAAGGATAGAGAAGCAGTTAGAAATCTTTTGAAAGAAGATTTTGTTGAAGTCTATGTAGATTGTCCAATAGAAGTTTGTGAAAAGAGAGATCCAAAGGGTATTTACAAAAAAGCCAGAAAAGGTGAAATAAAGAATTTTACGGGAATAGATTCACCTTATGAACCTCCTGTTAATCCAGAGATAACAGTACAGACCCATAAGAATAGCTTAGAAGAATGTGTAGGCCAAATTATAGATTGTTTAGAACTTGAATAATTTTACAGTAAATAGTATAAATGCACATTAAGATAGTTTAGCAAATTCAGTAATTATTTTAAAGATTTTAGTACCTAAGTCATATTCAAATAAATAACTAGTCAGTGTGTTAGACTATTTTGAATCCTACTGCGTCAGTAGAACCCTCAGATAGCTCACTATCCTGGTCACCTACTTCCTTGTTGGATTCAAAATATTTGTTGCATCTTCGACTTATTATTTATTTTCACATGCCTAAACGGATTTAAAGTGAGGATAATACAAATGAAGTTAGAATCTAAGATTATTAGTACAGATATTCTTATAGTTGGAGGTGGAGCTGCAGGGTGCTTTGCAGCTATTACCGCAGCTAAAGAAGGTGTAAAGGTAACAATTGCAGAAAAGGCAAACATAAAGAGAAGTGGATGCCTTGCGGCAGGAGTTAATGCATTAAATGCCTATATAACAGAAGGTGAAACTCCTGAATCCTTTGTAGAATATGTAAAAAAAGAGTTTGATGGAGTTGTAAGGGAAGATCTTGTATATTCCATTGCAAAAAGGCTTAACAGTGTTACAAGAGATATTGAAAAAGCTGGACTTACTATTTTAAAAGATAAAGATGGTAATTATGTAACTAGAGGTAAAAGAAGTATAAAGATAAATGGAGAAAATATAAAGCCTATATTGGCTGAAGCTGTTAACAAAGTAGAAAATATAGAAGTTTTAAACAAACTTAATATTATAGATTATATTAAAAAAGATGGAAAAGTAGTGGGGGCTTATGCATTTTCTATAGATGATAATAAGTTTTTGGTAATATATGCAAAGGCGGTTATATGTACTACTGGAGGAGCATCAGGAATATATAAACCTAATAATCCTACTTTTTCAAGGCACAAAATGTGGTATAGTCCTTTTGATACTGGTGCAGGTTACGCCATGGGAATAAGATCAGGAGCAGAAATGACTACTTTTGAGATGAGGTTTATAGCTTTAAGATGTAAGGATACTATAGCACCTACTGGTACTATAGCACAAGGTGTTAGGACTCCACAGGTAAATGGAGCCAAAGAACTTTATGTAAAAAATTATGGTAAACCTACAACTATAAATAGGCTGTATGCTACTGTTATGGAGAATAGTGAAGGAAGAGGTCCTTGTTATTTAAATACTGTTGGCATAACAAAAGAGCAAGATCAAGAACTGTTAAAGGCCTATTTAAATATGGCTCCAGCTCAGACGCTTAAGTGGATAGAAAATGGAACATCGCCAGCTACAGAGGACGTAGAAATTGAAGGGACAGAACCTTATATAGTAGGCGGTCATACGGCTAGTGGATATTGGGTTGATACAAATAGAAAAACTACTCTGGAGGGCTTATATGCAGCCGGAGATGTAGCAGGAGGCAGCCCTAAAAAATATGTTACTGGATGTTTTGCAGAAGGTGAGATAGCTGCTATAGAAGCAGTTAAATATATTAAAGATAAAAATATTAATATAGATAAAATTCCTGAAACCAGCATTCAATATGAATTAGAAAAAATTAATGCTTTCTTTAATAATGATTTTTCAATCTATAGTATAGAACAAGTAGAAGAGGCTATGCAAAAGGTAATGGATGAATATTCAGGAGGCATATCTCAAAACTATAGGTATAGCAGTAAAAAGCTTAAAATAGCATCCAAGAGAATTGGAGAACTTATTGATATAACAAATAAATTAAAAGCAAATAATACTCATGAATTGCTTTTTATATATGAGCTGCTGGATAGATTATATGTAGCAAAAGTATTAATTGCTCATTTATCTGCTAGACAGGAAACCAGGTGGAGATGCTATCAGGAAAATGAAGATTATCCACAGAAAGATGATGAAAATTGGTTAAGATATGTTAATTCTGTGTATGAAGATGGCTCTATAAAAATTATATTGAGAGATATAGTTAGAAAGGATGATATCTATGAGCATAAAGATTGATAGTAATAAATGTGTATCTTGTGGTAGATGCCTTGATGTCTGTCCTGGAAGTTTGATATATAAAGATGAAATGAATAAGGCATATATAAAGTACGAAAAAGACTGCTGGGGATGTACGGCATGCTTAAAAGAATGTAAGGTAGCCGCTATTAAGTATTATTTGGGAGCAGATATAGGTGGTAATGGAGCTTGTTTATATGTAAATGAAAATAAGGACGTTTTAAATTGGCATATAATTGACAAGAAAGGTAAAAAGTCCATAATAACTACTAGCAGAAAAGAGTCAAATAAGTATTAGTCTTAAATTTAATATACCTTATCATTGTAAATATGAGTTAATCTGCTGCTTACAATGAACAAACAAAAGGGAGGACAAGATGAAAGGTAAAAAAATAATACTTTCAATTATTGTAATATTAATCCTTGGACTCTTAGCAGGATGCGGAACTAATAAGAGTGACACTGATGATGGTTCCACTGTAAGGATTGCATATTTCCCTAACGTAACTCATGCACAAGCTTTAATTGGTATGCAAAATGGTCAATTTCAGAAAGCTTTAGGGGATACAAAAATACAGTGGAAGCAATTTAATGCAGGATCTTCAGAAGTTGAGGCGTTTTTAGCGGGTGCAGTAGATATTGGATATATAGGACCAGGCCCAGTTATAAATGGATATACTAAATCTAAAGGAGATATACAGATAATTAGTGGTGCTGCTGATGCTGGAGCAGTATTGATAGCTAGAAAAGATAGTACAATAAAAAGCATAAAGGATTTATCTGGTAAAAGAGTTGCAATACCGCAGTATGCTAATACTCAGGATCTATGTCTTAGATTTTTGCTTCAGGAAAATGGACTTAAAGATATGGCTAAGGGTGGAACAGTGGAAATAGTCCAGGCAAATAATCCGGATATACAATCACTTCTTGGAAGAGGAGACATTGATGCTGCATTAGTTCCTGAACCTTGGGGTGCTACCCTTGAAAATACAATAGGGGCAAAAGTGGTTTTAGATTATAATGAAATTTGGAGACAAGGTAAATATCCTGTAACAGTTATAGCTGTAAGAAGAGAATTTTTACAAGAACATCCGGATATAGTAGAAAAATTTTTAAGAGCTCATTTAGAATTAAGTGACTATATAGAAAAAAATAGAGATCAAGCTGCAAATGAAGCAAATGAACAGTTTAAAAATCTAACTAGGAAATCTTTACCTAAGGATGTTTTACATACTTCTTTTAATAGATTAAATATTACTTTGGACCCAGAGATAGAAGCTACTAAAGATATGATTAATATGTCTATAAAGACAGGTTTTATAAGACGACCTTACGATGATAAAGATCTATTTAAATTAGATATTCTCAATAAAATTTTAAAAGAAAAGGGTAAAGATACTGTTAACTAAAAGAAAAGAGGTGATGTAGTTGGGATTAGTAATTGAAGGAGTAAGTAAAAGATTTATAACGAGGAATAAAGAAACCTATACTTTAGACAATATAAATCTTTCTTTTAAAAAGGGGGAATTTATATGTCTTTTAGGGCCATCTGGTTGTGGAAAATCTACTCTTCTCAATATAATTGCGGGCCTTGAAAAACCAACAGAGGGCAGGGTGCTTTTAAATGATAAAGAGGTAAAAGAGGTTGGACCGGATAAGGCGTTTATGTTCCAGGAGGCAGCATTATTTCCATGGCTTAAGGTTATCGATAATGTGGAATTTGGAATGAAAATGGCAGGAATACCAAAGGATAAACGAAGGCAAAAAGCTCTAAAATACCTTAAAATGGTACATTTGACTAAATTTCAAAATTCTTTTGTACATGAGTTGTCAGGAGGTATGAGACAGAGAGTTTCTCTTGCAAGAGCTTTAACCCTTGATTCAGAACTTCTTCTAATGGATGAACCTTTCTCCGCACTGGACAGCCAAACAAAAACTATACTACAACAGCAGCTTCAAAAAATATGGTGGGAAACAAAGAAAACTATAGTTTTTGTTACACATAATGTAGAAGAAGCGGTACTTTTAGGAGATAAAGTAGTAGTAATGTCTGCAAACCCTGGAAGAGTTAAAAGAGAATTTAAAATTGAGCTTGCAAGACCAAGAGAAGCACAAAGCTGTGATCTTGCATATGTAGCTGCACAGGTTATGAAGGATCTCAAGGAGGAGGTGGAAAAAGTTGCAAGGACTGAATACGACAGTGATTGGAGTATTGAAAAGAATAACTTTTTATATAATTCTGATAATAATTTGGGAGATGGTCTATAAAATAGGAGTAGATGTTTTAGGGGTATGGAAGCCCTATACTTTTCCATCTCCTGTTGATGTATTTAGAACTTTGGTATCCCTTGTAGAAGACAATACTCTATTTATTGGAATTGCCGTAAGTCTTAGAAGGTTGGCATTAGGATACATAATTTCTCTGATTATAGGAATAGCACTGGGACTCCTCATTGTAAGATATAAATATTTGGATGAAAATTTTAGCTCTCTTATATTAGGATTACAGACTCTTCCAAGTATATGTTGGCTGCCTTTTGCGGTACTATGGTATGGAATTAATGAAAAATCTATTATATTTGTTATTGCAATAGGTTCTATATTTGCCATATCAATTGCTACAGAGTCGGGGATAAAGAATGTAAATCCGATTTATATTAAAGCTGGTGAAACTATGGGAGCAAAGGGAATAAAACTTTATTGGAATGTGGTACTTCCTTCTGCACTTCCTTCAATAATAACGGGAATGAAGCAAGGTTGGTCTTTTGCCTGGAGAGCATTAATTGCAGGAGAAATGCTTTCTGCCACCAGAGGACTTGGTCAGATACTTATGCTTGGTAGAGACCTTGCAGATATAAGTCAAGTTATGTCGGTAATGCTTATAATTATAGTTATTGGACTTATAATTGATAAACTGATATTTGGTACTCTGGAAAAGAACATTAGGCAAAGATGTGGATTAGACAGGTAAATTTGAAAGAACAAAATATCAATTAGTATTAAAATATAGAATAATTAAGTAAGATAAAAATAGGAGGAATTAATTATGGATCATTTAGACAGATTGGAAGCCGAAAGTATATATATATTGAGAGAAGCATATAAGCATTTTGGAAAACTTGGAATGCTTTGGTCAGTTGGAAAAGATTCAACGGTAATGTTATGGCTTGCAGAGAAAGCTTTTTTCGGAAATTGCCCATTTCCACTAATTCATGTGGATACTACATTTAAAATACCTGAAATGATACAATTCAGAGACAAAGTTGCTAAAGATTATAATCTGAATCTTATAGTAAATACGAACTGGAAGGCATTAGAAGAAGGTATGGGTCCTGAAAAGGGTAGATTAGTTTGTTGTAAGGCATTAAAAACTGATGGACTTCAGGAAGTAGTAAGCAAATATGAATTTGAAGGACTTATTGTTGGAGTAAGAAGAGATGAAGAGGGATCAAGATCTAAGGAAAGAGTTTTCAGTGAAAGAAATGCTGAATCTGAATGGGATTATACTGATCAGCCTCCAGAACTTTGGGATCAATTTAAAACTGATTTCAAAAAGGGAAACCATATAAGAATACATCCACTTCTAGGTTGGAGAGAAATAGATATTTGGGAATACGTTAAGAGAGAAAATATTCCTGTAGTTGATTTGTATTTTGCTAAAAACGGTAAGAGATATAGAAGCTTGGGTTGTGCACCATGTACTAATCCTATAGACTCCACTGCTTCGAATGTGGATGAAATAATAGAAGAATTGAAGAATACTAAAGAAACAGAACGATCAGGAAGAGCGCAGGATCAGGAAGATGCTCATGCATTAGAAAAACTTAGAAAACATGGATATATGTAGTGGAGGTGGCTAAAATGAAGGGCGAAAGAGAAAATTTAAATATTGTAGTAGTTGGACACGTAGATCATGGTAAGTCAACACTTATAGGAAGATTGTTATATGATACAGACTCACTTCCTGCTGGAGCTATAGAAAAAGTAAAAAAGATATCTGCAGAGAAGGGAAAATCTTTTGAATATGCCTATCTTTTAGATGCTTTTGAAGAAGAACAAAAGCAGGGTATAACTATAGATATAACTATGATTCAATTCTTTACAAAGAAAAGAGACTATGTAATAATAGATGCTCCAGGACATAAGGAATTTCTAAAAAATATGATATCAGGGGCAGCTAGTGCAGAAGCAGCATTTCTTTTAATAGATGCAAAGGAAGGTATTCAGGAACAATCTAAAAGACATGGATATATACTTTCATTACTTGGTATTAAGAAAGTTTATGTACTTGTAAATAAAATGGATCTTGTAGATTATTCAGAAGAGAGATTTAATGAAATACAGGAGCAGTTTAATGAATTTTTAAACAATCTTAATGTATATCCTGAAAAGTATATTCCTATATCTGCTTTCAATGGACAGAATATAACTTCAAAACCATCTGAGATGCCTTGGTATAAAGGTGATTATGTACTTGAGTGCATGGATAAAATAGAAAAGGCAAAAGGTATAGAGGAAAAGCCTTTAAGATTCCCAATACAAGATGTTTATAAATTTGATGACAGAAGAATAATATCAGGAAGAATAGAATCAGGTTCTCTAAAAGCTGGAGATGAAATTGTAATTTATCCTAGTGGTAAAACTACAAGAGTTAAGTCAATTGAAGCTTGGCAGAATAAGGATAAAGTTGATGTAATTTCTGCAGGAATGTCTGTAGGAATCACAGTGGAAGATGAGTTCTTTAACAAAAGAGGGGAAGTTATCTGCCATAAAGATGATCATGTAGCTACAGCTAATATTTTTAATGCAAATGTATTTTGGATGGGAAAAAATAATCTTGAGAGAGGGAAGAAATACAAATTAAAAATAGCTACTCAGGAAGTAGAATGTGAGGTCTTCTCAATTAATAAGATAATAGATGCAGCTTCATTAAAGACAAATACTGAATTGAACTATATAAAGAAAAATGATGTGGCAGAAGTTACGATAAAGACGAAAACGCCTATTTGCTTTGATGCTTTTGGAAATATACAGGCTATGGGAAGATTTGTAATTATAGATAATTATGATACTGCTGGTGGTGGAATAATATCAAATGTAGATGATGTTATAAATAGACAAGTGACAAATATAAAGAGTAAAAATATAACTATAAGAAAAAGACTTGTATCAAGAAAAGACAGAGAAGAAGTTCTAGGCCAAAAAGGTAAAGTGGTATGGTTTACAGGACTTCCTGGATGCGGGAAAAATGAGATTGCAGTTAAATTGGAGAAGAAACTTTTTGATATTGGTAAAAAAGTGTATTATATAGATTCTGCTAATGTGAGATTTGGATTAAGCAGTGATTTAGCCTTTTCACCTAAAGATTCCTATGAGCAGACTAGAAGAATATCAGAGGTGGCAAATTTATTTGCAGACAGTGGAACTATAACTATAGTAACTTCAGTAAGCAGATTTAGAGAAGCTAGAGAATATGCTAGAAATGTAATAGGAAAAGAGAATTATGCGGAAGTTTTAGTAGAAGCTTCTAATGAAATATGTAAGAAGAGAAATCCAAATGCCTTTAGTGAAGATTGTGATAGTGTGATGGATTATGAAAAATCAGAATATCCAGTTATAGCATTAAATATAAATGATGCAGAATTTAATTCAGATAAGAAGGCCGAAGCTATTATAGATTTGTTGGATCTATAAATCATAAGTAAAAAATTTACTATATTACTTGTTATTTTATTTAAGATGCTTTAAAATGAGTATTAGAATATTATTAGGATAAGGCAATATTGTGTCTTATCCTAATAATTTTTAAAGAATAATATAGAAGGTGAATAATAATGTATTATTTAGTTATGGCTGGAATTGATTATAAGCACAGTAAACTAGAAACCAGAGAAAAGGTAAATTTCACCTCTAGTGCTATAAAGAGAGCATTCCAAATAATAAAACAGGAAGGTGTTTTAAAGGAAGCTGTAATTCTTTCTACTTGTAATAGAAGTGAGATATATGGTGTTTTGGAAAGGGAAGATGGAGAAGATTATTTACGTAGTTTCTATTCTTCGTTTTTTGACATAGATATGGAAGAAGTTAATACTAATGTAGTCTGTAGATCGGGAGTTAATGTTATAGATCATCTTTTTAAAGTGACCAATGGATTTAAATCTATGGTTCTTGGAGAGGATCAAATACTAGGCCAGGTAAAAAATGCCTATAGTGAGGCACTTAAAAATAAAGCCAGTGGGAAAATTTTAAATAAACTTTTTTTGAGTGCAATTACAAATGCAAAGAAAATAAAAACAGTTACTAATATATCTAAAACCTCTATATCTGTAAGCTCTATAGGCATAAAGCTTATAAGCAGGTATTTTGGAAGTCTTAAGGATAAAAAAGTCCTTGTAGTAGGACTTGGCAAAATGAGTAAAATTGCTATAAAATATCTCTTGTCTGAAGGGGTAGAAAAAATTTATATTACCAATAGAACTAAAAATAAGATTATGGATATGGAAGTTATTGCAGATAATATAGAAGGAATAGATTTTAATAATAAATACAAAGTTTTAAAAGATGTGGATATAATAATAAGCTGTACAAGTGCACCACATTTTGTTATACATAAAGGGGAATTTTTAGATAATTATAATGGAAATTCTATGTGTATATTGGATTTAGCTGTTCCAAGAGATGTAGAACCTAATATAGGTTCAATAGATGGAATTAAATTATATGTAATAGATGATATTGAAAAAATAGCAACAGAAAACGAAAATAAACGTAAGCAGGAACTCAGTATGAGTATGACATTAGTAGAAGAGGATATGTCAAAATACCTAGATTGGCTTAGAGCTGAGGAAATAGATATATTTGGATGTTATGATTTGTTTAAGATTCAAATTGAGAAAAATATTGCTTTATAGGCATATCTCAAACTCTTACCAAGTAAAATTTATTTATTGATATGAGATTGAAAGAGGTTTTTATATGAAGTCCAAAATTATAATAGGTACACGAGGAAGTAAGCTTGCACTTACTCAAACAAATATGGTTATAGAGGCTATAAAAAGGTGTTACCCTGACATAATAGTAGAAATAAAAAAAATTAAGACTACGGGAGATAAAATTCTTGATAAAAGTCTAAGCAAAATAGGCGGTAAGGGATTGTTTATAGCTGAAATAGAAAAGGCATTAAAAAACTATGATATAGATTTAGCAATTCATAGTATGAAGGATGTACAAAATATTGTATCAGAAGAATTTGAAATTTTATCTGTATTAAGGAGAGAGGATCCAAGAGATGCACTTATTACTAAGGATAAAATTTCTCTTTTGGAATTGCAAAAAGGGGCCATTATAGGAACCAGCAGCCTAAGAAGAATGGTTCAGATAAAAAATATTAGACCAGATTTACAATTTAAGCCACTAAGAGGCAATATAGATACTAGGATAAATAAAATGCTAAAGGGAGAAGTGGATGGAATAATACTGGCGGCAGCAGGTCTTAAAAGAATGGATTGGGGAGATAGCATATCTGAATACATAGATATACATAAATGTATACCTTCTGTAGGGCAAGGAGCATTGTGTGCAGAGCTTAGGAACAATGATGTGGAAATAAAGGAAATTGTCAATTCTCTTGTAAACGAAATAGAGTTTAAATGTTTGCTTGCTGAGAGAAGTTTTTTAAAAGAAATGAATGGTGGATGCAGTATTGCTATTGGCGCCCATGCGGTCCAATACAATAATAAGATAGAATTAGAAGGATTTGTAGCGGATGATAATAATATTTCTATTTTTAAAAACAATGTAATAGGATATTTAGATGAGTATGAAAATATTGGAACAAATCTTGCAAAAAAGATTATGGAAATGAAGGGAGATAGGTAATTTGAATGGTATGGTTTATATAATTGGTGCTGGTTCCGGAGATGAAAAACTTGTAACTTTAAAGGCTATAGAGTGCATAAAAAAGGCGGATGTAATAGTATATGACAGACTTATAAACCCTAACCTTCTAGATTATGCAATGGAATCAGCTGAGAAAATAGATGCAGGTAAAAAGGCAGGAAATCACACAATACCTCAGGCTCATATAAATGAAATATTAGCTGAGAAGGCAAAGGAAGGTAGTTGTGTAGTAAGGTTAAAAGGCGGAGATCCTTTTGTGTTCGGAAGAGGCGGAGAAGAAGCTATACATCTTTTTAAAGAAGGTATAGAATTTGAAATAGTTCCTGGAATTTCAGCTGTAAATGCTGTCACTGCTTACGCAGGTATTCCTGTAACCCATAGAAATATAAGCAGTTCTTTTCATGTAATAACTGGACATGAAAATCCATCAAAAGAGGAAGAAGCTATAGACTATAAGGTAATAGCAAAGTTATCAGGAACATTGGTATTTTTTATGGGACTTAATAATTTAGAAACTATATGTAAGAATCTAATAAAATATGGTAAGGAAGAGGATACCCCTGTAGCAGTAATCTCCAATGGAACTCTTAAAAATCAGAAGACTGTGTGTGGAACATTGAAGAATATTACAGATTTTAGAGATGAAATGGAATCTCCAGCATTAATTGTAGTAGGCTATGTAGTTCCACTGAGAAAATACCTTAATTGGTTTGAAAACAAAACTTTTTATGGAAAAAAAGTACTTGTAACCAGAGCTAAAAATCAATCAGAAAAAATATGTTCAAAACTTAAAACTATAAATGCCACTCCTGTGAGTCTGCCAACTATAGAAATAAAAGATAATATTAATATACATAAAAATATCTATGAACACATAGAAAAATATGATTGGATAGTTTTTACCAGTGAGAATGCTGTAAGGATATTTATTAAAGGTCTTATACAATATAGAGGTGATATAAGGGCTATAAGTAAGGCAAAAATAGCTGTAATTGGAAGTTCTACAGAAAAGGTTCTAAATAGTCATTATTTAAAAGCAGAAGTTTCGCCAAAAGAATTTGAGTCAGAAAAATTGGCATTGGAATTAAAAAATAGAGTTGAAAAAGGGGATAAAGTATTAGTTCCAACTTCAAATATTGCTCATAATTCTATCCCTAAAGCCATTAAAGAAATAGGTGCGGAAATTGAAGTAATACACATATATGATGTAGTGACACCAGAATATAAACTCGGTGAATTATCAAAGATTATGGATGAAATAGCTGTAATTACATTTACCAGTCCTTCCTGCGTAAAAGGCTTTATGAAAATTTTTAAAGAAGAAAATCTAAATTTTAAAGTGCTTGAAAGCAAAGAGATAATATGTATAGGACCAATAACTGCAAGGGCTCTTGAAGAAGCTGATATCAAAAATTATAAATGTGCAAAAACTCATAATGTAGATGGTATAATTGATTTAGTGAGATAATAAATAGTATGAGGTGAATTATAATGAAAAATAAACTAAATAATGAGAATTCAGTTGAATTATTTAGAAGAGCAAAGGAAGTTATTCCTGGTGGAGTAAACAGTCCTGTAAGGGCTTTTACAGATGTGGATACAACTCCTCCTTTTATAGTAAAAGCTGATGGAAGTAAAATTTATGATGAGGATAATAATGAATATATAGATTATGTAGGTTCCTATGGTCCTATGATTTTAGGTCATAATCCATCAATAGTAAATGAGAAATTAAAAGAGCAAATAGATAATTCACTGAGTTTTGGAGCTCCTACAAGACTTGAAGTTGAAATTGCAGAGCTAATAAAGGAGATAGTACCTTCTATAGAAATGATAAGAATGGTTAATTCTGGTACTGAAGCTACTATGAGTGCTTTAAGAGCAGCAAGAGGATATACTGGAAGAAATAAAATAGTTAAGTTTGCTGGTAATTATCATGGTCACGGTGACTGTCTTTTGGTGCAAGCAGGATCTGGAGCATTGACTCATGGAGTTCCTAGCAGCAGTGGAGTGCCAGAAAGTATTACGGACAATACAATTGTAGCTGAATATAATAATATAGAATCAGTTGCTAATATATTTAAAAATTATGGCAGAGATATTGCCGCAGTTATTATGGAACCTGTTTCTGGTAATATGGGAGTAGTACCTGCCACTCAGGAATTTATAGATTATGTACGGGAAATAACGAGAGAATATAATAGTGTTTTGATTATAGATGAAGTTATGACAGGATTTAGATTGGCGCTTTCTGGGGCACAGAGTTTATATAAGGTGGAACCAGATTTAACTTGCTTTGGTAAAATAATAGGGGGAGGACTCCCTGTAGGTGCTTATGGTGGTAAAAAGGAGATAATGCAGTGTGTTGCTCCACTGGGATCTGTTTATCAAGCGGGTACTCTTTCTGGTAATCCATTATCTATGATAGCAGGAATAACAACTTTGACATATTTAAAAAACAATTTAAAGATCTATGATGATCTTGAAATTAAAGGTGAAAAGCTTCAAAGGGGAATTGAAAAAGCTATAGAGGATTTCAAAATAGAAGCTACTGTAAACAGAGTGGGATCAATGATAACTTTATTTTTTTCATCCAAAAAGGTAAAAGATTATGAGGATGCTAAGAGTTGTAATACAGAATTATTTGCAAAATATTTTAAAGCTATGCTCAATGAGAGGATATATTTACCACCATCACAATTTGAAACATTTTTTATATCAAATGCGCATAGTGAAAAAGATATAGAAGATACAATAAAAGCTGTAAGGAATACTTTACATAACTTATCTTGTAGCTAATTGTTTGATGCTATGGTAAAAAGTGGTTTTCAAAGGGGGATTAAAATGTCACATATGAGAATAAATCCTATTTCAAAGGAAGCTGTAATAATGTCAGAAAATAGATTAAAGAGACCTACAGATTTTTCTTCAGATAAAACTGAAAATGATAAAATAAGTTTTAAAAAAGACTGCCCTTTTTGTATTGAAGACCAGAACTCATCAAGAATTAAAATTTATGAAGATCAGATTTCATATGGAGTCAAAGTAGTAGAGAATAAATATCCTATAGTATTAAAAAAAGAAGAAGCTGAAAGTAATGTATATGGATTTCATTATGTGGTTATTGAGGGAAGAGATCACAGTAAAAGTTTTTATGAACTTAGTAGAGAACACATAGGGGAGATAATAAAAGCATATATATGTGTTTCAAAAAATATATACCGTAACGAATTTATTAAGTATGTGCAGGTATTTAAGAATCATGGTAAAAATGCAGGAGCATCATTAAGACATTCTCATTCTCAAATTATAGGCATGAATGTTATGCCAGAAAAGATAAAGACGGAAGTAGAAAATAGCAGTAAATATTATAAAGATAATAAAACCTGTGCCTTTTGTGACTTATTAAAAGATGAAATTAAGTCAAAGGAGAGAATTGTCTATGAAGGTAAAGAATTTATAGCTATTTGTCCCTATGTTTCTAAGCATAGATATGAAATACAAATTATAAAGAAGAAACATTCCAGTACTATATTTACTTTGAATGAATTTGAAATAAATGATTTAAGTGATGTTCTAAAAATTGTGACAAATAAGCTTCATAGTGTTCTTGGAAAAGATATTTCTTATAATATATATTATAATTTTCTTAAAGAAGAAAAGGTTAAATATTATCATTTTTATATTGAAATATGCCCTAGAATTGTAAATGGAGCAGGGTTTGAAATTAGCACGGGAATTATGGTAAATACTATTTTACCTGAAATAGCAGCTAAAAAGCTGAGAGAAGCTAATAATTAGCTTCTTCATATTATTTAATTTAAGTATTCTATTTTATATAGTTTATTACATTTAAGTTTCGTTTTGGAGCAGTTAAGTTTTTTGTGTCAGCTTTATAACCTAGGGCTAATCCATAATAGGGTTCATAGTTTTCTGGGATACCAAGCTTCTCTACTTCATCTTTTAATTCAAAAAAGAATCTCACCAATCCAAGCCAAACAGAACCAATATTCAAACTTTCAGCAGCAATAAGCATATTTTCAATTGCAGCGGAGCAATCTACTAAAGGAGCAACAGCATCTTTTCTGCCAGATACAATAATTAGAGTTGGTGCATTGTATATTATATTTACTTTTGGATTTATTCCCATATTTTTTATCCATTCTACATTTGATTTTGACATCAATTCTTTTGATTTGTCATTAATATACTGAATTTTTTCCCTATTTTGTATAACTGTAAAGTGCCAGGGTTGATCATTGTGAGCTGTGGGGGCGTATATACCAGCTTCAAGTATTAAATCCAGATCCTTTTGATCAATTTGTTCTGTTTCATAAGAGCGTATACTTCTTCTGTTTTTTATAGCATTTAAAATTTCATTCATAAAATGATCTTCCTTTCATAAATCATGGTATTAACAATTTACTATTTATAATAATGCTAATCGTAATAAATGTGAAGTACGCACAAATTTGAAACATGGTATCATAAATGATATTATATAATAAAATTTAAAATAATTTAATAGTAAAAATAGGGGAAATGTAAATGTCAAAGTTAAAAAGTATAACAGCAAATTGTCCTATTGACTTGACCATAAATATTTTAAGTGGAAAATGGAAAATAGCAATTTTATGGAATTTGTCAAAGGGAGCTGTAAGATTTAATGAACTTAAGAGGATGTTACCAGGAATTACCCATAAAATATTAACTATGCAATTGAGAGAATTAGAAAGAGATAAAATGATTTATAGAAAAGTATATAATGAGATTCCGCCTAAAGTTGAATATGGACTTACAGAGGTTGGGAAGAGTATAAGACCTGTTTTAAAATCCATGTGTGATTGGGGAAAGGAATATAAAAACCTAATTTGATTAATAAATGAAAATAAGATAGTAATTGGAAAGATATAATTTGACTCAATAATAGGTGATTGATATTATATATAATTGTACTAATAAAATTATTTAAAAATTATCCGATAACAGCGACAGGTTCTTGGATAATTCATCTAAACTTAGGCTGAGTACAAACTTCCAGCTAAGTAAGATTTATTGATATTAAAACAAATAAGAAATGTTTATTATAGAGAAATTAGAGTATACATAATATGTTTAAAGTATGTACTTTTTTAGGAGGAAACTTACATGACAAATATAAATGAAAAATTAGCTGAAGAGTTTAAATTAAATGTAAAACAGATAGATAGTTTTGTTGAAATGCTGGATGAAGGAGCTACAGTTCCTTTTATAGCTAGATATAGAAAGGAAAGAACCGGTGGATTAGATGATACTGTATTGAGAAATCTCAATGATAGACTTACCTATCTTAGAAATCTTGAAGATAGAAAAGAAACGGTAATAAAAGCTATTTCAGATCAGGATAAATTAACAGATGAATTAAAAGAAAAAATTATGAACTCCAATACTTTAACAGAAGTAGAGGATTTATATAGACCTTATAAACAAAAGAAAAGAACTAGGGCAACTATAGCAGTTGAAAAGGGATTAAAGCCTTTAGCAGAGTCTATTTTTAATGGAGAATTTCAAGATAATATAGATGAGTATGCCAAAGGATTTGTTGAAGAAGAAAAAGGCGTAAATAACATACAAGAAGCTTTAGCTGGTGCAGAAGATATTATAAGTGAAATTATTTCTGATGAAGCAGAGTATAGAAAATGGATAAGGAATTTAGTGAAAAAAGAAGGAATTATTGAAACCAGTGGAAGTAGTGAAGAACCTACACCTTATGAAATGTATTACGATTATAAAGAGGCTGTAGATAAAATACCTCCTCATAGAATTCTTGCCATAAATAGAGGCGAAAAGGAAAAGGTTTTATCAGTTAAAATAACTTGTGATGAAGATAAAATAATAAAATATTTAAATGATAGATGTTTAAAGGGAAATGAAAAAACTGATAAATACATAGAAAATAGCGTAAAGGACTCTTTAAAAAGGCTTATATATCCTTCCATAGAAAGAGAAATAAGATCTGAATTATTCGAAATAGGAGAGGATGGTGCTATAGAAATATTTAAATCCAATTTGAAGTCATTGTTAATGCAATCTCCTATAAAAGGTAAAGCAGTTTTAGGATATGACCCTGGTTTTAGAACTGGATGTAAGATAGCAGTACTTGATGAAACCGGTAAACTTTTGGATACTGCAACTATTTATGCAACTGCACCTCAAAATGACGTGGAAGGATCTATAAAGATACTAAAGCAACTTGTGTATAAATATAATGTAGGAATGATTTCTCTTGGAAATGGAACAGCTAGCAGGGAGTCAGAGGAAATAGTAGCAAGTCTTATAAAAGAAGTTAAAGACGAAAAGAACATGGATTTATATTATGTAATAGTTTCAGAAGCTGGAGCATCTGTTTATTCAGCATCGGAGCTTGCAAGTAAGGAATATCCAGATATAAATGTATCTTTAAGAGGAGCTATATCCATTGGCAGAAGGCTTCAAGATCCTTTAGCAGAGCTTGTAAAGATAGATCCTAAATCTATAGGGGTAGGGCAATATCAGCATGATGTTACACCTAAAAAAATGGATGAATCTTTAACGGGAGTAGTGGAAGATTGCGTTAATAGTGTTGGAGTAGATCTTAATATAGCAACACCAGCGTTGCTTTCTTATGTATCTGGAGTTAATAGTAACATAGCTAAGAACATAGTGAATTATAGGGAAGAGAAAGGAAAGTTTAAAAGTAGAAAGGAACTTTTGAAAGTTAAAAGGCTAGGACCTAAAGCTTATGAGCAATGTGCAGGATTTTTAAGAGTTATGGAAAGTGAAGAAGCTCTTGATAATACTGCCGTACATCCTGAATCCTATAAGGCTGCAAAAGGGCTATTGGATATATTAGATTATACAGAAAAAGACATTAAAGAAGGAAACCTCTTAGATATAGATAATAAAGTTAAATTTTTAGGAATAGAAAAACTTGCTGAGAAATTAGAAATAGGAGTTCCGACTCTTTCAGATATAGTTAAAGAAATAAAGAAACCAGGCAGAGATCCAAGGGAAGAAATGCCAAAACCTGTACTGAAAACTGGTATAATTGATATTTCACAGCTTAAACCAGGTATGGTTCTTACAGGTACAGTTAGAAATGTAGCAGATTTTGGTGCTTTTGTGGATATTGGTGTTCATCAGGATGGACTTGTACACATAAGTCAGCTTTCTGATAAATTTGTAAAGCATCCACTAGATGTAGTAAAGGTTGGAGATATTATAGAGGTTACAGTTCTAGAAATTGATGAAAAGAGAAATAGAATATCACTTACAATGAAGAAATAATTTACAATCATCAATAATTATAAATTAAATACTTAGTATTGAATTTTAATAAAAATTGTACTATAATCTAGCTAAAGAATTAAATATTGATAATCTTCAGGGCAGGGTGTAATTCCCTACCGGCGGTATAGCCCGCGAGCCAAATTTTGGTATGATTCGGTGAAATTCCGAGGCCGACAGTAAAGTCTGGATGGAAGAAGAGAGAATTTGTACATGTATTTATTGCCCTGATTGTAAAAATCAGGGCTTTTTTATTACTGCGTTTGAAGATCAATCAAAAATTTGGAGGTAAAACTATGAGAAATTCAAAATTAAATGTTATGACTAAAACAGCAGTACTAAGTGTCATTGGCTTTTTAATTATGTTTATTGAAGTGCCTATACCAATATTTCCAGCGTTCTTAAAATTGGATTTAAGTGACTTGCCTGCACTTGTAGGGGCTTTTGCATTAGGACCTGTTCCAGGAATTATAATTGAGTTATTAAAAAATATATTACATGCTATATTCAAAGGAAATACTGCTTTTATAGGAGAGTTTGCAAACTTTTTAGTAGGTGCTGTATTTGTAGGGATAGCGGGAGTAATATATAAAAGAAAGAAAACTAGAGGCAATGCTATAGCAGCATTATCAATAGGTACGGTAGTAATGTCCATTGCTGCCAGCATTCTTAATTATTTTGTAATACTTCCACTTTATGAGACTGTACTACATTTCCCAATTGAGTCTGTAGTAGATATGGGAAAAGCATTGAATCCAAGTATAAAGGATTTAAATACATTTATAGTATTTTCTATTCTTCCCTTTAATTTAATAAAGGGTGTGGTTGTTTCAGTAGTTACAATGGCAGTTTATAAAGCTGTATCGCCATTGATTCATAAGGAAGCTGAAAAAATTGAAGCAGCACAAAATAAGGCCTAAAATAATAACATATATAGTATAGAATAAGGAAAACCCCATTAAGTAGATAATTTAAAATAAATATTTTAATATCTATTTAATAGGGGTTTATTATTATTTTATATTTCTTTTCCACATTATAAGAGCATCTTCATTATTATCAGCATAATAATTTTTTCGTATTCCTTCTGAAATAAAACCAAATTTACTATAAAGATTTTGAGCAATTATATTAGATACTCTTACTTCTAGAGTAAGAGAAGTAACATTTTCTCCTTTACAAATATCTATAAGAGATTTTAATATAAGTTTTCCTACTCCTATGCATCTGTATTTAGGATCAACTGCGATATTTGTAATATGCCCTTCATCTAGAATTATCCACATACCACCATATCCGATAACTTTATTCTGTTGTTTTACAACTACGTATCTTGCAAAATTATTGTTAAGTTCTCTTTCCATGGCATCTTTGCTCCAAGGATCTTTAAAACTTAGTTCTTCTATAGATAAAATCGAATCTATATATTTTTCTTCGAAAGGACAAACTACTAAATCATTCATCTATACTTTTACCAGTCCTTTTTTCATACTCTCTTTCGGCTTGAGATTTTCTTATATATATAGGTGCTGAATTGTATAAATCATCACTTTTGCCTTCACGCAATTTTTTTATTCCCAACTCTCCTAAAGCAGATGCTCTAACTAGATTTAAATGAGCTGGTGCAAAAAAAGTTTGTGGAAGTGAATTCGATATTTGTTCCTTAAATAAGTTTATTCCATCACCAATAAAGGTAACAGGTTTATTTTGTTTTTCAATTAAAGCTAAAAGTTCTTCTATGGACATAATGTGGTATTCTGTTAATTTTACTAAAGCATCTCTTTTAAATTCATATAAAGAAGTATAAACATTGCCTCTTAAAGCATTAAGTATAGGACATATAATGCCAGGGGTGTAGGCCATATTATAGGCTAGGGCATCCAGACTGGAAATGCTTATAAAGGGTTTATCTGAACCTTGGCTAAGTCCTTTAATTGTAGACATACCAATTCTAAGGCCTGTGAAAGATCCTGGTCCTTTTGAAACTACAAATCCATCCAGTGTGTTTATATCTGTATTTGTATTTTTTAGCAAGTTATCAATTATAGTCATTAAGATAACAGAATGTTGTTTTTTATAATTAAAAGTAATTTCACCAAGAAGTTTTTCATCTTCTATAACTGCACAGCTTGCAGCTTCGGTAGCTGAATCTATACTTAAAATTTTCATAGTTTAATCCCCTTTACATAATTGTATCTATCTCCATAATAATTTAGTACTATTTTTCTATAATTATCTCCTTTTTCAGGAAGTTTTTCTATGACAACAGAAATATGTTCCTTAGGAATAAGTTCTTCAATATATGTGGACCATTCTATTATACTTACAGCATTGCTGAAAATATATTCATCAAAACCTATAGCATATATTTCATCCGGATCATTAACTCTATATACATCAAAATGATATAATTTCAACCTTCCATTATATTCGTTAACTATATTAAATGTAGGACTTGTTATATAATCCTCTATTAAAAGGCCTTTAGCAACTCCTTTAGTGAAATGAGTTTTACCAGTACCAAGGTCTCCATCTAGACATACTATATCTCCGGGATTTAGAACAGAACCTAATTTTTCTCCAAGCTTCATGGTCATATTTTCATTATTGACTATAAATTCCATAAGAGTTCACCTCTTAAATATTTTATATTAAAAATAAAAAAAAGAAAAGGCATTGCCCTTACTTTAATTGTAGTTTCACATGGCTAAATTGGCGTAAGTCTCCAACTTATTCAAGTGGGAGTTCAACGCCAAGTTAGCCATGCATTTGCAGTTCTAAAATTCAGATGGGGTAAAAGAATCTCCACCTGAATTAAGAACTTGCTTCAAAATATATGAATAATTATTTTTCATATGTAGTATTAAAATCGTATTGTTCCAAAGTATCTCTTAATTGTTTTACTGAATCTTTGCATATCAAACCTTCTCCTATCATTCCATCCATTATTGAAAAAGCCATAGGTCTGTCTAAGCCTTTTCTATAGGGCCTGTCCTCTATTAATGCCTGATATATATCACAAACACAAAGTATTTTTGCCTCTTCACAAAGGGTAAAATTATCTAATTTTCTTGGATAACCAGTAGAATTTAATTTTTCATGATGATTAGATGCCCAGTCGCTAATATTGCTGATGTCTTCAATTCTATCCAAAATTATCTTAGTATAGTATACATGAGATTTAATAATTGAGAACTCATTTTTTGTAAGTTCACCAGGCTTATCTAATATACTATTTGGAATAGCAAGTTTACCAATATCATGTAAAAGACCAGCTATTTTCATCTCCAAGCACTTTTCTTTTGGATACTTCATGTGATTTGATACCATCCAGGCTAGATTTGCTATACCTCTTGAGTGTTTAGCAGTAAAAGAACTTTTGTTATCAATTATACTGGCTAAGATATAGGCTATTTTTTCAAATTCATACAAATCAAGATATATATCCAGCTTTGGAGATATATTATCTAAAATGAAATCCATAAAGGATATATTTTCTATATCAAACCAAAAAATATCCTTTTCAGCAATTGATAGAAAGGTATTGACTAAATTTTCAGAAAAAATGGAATTAGAATTTAGTTCAATCCAAGAAGTAATTTTATTTCTTTGTTTATAAGAAGGCTCGTCCTCATTATAAAGTAATTCAACTAGATCAGAAAGCCTTATAATTTGACTGGCCAGTGGAATTTCATCTCCTTTTAATCCCATGGCTCCACTACCGTCAAAATTTTCATGATGATATAATATAACAGGACTTATATTGCTAAATACGGGAAAATTAGCTATTATATTAGAACCATTTTTGCAGTGGTCTAATATAAATGTATTAGTCATATGACTTTCCTTTAAAAAATTTGATGCACCAATATCATGTAATAGGCTTGATATATATAACTCTTTCATAAAAATTTCAGGCAGGTTTAATTGTGCTCCTAATTTTAATGAAATATATGCAGTTCTTTTGGAATGGTTTAGGTAATTGTGTTTTGAAAAATTTATATTTGATATATCTTCTATTATTGTTGAGTTTTTCACGGAACTTATTTCAGCTAAATCCAATGCTATGGCCATTGCTCTTATAGTTTTATCTAAACTTATCTTCATATATTATCCCACCTAAAATTTACTACGCGAACTTTTATGCAATTACATTTTATCATATTTAATTAACTTGTAAATTACTTAATATTAGTTTAATAAAAAATGTTTTCACTAATGTAGAAATAATGCAGTAAATTACTGTATAATGTTATATATACTTAGAAGTTATGCATTTAAACTGAGGTGAAAAAATTGAAAAAAATAATGTGTTTATTTCTTTTATTTACAATAATTATATTTCAGAATAGTTGTAATAAGAACACAAATATTAATTCAAATACTGAAAATACAAAGAAAGTTATAAAAAATTTAGATGTTATGGTAAGTAATAAATACCTATATAACATAGTAAGAGATATTGCAGGTGATAAAAATAATTTAGAATTTATGTTAAAAAATGAAAATGAAAAATTTACATATACAGAAGATAGTATTTCAAATGTAGGTAAACAGGATTTATTTATATATATAGGTGCTGGATTTGAAGAATGGGCAGAGGATTTTTTAAATAATGTGGATAAAAGTAAAGTATCAGTAATAAATTCTTCTAGAGGTATTAGTTTTTTGACCTACGGTAACAAAAATGCCAAAAATTATGGACAGAGAAATCCATATTATATGATGGACATTAATAACTATAAAACAATGCTTCTAAATATAAAAAATGCCATAGAAGAAAAGGATCCCAAAAACAGAAGTACCTATGAAGCTAATTTTAGAAATTGTATCACAAAGGTAGATGAATATAGAGATTCTATGAAAGATATAAGCAATAAAATGAAAGATTATACTATAATTACTGATACGGATAGATTTGATTATCTTTTAAGTAGTCAAAATTTCAATAATATAAAATTTTATAGAAATGATCAAGGATATATTTCCTCTGAAGATAATCAGAGAATATCTATAGAAAAGGACAAAGGAAAAAAATTATGTTTTATATATGATGATGATAAAGATCTGCAGCAAAATAAAGATATAATAGACAGATATGCTATACAACCAATAAAGGTCACAGTTTATAATGCTGATATGGATTATGTAGATATGTTAAAAAGCAATATAGAAAGCTTTAAAAGTGTTATAAAATAATGGAGGTTTTTTAATGTTTTTCATAGGTATATTTGGGATGGGAACTAAGAATAAGGATATAAGGATTATAAATAATATGATTTGTAAATCCTGTGGAAGAATGACTTCTTATAAATTTATAAAAACCTATAACTACTTTGAAATATTTTTTATTCCAATTTTCAAATGGTCAGAAAGATACTATTTGATTTCAAAATGTTGTGGAAGTCTATTTGAACTGTCAAAAGAAGAAGGGGAGCAATTGGCTAAAGGGGACGACTCTATTTTAGATAAGTTAAATATAACTATAGTAGAAGATAATTCACGGTGTGGAAAACTTATGTGTCATAACTGTGGAAAAGAAGTAGACGAAAGTTTTGAATTTTGTCCCTATTGTGGTACAAGGTTAAAAAATTGAAGTGATATAAAAGCATAAAATTATTTTATTAACTGTATTTAGAAGAATATATAGATATTAAATATTAATAGGGAGCTAGTTAGATTAGATTCAATAGTCACTAGTTCTTTTATTTTATAAATTTTTTCTATTTGATTATATGATTATTTAGCAATAAATTTTTAATTTAGGCAATATCATACAAGAAATTTTAAATCTATTTATGATATTCTCAAAATAATACAGAAAGAAAGGGGGGATTATGAATGAAAAAGGAAGTTAGAACCGTTCGATTTGATATAGATTTAAATATAGAAGCTTACACTTTTAAAGGTGTTATGCAAAAATTTCCAAACCACTTTCATGAATATTATGTAATTGGTTTTATTGAAAATGGGAAACGATATTTATCATGTAAAAACAAGGAATATACAATTGAAACAGGGGATTTGATATTATTTAATCCTAATGACAATCACACTTGTCAGCAAATTGATGGTAGGAGCTTGGATTATAGATGTATTAATATTCAACCAGAAATTATGAGCGAAATAGTTTATGAAATAACAGGTAAAAAATATTTGCCTTATTTTAATCAGCAAGTAATTTTTCAGAGTGACTTAATTTCCTCATTGAGTGAACTTCATCTCATGATAATGAAAGAGGAACAGGATTTTAAAAAGGAACAAGTACTATTTTTTTTAATAAGACAGTTAATTGAGGAATATACTGAACTAGCTCTATCTATTGAAATATCAGAACCCAGTGTAGAGATAAAAACAATTTGTGAATTTTTAGAAGAGAACTATACGAAAAATATTACTCTTGATAACTTAAGTGACTTAACAGGATTAAGCAAATATTATTTATTACGTTCCTTTACTAAACAAAAAGGAATTTCACTCTATAGTTATTTAGAAACTGTTCGTATTAATAAAGCTAAAAAGCTGTTAGAGAAATGTATACCTCCTATTGAGGTGGCTTTACAAACAGGTTTTAACGATCAAAGTCACTTTTCAAATTTTTTTAAGAAATTTATTGGACTGACACCAAAACAATATATGAATATTTTTAAGGAAAGTAATAAGTAGAAATTTTATATGTTTTAAGTATTACTTATATTTCAAAGTAAAATAAATTTGAAAGTCAAGGAGAGAATAAAATGGATGAACAAAGCACCAAATGTGTAATTATAATAGATGAAAAGTTACCATTAGGAATTATTGCAAATACATCTGCTATTTTGGGTATTACATTAGGAAAGCATATTTCCAATTTAGTAGGGAAGGATGTGTATGACGCTACAGACAAAAATCATTTGGGTATTATTAAAATACCTGTTCCAATTTTAAAAGGAAGTAGAGAAATACTTAGGAATTTAAGAAAAAAATTATATACTTCTGATTTTGAAGATATGATCGTAGTAGACTTTTCAGATATAGCACAAAGTTGTAATATTTATAATGAATATGTCCAGAAGGTATCAACAATATCAGAAGAGGAACATAATTATTTTGGAATTGCTATTTGTGGCAATAAGAAAAAAGTTAATAGTCTAACGGGTAGCATGCCTTTATTAAGATAGTAATTGTAAAAATATGAGGTAAGCTGTAAAGGCTTCCTCTTTTACAGTATATTTTAGTTCAATAAATTTGTAGAAGTACATACTATTATAAATTAGCTTGATACATAGTAGACATAACTTGTATATAATATTAAATAATAAACTATACTTGACTTTATAGATTTTTTGTAGTATACTATCTTTTGTCAGTAATGGTTACAGTAAAATTTACTAAAATATCTGTAATTATTAATATATTAAAGGGGTATGGCTCAACGGTAGAGTAGTGGTCTCCAAAACCATTGGTTGTGGGTTCAAATCCTACTGCCCCTGCCAAAAACGACACAAAACGTTGATATGACTACGTTTGAACGATTTTATTAGTTCAAAAGTGGTCATATTTTTTTGCATTTTGGAACACCTTTAAGACCACTTTAAGGTCATTTTAAAAGCTCACTTTTTATTAAATTTATTGTTAAAGGAAGTGAGTAAATTCATGCCTAAAGTAAAATTCAAATCAAATTTTTCAAAAATTACTGACGGTCTTGTACCACTTGATGATATGGAACATATAAAAAATAATAATATAACAATTCAACAATTCTTTAAATTACACAATAATTTCATTGATGATAAAAAGCTTGAAGGATTAGCACCAAGGACAATCTCTGACCATATAAAATTATTTGGATTTTTCAAAAAGTATATTATTGATGTAAAAAAGTTCCAAATAGAACAAGTATATCTTAATATCGATATTTTTAAGAATTATTTGTATTATATGTGCATCGATAAAGATTATAAACCTTGTACTGTTAATATAAGGATATCGTCACTTAAATGTTATTTAAATTGGTTATTTAATAAGAAGTATATTCAAGAAAATTATGGATTAATTTTAAGGAAAGTTAAAAGACCAGAAGATACCATAAGACCTTTAAGTGATACAAATGTAAGAAAAATGCTCAATGCTCCTAATAGAAATACTTATGCTGGATTTAGAGATTTTACAATTATGGTAATTATTTTAGATTGTGGAATTAGAATTCAAGAATTATGTAATACAATAATCCCTGATGTTGATTTAAGAAATAAGATATTAACAGTAAGGGGAGAAGTAAGTAAAACAAGAAGAGTAAGAGCGTTACCATTGTCAAAACAATCTGTAATGTTATTAAAACAGCTTATTGAGATAGCAACAGAGAATAAATGTACTTATGTTTTTATGTCTACAAATTCAACAGATAAAATAGATCATGAAGTTATTATAAGAGCCTTTGAGAAATATGGCAAGAAAATGGGAATAAATGTAAGATGTACACCACATGTATTCAGGCATACATTTGCCACAAATGCGGTTAAATCTGGAATGGATGTATTTACCTTGCAGCGTATAATGGGGCATAACCAAATTTCCACAACAAGGCAGTATATACAACTTGAAACTACTGACCTGATAAAAAAACATGAAAAAATGGATTCTGTGAGCAGATATTTGAGGGGGAAGTAGCTATGCTCCACAAGCACATTAAAAAAATAATAGCACTAGCAGCTATAACTATCACAATAACAGCCACAGCTATAATCCATAATTATAATTACAGAAATATTACCTTGCATGAAGATGATATAACTTATATTAGTGACAATCAATTAGTAATAAGCAACACCAAAAATAAAAATATAAAAATTATACGTAAATTACATGGAAAAGATAAAGTTACAGTACTCAAAAACAATATTAAAATCCAAGAATATCCATCTAGTGCAAAGGCAGATTTAATATTTTATAACTATAACAATTTAAAGCTAGAAATTAGTAGATAAAGAAGGTGATCTGTAATGAATGAATATAAATTTTTAAAAGAATTTTATAAGTCAGCAGCACTCATTAATCCAAAAAATATTATTATTCAAGAAGTTGATATTGCAAGAGATTTTGTTTGTATTTATATAGTTACCAAGAATAAAAATATGCTTGATATTTTCACAGCAGTGGGAGATATAGACGAGCCTATAAATAAAGATAGTATAAATCATGTGTTATTGCCAGAATCATTAATAAAACAGTTATTTAAACAACAAATAAAATAAGCCAGTATTCGCAGTACTGACTTATTACTTTGATATCTATACACTTTCCAAAACTAAATATAGATAAACGATACCTTTATTTTATCTCAAAAAGTGAGATTTGTAAAGGTTAGTTTCTTGCTGTCTTTTTTAGGATAGACAACAGGTCAAATGTGTTGAGAATGAGAATAATCACGTTAAAATAACCTGTCAGAAATGGCGATTAACTCCCCCCGATGTGAAAAAAGTCATCAAAGGGCAAGGGGCTTTCTGCGTCTTATAACCGTAACTATAGGGCGTAAATCCCCAGTGTGTACAGTAAGGTGAAACTCCGTACTGGGTTATCAAAAATGTAAGGCTTGGAAGTCTAGGTGTAGAAATACACGACAAGAATATTAAACTGTATTTTACAGTGCAATTATAGGGCTAGAATGTAATTGTTAATAATATTAGTCGTTACGGATGTTGAAGGGATACAATAGCTTATACGCAACATTAGAGTCCTTGTTTCTAACATCAAGGATTCCTATGCCTTCGGAACGTGTCCAAGCATTCCGCAACATTAGTTGATTTAATTCGTAAGTCAAGTTATTTAATCAAAAACTTAATAACATTAATTGGTTAGCTGTAATCCTTAAGCAGCAAAGAGGAATAGGTAATAACATGCGGGACAATGTTCCACAAAGCAATAATAATGAAAATAGTAGAAGTCGTGATGCAATAGCAGATAAAGTTGATATTGGTTCTGGACGTACGTATGAGCGTGCAAAAAATGCAGTTAATAAAATAGATGAACTAAAAAAGAATCATAAAAACAAAGATGCTGAATTTTTAACAGTAGTGTTAAATGAAAGTGTTAGAGGGGCAAAGGATTTAGCTGAAGATGATGTAATATGTTAATAAAAATATATGGAAAATAATAACAAATAGTTATATAATATTATTAATGTAATAAATTTACATTAATATAGTAAAAAAGGGTGGCTATTTGTTATGAAATTAATATCTGATAAAGCTAAGATAGAAGAAATCTTACTTGATCCATATAATCCTAGATTTATAGATTTTGATGCTATGAATCAAAATGAGTTACAAAAAAAAATAATGAAAACTAATGACGCCAAAGAATTGTTAAATAGTATGAGATTAGGAATTAAATGGGTGAATAGAATAGTTGTGAGGAGAATATCAACTCTATCAAAAGAACAAAAACTTAAAATTTTAGGTATTGATAATTATGAATATATAATTGTTGAAGGAAATAATAGACTAGCTTGTTTGAAGGATGAGGTAATGGATGAAACAGTAGATAGAAATTTTCCCATACCAGTATTAATTGCAGAAAAGGAAGATTATGAATCACAAATTGCATATGAAAGCGAATTGAGATTAACGCAAGGAATAGCTAATGTTATGGTTGTAAAGCAGTGGAAACCAGTTGCGAAAGCAAGACATATATATAGATTGTATAAAGATAAGAAGCAGCTTAATGTCTCTGATACAATGAATAAAATATTTAAAAATATTTCAGAAGAATTAGGGGTTAAGCTTTCGGAAGTGCGTACTGCGGTGATTAGGTATAAATTTTATAATGAAATAGCAAAAGAATCTGATACTTTAAATGATAATGATTGGCAATATCTTGAAGCAATAGATACAAATCAAAATATTAGAAGTATGTTCGGAATGATACCAAAGTCTATGGATTTTGAATGGGATATGAATGAAGATGATATTGAAGAAAATGAAAAACTATTTTATAAAAAAGAATTACTAAATTCTATTCCTGAAATTATTTCTACAGTAAAGAATGAGGGATTATCTTCTAAGAAATTTAGAGATATATTTAGAGAAATAATTCCTAAATACAATGATGTAGAAGATTTTAAAAATGATATCTCAGATATTTTGAATGTAGATACTGATAAGAATTGGACAAGACTTGAAAAAGAGATAATTAATAATAGGCATAATGATAAAGATATTTGGAACGAAAAATTAAATAATATTTTAACAGAATTAAATAATTTTCCATCACCAGCCGATTGGGCTTATAATACTATAGATATTTTAGAAAAAATACAAAATAAAATTGATAAACATTTATCTATAATTAAAGAGAATTAATATATGAAAAATCTTAGTGTTAGAGTCAAAAATGCCATTTTTAATTACATGAATAATAATTTTTATCAAGAGAGAGTTCAGCTTGATAAATACTTATTAGATATTTCTGAAAATATTATTAAAAAAAATATATTAAATTTAAGTTTGGATGAATTTATAGATAATATTTGTGATAATACATCTAAATTTTATGAGGATCTAGCAAAAACATTAATAAAGCTATCAGAAAAAATACATACAACAAGTAATATAAATATTGAATATTATTTGCCATATTATTATATACAAAATACACAATTTGGAATTAATTCATTTAAAGGATGTAGAAACAAGTATATTACTATTCTTAATTATATTTGTTCATTACAACAAATTTCCAAAGGTAAATTTTATGAGGAATTTTGTACATTATTTCTCAAAGATATTGGAATTAATGTTGAGACAACTTCATACTCAAAAGATTGTGGTATAGATATAATAGGTACAATTAATATGAAGAGTACTAATTTAATGTCAGATGCAATTCTAAAAAATCCAATATTTTTAATAGCACAAGTGAAATTTCATAAATATAAATTAGATATATCTTTTATTAGAAAAATTATTGGTGATAGCCTTTTTTATAGATTTAATAATGTTAATGATAAAATATTCATAGGAAGCAATCCATTATACTTAATGGTGATTAGCCACAAAGGATTTTATATTAAAACTGAAGAATTTGCACTTAAAAATGGTGTTATATTAATAGATTCAATTAAAATGATAGATATCTTATGTAATATAAATAATACTAGTAATTTAAAAAGCATAAAATATTTACTTAGTTATGATGCTGTATTAAGTAATAAATATTTTAATAAAAAGGTAGTAGATTAATATTCTGCTACCTTCTTCTAATTATATTATAAATAAATGCTGCTATTAATATATCCATATCCTCCCAGGTTTATTATTTATATTCAGTATTTTCATCAATATATTCAATTAAATCAGATAATTTTTTGATATGTAATTTATTTAAAACAATATTAAAGCTTTCTAGTTTTACTGTCAACAAATCTTTATTATCAAACATTTTATACAAAGTTGGTCTCGATACACCAGTGATTCTTTGCAATTCTGATATAGTTCTAATATCCTTTTCAAAACAAATTTTTCTCAAATTACATTTTATCATTATTTAACACCTCGGCTATTATTATAAATTATAAAGATTAAAATGTAAATTAAATAAAATAAATTGTAAACTATAGTTGACAATTTATAAATTAAGATTTACAATATAAACATAAGGTGAATCAAATAAAATCCAAGGGGGAATAAAAATATGTTTTTAAAAGATGGAAATTATAATGAATTTGGTATTGAGGTTAGTTTTAATGAATTTGAGTTATATTTAAATGAGATTAGTGAGGAAACTATTACATTGGATATACATGGAATTGTACAAACTCAAGTAACCTTTGAACAGTTTTGCTGGTATATTAATGAATATAAACATAGTAATAAAAGAACATTGGTTCTTGAGGATTTAACTGAAAGTATATGCTCCGTATTTATTGATATGAAAGATATTAAACATATTATTAAAGGTGTACATTTTTATGAAGATAGTTATATTCTTATCCTGAAACATAATATCATGTACAGACTTATTGTTGAATATTAGAAGCTTGGTAGGTGATTGATATAAATTTCTGTTAAAATGGAAATTAAAATATGGTTTGGGATAAGGTGATTGTATGAAAGAGTTAACTGTTAGTTATTTATCAAGATTAGATACCATTGAGGTTACTCAAGAAGATATAAATTCAATACAGGATTGGTATGTAAAGAATACGAATTATATTAAACAAAATATTGATATAATAAAAGATCCTTTTGAGGAAATTAATATAATTTATGTAGATAATTTAATTTATAAAAATAAAAATGAATTTTATAATTTTATTAAACCAGAAAACAATTCACAATTAAAATATATATATGGCTTTCATTTAGATTTTGAAAAAAGTAAAGAAGATATATTAAATGATAGGTTTATAAATTTTGATTTCTTATATGATGAGGAATTAGAATATAAAAATAAACCTGAATTTATGTCGAAAGCTCAGGAATGGATAAGGCAAGATATAACAACTATAACATTAATATATGTATATATAGCTTTAAATGAAGAATGTGTCATTAGACAGACTAAAACTACAACTAAAAAAATTCAGTCTAAAAAGAATAAAAGAGCAGGAAAAAAACCAAGAACTAAATTAATTAATCAGACCATTATTAGATTAAACACAGATTATATTCAATTGACTGAAGAAGAAAAAAGATATTATGAGAGACATAAACTAGGGTGGACTGTTAGGGGACATTTAAGACACTACCAAAGTGGTAAAACAGTCTGGATTAAACCTCATGTTAGAGGGGATAAGGATAATGTTGAAGGTAAAGTATATGAAATATAATTTTGAGGGGTAATGTAATATGATAAAAACAATGAAATTTAAATTAGCAATTTTATTATTTAGACTAGCAAACTATTTACTTAAAGATAAAATTCAGGAACATAGACAATCAATAGAGGACGCATATGCAGATGCAGACTGGGATTCATTAAATGATTTTTATGATAGAGCAAATGAAGAAGATTACACCAAAGAATTAAAAGCACAAGGAATAATATAAAAATTTTCCATAAAAAAGCTTGACAAATAAAATTTATGGTGCTAGATTTAAACTAATGATTTTAATTGCATATTATTCACATCATTAATGTTGAGATGAAATTGAGTATTACAAAGAGGTAATACTAATATAGATAAGGGAGCTGTAATTTTTAGTGAATCTTAACAGTGCAATTAGATCTAAAATTTAATATAACACTATAAAGAATAATTGTTTTTAATGTGACCGATAAAACTTAAAAAGGATTTGTGATATACAATCTTTGTAGTTTTAAGTCTACAAAATTAAAAACTATTATACTTTAATTGTAAAAATTTTATCCTATATTTATACAGGATAAGTCTATACTTTTTTAGTGTTATATTGTAAATTTTAGATTTAATTACATTGTTAAAATTAACTAAGAGTTTTGGCTCTCTTTAGTTTTTTGTAAATTATATAAGTTAACAATAAGTTGTAATGCAGCTTGTTAAATATAAATTAAAAATCCAAGGGGGAATATATTATGAGAAAACAAAATTTAAAAAGGTACAAGATTTATAAGTTTGGAGAAGGTGATATTAATGGAATCATTGATGCTAGATCTAGTGAATATAAAGAGTTTTATGTTAGTCCAAGCATTAATTTAAAACTTTCTGAAATATCACTTTCTGAAAGTGCATTTTTTAATATTTATCTACAGTATTTTAATAAAAAATATGAGAAAGATATGTTATTAGAAAATGTAATAATAGTTGAGTTAAATAATAAACATGGACTCGCCGAATTACAAACTGGTATAGATTTCAATGGGGAAACTTATACTTATTTAATAACAACGCCTTCATGGACAAAACATGAAGATGATATTAGTAAAGGTGCTTGTATGATGATAAGAAAAAAAGATATAGCATTTAAAATATTCTTTGAGAATCTTATATCATTGGGTGAAATTGAAAAGTATAAGGGGAAAGATAAAAAAATTAATACGGAACATGCAAGATTGGCACTATCATTATCTACAGCTTATATGACTAAATTAAAACCAAAAGCAATAATTGTAGATGAATGTAATGGAATAATAACTAGTGATATTGTAACTGTAATAAATAAAAAAGTAATAGAAATTACTGATAGTATGGGAGATGAAGAATTAAAAAAATATAGAAATGTTCCTGTAACTCAGTTTGATGGATGTGGACTTATGAGTATGGAATTTGCTAATGAGATTAAGATAGATGGAGACTATAAACACCCAATCACTTGGTGTGGCATTAGAATTTATAATACAGCAACCAAAGGATTATTGGTTTCATTCGATTTCAAAAAATATATACATAAATTCTATGGAGAAGATACTGACTACATTGAAAAAAGAGAAAATGGAAAAATATACATAAAGAATATGTTTAATAAATGGCAATGCGTAGATGATGCAGATATTTTAATTAATGCCAGTATGGCAAAGTGGGCAGATCATTTTGGTAGTTTAAAACAAATATACGAAAAAGTAAATGATGAAAAGTATGAGAATTATAAAGATATAATTGAAAATCTATGGATAACCAAAGTTAATAAGCCTTATTCAGAAATTGAAAAATACAACTTAACAAATTATCAATTATTAGGCAACTTAAATTTATCCTCTGATGAACTTAAAGAAATATATAAACCTACTGAAAATATGTTTAATAGATTACTAGATGGTGATATAGATGCAACTTTTTTATATCTAAATTTATTAAAAGGTAAAAAATTTAATAGCGACGGTGAGAATGATGATATAGAAGAAGACGAAGCTATATCTGTATCAACCGTTGCAGAACAATTGATAGCTAAGAATCCTAATCTTATAAAAAGTGATTATGTAAAAAAGCATGTTGCAAGAATGATAAAAAAACAATTAAATTTATTATGCTCAGGAAAAGCATATGTAGAGAGTTATTATAAAACAGTTACACAAGATCCAATTTCATTCTGTGAATGGCTTATTAATAGGACTGAAAATGAAAAGTTTGTTAGCAATCATCGTGGACTTAAAGAGCATCAATTTTATTGCAGTGATACAGAAGATGGCGATATAAGAACTTGTTCAAGAAATCCTCTGGCATCCTTCAGTGAGATTTTAAATCTATCATTTGTACATAATAATTTTTTAGATGATTGGTATGGACATTTAAGTAAAGATTTAGTTATATGTAATTGCCATGATTTAACAAAAGAAATAGCTTCAGGTATGGATTTTGATACAGATACAATAAATGTAGCTAATCATCCTATTATTAGAAATGCTGTTAAGACAGATTTACCATTTATTAATATAGAAGATATTAATAAAGAAAAACCATCAAAAAAGTGGACAGATAACAATAGATATTCTGCTTTTATAACTTCAACAGGAAATTTAATTGGTAAAATAGCTAATATGACGAGTTCCGTTAGTGCGGAAGCTACTAGCTATAACTATTACAATTATATATATAATAAAACAGAAGAAGCAAAGACTTATAAAGAATTGTGGGATGCTTTTCATAACACTTTTACCAAAGATATTGTTAAAGAAAATAAAAGGAATAAAGTATATTTAATTCAAGATGGTAATTATGTTTTAGATTATAAAGGTGAAAAAATACTTAGAGGTAGCTACTTACATTTTAAGACTACACTTGAACAAAATTTTACAAAAACATTAGCAGAATTATCTGAAGAAGAAATACATAAGCAGATTGATAAGGGGTTTGAAGACTATAAAAGAGATTCATATTACCTTAGAATATTAAGCATGAAAGCTATAGATGTTCCTAAAACTCTTATACCTATAGAAAAAGATGAGTATAAAGAAGAAAAAGATAAATACGGTAAGAATCCTTATTTTTTAGGATATAGAAAAGGCTTTTATGATGAGAAAGGAAAAAGAATTAAATATATATTCCACGAAAATGCTTTAGATATAAATGCAAGTAGAATTTATGATGAAATTATAAGTAAGAGAAAAGAGTTAGAACAAGTAAGTAAAACTTCAACATCTAAGGAATTAATTCAAAAATTTTTCTATAATCCTACAGAAAAACAAAATGAGCACTGGGAAGAATGTAAAAATGAGATTGTAAATTTATATGATTATTATAAAAACAATAGAAGTAAGATTAAATTAAAATATGATGAATTAATAAAAAATACTGAAAATGAAGCTGAAAAAGCTAAATATGAAGAAGAGAAGATAAAACTTTATAAGTTACATGATATTGATGTATTAGAAAGAGCTGATGGAATAAGTGCAAAATATAATGACTATAGATTGATTTCTAGTATATTAGCAACAGAAACTTCAGAAACATTTATGTTCAATTATTTTAATTGTGACTGCTTTAAAATGTTGGATGAAACAAGTATTACGGTGCAGAAATATCAATATATACCAGATATAAATGGAGATATAGAGTTTAAATTTAAGAACTATAGAAAAGAACCAATAGAAATAAAAATTAATGATGAAGAATTACAAGAAAATATACGATTAAGATTTTTAAATAAAAAAAGTGATAAATTTAAAGATACTAAGATAAGAATAGGATACATAGATGTTATTAATCATGTTAATTTAGAAAGCTATAAAAATAATAATACTAAATTTCATATTGGGTTTAGAGAATATAAAGAAAGTATGCAGCCAGCTTTATTATTGGATAATACATTTGTAGCTTTTGTATATAATAATCAAGATTTATTATGTGCTAAGGGTGAAGATGTAATTATAAAAGAAATCATAAAAAATAATGCAAAATCAGCAGAAGTAATTGTTGGAATAGCTTAGTACATATAATGGGGCACTACCGTGCCCCCGTTTATGAAAGTGAATTTAAACTCATTTTCATAGATTGAAACAGGAGGAATATTTATATGAAAAAGAAATTTTTTAATTTATACCAAGCAAATATATTCATTGAAAAAGGTGCAATATGTACAGGCTGCGGAATAGAAAAATATAAAGCATTTGTTGAATTTGAAATGAATGATTTGTTTAACGAATTACAATATAAATGGGACAAACATATATTGAGTAAATAAGAAAAATGTTGAAAGGGATGGTTGAATGAAAAGAAAAAAACTAATACAGAATATAGAATATAATTATAGAAATTTAGAAAATAAAGATGGTAGCTTAGATGGAAATTCAGCTTTATATAATAACATAGAATTAATTAAAGATGTGTATAATTCTAATGAAATAGTAAATATTACAAAAAATTGTAAGGATATAACCGATGATATAGTTAATAGTTTTATAGATACATTTAGTAGCAGAGGTGGTGCGACGAAGGATCAAATTTATTTTGCAAAAGAAACATCACAAATAATATATGGTAAATTAAAAGAAAATATTATAACTGTTATTCCTGCACCTTGCGGTTTTGGTAAGTCCAGTATTACATTAGAAATATTAAAAAAGCAAATAAAATTATATAAAGATAAAAAAACAAGTAATGGAATAATTATAGCAACCGATAGATTAGAAAGTTTGAGGCATACTGAAGATTGTTTAAATAAAATGGGATTAGGAGGATATACATATATTCTTGAAGGTTGGAATGAAAAAATGTGCATAAATAAAAAGGTAAAAAAATCTGATGACAAAATATGTACATCTAATAATTGTCCATTTTATGAAAGATGTAAAATATTTACACAAAAATATGAATGTATGAAATATCCAATATTATTGATAACAAATGCAAGACTAAGAGAATGTGCAGAAAGTATTAAAATGTACAATACATATAATATTGATAAAAATAATAAAGGTGAAAGAAATTTATTACTTATAGATGAAAGACCTGATATGCTTGATACAGTTAAAGTTAATAAATCATTATTAAATAAAATATCTACTGATATAGATAAATGTAAATATGAAACAACTGATGATAAAACTAAACTACAAAATAAATGGAAAGATATAGAAGATACTATAATATCTAAAATGCAGAGATTAAGGCAGCAATATAAAAGGTTTATAATATCAAATATTAATAATGATAATATTTGTGAAAATGATATGGATTTTATAACATTATGGGATAAATATATTGGGAAAAATTATAAACGTGAATTGCAGCATATACATGATGTGTTAACAAAAGGTGGATTATATGTATATGAAGGTAAAAATGAATTTATAAGTACTATAGGTAGTAAAAATCTTAGGGAAATATATTGTGATACATTTAAGACTATAATTTTTGATGGTACTGCTCTCTATGACCCATTATATTTAGGTATGTATGATAAAGGTGATTTAAAGTTTTTAGATATACAAAATACCAGATTATATGATAATTTAACGATAAATGTATATAACAAACATAAGTTGAATAGATATAGTTTTTCAGAAAAAAAATATTTAATAAATGCATGTGCCAAATTTATTAACAATAAAATGTTAGGATTTAATAAAAGTTACGTAGTTACATATGGAGACCAATCAGTACAATTAGCAAATTTATTGAAGCATAAAGTAAATATTCCCATGCCAGATGAAGGTGTATCTACTTACTACTTTGGAGCAACAAAGGGAGAAAATAGTATGCAAGATTGTACTAAAATGTTTATGGTTGGATGGCATACACTACCAGACTATGAATATGTAATACAATGGCTCTCTACTTCTATAAAATGGGAGAAGACATTGGTATATTGTACCAATATTGAAAATGCTGAAAAATTAAGTGATGACTTAATATTTAAAGATAGAAGTAGAGAAGAAGTAGGAAATAATACATATACAAGTTTTGGACATAAGATTTATGAGTTTGGACTACCTTTATTGAACCAATTTAAGGCATTATTAATTGTTACAGACTTTTATCAGGAAGTACATAGAACTAAATTAAGAAATTATCAATTTAAAGATAAAATTGAAATACATATTTTTCAACAGAAAAAATTAATATTAGATATGATTGAAAATTTATTTGCAACAACTGTAGGTAAAAAAGTTATTGTTCCGTTTGATAAAGAACTGAAAGAATTTAAAGAATCAAAAAATGATAATAGAGCAAATAAAGGTCAAGCAAATACTAAATTCACAAATTGGTTAGAAAAACAAGATAAGAATAGAGAAGTAACAACAAAAGATTTATACAACGAAACTGGTTTAACTAAAAAACAATTAGATAAATTAAGAGAAAATAATAATTATATAAAAGAGTGGTTTATAGAGCATACAGTAAAAAGAGGAAAATATTTAATATAAAATTATTAGCACCCTATTTCCTTATATAAATATATAGGAGATTAGGGGGTTAAAAAAATAAACAAAAATTAATCATGCGAGTGAAAGGTTGTGGGGTCTGGGGAAGGAAAACTACTCGCAGCTTTTTTATTTTTAATTTTACGGAAACTAGGTTATGACGTAAGGAATAACCTTAGTTGTAGTTAATTTAAAAATAAAAATGTTGGTTAGTTTTCCTTAATCCCCAGTATAGTTTAAATAGCTCACAAATGTGTGTAAAATTTTTTATAAGAGAACTAAGATTTTTAAATAATTATGATTGGATTAAATTTTATATATCTATAGTTGTTTCATGAACTTAACAATTAAGATCATTTAATATAATGGTCTTCTTTTTTTATATTTAAAGTGGGCAAGCTATTTCTAAGTGTCTAACTTCGCCTTTGGCTCGTTATCCACTAAGAAATAGTGCGACTGCACCCACTATTATGGACGTGAATTGAAATACATAATAAAAAATTTAAATAAAAATGGAGGAATAATATTATGGAAAAAATTAATCAGCAACAAAAAGAATTAGGAAATGAAATATCTAGTAAATTAACTGAGATACTAGGCAAAAAAGTAGAAGTAGGATTTTTACTTGGAAAAGATAAGGGTTTTATTTTCGATATTTTTGACGATAAATATGATTACAAAAAAATTCAATTAAATTATCTTAAGGACATAGAAAGTGATTTATATATTTCTTATATATTAGATGCACTAAAACAAGAAAAATATGAATTTCATGAATCAACTCCAGAGGAAAGATATGTAATTGATATATTAGAAGAAACTAAAAGTGAGAATTTATATATAATAGATGGAATCTTGTGTAATATCGGAAATGAATATGAAATTGATTTGTCCTGTGTAGATGCATTAAGTTATAACAGACCTGAATGCAATATTTATATTACCAGTGATGAAGAACAATTTTATATTGATTTAGTGAATGAAAAAATAGAAATGCTTGGAGAAGAATCATATGAAGATGAAGTGGAAACTATAACTCCAGAATTTTTACAAAAAGTTACAGATGAATGGAACAGTTTGAATTATTGGTGTTCACTGGAATTTGATAATAATTTTATATATTTATATGATAAGGAACATAACAAAAAAACAGAATTATTAGCTATAGACGATATACAATTGATAAGATTTAAAGACAATACAATAGACATAGATTTCGATGAAGACGAGAATGGATTTGATTGTTTAAGCATTGACCGATATGGAGTAACTATGTAAAGGTTATATTAAATTAAGAATTAAGGACTGTACACAAATGTGTATGGTCTTTTTTTTATACAAAAAATTAATTAAAATTTAGGAGGATGTATTATGGCAAATGGAATTAAAGATGTAATAGGAGTTTATGGTATTTATAATAAGATAACAGGAGAATGTATCTATGTTGGATCAGGCGGTCTGAGAAATAGAGAATCCACACATTTAGGATTATTAAGGCATGGAAATCATAAAAATAAATTGTTACAAAAGATTTATGATGAAATAGGTGAAAATAATTTAGAAGATAAAATATTAGAGTACTGTGATGATGCAAATAAAAAAGAAGTTGAGACTAAATATTATAAATCATTAAATCCAGTATGTTGTTTGGAAGAACCAAAAGATTGCCCGAGGTATAAAGAGAATTATCCTAAAATGAGTGCAGCACAAAGAGGAAGTAGAAATCCTAATGCCCGTTTAACGGAAGAAGATATAGTACAAATAAAGATTTATATGAGAGATCACACTTATAGAGATATAGAATTAGCTAAAATGTATAATGTGAGCCTTAGTCATATTAATAATATTAGACGAGGATTAAAATGGAAACATGTTGAAATATAAAAGGGATTATATCTATTCCAGTAGATACAATCCAAATGAATTAATGTCAAAATAAATTATACAAATAAAATATAAAAAAGTAAAGGGTGCTTATAATATTGAGCATCCTTTTGTTTAGATTGGAGGATAGTGAGATGGAAGAATTAAAGGAATTATTTATAGTCAACAGAAATAAAATTGCCTATTTATATAGCAATGGCATATTTGAAGATAGAATAGAAAAAATTTATAGAAATGGTCAGGAGCAGTATGCTTTTGTGTTCATAGCTACAGATACAGTTAGAGATTTATTAAAAGAATTTGATGGGGATACAGAACTAAAAAGATTTTGCTCAAATTTTAAATCTGTGGCATTTACAATAAAAAAATATAAAGAGCAGGAGGAATTATTATGATAAAAAATAACAAATTATATAACGCAATTGTTGAAGTTAATACAAAAGGGACTTTTCAGCAGCAGGCTTGGAGTCTTTGCAGAGAAGAAAAGACATACAAAAAACTTATTATAGAATATAGAAAGCAGATAGCCGATATAGATGGTATAAACGTTCCAGTTCTCAAAAAAGATTTGGAATTAATGCTCAATAAATATGAAATTAGATTAGATAATGTTAAAAATGAAATGTGCTATCTAAATAAAAGAATAATAGATTCTTTAGAAGTTATAGAGCCATTTGTAGATGTGGAAGTATTTGTTGAGTTGTTTGGGTTAGATTATAACGATTATGATGAGAACGAGAGTTTCTATAATAACTTATTAACTTCTAGTACTAGAGTTGGACATGTTTGCAGACAGGGATTAATATGGAATGAAAAAATATTAATTTCTGAAATGGAGGAAAAATAATATGAAGAGAATCGGCAATGCTTATTATCTAGTGGTAGAAGAAGATAATAATAAATCTAATAAAATACAAGATATTACAGTTAAAATTAATATTGACGCTGAAGAATTATTAAGAGGTTTAGATAATATAAAATATGAAATATTAGAATTGGAAAAAGAAAAATGTGATGAAATTAAAGATAAGACCATGGCAGAATTAATTGGTAATATAGAGCAGCAGATTAAAATTAATGATAGAATAATTGGAATTAATAATGAATTAATTCGATTTTATGAAAAGGAATTAGATATTATTAATAAGATTATGGAAGTATAATAATCGTTCGACAAATAAAGGACATCATCTTTCACATATAGAAGCTTATAGAAAATATGGTGAAAGGTGAGTGGTATGTATGAAGTTTATTTTAAAATTTAAAGACGGGAGTTCTTTTCCAGCAGAAGTAAATGATACTAATAATGGTATAGGAAAGATTATGTGTGAACAAAATGGCGATTTTCTTAATACTATATTAACAGGAAAAGAACGAGATGAAAGTATTACTTTGTCTGGAGAAAATGGTAAGAAAGAACAAGTAAAATATAATGAGTTATATTCTATTGAAATTATATTATAAGGACTCTTAACAGGATTCTTTTTAGTGTATTGCAATCAATCCAAATAAGATTAAAATATAAGAATAAGTGTTTGTCATTTGTAAATTATACTGGGAAGCCCAAGGATTTAGTCACCCTTGGGTGTTTTAATTTTTGATTAGATAAATAATAGAAAAATATGAATAAATTATTGAATAAATAAAGGAATTTAACCTAATGTTGTAGAATAGAGTAATAAAATACAATATTTAGGGAGATGGGATTATGGAATATAGACCTCATGATTTTGGTATAGATATGGAACGTATCCAAAAAAATATTCAAAAAACTAAACAATATGATAATGGATTTGCTAATATTTTTTATGAACAGCTAGTAAAAGAAATTAATGATTTTGACAAGAGATTAGATGATTCTGAATCAGTTGGAATGAGATTGGTTACATTTGGAAATACTATTCAGTTTAATATTCTTAATATAGGATATCAAGACCCTTACTTAATATATTTTTATGGAGAATTAGAAGATGGTTCACCAATACAATTAATTCAAAATGTCAATCAAATTAGCTTTGTATTAATTGCTATGAAAAGAAAAAATCCAGAAGAACCTAAAAACACTATTGGTTTTAGATAGGAGATGGTGTTATGAGTTCATATAATATTAGAAATACTATTTATTGTGAAAATATAAAAGAAGAAGTTAGACAAAAGTATGATTTTGGTTTATTACCAGCATTTAATGGTCAAGTTAATATTATTCATGGGCAAGATAAATGTTCTGGTAGTTCCATATGCAAATTACAAGATCCATCATTTGAATGCTCTATTTTAAAAAATGAAAAGAATAAAAAAATAGAAGAACAAAAAGAAATATTAGTGAAAAGACGACAGGAAGAAGAAAAATGGAATTTTTAAATGATAGATTAATTAAGTAAGTGCAGCAATTGTGCTTACTTTTTTATTTTTTTGACTGTACTAGATTAATATATAACTAATTAAATATAATTGGAGGGAAAATAAATGATTGGAACATTATTAACTATATTATTAATAGTATTAATTGTTATGTTATTTGCTCCTATAATTGGATGGTTAATAGGAGCAATATTTAGTATATTAGTGTTTAATTTAGGAGCAATAATATTATTGGTATGTAAGATAATAAAAAAAATTATAGGTGAATAGTAATGGCAACATATAGGAAATGTGGTGTATGTGGTAAGAAAGTATTGGAGCATACAGAATGTGAATGCGAGATAGCAAAGAAGAAAGAATACTACAATAAATATAGAAAGAATAGAACGGATATAAAAGAGCAGAAGTTTTATAGGAGCGATAGTTGGATAAGAATAAAAGATTCAGTAAAGGCAAGACAGTTGGGTATGGATATTTATGAGTACATGACAACAGGGTTAGTAATACAAGCAGAGATGTATCATCATATTGTTGAAGTAAAGGATGATTGGAATAAAAGATTAGATAGTGATAATCTTATAGGACTAACTAAAGGCAATCATGTCTATATACATAGTCTATATAATAAGGATGAAGATATAAGAAAGCAGACACAAAAGATATTATTTAATATGCTAGATAAGTTTTATAAAAAATTTGATTTATAATAAGTCATAATATAGTAAATAAATATGTTTAATAATATATTATTTGATACGGGGGGAGTGGTAATCAATAAAAATTATCCGTTGGGAATCTGATGGGCTTAACCAGTCACAAATATATCCCTAAATCAACATTTTATATCAACTGACAATCATTATTAATAGAAACGAATAGAAAGGATGGTGATAAAATTGGCTCGTCCATCAAAAAGTGTAAATACAATGAGTAAACATCTCACAAAAGAAGAAATAGAAAATAGGCAAAAGGCAGAACAAGAATTACGTGGTTCGAGTGACAAGATTAAACCTCCAACCTATTTATCTAGTTCACAAAAGAAGATTTTTAGATACATTGTAAAAGAATTGGAAGCATCAGGGATATTGTCCAACTTAGATATTTATGTTTTAAGTACTTGTAGTATAGCAATAGATAGATTACAGGCAATAGAAACACTTATAAATGAAGATATACAACAATTAAAAAACAAAGATTTAATGGCAAGTAAAGATAAATATACAAAAGACCTTTGGAGAGCAACTAATGAATTAAGTTTATCTCCACAATCAAGGGCAAAATTAGGAAATTTAAATTTGCAAAACAAGGAAAATAAAGAAGACCCCGTTGCTAAAGCTTTAAGGGGTGAGGATTAATGTTATTATTAGATAAAGCATTAGAATATTGTAATAATGTTATTAATGATAAAGAAATTTGTCCTTGGGAAGTAAAAAAACAATGTGAAATATTTTTAGAAAATTACAATATAAATCAATATAAAGATGATTTTGAGTTTTGCTTTAGTGAGAGCAAATTAAAAGTAATTAATAATCTACTTAAACTAATGAACTATGCAACAGGTTTTGTAGCAGGAAAAAATATATTAGAAGGTTTGGCAGGATTCCAAGCCTTATTTTTATGTGCAATTTTTGGTTGGAGATATAAAAATGACATAAATAAGATGATGTATAGAGATGTTGTTTTATTTATACCACGTAAAAATGCAAAAACTTTTATAACTGCAATTGTTTTCATATTGTTAATGCTTACAGAACAAAATTATTCAGAGTTTTATTCTATTTGTATTGATAGAGATTTGGCGAAAGAACTTAGAAAAGCTATGGCACAAATTATAGGTGCAAGTCCTTTTATTGCTAAATATTTTATAGTATCTGAAAGTGAAATAGGTATTATTAAATGTAAATTAACAAAGAGTTATTATTATCCAAGAACAAGCAAAGCAAATAAAAACAACTCGATTAGACCTGCATGTGTTTGTGTGGATGAAATGGGAGCGTTTACAACAAATGGTAATATACAAGCTATGCGTAAAGGTCAGCTTAGTGTAAAAAATCCGATAATGGTGCGTACTACAACTGCCTATGCTGAATCTGATTCTATAATGTTAGAAGAACTTGATTATGATAGAGCAGTTTTAAAAGGCATTATAAAAAATGATAGATATTTTTGTTTACTATATTATGCAGAAAGAGAAGAAGCATGGACAGATGAAGCTATTTATAAAGCTAATCCTTTGAGAATTGAAGAAAATTATAATGAAATAAAATCTGATAGAGAAATTGCTAAGATAAAAACCAAAGAGCAGGAAGAATTCCTAACTAAAAATCTTAATATTTTCTTAGAAACAAATGAGTTAAATAAGTACATAGATATTACATATTGGAAGAAGTGTGTAGTAGATAACATTGATTTTAGTGGTAAAAATGTAATAGTTGGCATTGATATGTCTGTTACAACGGATTTAACTGCTGTTTCTATAATGTATAAAGAAGATAATATTATTTATTGTATGTCTCATGGGTTTTTACCTGCTGATTCACTTGATAAACGTAGAGAAAAAATAGATTATAGGGATTATGCAAAAAAAGGATATTGTGATTTACATAAAGGAATGACGGTAAATTATACACTGGTAGAAGAATACATAAGAAATATAGAAGAAAAATATGGTTGTACAATAAAAATGATAGTGACAGACCCTATGAACGCAAAAGAAATGGTTGAAAGACTTGAAGTAGATTGTGATGTATTAAAGTTAAAGCAAACTTATACAAATTTATCTCCTGCAACAAAAGAATTCAGAAAAAAAGTGTATGATAGTCAGGTTAAATATTTAAAAAATGAATTACTTGATTGGAATATGAGTAATGCAATAACAGATGTAGGTAAATCAGACGATGAAATGCTGGCAAAAGAAGATAAAAACAAGCAAAGAATAGATATGGTTGCAGTATTAATCTTTGCATATACAGAATTACTTGGAGAAGATGATAGTTATAATGCTTTAGATGCACTAGATGAAATGAGTAAAGACTGGTAATAAAAGGGGTGAAAATATGAAAAAAAATAAAACAATTTTTAATAAATTTAAAATACATACGATAAAACCTTATCTTGTGGCTGATATTTTAACTATAACATCCCTTTTTATTATATTTTTAACAACTTTTATGATAAATGCATTTGCAGGAATGTATATTTTAGCATTAGAGCTGTTAATATTGAGCTATTTTATAAGTGGCAAAGGGGGTGAAAAATAATTGTTTTGGGATAGATTGGAGAAAAGAGACACCACAGGGGACACATTTAACTGGACAGCTTGGACTAAAGGTGAGGATACAATATCAGAAAATTCTTTAAGAGAGCAGAATTATATTACTGGATTAAATATCTTAGGGAGTACTATTGCCAAATTACCAGTTTTAATTAAACAAACAACAGACAAAGGTGAAATTGAAGCAAATAAACATTATTTGTGGGATCTGTTAAGATTACGTCCTAATATGTCTATGAATTCTTTTGATTGCCTTAAATCTCTTATAATGTTATATAAACATTATGGAACCAGTGGATTATACATACAAAAAGATTATAAAGGTAATGTTACAGGTTTATATCCTTGTAAAATTAATCAATTTACAGTAGATGATGTGGGATTAATAAAATCTACTAAAACTATTAGTAAAGTATTAGTTGATTTTGATTGTGTTGGCACACAAGGAAGTTGTTTAGATACAGATATGATTATATTAAGAGATAATTCTCTTGATGGAATTAACTGTAAAGCAACTAAAAGCTATGTAAAAGATACGATAGATACTAATTTACAGGCACAAAATTATCAAAAAAATTTATTTGCTAATGGATTAACAAGTAAAGCTGTAGTTCAATTAACTTCTGATATTAAAGAAGAAAGTGAATTGAAGAAAATACAAGCTAAATTTAGCAGAATTTATAGCAGTAATAATCGCATTTTCACTGTGCCTGCTGGATATTCAATTAGTCCTTTAAATTTATCGTTGGTTGACTCTCAATTTGCAGAATTAAAAATAAATGGGAAAAAAGATATTGCCAGTACAATAGGTATTCCTTTTTCTTTAATAGATACTGGGAGCTTAAGTGAAGAAGATAATATTAGTTATTTGACTAATACCATAAGTCCTATTTTGGTTCAAATAGAGCAAGAAATGGATTGGAAATTGCTAACTTCTACAGATAGAAGAAAAGGATATAAGATTAGATTTAATGTAAACAGTATGTTGCGTACAAGTGCAGAAAAGCAAAAGAATATAATAATAGACTATGTTAAAAATGGTGTATATTCTTTAGAATATGCTAGAAACCTTCTTGGAGTAAATACAGATTTTAATAATGAAACTGTAACATTGCCTTCTGGTCAGATTCTATTAAAAGATTTAATAGATGGTAAGGCTACATGGCAAAAGAGTACCGATATCAATACGAAAGGGGGTGCTTAAATATATGGAAAATAGAGAATTTAGAGCCGTAAAAGACTATGAAATTAGGCAGATACAAGATACAAATACAACAGAAATTGATGGATACATAGCTAAATTCGATAGTCCAACAGAACTTTTTCAAGGGTTTTATGAAAAAATTGATAGAGGTGCTTTTGATAATACTTTAAAAGATGGTCATAATATATTTTTATTATATCATCATGACTGGTCAAAACCTTTAGCAAGTACACAAACTGGGACTTTAACTTTATCTGTAGATAATGTCGGTTTAAGATTCAATGCAACTATAAATGATAATTTATCTTATGGAAAAGATGCTATTGAACTAATAAAACAAGGACTTATAAGTGGCTGTAGTTTTGGTTTTACATGTGTAAGAGAATCTAATGAATACAATGCAAATGATGATAGTATTATGAGAACTTTATTAGAAGTTGAATTGTATGAAGGTTCTATTTTATGTATTCCACAGTATGAAGATACTACAGTTTTTGCAAGGGCAAAAGAAATTGATAGTAAAGAAAGAGCAAAATTAGAACAGGCAAAACAAAATGAATTGGATTTAGAGTTAATCAAACTTGAACTTGATTTAGATAATTAAGTTCTTTTTTTATGCAAAAAATTAAAAAAATTTATAGAAAAGGTAGGTAAAAAAATATATGGATATTAATGAAATGAAAAAAGCAGTAGAAGAAAAAAGAGCAGAGGTAAGAGGTGCTTTAGACGCTAAAGACGCTGAAAAAGCAAAAGCATTAAATGAAGAACTAAGAGGATTACAAGATAGTTTAAAAATAGCAGAAGAATTAGAAGCAGACGAAAAAAGAGCATTAGAAAATCAGAAAGCAAAAAAAGAAGAAAGAGGCGATGTTAAAGTGGAAAAAGTAAGTGAAATGAGAGCAATAGTAAAAAGTGTAATGGGTAAGGAATTATCAGCAGAGGAAAGAGCAGTAATAGTATCTAGTGATAATAGTGCTGTATTGCCAAGCCAGTTTGTTAACCAGTTACAAGAAATAAAGAAAGGTTTTGGTTCATTAAAATCAATTTGTGATGTTATACCAGTCACTAAAAACAGTGGAACAATCCCAATGGTTGATTATGACCAAAATAGTTTAGCTGATATAGCAGAAGGTGCGGATATAGTTGATGGTTCATTAGTAACTACTGACTTAAATTTTACTTGCTCTAAAGTTGGTTTAATACAAACATTATCAAGTGAATTAGTTGATGATGCAGAAGTTGAAATTGAATCAATAGCAAGAACTAACTTTTCTGAAATAGCAGTTGCTAAAGAAAATAAAAAGATTATGACAGTTATAGATACAAATGCAACAGCAGTAACTACTCCAACTTCATATGAAGATTTAGAAAATGTTATGGATACTGCATTACCTGCTGTAAAATCTGGATTAATTACATTATGTAATGTAGCAGGATATGCATACCTTAAGAACAAGAAAGATAACCAAGAGAGACCTTTGAATCTAATAACTAATGTAAATGGTGTTGAATATTTCAATAATAAACCAATCATAACTTTTGATTCTTCTTTAGTTACTCCAGGTGCAGGTATGACTAAAATTTTCTATTCTCTTAACTCAAAAGAAGCAGTTAAATTTCTTGAGAGAGCAGGTGTAACTGTAGCTAGAAGTACAGAAGCAGGTTTTAATGATGATACTATTAAATTAAGAATCTTAGAAAGACTTGCAGTTGCAAAAGGTTCTGTAAGAAGTGTTAAAAAATTAGAGTTAGCTTAATTTTAGATGGGGTTGTATATACCCCATTATTTAAAGGGGTGATGATATGACGTTAGATGAAGTTAAAAATTATCTAAGAGTTGATGCTGATTTTATAGAAGATGATGCTTATATACAAACTTTAATAGATAATTCACAAACTTATATAGATTCATGTGTTGGCACTGGTTATCAGACCAATGCTAATTTAGTTAAACTTGCTACTACAGCACAATATAAGCTAATCAATGATTTATATAATAATAGAAGCCAATATATTGATGGTTCATTCAAGCGAGATATAATAATTGACACAATATTTGATATGTTAGCAAGTGCCAGTGACGAGGTGATATAAATGCAACTATATAACAGTGCAGAATTAAATAAACGTATATCTATTGGAGCAATGGCAGTAACAACAAATAGCAATGGATATGAAGAACCACAATGGCAAGATTATTTATCTTCTTGGTCAAAAATATCTAATGTTTCAGGAACAGAAGTATTTAAAAGTGGACATGATTTTAGCCAGACTATGACTAGATTTTTGATTAGATACAGAAGTGATAAAGCAATAGATAATACTATGAAAGTAAAATTTGGTAAAAGAATAGTAGATGGTCAAGTAGTGGATGTATTTTACAACATTAAATATGTTAATAATTACAATTTTAGCAATGAATTTCTTGAAATTATTGGGGAGGTGTTAGTGTAATGTCAGCTAGTTTTGATGTAGATGGCTTTGAAAGCTTAATGTCTAAGCTCCAAAGTATGGGTAAAGAAGGGACAAAAATAGAAGATGAAGCTTTACAGAAAGCAGCAGAGCCTATATTAGTAGATGCGAAAAATAGTGCTCCTGTAAGAACAGGGAAACTAAGAGATGGACTGAAGATAAGTAAAGCTAAAAAATCTAAAGATGGTAAATACGTATTAGTTGGAACAGATAAAAAAGATAAAGATGCACCATTTTGGGCTACATTTATAGAATTTGGTACAAGCAAAATGCCTGCACAACCATTCTTAAGACCTGCTTTTGAGAAAAACAAGAAACAGGTTTTTGAGATAATTAAAGAAGAAATTGCGAAGAAGGTGGAATAAGGATGATAAATAATTTTATAATTAATAGTTTATCTTCTTTAAATATTCCAATAACGTTTCAGAAATATAGTGGAACAGCATCAAAATATATTACTTTTTTTACATATCTTAATCAAGGTGAAGATTTTTCAGAAGATGAAGAAGAAAGCACAGGACATTATATACAATTAGATATCTGGTACAAAACGGATATAGGAGATTTAGCACAACAAATAGTAAATTTATTAAAAATACAAGGATTTAAAAAATTAGATATAAGAGACATGCCTTATGAGGCTGATACGGGGATTTATCACACGGTGGTAAGTCTTTTTTATTTAGAAGAAAATATATAAAATGAAGGGAAGTATGTTTAATGAGTAGACAAATAGGTTTAAGAGATGTAAGTTTTGCACCTTTAACAGTAGATCCAGTAGGAGGTTCAACAACTTATGGCACAATGAAAAAATATGAAAGGTCAATTTCGGCGAAAATAACACCAAAATCTACTAGTGAAAAGCAATATAGTGATGATGATATAGAAGAAATAATTCAAAAGTTTGATTCCATAGATGTAGAAATAGAATTAAATCAACTAAGTCCAGCAACAAGAGCATTTTTACAAGGTGCAAAATTAATTAATGGTATTTTAATTGAAAATAAAGATGATGTTCCACCTTGGGTAGCAATGAGCTTTAGAAGCTTAAAGTCAGACAAAACAAATTATAGATATGTATGTTTGTTAAAAGGTCAATTTCAGCTTACAGCAGATAATTATGATACTGATGCAGATAAATTAAAGACTCAGACAGCAACAATAAAAGCTACATTTATACCTAGAGAAAGTGACGGTAATTGGAGATTGATAGCTGATACAGATGGTGAAGGTGTAGATGCTAATGCACTAGCTGGATGGCTAACAGCAGTCCCAACAATACCAGTACAAGCATAGGAGGTATTTAAATGGGAGTTAAAGGAAAAGAATTAAAAACAATAAAAAACGATATGCAGACTATTGAGGTAGGTGGAAAAACCTATCCAATAGTTTTTGATTTCAATGTACTTTCTGAATTAGAAGATATATATGGTGATGTATCAAAGGCTTTCGAGGATTTAGAAAAGGTAAAAATAAAAGCTATAAGGGCATTAGTATATAGTTTAATAAAAGTAGAAGATGAAGAAATAACATTGAAAGATGTTGGTAAAATGTTAGATATGGATTTTATAAATAAATTTGTAGAGAAGGCTGGTATAGCACTTAATAATGATATGCCAGAAGTAACTACTGGAAATGTGGGGGAATAGAAGCCGAGGGTAATTCTAGTAATGAATGGGATTGGTCTTGGCTCTTTTATTGTGGAACTATTCTTTTAAAAATGACAGAAGAACAGTTTTGGAAATGTACTCCTAAAAAGCTTGATGCTTTATTTAAGACTTATAAAGAAGTAAACGGCATTAAGGATAAAGATAGTGAAATGGATTATATAGATAATGTTTTATTTTAAGAAAGGTAGGTGTAGTAGTTAATGGCAGAAGAGAGTATACAAGGGCTTACGGTCAAAGTTGGATTAGATGATAATTTATTCACTCAGGGGGTTGCTGGACTTAATAAGTCTATGAGTGTTTTAAAAAGTGAATTTAATGCTACATCTGCCAATCTTAAGAATTTTGGCAGTAATACAGACCAGCTAAAGGCAAAAGCTGAATACTTATCTAAGAGTATGGAATTACAGAAGGCTAAAATTGATGCATTAAAAAAGGCTTATGAGCAATCTAAGAGTGAAACAGGACAGTTTAGTGATTCAACTCAAACTTTAGCACAAAAACTTAATAATGCTATAGCTTCTTATTCAAAAACTGAGGGCAGTTTAAATAAAGTCAATGAAGCACTTGAAAAAAGTAAAAAAGAGGTAAATGAAAATTCTAATATTTGGAGTAAGTTTTCTGAAAAAATATCTAATGCTACTAAAGGCATAGGTCAGAGTATTAAAAACGGTATTGGCATGGCTATAGGTAGAGATATCTGGGATAAATTTAAAGAAGGCTCTGTAAGTGTATTAACATTCGGTTCTGATGCACAAAAAGCTATGAATCAGCTTCAAGCTAGCACAGGAATGTCAACTCAAAGCCTTAATGGTATGAAACAAACCATGACTGATATCTATAATGACAATTTTGGAGAAAGTTTTGATGATATAGGACAGGCTTTAGGAGTAATACAGAAACAGTGGAGAGGTAATTCTAATGAGGTTAAGGGGCTTACTGAAAATGCATTATTGCTAAGAGATACCTTCGGTTATGAGGTTAATGAAAGTTTTAGGAGTGCTAATGCTTTAGTACAAAACTTTGGTATAAGTGCACAAGATGCTTATAACCTTATTGCACAGGGAGCACAAAGTGGACTCGATAAAAATGGAGATCTATTAGATACAATGAATGAATATCCAGTAGAGTTTAAATCTCTAGGTCTTAATGCTCAAGATATGTTCAATATGCTTCAAAATGGTGCTAAAGCAGGTGGTTTTAGCATTGATAAAATGGGGGATGCAGTTAAAGAATTCTCTATACGTACAAAAGATGGAAGTACAGGCACTCAACAGGCTTTTCAAGCATTAGGACTTAATGCACAAAAGACTATGGAGAAATTTGCTAAAGGTGGAGATACTGCAAAACAGGCCTTTCAAGAAGTGAATTCTAAATTACTAAATTTAAAAGACCCATTGCAGCAGAATCAATTAGGAGTACAACTTTGGGGTACACAATGGGAAGATTTACAGAAAAGTGGTATTGTGGCATTAACTAATCTTAATGGCTCTATATCTACTTCTAAAAATGCTTTGGGAGAAATGAATAAGGTAAAATATAATGACCTTGGAAGTGCTTTTGAAGGTATAAAACGTAATTTACAAACTGGTATTTTATTGCCTTTAAGCAATGAAGTACTACCTAAACTATCGGATTTTTCTAACTGGTTTCAACAACATATGCCAGAAATAAAACAGGACGTAAGTAATACTATGGCTGTAATATTACCTATTATTCAAAATGGATTTACACTTATGGGAAATGCATTTAATTTTGTAAAAGACCACAGTAGCCAATTTAAAATTGCTTTAGATATATTAGTACCTGCTATCGGTGGACTTGTAATAATAAATCAAATAGCAACAACTATAAATGGATTTGCTAATGCAATAACTGGAGCAAAAATGGCTATGGACAATATGAAAATAGCAGGAGAGTTTTTATCTGGTGGATTTGCTAAGGTTATAGAGGGTGCAAAAAATGGGGCAACTGTCTTTGGAAATGTTGCATCTAGTATAGGTACTGCAACTATAGAGTTAGCAAAAAATACTTTAGAACTAGGGAAACAAGGTCTTGCATGGTTGGCAACTAAAATACAGTTAGTGGCTACTACTATAGCTACTGGAGCAATGACAATAGCACAAACTGCACTTAATTTTGTCATGAGTTTAAATCCTATTACGATTGTCATTGTTAGTTTAGCAGCATTAGCAGCAGGATTAGTAATTGCTTATAATAAATCCGAAACGTTTAGAAATATAGTTAATGGTGCTTTTAATGGTGTGAAGAATACTGCTGAATGGGTAGTTAATGGAATTGTAGATAAATGGAATGGTTTCTGGAATACCATACATGAAATTGGAAGTAAAATTAAATCTTTCTTAGGTGGAATTTTTGATTTTAAGATACCTCATATTCCATTGCCACACTTTACTGCTAGTGGATCACTTAATCCTATTGATTGGGTTAAAGGTGGATTGCCTAAAATTGGTATCGATTGGTATGCTAAAGGTGGTATTTTCAATAGTCCTTCTATAATTGGTGTTGGTGAAGCAGGAAAAGAAGCAGTAATGCCATTAGAACGCAACACAGGATGGATTGATGAACTTGCTAATAAACTTAATAGTAAAATAAGTAATAGTAATGATAGTTCAAGTAGTAAAACACCTATAATATTTCAAATGGTTATGCCTAACGGAAAAGTATTTGCGGAGTACATATTTGACGATTTAGACGAATTACAAGGAAAAAAGAACAAAAGAAAAATGAGGGGGGTTGGTATATAAATGACACAGATAACATTTAATAATAAAAATAGTTATGTAGATTTTGGAATTACGATAGAAAGTATAGATATCCAGCCACCTTCTAAGAAAAAGATAAAGGATTCTGTTCCATTTATGAATGGTAGTTATGATTTTTCTACGATAGGTACTGGAGGAGAAGCAGTATATAACGAAAGAGAAATAAAAATAAGGTTTAATTTGGTAACAAGAGATAAACTCTCTTTGTATTTAAAATATAGTAAAGTTTTGGAGTGGCTATTAGGAACTGGTCAGCAGAAATTGATATTTAACTTTATGCAAGGATATTATTTCCTTGCTGAAGTAGAAAATGCTCCAAGTTTTGAGGAAGTTTTACAAAGAGCAGGAAAATTAGAAGTTAATTTTATTTGTGAGCCTTTTAAATATGGTGCTGATCTTGCAGGAGATTTACTTTGGGACAATATAGATTTTGAATTACCAGATTACATCCAAAACACTTTGTTTACTATTTCTGGTAGTCAAACAGTGACTCTATATAATCCTTCCAATCATTCTATTATTCCTAAAGTTGTTTGTAATTCAAATATGAGTTGTACCTTAAATAGCTACACTGCTAATTTTACAACTACTAAAAATATAGATTGGCAATTTAAGTTATTACCAGGAGAAAACAATATACAAATAACTGGAACAGGCAATATAAGTTTTGAATTTAGAAAAGAAGTTCTTTAAGAGTAGATTAATTTCTACTCTTATTTTTATGTAAAAAAATAGGAAAGGAAGTGCATAAATGAGTTATGCAGATCAAATAAGGGTAGAACCAAATGCTAAAGATATGCGAGAACTTATTGCGGATGGAATAGAAGAAAACAAAAGTGTAGCAGATGATGCAGTGAATACAGCTAATGAAGCTAAAAGTACTGCAGATAATAACAATAATAGAATTGACAATATATTATCTGGCCAGATAGAAGGAAAAGATCAAGAGATAGTAGATTCTCATCATAGTAATATTACTCAAGAAAATTTTAATAATTTGGGTGAAAGATTCGATGGAATTGATTCGACTTTGGCAGATAATACGATTAAAATAGGAAATACTGATATAATTGACTGGATAAAAGAGAACCCCAATGTAGCAGATGGGTTAATTAATTTAAGAGATTGGATGAATGAGAGGGGAATAAATGTGCGTCAGCCTCCATATTTGGCTCCAGCTGATGGAAATAGCCATTTATTGAGTGAAAGATTTAACACCTTAGAAGAAGCACAGTTAATATTCCCATGTGCCACAGATTTAAGTGATGAATTAGATTGGTGTGCATTACAAGCTGCCACGGATTACGTAAGGATAAATGGTGGGCAATTAATAGTCCCTTATACATTTGGAGGGTATGTAATTAACAAGACTTGGACTGCCCAATATCCAGACAGTCAGAGTCCTGTTACTATAATCGGTAACTGTGGTAAAGGATCTTTATTCAATCAAAAAAATATAGTTAAAATAAAACGTAAAACAGGTACAAATGCGACAATGTTTTATGCACTAGGGCAAGGGTTAACACTTGCAAATATTACCTTCCAAGGGAATGAACAGATTGCAAATGCAGTTATAATCGATAGAGGTTTTGAGCTTAAAATGGATAATGTACGTGTAATTGACAATAAGGGATGTGCATACGATTTTAGCAATCTATCTAATGCTAGAATTGGAACATGCCATGCAGATCGGTGCGGTTATGATGGTGGAACAGACGCTACGCATTTCCCAGCTGTGAGGCTTGGAGGCAAAATAGTTGAACAATCAGCTGAGCATATAAGTAATACAGTTCTTTTTGATTTTTTAACTATAGAAAGAAGCAGGGGGACTGCTTTAGCAGTTGCAGTTGGGGCGGGAGATGAAGCAGTAGCTGAATTTATTACATTTAACATGTTACACGTGGAGCAAACTATTGATAACACGGATATGGTAGATTTTTCTCCAAGGCAGGTCGTTCATATTGGGAATGTAAGATCTGTAGATTTAATATCTCCATTTATATATGGTGGTAAAGGTGAATTACTCCGAGTAGAAAAATGGCATAATGTAAGTGGAGATATAACATCTGTTAAAATTTTTGGTGGAGAAATAAAAGGATATACTAAAAATGGAGCTGTAACATCAGGAACTCCAGGAATTTTAGTAAGATTAAAAAGTGGTGATTGTGCTCGTTTAATAGGAACAACATTAGCACATGTAAATACCGGAGGAGCACATCTTTATATAGGTTCTGAAATGGGAAAAGATGTACAATACAATACCATACACTTAAATGATAGTATAGGAAACCCAACGAACATATGGGATGAACGTACAAATAAAAGTGGATTAAGAACAATAAATACAACATGGGTTGAAAATTCTTGGGCACTTATTAATGGATTGGCAGAATTCACATTAATAACAGAGGGTAGACCCAAAATAACATCAAATTCTGGGAAACCTGTTGATTTAACTGAGGTGCGCGGAGTGTCTCTTCCAGTTGTAAGCGATGCTCTAAGCCCTGTAGAACCTAATACTTTATATATTTCAGCCGATACAGGAAAGTTAGTATTTAAAGACTCGAATGAAATAAACCATTATTTATATTAAGAGGAGTTGATTTATAAATGGCTTTACAAATGCAGTATACTGCCAATAGTGGTGTAGTTGCTCAAAACGCTTATATTTATATACAAAGTTTATGTGAAATGAATAGGGAGAGTTTATCTGTACAATTAGCTATTTACTATACTAAAGAGAATAAGATAAATAATAATGTACCTATTTTTTCAGCTGTTTATACATTTAAACCTGATGTGAGTGACACAGCTCAAAACTATAGGAAACAAGCATATATATTTTTGAAAACTTTAGATATTTTTGCAAGTGCTATAAATGTTTTAGAGGAGGGACAGCCTGCATAATATATAATTCACAATATAGGATACTATGACGAACTAATTAAATATCAAAATTCAAAGGATTTAGATTGATTTCTAAGTCCTTTTTATATTTTAAGTCGGATTACAGTATAACTTCATATACTATAACATAGACTTTTAATAAAAATATTGGAGGTAATATAAATGGTTAAATTAAATCTTTTCGTAAAAAGTTTATATAAATATACAAACAATAAATTTATTATTAAGACGATTAATTACATTAGCCTGAAATTAGATAAAAAAATATTAAAATATTAAGTTTTACATTATTCTCTATATATTGTAAAATCACATATATAGGGGGTAGAAATATGGTAAAAAAGAAAGAATTACAAAAATTATCTGATCGAAAATTAGAAGAACTTAAAAAATTATATGATGCAAGATTCTATGATTCTGTTGTTGAACAATCAGGTCTTGTAGTAGAGTATGGTTTGAAAGCTTCAATTTGTAAAAATATAAAAAAGGATATGTATCCAGAGTATGGTAGGTATAAAATACATGAACCAGAAAAATTGATTGATCTTGCAAATTTAAGAAATGATTTAGAGCTAGAAAAGTCAAATAATATTGATTTTTTTGTATCATGGTCTTTATTAAGTAAATGGTCTGTAAATTTTAGATATAGACCAATTGGTAGCAGTGATGAAAAAGAGTCAAAAGAATATATTAAAGCTTTAGATGACCAAATAGGAGGTGTTCATCCATGGATAAGAAAGCATTGGTAGAAGAAATCAGAAAAGTTCTTACTTCTTTTATTGAAGATGAGTGCAAAATAAATATGGCTATGTTGGTTAAAGATTTAGATCACGATACATACACCTTTCTTCTAGCTTCTTATTTCTTGGATTTATTAACACCTTATGATGGTACAAAACTTGTAGCTGAATATTTTTATAAAAATTTGTCTAAAGATGCTTTTTCTATTATATCAAGAATCAATTTAGTAAATACAATGGATTCTAGTATGTCTGCAATTTATGGGATTATGAATGTAACTAATAGTATAGTAAGTATAGAAAAGTGTACTTTTTTTAATGTTTATATAGAAGATGCAATATTATTAGAATCTCACAAGGATTAATTAGTAATAATAAATATTAATAGTTATTAAATAAAGAGTTTTGGAGAAATTCAAGGCTCTTTTTTCATGCTCAAAATTAGAAAGAAGGTGATATTACGTACAAAGTAAGTTTAATAAATAACAACATAGAAACAATTATTCATTATCCTACTGCTAATAAAGAAGCACCACATTTACTTAAAATGAATTTGCAAGAGAAGTTGTCATTACCCGATAACTTCTCTTTTTCTATACCAAAAATGAATGAAGGATATAATAAAGTGTTTGGACTGTCAACAAAGGTTAAGGTTATAGATACTAGAGATAATTCAGTTGTATTTAGCGGTAGAGTAATACCAATCACAGACAGTATGGAAACTGATGGGAAGTTTATCAAGGATGTAGAATGTGAAAGTGCTATGTCATACTTAAATGACACAAGGACTAGAAGATACCATTATCAAGATCAAACTCCTAGTCAAATTTTAACTGATTTGTTAACTAAGCATAATAGTAAAGTAGATGATATCAGAAAAATACAGCTAGGCACTGTGGAAATAACGCAAAGCATCACTATTGATACTAATTACGAAACTACCTTAAATGCAATCATAACAAAGCTTCATAATATTCTTGGTGGAGATTTACAGGTTAGAGAAACAGCAGGAGTATTATATTTAGATTATCTTCAACAAATAGGAAATAACAATGGTGTTCAGATTAGACTAGGATATAATCAAAAAAGATTAGTAAAGGATTATGACCCCAATGATTTAATAACTACACTAATTCCACTTGGCTACGGTGAAGGAATCAACCAGTTAACTATAAAAAGTGTTAATGGTGGATTAGATTATTTAGAAAATACTACAGCAATAAGTAAGTACGGAACTATAGAAGGACAAGAAACAAACAAGGATATACAAAATGCAAATACATTAAAGATATGGGGACAAAATTTATTAGACCAAAATTGCCAAGAAAAGGTAACGGTAAAATGTGATATGTTAGATTTATCTACACTAGGGATTGACCAACAATTAAACCTTGGAGATACAGCAAACATAATAAATAGTGTTATGGATTTCAATGTTAATGCTAGAGTAATTGAAAAAGAAACTGATTTATTAAGTTCGCAGAATCCTAAATTAACTTTAGATACTAGAAAAAATAGCATGAGTGACCAAATAACAGAGTTAAAACAGAGAACTGCTAGTTTGCAAAACGCACCACAAGGAAATACATTTTTAAATTCTATACCTTTTAATGGAAATATGGATGAATCGCATAGTATTAAAATTCCTATTTGGTTGTCTCCAGATATTTTATATGTGAATAGGGTTAGATTATTTATAGAAAGTCAGAAGTTTAGAGCTTATGAAAAGGGTATGGCTGGTGGAGGTGGGACTACAACTACTACTGGGTCATCATCAAAAACTACAAGTGATAGCGGAGGACAAAGCACACAGACATCAAGTTCAGGAGGTAGCAGTACTCAAACATCAAGTTCAGCAGGGCAAAGTACTCAAACAAGTGCAGCAGGTGGAGATCATAAACATGTTATGTTTTATGCTACATCGGATATGAGCATTAGTCCAGTATCTCATAGTGTTTTAACTTGTTCAGATTCAGATGGTAATGGGATAGATTTTAATGTAGATGCAGCAAGTAGTGCAGCAGGAAAGAATTTATATACTATGGGATCAAGTGGCACTCATAGCCATAGTGTTACTACTCCATCACATACTCACAGTGTAACTATACCAGCACATACGCATGATGTAAGTATTCCTGCTCATAGTCATGGTATGGATCATACACATTCTATTAGTATTCCAGACCACACCCATGAAATTCAGTATGGAATCTTTGAAGATACTTATCCAGCAGAGGTGCAAGTAAAAATAAATAATACTGTTATTCCTGGTATAAATCTTACAGATGGTTCAAGTTTAGATATAGAAATATCTCAATATATAGGTGAAGCTGGACAAACTTATACTTTAGAGATTACAAGTAGTCAAAGAGGGAGAGTATCAGGAATTGTTGATATTCAAGCATTTATACAAACTAAATGATATTACTTATAGGAGGTGTGATATGAATAATGAAGTTATTGAAACAAAAATATTAGAACATGACGATAAGATAAAAGAACACGACACAAAAATAAATAATCTCGAAAAATCTGATGTTAAGCATGATGATAATATAAGTCAGTTGTGTGAGAAGATTGATGGTTTAATACAGCAAAATAGTAAATTATTATATGCAGTGCTTGTAGGGATGGCAGGTATATTAGTAAAAATTTTATTTTTTAAATAGGGAGATGTGTTTTAAATGATAATTTCATATGATTTTGGGCATATGGCAAATGGTGCTGATACTTCAGCAAATGGCATTGTATACGAATATGCTGAAATTAGAAGATATGCACCAGTAGCAATTCAAGTTTTAGAACAAGCAGGACATAAATGTATAAATTGTACACCAATTCAATCGGGTATATCATTAAATGAATCATTAGCTTATAGAGTTAATAAGGCAAATGCAAGTGGCAGTCAATTACATTTATGTTTTCATATTAATGCTTTTGATGGAAGTGTTCATGGAGCTGAAGTTGAAATAGCAAGTGATGCAGGAGCAAGATATGGTGAATCTGTATTAACTGAAATATGTAAGTTAGGATTTACAAGACGTGGGGTAAATAGACCTAGTTTATATGTTACAAAGCATACTAATATGACTGCAATACTTATAGAACCATTCTTCTGCGATAATGCTGAAGATTGTAAAATATATAATCCAGTAACTTTAGGCAATGCAATTGCAAAAGGTGTATTGAATGTTATTGGTGGTAATTATAAACCACTCGACAATGGTGCATTTGCCCCACAACAAATAAATATAAATAATATACAAGGGAGTGTTAGTATGAATCCAATAAGGATGGGAGAAAATAGCCCTCGAGTTAGGTTATTGCAGAGTATTTTAAGTGTGTTAATAGGGGGAATCTCCATTGATGGGGATTTTGGACAAGGTACTTATAATGCAGTAGTTAGATATCAGAAAATAATGGGCATTTCAGCAGACGGAATTGTAGGTAATCAAACAATTGATACATTGCTTAATGATTTGCGCCATGGATGGTTTAAAGCTTAGGAGATGATATTATGATAGAAATAATTTTAGGTGTTTCTATCTTTTTTAATGTAATTCTATATTTAAAAAAGCAAAAATATATAAGCATGGTTATAGAAACACAAAGAGCATTGGCAGAAAAAGAATTAGAGTGTGAGTTATATAGAAATAATAAATAAAGGGTGGTAATGAAAATGAATAAACAAATATTAATTAAAAATCTTAAGTCTAAAACTTTTTGGGTGGCTATAGCAGCATTTGTATTATACTTATTACATAGTACAGGTGTTGGAGTTGTAGACGCACAGTATAATGAAATAATTAATGCTGTATTACAGTTATTAGTGTTAATGGGCATACTTAATGCACCACAGGTGGAAGATACAAATACAGTAGTAAAATAATATATATATTAATGTAGAAATTTTTAGGGGTATTACAGAAATGTGATTCCCTATTTTCTCTGTTTACTTGTTACGTCTTTTTAGAAGAATACAACATAGTATTCAATTATGACTATTTATCGCTTTTCTTGCAACTAAACCCCAGCGATATAAATGTTATAGCCAAACAAATGTAAGTAACTCCTGGCAGAATTTTGTTATCGGTGAAGTTTAATATGGATATAATTATAAATAAGATTCCTGCAATAAAATGTAAAGCTCGAGTAAGATTTTTTCCCATAATAACATCCCCCATTTTAAAATTTTGGTGTTACACAATTCCGTATTAATCTATATAACAATTATACATTGGCTTAAGCAGTATTTCTAGGTTTTATTTTAATGTTTTGGGAATTATTGTTGATGCCCTATTTTTTCGTAGGTGGTAGAAATTTTATACTACCTTTATTTTTTAGAGTATTTAAGATATAAACAGAAAAATATCTAAATTAAATATTGTAAAAAGTAAAGAATTAGGACTTGAAATATAAATAGATTTGAGTGTATAATAGAACTTAATAAAGAGTGAGTGAACCATTGAAGTATTAGAACGAAAAATAGGCTTCAATGTAGTTATATAAACGGTTGGGTATGGCTCAACGGTAGAGTAGTGGTCTCCAAAACCATTGGTTGTGGGTTCAAATCCTACTGCCCCTGCCAAAACGTTGATATAAGCGAGTTTACAGAGATTTAAACTCGCTTATATCAACGCTTTTTAAGGTTTTTTCCACAAAAGTTATAGATAGATATAGTTTTTATTATTATATTAATTAATTATGGAAATGAAAGACAAATATTACATCGTCTTAAACCAAGAAGAAATACTTTCAGCCAAAAAACACGAGATTGAAGCACAGTTGGCTCTTATTGACCACAAAAAAGCTAACTATGAAAAATTTTAAATGAAGCATAGCATGCAATGCTAATCAACCTTACCTTCGCCATACATTTTCATGGCGAAACAGCCCACCAAAGGCTGTTATATAACCAGGCCTTGCCGCTCGTCACGGCCGGGCAGATCATGTATTTATGCCGCCGGATATGCAATTTTCTCAGTAGTTGTTGATTTTTTTCAACGTATAGTGGTATAATATAAAAAAGTTGAAATTTGAGGTGAAAAGATGATTTGATTTTCTTGCTAATTTTTAAAGTACAATTGATAAAAAGATAAACGGATGTGTTCTGTTTATTTGGTCGTACTTATGCAAGAAAGTTATTCTTTTTTCTCTTAATATATACTCTTGTGTTATGCTATAATGATTAGCTTAACTAGTATATCTATGAGCTGTAAGAATAATAATTTCTTGCGGCTCTTATTTTTTATAAATAATTCGAATAAGGAGGATAATTAATATTATGAAAAATAAAGACACTTTGCTAACACATGATAATCTCCATATAGAGCCGGATACTAAAGGCGACATTTATATGGAGTAATAACAAAGTCGCCTATTGTTCCGACTTTGTTATTTATACTATTAATTACAGAGGAGGACAAAAATATGTCTTTAATAAATGTTACAAACCTAACCTTTGCCTATGAAGGTAGTTATGATAATATTTTTGAAAATGTAAGTTTTCAAATTGATACAGATTGGAAATTGGGCTTTACGGGAAGAAATGGAAGAGGGAAAACTACTTTTTTAAATCTTTTACTTGGAAAATACGAATATAATGGAAATATTTCAGCTGATGTGACTTTTGAATATTTTCCTTATGAGGTGCAGGAACAAGGAAATTTTACCATAGATATCATAAGGGAAATCAGTCCAAATTCAATGGATTGGGAAATAATTAAAGAATTATCATTGTTAGATATGGATTATGATGCTTTATATAGACAATTTTATACACTATCTAAAGGAGAGCAGACCAAAGCATTGCTAGCTGCTATGTTTTTGAAGGAGAACTCCTTCTTACTTATTGATGAGCCTACAAATCATTTGGATGCTGAAGCTAGAAAAAAACTAAGTAATTACTTGAAAAGAAAGAAAGGATTTATTCTGATTTCACATGATAGGTCTTTTTTGGATAATTGTGTTGACCATATTTTGGCCATTAATAGAACTAATATTGAAATACAGAAAGGAAATTTTTCTTCATGGTGGAGAAACAAAGAATTACAAGATGGTTTTGAACTAGCAGAAAACGAAAAATTGAAAAAGGATATTAGCCGGCTTTCCAGTTCAGCAAAACGCACATCTACATGGTCAGATAGTGTTGAAAGCAGCAAGTATGGAACTACTAATTCTGGGAGCAAATTAGATAAAGGATATGTTGGACATAAAGCTGCAAAAATGATGAAGCGTGCTAAAAATACAGAAGCTAGACAACAGAACATGATTGAAGAAAAATCAAAGCTTCTTAAAAATATTGAATCTAACGAAAGTTTAAAAATAGTACCGCTTACTTTCCATGATAAAAAGCTTGTGGAACTTACAGATGTTTCAATTCAATATGATGATAGAATTGTCTGTGAAGCAGTAAGCTTCACCATAGAGCAGGGTGAAAGAATTTCTATTCAAGGAAAGAATGGTAGTGGAAAATCAAGTATACTGAAATTAATTTATGGAGAAGACATCTTGCATAATGGAATTGTGAGGAAAAATAGTCAGTTAATCATTTCGTATGTTTCACAAGATACATCAGATTTACATGGTAACTTATCTGAGTATGTAGAAAAACATTGTATTGAAGAAAGTTTATTTAAATCGATTCTTAGAAAGCTTGATTTTTCAAGAGAGCAGTTTGAAAAGAATATCGAGGATTTTAGCGGAGGACAGAAGAAAAAGGTATTGATTGCAAAAAGTTTGAGTGAACAGGCACATTTGTATATTTGGGATGAACCATTGAATTTTATCGATGTAATTTCTCGTATGCAGATTGAGAAATTGTTAATTGAATATCAACCGACAATTTTGTTTGTTGAGCATGATATTGCATTTTGTGAGAATGTTGCAACAAAAACGATAAAATTGAAAGGATAGAAATGGGATTAATATGTTTAATACGAATATACAAGTAACACATAATAGGCTCTATGCAAAGTCAGATGTTTTAGGCGACATTTGTATGGAGTAGTATAAGTCGCCAATTATGATGGCTTTGCTTCCTAACTATTAATAGCGAGGAGGAAGCCTACATGAAGCAGACAAAAACAAAATATGAAAAAATAAAACAAATAGTATCAAATTTAAATTTACCAAATTATAGATATATACAGCTTACAAAAGCTATTTTTCATCAAAGGATAGATAATTTTGATGATATGCATATATTACCAAAGGCATTAAGGATAGCTTTAGTAAATAAGTTTGGGAATAATGTATCTAGTGTAATACCTGTTTTTTCACAAAGTTCTAAGCAAGCTCAAAAATTGTTATTCGAATTGACAGACGGAGAAAGAATAGAAGCTGTTCGATTACAGTATAAACAGGGGTGGGAATCGTTTTGTATTTCTTTTCAATGTGGTTGCGGTTTTGGATGTCGCTTTTGTGCAACTGGAAATGCTGGATTTAAACGAAATCTTACTGCTGATGAGATAACTGATCAATTACTTTATTTTTATTTCAATGAACATGGCTTGAACAGTATTTCATTTATGGGAATGGGTGAGGCTTTTGCAAATCCGGAGTTATTTGGTGCAGTAAAAATTTTGACTGATGAAAATTTATTTGGGTTAAGTCAACGAAGAATTACGATTTCAACAATTGGTGTTATACCAGGAATTCAAAGATTGACCAAAGAATTTCCACAAGTGAATCTCGCTTTTTCGCTTCATTCACCATTTGAAAGTCAACGAAGTGATTTAATGCCTATAAATAAAAGATTTCCATTGCATGAGGTAATGAAGACATTAGATGAACATATCATTCATACAGGACGAAGAGTGTTTCTTGCGTATATTATGCTTGAAAGGATTAATGATTCTAAAGAACATGCAAAGGCAGTTATAGGTTTATTAAAAAATCGTGGTTCATGGGAGCATTTATATCATCTTGGTTTGATACCTTATAATTCTACGAACAAAACAACCTTTAAATTTCAATCATCAAGTGATATCAAACAATTTTGTAGTACATTAGAAGCTGGCATTAGTGTAACTGTTAGAACACAATTTGGTTCTGAAATTAGTGCTGCTTGCGGACAATTGTATTGTGAAAATGAATTATGATGTTGGTTCAAAAATATCGTTCTAACAATAGGCCCTCTCAACTAAAAAAAGGGGGGCTAATTCTTAATTAAGTCGGATGTAAGCTTTTTATTCAGTTCATCTACTTTACGCAGACTATCTTCCAATAATCTTTTTTAAACTTATCATATTGTTCCATTATAGTTGAGATATTACTAAGATTTTTTTCATAGTTTCAGTATATTTTTCTATACTACCATAATATTTAATTACCTAATACGCATGTCCTTTTTTAAACTCTTCCAATGTATTAAAATATTTACTCATATCAAATTCTCTAAAACTCATACAACTGGTATTTAAAGCACTCAATCTTTACTAGTTTTATATTCTATCTTTTCAATTTCTTCTTTTGAAAAGTATTTTAGTAAATGTTTTGATAAATGCTTAATTTCATTTTGCATCATTAATTTTTCTTTTGTGATTTTTTAAACACCATTTATAAAAACTGAATTTTTTATAAATGGGGGCCAATTTTTTATATTTTAGTTGTTTTAAGAGAACCTTATCTACACAAATATTCTATCTTGTGTAGATTGAGATAACATATTTGGGATAATATCAGTAGCTCTGTAACCATGGGCAAAGTAACCGATGATTAATGGTAGTTTCTCATATTTTCAATGTTACACAGCAGAGTTTTGTAACATTCAGAATGGCCCAACGGCGGGAATTAAAAAATATTATATGAATACAGTGTTATCGAATATTACATAATTATAAATACTGTATACCAGCCATTTTTCTACATTCTTCTGCACATGTACCACATTCTTGAGTACATTTTTGGCAATGGTCATCTTTAAACATTGCACATTCTTGAGCACATTTATCACAAATAGTAGCACAGAGTTTACAATGGTCTTTTGCAAATTGAGCATCTATTGATATAAGTGTTGATGACATTTGACACATTTGTCCACATTTAACAAAGATGCTTATGTAATTCTTTCTTGCCCCAACATCTGGTTCATTTAAACATGCTTTAAAGTATTCATAACACGCTTGAGCACATTTATTACATTCATCAATACATTTTTGATATTTGTCTGTAGTCATAGTTGCTACACCCATTTAAAACACTTTTTATTTAATTCTTTTAACGAAATTTAGCATGTGAAAAATAAGGCTATTTTATACAAATGAAATTAATAAAAATATTATTTTATATGTAACATTACTTAATTTAGAGATTCATTATATTTTCTATTTAATATTATTCCCTATATTGTGGTTCCTCTGACTTTACAAAATCAAATCTACTTTGAATCGTTTATGCTATATTTTCAGCTGTTTGTGCTAATTGTTTAAAAGTTTGCTTAGATTGCTATTTACTCTTTTCTTATATTGTCTACTAACTAAGGCCACATGATGGATATTAATTCCAGAATGTGGCCTGTTTTTACACGTATGTGGGCTGCATTTTGTGATTTACATTATATGGTGTATGAATTTTCAGTACATGACACGGTTGCTGGTACTAGTCCTATCTGATACAAGATTTAAATGTTCCAGTTCTTAGCTTAACAATTTAAGGTAAATATCATACATTATTAGTAATATAGAAAGTATACGTGAAAGGAGAAGTTATTTTGAGAAGATCGTTACTCGATTTACTTAGAGATGGAGGATATGTACTATATACTAGGCATGGAGAAGCAACAGTTGGAGAAGATCTACCTAATTTAAATTTTCAGTACTGTTTTACCCAAAGAAATCTTTCTGAAGTGGGAAGAAGACAAGCAATTTACTACGGAGAAATTCTTCGTAGTTTGCAAATTCCTATTAGTTATCCCATCCTAACTAGCCCTTTTTGTAGAACTATAGAAACGGCACAATTGGCTTTTAGAAGAGCAAATGTTCGAATCGATCCATTTTGGGTTGAAATTTATAAGTTGAGTGGAAATTTATCTGATTGGAAACAAAAAAGAATATTAGACTCTCTTCAGTCAGAGTTAGAAATCAAACCGCCTCAAGGAAGTAATAAGGTTATTATTGCTCACAGTTTTCCAAAAGGGATTGGTTTGGGTGAAATTCCAAATATAGGGACAGTCATTGTTAAGCCGTTGGGACAGGGAAAGGGTTATGAAATCATCAATAAATTATCCTTAGCAGATTTAGATAATTTGTTAAGGTAGTTTAAAGATGGATATGATTGAAAAATTTTTATTTTACCATAAAATCAAGGCTGAACTGTACCGCATATTACACAGCTTATATTGAAATTATTGATAAAAAATAGTGCACATATACTAGGGGAGCAATCTAGCATATGGACATTATACATAGGGCTTTATATAATTTTAAATTTTATAACTTTTCTATGTTTTAACTTATTAAGCTTACTAAATTTTTATCACACTTTTCCCACACAAATTTCAGAAAGTAATAGTTTATGGCAGAAGGCAATAGTTAATAAATTAAGTAATACCAACAGTTACAGCAAATTATAGAAATCTATAATCTGCTTCTAAACAAAACCATTGGTTCTGGGTTCAAATCTACTATCACTACCAAATCAAGGCTTTCCGATTGAAATTATTTATAGCCTTTTGTAAGTATGTAGTATTCCGAATACTTATAGCATTAATTAAGATATTTAAAGGACTAGCTCTTTGCAGCTGATCCTGTAACTCTCTTTATCTAAATTCTCATCGTTTCAACTGCATTCTTGTTTTGACAATATAAGCACTTTTTCCATAAGTTTCAGTATAAGAAATTCCATGATAGGATTCATCCGGTTCGGTGAGGTCTGGAAATTTTCCATTTGTCCAATCAAAATTACCACTATTTACAATAACACCACCAACCTGTACCACATGTCCATCCATATACTTACTTGTAGAATGAACTATAATATCTGCACCATACAGAAAAGGCTTGCACAATATTGGTGTTGCAAATGTATTGTCAATAATAAGTGGTACTTGATGTGCATGTGCTATTCTGGCAAATTTTTCGATATCCAATACAGTCAATGCTGGATTTGCTAATGTCTCACCAAATACTGCTTTTGTATTCTTTTTAAATGCTGAATTAATTTCTTCTTCACTAGCATTTTGATCTACAAAAATACATTCTATTCCTAACTTCTTCAATGTAAATGCAAAGAGATTAATACTTCCACCATAAATCTGAGTTGCACTAATAAAACTATCTCCTGCGCTGCAAATATTTAAAATTGATAATAAAATAGCTGCCTGACCGGATGTGGTGCATAAAGATCCTATACCTCCTTCCAAATCTGCAATCTTCTTCTCAACAGCCATTACTGTAGGATTTCCAAATCTTCAATAAATTAGACTCTTCATCGGATCATCAAATACTGCTGCCACATCTTCTGTAGAATCATATACATATGTAATACTTTGAACGATTGGCATAACTCTTGGTTCTGAATTCTTTGGTTCATATCCTAAATGTAAACATTTTGTTTCATCTCTCATTTTAAATTCCTCCTCAGTCTCTATTTTCTAGTAACTAAGATTATAATTTAACTTATTTAAATGCAAGCGCATATACGGATACTGTTAGTACTGATTATTAAAATTGCAAAGTTGCATTGCTACGCCATCTTCCATAATTTTGAATCCAAACTTTTCATAAAAAGCCGCATTTTTGATGTCTTCTGGCATAATTTCAAGATATAGATAATCCTTATATTTTTCCTTAATCATTCCAATCATTGTTCCAGCAATTTTCTGTCCTTGATAATCAGAATTTACCAAAACATAGTGCATATATGCTACCATTTCGCTGTCATCCAGTACCCTTACGAGACCGACAAGCTTATCTCCATCCCAAGCTGTTAAGACGGTAGAAGAATTTTTCAATGCTTTATACAATCGACTTGGATACTGGCCAGACACCCAGCCAACAGATAGGAATAATTGCTGTACTTCTTTTTGCGTGAATTTTTTTTCCTCCGTATAAGTAATCTTCATTTGAAAATGCCTCCTTTTCCTTGTTTATAGTCACATTTTTTACATTGCGTCATTGTATTTTCATTATCTTCCTTGTGATAGGCTCCAGACCATATGCAAATACTCTGCAAAATAGGAACCACAGAATTGCCCTTCTCTGTGAGGCAATACTCCACACGAGGCGGGATCTCATCGAATGATTTTCTATGCACAATATCATCTGCAATCAGTTCCTTGAGGGTGGACGCCAGAACTGCATCTGTGATATTGCTCATTTCTTTTCTAAGTGCACTGTATCGTAAAGTGCCTTTTTCAGCCAAAACGCATATAATTCGTGATTTCCACTTTCCACCGAAAACTTCAAGACCATATTCAAGCGGACACCGGATGTCCTCCTCCATTTTATGTTGATACATCAAGATTCACCCCTTTACAATATCCCAAGCACAATACAGCAAAAACAGACTCAATATAAAATTGATGGGTTTGTAGTGTTTTCCGTAAATGCACTGCATCTTAATTCCGAGAAATGCCCATGTCAAACAGGCTGCACTTCCAACACTGACCACTCCAACACCTGCCAAAAGCAAACCTGGCAAAGTGCTAATATAAGGAACAAGATAAACCATCAACAAAGTCATAATATAAAAATAGATTTTTATATTTACAAATTGAAGAGAGAATCCATCTCGAAAGGATGCTTGCCTATCATCCCTATTCTTTAGCGGCTTGCTTCGAAAAATATTTACTGCCAGCCATACCAAATATATTGTTCCAATATATTTCAGCACAGCAAGCACTGGTGTGAGAAAAGTGTTCAATCCATATACCGACAAGGTACAAAGAAATTGCACACAGATATAACCTGCACAAATGCCAAGAATTAGTCGTTTTCATTTTTGCCAGCCAAATTGAGTTGTAGTATTTAGTGCCAGAATGTTTCCAGGGCCGGGCGTAAAAGAACAAACCAACATATATCCTAACATTGTCCCAAAAACTGATATCGACATTTTAACCTCCTGTATTCAAACGAATGTAACACTATTATAGAGGGCTGTCTGTATATTAGCAAGTAACTATGAAATTTATTAGTAACTCATAAATTTGCGGATATCTTTTTCTCTTGGAGTGATTGAAATATAATTATGTCAGACTCGGGCAAACAAAACGAGTTATATTACAAAATTGGAGGTAATACAATGAAAGTAAATGCTTATTTGGAAATAACAATGAAAATCGAAGAAGCCAACCGTGCAGACGCTGCCAAAGTTTATAATGATTATCGTGGGCCGTTTCTGGAAACAATTGAAGGTGCTCTGACCAAAGACCTGCTGATTCGTGACGAGGATGTTCAGGTACTTCACGGCTTCGACAGCGTAGAACACGCGCAGGCTTACCTGTCCAGTGCAATGTTTCAGAATGATGTCTTCGTTGGGCTCAAGCCGCTCTGGAGCACTGAACCGGATGTAAAGATTTATAGCGTGGCATAATTGCTTGAAACATACCGTGATTCCTCCGTGCATCGTTATCCGATGTACGGATTTATTGTTTTAGAATACCACAAGTGGTTCCAAATTAAAAAAATTATGTGAACATAAAGGAGTTGAAATAATAGAAGCAACTGCATGCAAAGATCATATACATATTCAAGAAGATTTAGCATATTGATCCACGGAAACTGAATCCAGATAATAATGTTATTTCTATTGGTTATACTGTACCTGTTTCCGATGATATGCATCTAATTGCAGATGAGGATATTCTATATCCAGAGACAGATCATCATTGGAAGGTAACTTGCTCTTGAAAGGCCATACAGTATTATGAAATTTATATTTTCATATAAGTATCTGTTCTTATTACAGGCTTCTTAGCTACTTGCTTAAATAGATTTCTTCTATATGGTTGATATTTTAAAATATAAAGAATGCTTTGAAAAGGATTTAAAAGGAGCAAAAATTCTCTATGAACATAATGCAGACTATGGGTTAGTATTATTTCATCTTCGACAAGCGGTTGAAAAATATCTAAAAAGATATTTAATTTTAAAAACAGGTATGCTGCAGAAAGATCACAGTTTAATTAGGCTCTGTAAATAATGAGTTTAGAAAGTTTATTAAAGATTGTGATTTTTTAAATGGATATTATTTTTAAGTGAAATATATAGTATAATATTTGTTAGTTGAAATTTAAGTATACAAAGAATAATTTTTATATTTAATAATTTCTAATAATGGATGGGGAAAATAAAGAGATGACAATTGAATTGGAGAAGTACTACAATAAATTTTGCGAGGACAAAAGATTAACTAGAAAATATGGACAAGTTGAATATATTACTTCCATGAAGTATATTCATAAATATTTAGAAAATAATGAGAATGTAAAAATATTAGATGTTGGTGCAGGGACAGGGAGATACTCTGTACAATTAGCAAATGAAGGATATGATGTTACTGCAATTGAATTAGTGAAGCACAATCTAGGTGTTTTGAAGTCAAAAGGAAGTACAGTAAAAGCAATGCAGGGAACAGCATTAGATTTATCTAGGTTTTCAGAAAATATTTTTGACATGACGCTGGTGTTTGGACCAATGTACCATTTATATAAATTTGAGGATAAAGTAAAAGCACTACAAGAGGCAAAAAGGGTAACGAAACTTGGAGGGATTATCTTAGTAGCATATTGTATGAATGAATATAGTGTATTAACCTATGGTTTTAAGGAAAATAATATTCGTGAATGTATTGATAATGGGAGACTTAATGATGATTTCCATATTATATCTGAACCAAAAGATTTATATGATTATGTAAGGATTGAAGATATTAACAAATTAAATGAGGAAGTAAAACTGGAAAGGATAAAATTAATTGCATCAGATGGACCAGCTAATTATATGCGACCTATTTTGAATGCCATGGATGAAGATACATTTCAAATTTTTCTTGATTATCATTTTTCTACCTGTGAAAGACAAGATTTGTTGGGGGCAAGCGCACATACATTAGATATTTTGAGAAAAGAATAAGGCAATGTGGTATATTTTGGGACATCCTATTTTTGCGTATTTGCAATGCAACTAGTAGAGAGATTTTTAAAATAAAAGGCAGAAGTGTGTGGTTATTAACTTTTAGAAAATAAGAATGAAATTAATAGGGTTTAGACAATATAAATAAATTTAATCTTTGATACTGGTTTTGAATAATTGTTGTATTTTAAGAAGAAATAGTATATAATGAGCTTGTGATAATTTTTTAACAATCTTTTGTGAATTATGACTCACACCTAATATATAGTTAAAACCCATACACATTATAATATATTACTTTGATTTTGAAAATAATTGTTAAGGAGGTGTTAACTATGGCTTATGTTATTAATGCTGATGAATGTCAAGCATGTGGTGCCTGTAAAAGTGATTGCCCTACATCTTGTATAAGCATGCAAGAAGGAAGTTATGCAATTGATGCTAGTGTCTGTGTAGATTGTGGAACTTGCCTAAATTCTTGTGGTTTTGGTGCAATTTCAGCTGAATAATTTATTGTGAAAAAACAACCAGAAATTACTATTTTATTATAGTAATTTCTGGTTGTTTTTTTGTCAAATCATTACACATAGTTGCTCACTATCAATGTAAAACATCTTAATTTTACAATTTTTTGGTCCAATATCAGCAAACGTGTCATGAAGTGCAAAGTAACTTCTAGGGATGAAGGTAAAAAATTTTATTACTTTTACATAAATTATGATAATTAAAGGAGCTTATGAGTTCTAAATCAAGTAACTAAAAGTATTTGAATAACTAAATTGTAATAATTATAACTTACTTCCCGATCATTTATATGGTATTATCTTAATTACAATTGAGAAGTACAGTACTATGAATAGACTTGGAGGAAGTTATAATGACCGGAAAAACACATGCGGCAGTGGGAATTTGTTCAGCTGCTTTTATACTAGTACCTAAAGTAGATATAAAAACAGCGTTAATAGGATTGGGATTTTGTATTATAGGATCTTATGCTACAGATGCAGATCTTAAAAGATCTAAAGCAGGACATATTATTAGTGATGCTGTTCATGCAATTTCTATTTTGACACTGTTATATTTATTATTAACATATAAATTCCATTATAACATATGGGATTTACTTGGTATAAATATGCCTGGTAAGCTTAAAATTTTAGGAGTTGTACTTATAGTTGGATCCATAATACTTGGCAGGATTACAGGTCATAGAAAATACATGCATAGCTTGATTGGCTTGGCTATTATGACTTTAGGTGTGTGGTTAATTGCAGGTGGTTTTGCTGTTTGGTTTGGACTTGGATATGCTTTGCACATGATAGTGGATCTTCTAAATGAGAAGCCAGAAGATTTATTATTTCCATTACCAATAGGTAGAGTTTGCTTTTCAATAGTAAAATCTAGGGGAACTGTAAATTCTGCTTTATCTACAATAGCATATGTTGGTTTTACATGTAAGATAATATCTATATATAATATTAATTATCTATATAATATTTTTATAAAGTAGGAGTTAAATATATAAAATTAATAAATCTAAAGGGATTTTTAAAATTTATAATTACAATACAGTTTATAGTTATAAAAATAATATTAAAGAGTATTTGCAGAAATGTGAATTCTCTTATTTTTTTATTTTTATCTAGTTTAATATATAAAAGAAAATTTTTAGTCGTATAGTTTATCTGAAATTTATTATTATTGCCCAGGAAATGACAAGAAAACAGCGAAAGTATATAATTAAACATAATATTTTAGTATAATAGGTATTAATATGAAATAAATGATGAATTAGGAAGTGAATTTTTGATTTCAATTTTAAGAAAAAATACTAGAGTTCTTAATTTCATTCTTTAATTAATGTTCTAAATTATGGAGGTGAATAATTTGAAATCGCTGGAGGAATTAAAAAAGTTACAGAAAGATTTTCAAGAAGATTTAAGAAAAATAAAAAGACAAATTTTAGTTTGTGGTGGAACGGGTTGTATTTCCTCAGGTTGTAGAGAAGTTCAAAATACATTGAAAGAAGAACTAACTAATAATAATTTAGAAAATGAAGTTGAAATAGTGGAAACAGGCTGTCATGGTTTTTGTGAAAAAGGGCCAATTGTAATTGTCTATCCGGAAAAAATATTTTATTGTGAAGTAAGTGCTGAAGATATAAAAGAGTTAGTAGAAACACAGTTTATAGAGGGCAAAATATTAGAAAGATTATTATATAAAAATCCCATTAGTGGAGAAAATATTTTCTATTATAATGATATTGATTTTTATAGTAAACAGCATAAACTTGTATTGAATAATTGTGGTGAAATCAATCCTCAAAATATTAAAGATTACATAGTGAGAGGTGGTTATCAAGCATTAGGACAAGTTCTAACTGAAAGGAAGCCACAGGAAGTAATTGATGAAGTTAAGCAATCAGGTCTTCGAGGACGAGGTGGAGGAGGATTCCCAACTGGACTTAAGTGGCAGTTTGCTCGGGATAGTAAAGGAAGTAAAAAATATGTTATTTGCAATGCTGACGAGGGTGATCCAGGTGCTTTTATGGATGAAAGTGTATTGGTAGGGGATCCACATAAGGTTCTTGAAGGTATGATTATTGCTGCTTATGCTATTGGTTCTGATGAAGGATATATTTATGTCAGAGCTGAGTATCCATTGGCTATTAAACGATTAGAAAAAGCTATTGTTCAGGCACGAGAGTATGGTTTTTTAGGAAATGAATTATTTGGTACAGAGTTTAATTTTGATGTGGAGATTAAAACTGGTGCTGGAGCTTTTGTCTGTGGTGAAGAGACGGCTTTGATAGCATCTATTGAAGGAAAAAGGGGAATGCCTAGATCTAAGCCTCCATATCCAGCTCAGAAGGGATTATGGGGCCATCCCACAAATATTAATAATGTAGAAACCTATGCCAATATTCCAGGAATTATTAGTAGTGGATCTAAAGTATTTAGTACAATAGGCACTGAAGGCAGCTGGGGAACTAAAGTATTTTCTCTCACAGGTAAGATTAATAATACTGGTTTAGTAGAAGTACCAATGGGGACCGCAATGAAAAAAATTATTTATGATATAGGTGGAGGAATTCCTAATGGCAGAGCCTTTAAAGCAGTTCAGATTGGTGGTCCTTCTGGAGGCTGCCTCCCAGAATATAAGTTAGATTTGCCAGTTGATTATGACTCATTATTGAGAGCAGGAGCTATGATGGGTTCTGGCGGATTGGTTGTTATGGATGAAGATAACTGTATGGTAGATATAGCTAGATTCTTTTTAAGTTTTACAGTAGCAGAGTCTTGTGGCAAGTGTGCTCCCTGCTGCGAAGGTACTAAAAGAATGTTAGAGATACTGGAGAAGATAACAGAAGGTAAGGCTGAAATTGAAGATTTAGAACAACTAGAAACTTTAGGAAAATTAATAAAAGATGCGTCCTTATGTGGTTTGGGACAAGCTGCACCTAATCCTGTATTGTCCACGTTGAATTATTTTAAATCTGAATATGAAGCTCATGTAAAAGATAAGAAATGTCCAGCTGGGGTATGTCAGGTATTAGTGAAATATCATATTACTAGTGATTGTGAGGGGTGTGATAAATGTGTAAAAGGATGTCCTGCAGGTGCTATTAGTGGTGAAGTTAAAAAACAGCATAGTATAGATAAAGATAAATGTATTAAATGTGGAGCTTGTATTAAAATTTGTCCTTTTAATGCCGTAGTTAAAGAATAAAAAATACTGATATCTATTTTAAGTATTTATAATTAATAAGAGAGAGGAGTAAAGAATTTTGATTAGAAAAAAATTCTACGATAAAGTAACACAGGAAGGAATTAAAAAAGCACATTCTGATGGAGTAGAGACTATTTGGGATAGACTTGAAGCACAACAACCTCAGTGTGGCTTTGGTCAACTTGGTTTATGCTGTAGAAATTGTAATATGGGACCCTGTAGAATTGATCCTTTTGGGGAAGGACCTTCTAAGGGTGTCTGTGGTGCCACTGCTGCTACAATAGTTTCTAGAAACTTAGTTAGAATGATTGCAGCTGGAGCGGCTTCTCATAGCGATCATGGCAGAGAGATAGCATTGGCCTTTAAAGAGATAGCCGAAGGAGAATTACAAAGGTATGAGATAAAAGATCAAGCCAAGTTAAAACAAGTAGCCTCTAAATTGGAAGTTGATACAAATAGAGAAATTAAACAAATTGCTGAAGATGTTGCTAAAATAGCTCTTTTAGACTTTGGAAAGCAGGATGAAAAGATACTTGCTTTTGCTAATGCCTATGCACCTGAAAGTTTAAAGAAGCTTTGGAAAAGTATAAATGTTGCACCTAGAAATATAGATAGAGAAGTTACAGAAAGTATGCATCGTACACATATGGGAGTTGATGCTGATCATTTTAACTTGAGTCTACAGGGAATCAGAACAGCTCTTTCAGATGGTTGGGGTGGTTCTTTAATTGGCAGTGAATTTTCAGATGTAATGTTTGGTACTCCTCAGCCTGTTCAATCTTATGCCAATTTAGGTGTGTTAGAAGAAGACAAAGTAAATGTAATTACCCATGGACATCTCCCAATTTTGTCTGAAAAGATTGTCGAAGCTGCTGAAGATGAAGAAATGATAGAACTGGCTAAAAGTAAAGGGGCAGCAGGAATTGTGGTAGCTGGTATGTGTTGTACAGGAAATGAAATTACAATGAGACATGGGATACCAACAGCTGGTAATTTCCTGCAGCAAGAATTGGCAATAGTTACTGGCGCTCTAGATGCTATGGTGGTAGATTACCAATGTATTATGCCTTCTCTGGTAGATGTAGCTGATTGTTATCATACTAAAATAATTACCACTTCTGAAAAAGCAAAGATACCAGGAGCAGAACATATTGAATTTTATCCACAACAGGCAGATGAAATTGCTAGGAAAATTATCAAAAGGGCCATTGAAAATTATCCGGCTAGAGCAAAAGATAAGATTAAAATACCTTCAGAAAAGATGGATGGAATTGTAGGATTTTCCGTTGAAGCAATAGTAGAAGCCTTAGGTGGTTCACTAAATCCACTTATTGAGGCAATTAAGAAAGGTACAATCAAAGGAATAGCTGGTATAGTAGGTTGCAATAATCCTAAAATAGAACAGGATAAAAGCCACATTGAAGTTGCTAAAGAATTAATTGCTAATGATATTTTGGTAGTGGGAACAGGTTGCTGGTCAATTGCTGCCATGAAAGCTGGTCTTTTTAAGCTAGAAGGTGCTGAATTAGCTGGAGAGAGTCTGAAGACAATTTGTAGACAACTTGGTATTCCACCTTGCTTACACATGGGGAGCTGTGTAGATAATGCAAGAATCCTTGCGGTTATATCAGCAATAGCAGAAACTCTAGGCGTTAAGACTTCTGACTTACCTGTTGCAGGAGCAGCACCTGAATGGATGAGTGAAAAGGCAGTAGCTATAGGTACTTATTTTGTAGCATCAGGAATCTTTACTGTTTTAGGGAATACACCGCCTATTTTGGGAAGTGTTGAGGTGGTTAAGTTATTAACTAAAGATATAGAAAAAGTTATTGGAGGGAAATTCGCAGTGGAAAGTAATCCTCATAAAATAGCAGAACTAATGCTTAGGCATATTCAAATCAAGCGGGAACAATTGCTAGGGAAGAGAGGATAAATATGAAAAAAATTATAGATGTTGATATGGATAAATGTTTAGGCTGTCATACCTGCGAGATGGAATGTGCTATTGAACATTCTAATTCCAAGAATTTATTTTCAGCTATTCAGGAAATTCCCATACCACAGTATAGGATGAGTGTAGAATTTATAAATGGAAGTAACATTCCGTGGCAATGTCGTCATTGTGATTATGCTCCCTGCGAGACTGTCTGTCCTACAGCTTCCATAGGCAGGAAAAATGATGAAGCTCCAATTGTTATAAATAAGAGTAAATGTATAGGATGTAAGATGTGTATTCAAGTTTGTCCTTTTGGAGTATTGAAAATAAGTAAAGCAGACAACACTGTAATCAAATGTGATTTCTGTATAAAGAGGCTGGAAGGAGAAAAAGAACCAGCCTGCGTTAAAGGATGTCCTACAAATGCCTTGAAATTGATAACTTTAGAAGAGTTATCTAATAAGAAAAAAGAAGCAACAAAACAAAGATTTTTAAGTGCCTTTAAGAATGATGATGATTAAAGAAGAGATTGGGCAGGAGTGATAGGATGAAAGTAAGCATTGATGGTAGAGAAGCTGAGGTGCAGGAAGAAAAAACTATTCTTGAATTGGCAAAGGAGTTAGATATTGAAATTCCAACTCTATGCTATCATGATGGTTTAAAACCTTACGGTGCCTGTAGATTATGTATTGTGGAGATAGAGAAGAATGGAAGTAAAGGACTAGATGCTTCTTGTACTAGATTTATAGAAGATGGTATGGTAATTAAAACAATAAGTAAAGAATTGGTGGAAAAAAGAAAATTAATAGCTGAACTGTTACTGGCTCGAACACCAGGCTCAAAAAAATTAAAAGAAATATTTAAGAAATTAGGAGTTACAAAAAGCAGATTTGAAGGCAAGAATTATGATTGTTTATTATATTGTGGTAGATGTGTTAGAATCTGCAAAGAAAAAATAGGGGCTGAAGCTATAGGGCTTGTAGGAAGGGGTTATGATACTAAGGTTGATACTCCTTTTTCTATTGATTCTGATGTATGTATAGGCTGTGGAGCCTGCGCTGAAGTTTGTCCTATTGGAACTATAAAAGTTAAAGATGAAGGTTCAACTAGATATATTGAATATTTTAATACAAAAGTTGAACTCAAAAAATGTAAGGGGTGTGGAGAATTTTTTAGTACTAAGAAAATGATTGAAAAATTAAAAGAGGATTTTTCATGCTTTTTAGACTTTGATTTATGTGAAACTTGTAAAAAAAATAAAGAGATTAAGAAATTTTGGAGGGTAAAAATATGAAGATAGCTATTTCAGGAAAAGGTGGAGTAGGTAAAACGACTGTTTCTGCAGGGCTTGCTAGAATATTTTCAAGAGAAGGAGAAAAAGTAATTGCTTTAGATACAGACTCTTCTCCAAATTTGATAACTACTCTAGGTGGAAGTCAAGGGAATATTAGACCATTGTCAGAAATGGATGATTTAATTGAAGAAAAAACAGGAGTAAAACCAGGCAGTGGTTATGGACAAATGTTCAAATTAAATTTTACAGTAGATGATATTTTAGATAGGTTTGGGGTTCAATGTAATGATGGTGTGCAGCTTTTAGTAGCTGGATCTATTAGACAAGGAGGGGGTGGATGTTTCTGCCCTGAGAATGCACTTATAAAAAAATTATTACAACATTACTTAAATAAATCTCACTATACCTTAATTATGGATATGGAAGCTGGAATTGAACATCTAGGAAGGGGAACTGCAGAAAATGTAGATGTATTAATAACAGTTGTGGAGCCAAATTTACGTTCAGTTGAAACTGCAGAAAGAATAAATAGATTAGCTACAGATATAGGTATAAAAAATAATGTGGCAGTCTTAAATAAAGTGAAAAATCAAAAAGAGAAAAAAATTATTGAAGATAAATTAAGTATTCCAATTATCTATACTATCCCCTATAGTGATAGTGTTGGTGAAGCTGATCTTAAAGGGACTTCTGTATTTGATGAAGATGAAAAGTTAATGAATATAATGTTAGAATTAAAGCAGAGATTATAGGTATTGCTTTCTATGACAAACAATAGCGACTTTTTAGTATATTGAAATCTAGTGGCAGGTCAATATGCTAAAAAGTCAGATAGCTTTTTGCGAAGGAGAAGCCATTTGTACTGATGATTAGTATTTTACCGTTTTTTGTTTAATTCCTTTAAAAGTTCAGAGGCCTTGTCCGGCGTCATGGCAGGATATACTTTTTCGTTTACAGTCAATACTGGAGATAGTCCGCATGCACCAAGACAGGATACAGTTTCTACAGTAAAGATTAGATCATCGGTTGTAGCTTTTGATTTCGATAGACCTAATTCTTTACGTAGCCTGTCAAGTATAGGAATTGATTTTTTAACATAGCAGGCAGTACCGTCACAAACTTTTATCATATATTTGCCTTTTGGTTCCAGTGAAAAGTTTTTATAAAATGTAGCTACACTATAAATCTCAGTTTCACTGATGCTGAGTTTTTTTGAGAGATATTGAAAAGTCTCCTTGGGTATGTAACGATAATGTTCCTGTATACTCTGCAGAATAGCAATAATTGAACTTTGCTTACATCCAAGGTTATCAACAATATTATCAATGACCTTGAAATCAATTGTTTCATTCATATATGTCCTCCATTCAAAATGATAAATTTGCTTTCAATCAAGCTTTAATGATTGTATTGAAATATAAGTTGAGGATTTCTTGATGTTGCATAATAGTTACTTTCAATTATAATATTATTTTTTAAATATAGACATTGCAATACTGAATTTTTTTATTGTCAATATCATATACTAATCCCAGCGTATCAATATAAGAAAATTAGAGATATAACTTGTAATTATAAGAAATAGGTAAAAATAATAGAGATTTTAGCATTATTGTAATATTCAATACATCTTTAATATGATACTATATAACACGTCGTCGAAAACGACACACTAAAATGAATTTAATTCAATGATAAAAAAATGTTGACAAAATTCTCGATTAGTGATATGATATAAAAGCTGTCAGATGACAGTGATTGATCTTTGAAAATTAAACAGAGTATAAGAATAGTAAGTAAACCAGCAATTCTTTAAATTTTAAGAAATTAAAATTGAGAGTAACAAACTCTTCATTGAGAAGAGAAGCGATGAGCTAACATCAAACTTATAAATTGAGAGTTTGATCCTGGCTCAGGACGAACGCTGGCGGCGTGCTTAACACATGCAAGTCGAGCGAGAAACCTTCGGGTTTCTAGCGGCGGACGGGTGAGTAACACGTGGGTAACCTGTCTCAAAGAGGGGAATAGCCTCCCGAAAGGGAGATTAATACCGCATAATATTAAAGTTTCACATGGAGCTTTAATTAAAGGAGTAATCCGCTTTGAGATGGACCCGCGGCGCATTAGCTAGTTGGAGAGGTAACGGCTCACCAAGGCGACGATGCGTAGCCGACCTGAGAGGGTGATCGGCCACATTGGAACTGAGACACGGTCCAGACTCCTACGGGAGGCAGCAGTGGGGAATATTGCACAATGGGCGAAAGCCTGATGCAGCAACGCCGCGTGAGTGATGACGGTCTTCGGATTGTAAAGCTCTGTCTTTTGGGACGATAATGACGGTACCAAAGGAGGAAGCCACGGCTAACTACGTGCCAGCAGCCGCGGTAATACGTAGGTGGCAAGCGTTGTCCGGATTTACTGGGCGTAAAGGATGTGTAGGCGGATACTTAAGTGAGATGTGAAAGCCCCGGGCTCAACCTGGGGACTGCATTTCAAACTGGGTATCTAGAGTGCAGGAGAGGAAAGCGGAATTCCTAGTGTAGCGGTGAAATGCGTAGAGATTAGGAAGAACATCAGTGGCGAAGGCGGCTTTCTGGACTGTAACTGACGCTGAGGCATGAAAGCGTGGGGAGCAAACAGGATTAGATACCCTGGTAGTCCACGCCGTAAACGATGAGTACTAGGTGTAGGAGGTATCGACTCCTTCTGTGCCGCAGTTAACACAATAAGTACTCCGCCTGGGAAGTACGGTCGCAAGATTAAAACTCAAAGGAATTGACGGGGGCCCGCACAAGCAGCGGAGCATGTGGTTTAATTCGAAGCAACGCGAAGAACCTTACCTAGACTTGACATCTCCTGAATAGCGTAGAGATACGTGAAGCCCTTCGGGGCAGGAAGACAGGTGGTGCATGGTTGTCGTCAGCTCGTGTCGTGAGATGTTGGGTTAAGTCCCGCAACGAGCGCAACCCTTATCATTAGTTGCTACCATTAAGTTGAGCACTCTAGTGAGACTGCCCGGGTTAACCGGGAGGAAGGCGGGGATGACGTCAAATCATCATGCCCCTTATGTCTAGGGCTACACACGTGCTACAATGGTGAGAACAACGAGATGCAATATCGTGAGGTGGAGCTAAACTTGAAAACTCATCCCAGTTCGGATTGCAGGCTGAAATTCGCCTGCATGAAGTTGGAGTTGCTAGTAATCGCGAATCAGAATGTCGCGGTGAATACGTTCCCGGGCCTTGTACACACCGCCCGTCACACCATGAGAGCTGGTAACACCCGAAGTCCGTGAGGTAACCTTTATGGGGCCAGCGGCCGAAGGTGGGATTAGTGATTGGGGTGAAGTCGTAACAAGGTAGCCGTAGGAGAACCTGCGGCTGGATCACCTCCTTTCTAAGGAGTAATTGTAGCAGGATAACTGTTGTATACATTGGTTTCTTACTCTTGTCTCTGTTTAATTTTGAGAGATCAGTTCTCTTAAGATGTACTTTGAAAATTGCATAGAGAAACAAAGTAAAGTAAAAAATAATCCTTTGTATAATATGATTTTAATCGAAAGATTGAAATTAAAACAAATAAAGACTAAGCTCTAAAAGGCTAACGCCTAAAAGAGTAACAAGGTCAAGCTACAAAGGGCGCATGGTGAATGCCTTGGCACTAGAAGTCGAAGAAGGACGTGACAAGCTGCGATAAGCTTCGGGTAGGCGCAAATAGCCTGTGATCCGGAGATTTCCGAATGGGGCAACCCACATGTTTAACGACATGTACTGTATACTGAATTCATAGGTATATGGAGACATACCCGGGGAACTGAAACATCTAAGTACCCGGAGGAAGAGAAAGAAATATCGATTTTCTTAGTAGCGGCGAGCGAAAAGGAATCAGCCCAAACCAGGGACTTTGTCCCTGGGGTTGTGGATAGATCATCACTGCATAATATCTTAACCGAAGAGTTCTGGAAAGCTCTACCGCAGAAGGTAATAGTCCTGTAGGTTAAAAGAGAAAATTGCAAGATCTAATCCAGAGTACCACGAGACACGTGAAACCTTGTGGGAAGCTGGGAGGACCACCTCCCAAGGCTAAATACTAACTAGTGACCGATAGTGAAGCAGTACCGTGAGGGAAAGGTGAAAAGAACCCCGGAAGGGGAGTGAAATAGAACCTGAAACCGTGTGCCTACAACCGGTCGTAGCACTTTTTATGTGTGACGACGTGCTTTTTGTAGAACGAGCCAGCGAGTTACGGTATGCAGCAAGGTTAAGCACTTATGGTGCGCAGCCGAAGGGAAACCAAGTCTTAACAGGGCGACTAGTTGTATGCTGTAGACCCGAAACCGGGTGACCTATCCATGGCCAGGTTGAAGCGGAAGTAAAATTCCGTGGAGGACCGAACCACATTGGTGTTGAAAAACCATGGGATGAGCTGTGGATAGCGGAGAAATTCCAATCGAACTCGGAGATAGCTGGTTCTCCTCGAAATAGCTTTAGGGCTAGCGTCGATTAATTGAGTTATGGAGGTAGAGCACTGAATGAGGTAGGGGCTGACAACAGTTACTGAACTCTATCAAACTCCGAATGCCATATACTTTTATTTCGGCAGTCAGACTGCGAATGATAAGATCCGTAGTCAAAAGGGAAACAGCCCAGATCATCAGCTAAGGTCCCAAAGTGTAAGTTAAGTGGTAAAGGATGTGGGATTTCTAAGACAACTAGGATGTTGGCTCAGAAGCAGCCACTCATTTAAAGAGTGCGTAATAGCTCACTAGTCAAGAGATCCTGCGCCGAAAATGTCCGGGGCTAAAACTTACCACCGAAGCTATGGGCTCGTAAGAGCGGTAGAGGAGCTTCCTGCACCGGTTGAAGTCGTACCGTAAGGAGCGGTGGACAGTGCAGGAGTGAGTATGCTGGCATAAGTAGCGAGAACTAAGTGAGAATCTTAGTGGTCGAAAACCTAAGGTTTCCTGAGGAAGGCTCGTCCGCTCAGGGTTAGTCGGGTCCTAAGCCGAGGCCGAAAGGCGTAGGTGATGGATAATCGGTTGATATTCCGATACCACCTTTCTCCGTTATGAGAGATGGGGTGACGCAGAAGGATAAGATGTGCGCACTATTGGATGTGCGTCTAAGCACTAAGACGTGCAGGCTGGCAAATCCGCCTGATTAGTCAAGGTGTTATGGGGAGCTAATTTTTAGCGAAGTATCTGATTTCACACTGCCAAGAAAAGCCTCTATCAAGGAAAAAGGTGCCCGTACCGCAAACCGACACAGGTAGGTGAGGAGAGAATCCTAAGACCATCGGAAGAATCGTTGTTAAGGAACTCGGCAAATTGACCCCGTAACTTCGGGAGAAGGGGTGCCTGCTTTTAGCAGGCCGCAGAGGATAGGCCCAAGCAACTGTTTAGCAAAAACACAGGTCTCTGCTAAAGCGAAAGCTGATGTATAGGGGCTGACGCCTGCCCGGTGCTGGAAGGTTAAGGGGATCCGTAAGAGTAATCGAAGCGGTGAACTTAAGCCCCAGTAAACGGCGGCCGTAACTATAACGGTCCTAAGGTAGCGAAATTCCTTGTCGGGTAAGTTCCGACCCGCACGAATGGCGTAATGATTTGGGCACTGTCTCAACAACGAATCCGGCGAAATTGTAGTGCAAGTGAAGATGCTTGCTACCCGCGATTGGACGGAAAGACCCCGTAGAGCTTTACTGTAGTTTAGCATTGAGTTTCGGTATTGTCTGTACAGGATAGGTGGGAGACTGGGATACAGTGGCGTCAGCTGCTGAGGAGTCGACCTTGGGATACCACCCTGACAGTACTGGAATTCTAACCGGAGGCCATGAAGCTGGTCACGGGACATTGCTAGATGGGCAGTTTGACTGGGGCGGTCGCCTCCTAAAAAGTAACGGAGGCGCCCAAAGGTTCCCTCAGCGCGGTTGGAAATCGCGCGAAGAGTGCAAAGGCAAAAGGGAGCCTGACTGCAACACAAACAAGTGGAGCAGGGACGAAAGTCGGGCTTAGTGATCCGGTGGTTCCTCGTGGGAGGGCCATCGCTCAACGGATAAAAGCTACCTCGGGGATAACAGGCTGATCTCCCCCAAGAGTCCACATCGACGGGGAGGTTTGGCACCTCGATGTCGGCTCGTCGCATCCTGGGGCTGAAGTAGGTCCCAAGGGTTGGGCTGTTCGCCCATTAAAGCGGCACGCGAGCTGGGTTCAGAACGTCGTGAGACAGTTCGGTCCCTATCCGTCGCGGGCGTAGGAAATTTGAGAGGAGCTGTCCTTAGTACGAGAGGACCGGGATGGACTGACCTCTGGTGCACCAGTTGTCACGCCAGTGGCACAGCTGGGTAGCTATGTCGGGAAGGGATAAACGCTGAAAGCATCTAAGCGTGAAGCCCACCTCAAGATAAGATTTCCCATAGCGTAAGCTAGTAAGACCCCTGAAAGAACATCAGGTTGATAGGTCAGAGGTGTAAGTGCAGTAATGTATTCAGCTGACTGATACTAATAGGTCGAGGGCTTGACCAAAATAAAACGAAGAAATAAAATTACTTTACCAGTTACTATGCAATTTTGAGAGTATAATTTTTTAGTTAAAAATTAAGAATTAAGAGTTAAGAATTTAGGAAAAAACTCCTAAGGAGTTTTAAAAGATTAAATTAAAGGAATTCCATAGGAATTTCATCAATAACTCTCAACTTTTAACTATTCACTCTTAACTTAATATATCCAGTGTCTATGACTTAGAGGTAACACTCCTTCCCATTCCGAACAGGCAGGTTAAGCTCTAATGTGCTGATGGTACTGCAGGGGAAGCCCTGTGGAAGAGTAGGTCGACGCTGGGTTCACAATGATCCGCGATAGCTCAACGGTGGAGCACTCGGCTGTTAACCGATAGGTTGAAGGTTCGAATCCTTTTCGCGGAGCCATTTTATTTTTTTGGTATAATAATAACGCTAATTATAAATGTAATTAGTGTTTTTTGTGTTAAATAATATCAATATTCTTAAGAATTAAATTTTGTAGTAAACTTGTAAATAGAAATGGTAAAAATTTAAGATACATTTATAATTAAAAGTATAAAGAGGGTTGTAAATAATAAGAATGTATTATGAATTAAAATAAATCATATTGTATTAAAATATATTAAAATATAATATGAAATTGTTATTATTTAATATGAAATTGTGTTATAATGTTAATAAACTAGCAAATATGAGGTGAATTAATATGGATAATATACAATTTACAAAAGAGTACATTAGTGATCGAATCAAAGAAATAGGAGTTGATGAGTTTAAGCAAGTATGTATGGATTTTACTAATATATGCAGTAAGTCAGAATTACTAGAAGCTTCTAGGCAAATAGGAGTTACAGTTAAGAAGGGGCAAGGTAAAGGTGTATATTGGATTATGAAAGAGTAATATCAATGACAAAAATTAATATAAAAGAATTGCCTTAAGGTGTTTAAATAAATATAATAAGGCAGTTCTTTATGATAATGTTAAATGATAATTATATTATGAATTTCCCAATTTAATTAATCTTTCAAGCTGATCTTCTGGACAAGTAAAAGAACCTAGAGGATGAGGTGATTTTGAATAGTTTCCGTGGAAATCTGTTCCACCAGTCATAATTAAATCATATCTATTGGCAATTTCTTTTATCTGTTTTTTTACTTCCTCAGAATTTCTTGGATGATTATATTCTGCACCTTGTATTAAACCTTTTTTCGATAATTTTTCTAATAGTTCTATAGAATTAAACTCACCTGGATGAGCCATAATTGCAATTCCACCTACTTCTTTTATCATATCTAATGCTTCATATACACTAGGATATTTAATTTGTACATAATATTTGCCTTTTTTTGAAAGTAATCCTTTATAGAATTCGCCGATTACAATATTGGTGTATCCTAAATCTGCCATAGGTTGCATTATGTGAGTTTCATACATGGATTGACTTTTGGAACTATATCTTTCTATATGTTCCATAGTAATAGGATATTCCCTCATCAACATTTTAGCCATTTCTCTTTTGGCATTTTCTCTATTTATTAAAATTTTATTTAAAAATCCTTGTAGTTTGAACATATTTTTTGGAAAATAACAAAGCATGTGTACAGAACGGTTATTTTCATAGTCAATAGTAGATATTTCTACACCTGGTATTACAGCTATTCCTATTTTTTTACCAAATGTATAGGCTGGAAGTACTCCTGCTAGTGTATCATGGTCTGTAATTGATATACAATCTAATCCTATTTTTTTTGAATAGGAAACAATATCTTCTACACTCAAAATTCCGTCAGATAAAAAACTATGATTATGCAAGTCGGCTTTCATTTTTTACCTCCTATAAGTTTAATTTATTACTTAGATGATTGTAAAATTTATAAATACAATAATTATTAAAATAACAAAAAATAGATATTTTGATAAGAATATATCAATAACATACCATGAAAAATAATTTTTTTCAAGTTATGTATGTGAAATGTAATTGTATATAAGTTTGTGAAAAATAGTTTTATATAATCTGTGTTGACAAAATTATGCTTCAATTATATAGTGAATGTAGAAGTAGAACAGTAAACTTTATATTTATTAGTAACATGTATTTATGTCATAAGCAGCATCTGCAATATATAAAACATATATATAATTGCAATAGTCAATATGCCACATATAAGATCAGAACAATAGTTATAGAGGAACATAAACAATATAAATAAATAATATTCATAGACTTAATATTATTTTATGAAAGGAAAGAAATATGGACAACAATAAAACAGTATTAGATGTAATTTTCTCTAAATTTGATAATTTTTTTGACGCAGAAAAGAAAATCGCAAATTATATTATAAATAATAAAGAAAAGGTTATAGATATGACAATTGCAGAGTTGTCAGAAGCAAGTGGGGCTAGTGAAGCAACTATATCGAGATTTTGTAAAAAATGTGATATGAAAGGATTTCATCATCTAAAAATTAGTCTGGCAAAGGAACTTGTTGAATCAAATGAAGATTCTATGTCAGTATCTAATGATATTAATGAAAATAATGTTACCCAGTCTCTGCAGAATATTTTAGCAAATAAAATGGAAGAACTTAAGCAGACTATATCTATGATTAATGAAAAACAGTTCAAAGAAATATTAAATATAATAAGTAAAGCAAAAAATGTTCAATTTGCAGCAGTGGGCAATACTATTCCAGTGGCTTTGGATGGAACTTATAAATTTAATCAAATTGGAATTAAATCAGTGTCAAATACTATTTGGGAAACACAATTATCTTATACTTATAATCTGACAGAAGAGGATGTGGTTATTGTTATATCTAACTCTGGAGCTTCTAAGAGATTACTTACTTTAGTTGAAGCCTCTAATGAAAAGGGAGCTATAACTATTGCAATTACTAATAATGAATGGTCTCCTATTGCAAAAGCCAGTAAATATCACATAACTACTGCTACAAGAGAAAAATTATTTATGGATGAGTATTATTTTTCCAGAGTATCTGCATCAGTGGTTATTGAAATACTATATTTATTTTTAACTGTTAAGAAAAAAGATGCTTATAAAAATATCAGCAGGCATGAACAGGGCATTGCTGATGATAAATTATAGGTTATGCAGTATAAAATTTTAGTTAAATGTAAACAGATAGTTATCTTAATTATTTAGCTACATGAATATAAAGTGGATTAAAAAGAGGAAGGTGAAAACTCTAATGAAAAAATATAATTGGGCTATTTTAGGAGCTGGTAGTATTGCTAGAGAAATGGCATTAGCACTAAAAGAGGTAAATGGTGAAATCTACGCGGTGGGGAATAGAACTCTTGAAAAGGCTCAAAAATTTGCTGAAGAATTTCATGCTCTAAAGGTCTATGTGGATTGCGACAAGATGATTGAGGATCCCAAGGTTGATATTATATATATTTCAACACCACATAATCTTCACTATGAATTTTTATTAAAAGCAGTAAAAAATGGAAAACATGTTTTATGCGAAAAAGCAATTACGGTAAATGCGAAACAATTAGATGAAATAGTTGCAATCGCAAAAGAAAAAAATCTAGTAGTGGCAGAAGCAATGACAATTTATCACATGCCTATATATAAAAAATTAAAGGAAATTGTTGACTCTGGGGCCATAGGTAAAGTGAAGATGGTTCAGGTTAATTTCGGGAGCTGTAAAGAATATGATGTTAAAAATCGTTTTTTTAGCAAAGAATTAGCTGGTGGTGCTCTACTTGATATAGGTGTTTATGCAACTTCTTTTGCAAGATATTTTATGAAGAGCAAACCTAATGTAGTACTTACTACAGCAAAGTATTTTGAAACTGGAGTAGATGAACAATCTGGTATTATTATGAAAAATGATTGTGACCAAATGGCAGTTATGGCCTTGACTATGAGAGCAAAACAGCCTAAAAGAGGGGTTGTTGCAGGAGAACTTGGTTACATTGAAGTGAATAATTATCCAAGAGCAGACAAGGCAACAATAACTTATACAGAAGATGGAAGAACAGAAGAAATTAAACTTGGAGAGACATCAAAAGCTCTTAATTATGAAGTAGAAGATATACAGGAATATATCACTAATAAAACAGGTAAAAAGCAGCTTCAATTATCAATTGATGTTACTTATTTACTAAGCGAAGTAAGAAATCAATGGGGTTTTGTATATCCTTTTGAATAAGCGAATATATTAATATTCTAAGTTTGGATGAATTGTCCAGAAACCTGTTGCTGTTTCCTCCACCTTATAGAAAAGCAGACAAAACAAAATTTATTTTGTATTTGGTATGAATCGCTGTACAGAGTGCAAGTAGAGAGCCCCAATTTTAATTTGGTGCGAATTACTTTCGCAGAGTGCGGTGGAGTGTTACAGCGGCAAAACTAATATAGAAAATATTTATAATACATTTTTAACTATTATTTTTTAAGTAATTCATTTATAATTAAATATAAGTATATAAAAGGAAGGAGAGAATATTATGAGTGCAACTATAAAAGATGTTGCTGCATTAGCTAAAGTAGGTGTAGGTACTGTTTCTAGATATATTAATAATGAATCAGTTAAGGAAAGTACTCGAATTAAAATTGAAGCAGCAATTAAACAATTAAACTATGAGCCAAATGAATACGCCCGTGGGCTTAAAATGAATCGTACTAATACTATTGCTTTAATTCTTCCCACTATATGGCATCCTTTTTTTAGTGAATTTGCTTACTATGTTGAATCTGCCTTAAGTGCAAGAAATTATAAAGTTTATTTATGTAATTCAGACAAAGATCCTCAAAAAGAGCAGGGATATATTCAAATGGTAACTCAAAATAAAGTGGATGGTATTATTGGAATTACTTATAATGATATTGATCAATACATATCATCTAATTTACCCTTTGTAAGTATTGATCGTCATTTTACCGAAAATGTGGCTTATGTAACAGCAAATAATTATAATGCTGGCGAAATCGCAGTAGAAAAATTAATAGAAAAAGGTTGTAGATTTATTGCTTATATAGGAGGGTATTCACTTTATCCAAATGAAACAGTTAAACGCCTTAAAGGATTTGAAGATTGTGCAGATAGAAATCAAGTCAAGCATGAAATATTATATATGAAAGAACCATTTGAAGATTTACGAGGTTCTGTAAAAAAATTTTTAGAGAAGAATCCTAAAGTGGATGGGATTTTTTGTATTAATGATTTTATGGCCTTAGATGTTATAGATGTATTAAAAGAAGTAGGCGTAAATGTTCCAGAAGATATTCAAATAATCGGTTGTGATGGTATAAAATTATCTCTAGGGAAAAAAGTTATTTTATCCACTATAGAGCAGCCTGTTCAGCAAATGGCAGAAGCTGCAGTTAAATCATTAATTCATCTGATAAATAAGGAAGAAACCCCTCAAAGGATTATATTACCTATTCGTTATGTTGAAGGAAATACTACAAAAAATAAAATTTAACTATTGACTGTAATCGGTTACTATGGTATATTTTATCTATACTTAAATGGAAACGTTTCAAGTTAATTCGAAATAAAATAGAAACGTTTCAAAAATAGAAGGGGGATTAATATAATGAAAAAGAGAAGTATTTGTAGTTTAATACTAGCGAGTTTATTGGTAGTAGGTTCACTAGCTGGTTGCGGCAATAAAACTAGTGGAGAAAGCTCTGGAGGTAAGGGGGATATTACTGCTTGGGTAAATACATCTGATGAAACTCCAGAGGGAGAAGCCTGGGCAAAAATTGCTGATAATTTTAACAAAAAATATAATGGAAAATATAAAGTGAAAATTGAATATATACCTCGCAGTGGAAGTGGCGGAGGATATGAAGATAAGGTAAATGCAGCATTAACTACTAATAGTTTACCAGATGTACTGACTTTAGATGGACCAAATACTGCAGCTTATGCAAAGTCAGGGATTATTGCTCCTTTAGATGAGTATCTTACGGATAAAGAGGATATGAAAGATATTTTACCAAGCATTATTGATCAGGGAACCTATGATGGAAAAATGTATGCTATAGGTTTTTCAGAATCCAATGTAGGTATTTATTATAATAAAAAGATGTTTAAAGATGCCGGAATTGATACTGCATCTTTGCCTACTATTGATAAGCCTTGGGATTGGAATGAATTCATGAGTATTTGTGATACATTGGTAAAAAAATATAATGTACCAGCAATTGACATGAGTTTAAATGATAAAAGTGAAATGCTTATGTATGCGTTTACACCATTTTTATGGTCTCAGGGAGGAGATGTAGTATCTAAAGATGGAACTAAGGCCGATGGGGTATTAAATGATGCTAATGGAGTAAAAGCTTTTACATTTATTCAAGATATGGTTAAAAAAGGTTATACAACTCAATCGCCTGCTAAACAAGCCTTTGAACAGGGAAAATATCCAATGAAATTCAGTGGATCATGGACTATTGAAGATATGAATAAAAATTTTAAAGATATTGATTATGGTATTCTTCCATATCCTGTTTCTCCTGATACGCATAAACTAGTATCTCCATCCGGTAGTTGGCAGGTAGCTGTTAGTAATACTACTGAAAAGAAAGAAGCAGCTGCAGAATTTGCTAAGTTCAGCACTAATACTGAATCTAATGAAATAATGAGTTTAGGGAATTCAGTTTTACCAATGCGTTATTCAACAATTAAAAATATTCAAGACAAAGTCTCAGAAAATATGAAATTCTTAATGGATCAAAATGCAAAATCAGCACATGCTCGTCCTGTAATAGTTGCCTATCCACAAGTTAGTCGTGCTTTTCAAGATGCTGTAACAGATGTAACTTACTATAAGAATAATCCAGATGTAAAAAAAGTTTTGGATACACGAGCTAAAGAAATACAAGCAGCAATTGACAAACAAAGATAAACAGAGTTCTTTGTTTCAGGTGGAGTTTTTTTCGCCATCTGAAACTTAGAAATAGTTATCCAGGGACGTAGTATCCGTTATATCCAACTTTGATAGAAGATGGGAGTATTAGGTCTGGTAGTTATAGGATAAAAAGATAATTTGTCAATTCTATAATTCAAATACAAAAAACAGATATGTATTTGAATTATAGATATAAATAAAAATTTGAAAATAAAGTTTTGGGGGGATTAAAATGGAAGGAAAAACTACCCTAAAAGATAAGGGAATAGCACGTGCTTTTTTTAAAACAGGTAAGACTAGTGAAAAAACTGGATTAAAAGATAATTTGTTGGGATATGCTTTTTTAGCTCCTGCACTAATTCTACTGTCATTATTTTTAATAATTCCAGCGGGAATGGCTATATATTATGCCTTTACAGACTATTATTTATTAACACCTAATCTAAGAAAATTTATTGGAATTAAAAATTTTATACAATTATTTAAAGATCCTATTTTTGTTAAGAGTTTGTTTAATACTTTGAAATTTGTAGTTTGGATTATTCCTCTGCAATTAGGAGCTGCTCTTGGTATGGCATTAATTGTAAATAAGTCTAGAAAAGGGAATATGTTTTTTAAAGTAGCATTTTTTGCTCCAGTAGTAATGTCATTAGTAGTAATTTCTGTATTATGGTTATATTTATTGAATCCTACAGATGGAGTTGTTAATGCATTTTTGCAGAAAATTGGAATAAGTGCACAACCTTTTTTAACTAGTCCCAATCAAGCTATGTACACTATTATTTTTGTATCTGCCTGGCAAGGGGCTGGATATCAAATGTTATTATTTTTAGCAGGTTTACAGAATATATCACCAGATGTATATGAAGCAGCTGAAATTGATGGATTTTCAAAATGGGCTCAATTTCGCTATATTACAATGCCGTTGTTAAAACCTACTTCGCTGTTTATTCTCTTAACTACACTTATTTCTGCTTTCAAATTAATTGTTCAGCCAATGGTAATGACTCAAGGGGGACCGATGAATTCAACTATGACAGTTGTATACTATATTTATCAAACAGGATTTACCGATAGAATGGTTGGTTATTCCAGCAGTATTGCTTTATTATTTGGTACAATTATTGGAGTCATAACAATATTACAAAGAAAGTTTGTTAAGGAGGATGATTAAGAATGAAGAAAAAATTTGGTATAAGTACTGTATTGGAGTACGCAATGTTAATTTTGTTAGCAGCTTTATTCATCTTTCCACTTTTATGGATGCTTGCTTCCTCTATGAAATTAGAAGGGAATGTGTATAAAGATATATCTACTATTAAAGCATTTTTACCTTCAGGTAATCCAGCAGAATGGTTCAAACCTTATATAGATGTTCTATCACGTTTTAATATTCCTCTATATACGATGAACAGTATATTATATGCTTTAACTGTAGCAGCAGGTTCAATAATAGTTAATGGTATGGCAGGATATGCTTTTGCTAAATTAAAGTTTAAAGGTAAGAAGATGATTTTCGGATTATTACTGGCTTTATTAATTATACCTGTAGAAACTATTTTGATTCCACAATTTACTATTGTTCATGCATTAGGAATTGTTAATACTCGTTTGGCGGTAGTATTACCGGCCATAGCTAATGCCTTTAATATATATTTATTTAGGAACTTCTTTATTGCTGTTCCAGAAGAAGTCTTAGAATCTGCAAGATTAGATGGGGCTAGTAACTTCTCTATATTTTGGAAGATTATGCTGCCAATGTCCAAACCAGCAGTGGCAACTGTAGGAACTTTAGCTTTTATTGCTAGCTGGAATGATTATATCTGGCCATTAATGGTATTAATAGATAAATCAAAATTTTCACTTCAAGTAGCGATTACAACTATTAATACTACGCAGCCAGTCTATACAAACCAAGTTATGGCTGTACTTACTATTTCTACTATTCCATTGATCATAATATATATTGTGGCACAAAAATATATATTACAAGGACTAGGGGGATCTGGTACAGGAATTAAATAAAGAATGGGATGGGAGAGTAAAACAATGACTATAAGTAATCAAGAAGAATATTATAACGAAACTATTGAACTAATAAAAAAAGCAAATGAATATATTTCTGATGGAAAAGCAAATGTAAATCAGGAATATCGAAACAATTATCATGTAATGGCTCCAGTTGGATGGATTAATGATCCTAATGGATTCGTATACTATAAAGGTGAATATCATCTGTTCTATCAGCATTATCCCTATGATACTGTATGGGGTCCTATGCATTGGGGACATGTAAAATCCAAAGATCTAGTTCATTGGGAACACATGCCTGTAGCTTTAGCTCCTACAGAAGAGTACGAACTGGATGGATGTTTTTCAGGAAGTGCTATTGAAAAAGATGGTAAACTATATTTAATGTACACTGGACATTACGAAAGAGCTGGTACAAAGCGTGAAGTTCAATGTATTGCTTATTCAGAAGATGGAATCTATTTTCAAAAATATAAAGGTAATCCTGTTATTTCTGAAAATGAAATTAAAGGAAGTGCTTCAATTGAAGACTTTAGAGATCCAAAGGTATTCAAAAAAGGAGACTTATATTATAGTGTAGTTGCCTCTAAAACGAAAGATGAACGAGGCAGAATTCTATTATTCAGCTCTAAAGATTTATTTAACTGGTCCTTTAAATCAGTTTTATTGGAAGGTAATAAAGAGCAAGGCATTATGTGGGAGTGCCCAGATTTATTTAATATAGATGATAAAGATGTATTAATTATGTCACCAATTGAAATACAAAAAAATAAATATGAATTTTATAATATTAATTCAACAGCAGTTTTTATTGGTAATGTGGATTGGCAGACTGGTAAGTTTAAGGTTGAAAATTATCATGAAATTGATTATGGTTTGGATTTTTATGCTCCTCAAACATGCATTGATGAAAAAAATCGTAGAATTATGGTGGCTTGGATGCAAATGTGGAAAAGAAATATGCCTACGAATGATTTAAAACATGGATGGGCAGGGAGTATGACTTTACCTAGAGAATTACATGTGAAAAATAATAGGTTAGTACAATCTCCAATTTATGATATCTATGAATTGATTAAAATTGATACTGCATTTCAGGAGAAAAATATTCAAGATGATACATTAAAATTTGAGAATATCTGTGATGAAAACAGCTATTTTAAATTGAAATTAGATGTAGAAAAAACCGATGATTTTCAAATAAGGTTTGCTAAAAGTGAAAATGAATTTATTTTAATTAGTTACGATGTTAAAGAAGAAGTCTTTACAGTTAATCGTGAAAAAAGCGGTCATAAGATTACTGGTGTTGAAAAGCCTCAGCTATTTGAACGCAGTCTTTCTGTTATTCCAAATAATAATTTACTGATTTTAGAGATATTTAGAGATACATCCTCTTTAGAATTATTTATTAATAAACAATTTACAGTAACTGATACTTTCTTTCCTATAGAAAAGGGTAAAGATTTAGAGATAACTGCTAAGGGGAAATTAATAGTGAAGTTATTGGAAAAGGGAAATGTACATTGAAGCAGGTTCTTAATTCAGGTGGGGATTCTTTTACCCCATCTGAATTTTAGAACTGCAGATGAAGATATAAAAATAAAATATTTGGTTTAGAGCATTTAGTTAATAGCTAGATGCTTTTTTTATTCATATAATATAGTAGATAAATCTAAGGAGGAGAAGAAAGATGGGGGTAGGTTCATTAGTAAAAATAAATGATAATAACTCATGGAATGGGCTTTATGGTATTGTTAGATATTTAGTAAATGATGTAGCTTTTATCTTTTGTGTTCAACATCCAACAGATTTATATATAGCTAAAAAAGATAATGATATAATTTTAATTGAAGAATAAAGAAAAGATAAGGACAATACGAATTATCTATACAGAATTTAAGGCGGAGTAAGTATATAAGCTTTAATTTATATTCCTAATTAAAAATATAGATAGAATGGTAAAAGATATAGATACATCCGGTTGTCCTTTTTGTTACATTAGTTACACTTATTATCTAAATGAGGATAATGTTTAACAGACCAATCTTCAATTTCTTTAATAATTTTAGTGAGTTCTTTACCCTTATCAGTAAGATTGTATTCAACTTTAGGTGGTACCTCAGGGAAAATTTTTTTGGTTAACAATTCATCATTTTCCAGTTCTTTAAGTTTTTCATTTAAAACTTTTTGGCTTATTCCTTTAGTTATTCTCTGAAGTTCTAAAAATCTTTTAGGTTCATCATATAGATGACATAATAAAACTGCTTTCCATTTACCTCTTATAAAATCCATTGCAAAATCCAATAAACATACATATTTTTTACCATTACAGTATATCATTGATCTACCTGCCTTAATTATTATAAAATAATAATATATTAAACTAAATTATATAACAATAACAAGAACATGGCAAATTTAATGATGTTAAATTCAGATATTATAGTAAATCTTACTTTTAAGTAACTTAACTAACTAAAAAGTACGTACTTGTTAATGAAATTACATAACTATATAATAAATTTATGATTGAGTTCTAAAACAGATTTAAAAAATTATAAATATATTATGGAGGGTATATATTATGAAAGTAGTTGCTTTTAATGGCAGTCCTAATAAGAATGGAAATACTTATGAGGCAATAAAGGTTGTAGCGGCAGAATTAGAAAAAGAAAATATAGAAGTAGAGATTATTCATGTGGGAAATAAGGTAATACGCGGCTGTTTAGCCTGTGGTGGCTGCAGTAGAAATATGAATGAAAAATGTGTTATACAAAATGATCAGGTCAATGAGTGGATTCAAAAAATGAAAGAGGCTGACGGTATAATTTTGGGTTCTCCTGTACATTATTCAGCTATAGCAGGAACGATGAAATCATTTTTAGATCGTGCATTTCTTGTGACTTCTGTAAACAATGGAATGCTTAGACATAAAGTTGGTGCCAGCGTAGTTGCAGTAAGAAGATCCGGTGGTGTTTCAACATTTAGTCAATTAAATAATTATATTAATTATTCAGAAATGGTAATGCCTACATCAAATTATTGGAATGTAGGTTATGGGACAGCACCAGGGGAAGTAGCCCAAGATGAAGAAGGAAATCAGATCATGAGAGTTCTAGGTAAAAATATGGCTTGGTTAATGAAAGTTGTTGATTTTGGAAAAGATCATGTAGAGGAAAGTAAAAAAGAAGATAAAATATTTATGAATTTTATAAGATAAGGTATTTCAAAATAAATATACGTATAGTTAAAAGCTGCTTATAATATATAAAGTATTTTCAAGCAGCTTTTAATATATTCATTTAATTAAATCATAATGTTTATAATGAGATTTGTAAAAAGAATTAATGATGTAGTATCAGCTATTGAACTTGAAATCGTAGTATTATTATAAAATTTCAGTTAATTCAAATAAATTTTTATTTTTTATTGACAAAACACAGGATGTGTTTTATTATGTAGTTAGGGAAAACCTAACAAACTAATGAGGTGATCTTGTGGACATCAACAAAAAACTTTATGATACCTATAAACAATTGATGGAAGTAAAGGGGCAGTGTTCCTGTAAACTTATTGATGAACTGAAGATGTCAGAATTAACTCTTCGTCAAATTGAATATATAAAAAAATTTGATCAGCAGGAATGTATTACTACCAGTAAGCTGGCTGAAATTTTAGACTTATCTAAACCGTCAGTTACAGAAATGATAAAGAAGTTCATTAAATTAGATTGTATATATAAGGAAAAATGTCATAAAGATGGTAGAGTTTATTATATTTATCTTACAGAAAGAGGAAAGTGTATTGCACGATTCGATGAATTGACTACTAAAAGAGTAGTGGATAGAATTATGGGAAGTCTCAATGAAGATGAAATTAATACATTAATAGACCTTTTATCAAAAGTTAAATAAGGAATAAAATAAATTTTTTTAACAATATAGTTAGGTTAATTTAAACTAACTATAATAATATAATATATAATTTGCAATTGAATCTGTACATTTAATAAGTGGTAGTAAGCAGAATAGACTTTTATAATTGGCATGATTCATTGTAATATATATAAATTTAGCATTAAAAGGTGAGGAGAATAAAAATGAGAGATGAAGTTATTGAAGTATTAGATGAGATTCGTCCAGCATTACAAAGAGATGGGGGAGATGTAAAATTTATAGACGTTACAGAAGATGGCGTTGTAAAAGTTGAATTACAAGGGTCCTGCAGCGGGTGTCCATTTTCCCAAATGACAGTAAAAAATTTAATTGAAACAGAACTAAAAAATAAAATTCCTGAAGTTAAGGCAGTTGTGGGAGTATAATTAAACTCATATTTTAAAGGAACACTAAGGCATCTTAGGCATATGAAAATAAATAGTAAGTCAAAGATGCGACGGATATTTTGAATCATATAAGGAAACAGGTGACCAGGATAGTGAGCTATCTGAGGGCTCTGTTGACGAAGTAGGATTAAAAATAAGCTAGCATACTGACTAGTTATTTATTTGAATGTGCCTCAATAAACAGAAGGATAAAGATGTCTTAGATCTAAAAATGATAAATTAGATTGCCTGACCAAGGTTTAAGCTAAAAGGATTGGAGATGATTGGAATGAAAGAATGGAACATAAATAGAGAACTACCTGTAGTTGTTATACCAAATACTGTTTTATTGCAGGGAAAGAACATAACAATAAGAACAAGTAAAGAGATCGGTAATCAATTTTATAATACAGTTGCACAAGATGGTTTTTATGGTATTTCATTAGCACTTAAAGAAATGGATAGTAAAAATATCATAAAGAAAGATAATTTTTATACTATTGGTACATTAATTAAAGTTGAAGATAGGAAAATATCAAAAGATGGATATGAATTTACTATAGATGTAGTTGAAAGAATTCAAGTAGAAGAATTTATTCCAGAAGGTGAAAATTATAGAGTAACCTTTAAGCTCATCCCTGACATTATAGACTTAAATGAAAAAAATCAAATAGAAATAATCAACTACATTAAATCTTTGATTTCTGAAATTAGTGAAAATTTTAGAGGAGCAGAATTTTATGTAGAATATATAAATAAGATGGATAATGTTACAGATATAATAGCTTATTTATTTCCATTTATGAAATTATCCTATGAAGAAAGACAGGAATTCCTTGAGATTCGTTCTTTAAAAGAGAAGAGCTTGAGAGCTTTAGACATACTAATAGATCAAAAGGAATCCATAAAATTTCAAATGGAGATAGCTGCAAAATTTAACGATAAAATAAATAAAAATTATAGAGAAAATATGTTAAGACAACAGCTTAAGGCCATTCAGGAAGAGCTAAATGAATCATCAGAAGGCAATGGAACAAAAACTAAAAAGGATTATAAGGCTTTAATAGAGGAAGCAAAGATGCCTGAAGATGTTAGAAAAATAGCATTAGATGAAGTAAGTAAACTAAATAGACAAGCACCTAATAGCTCAGAAGTTAATATTATTGAAAATTATCTTGACTTACTGATAAGTCTTCCTTGGAAGAAAAGTGAGATTAAAGATATAGATATAGAAGTTGCAAGAAAAATATTAAATGAGAGACATTATGGACTTGATAAAGTTAAAGACCGTATAATACAGCATTTAGTGGTTATGAAATTGAAACAGAACAAACAAGGATCAATTCTATTATTAGTGGGACCTCCTGGAGTTGGTAAGACAAGTTTGGGGAAGAGTATTGCGGAAGCTCTTAATCGTAAATATGTTAGAGTAAGCCTTGGAGGAGTAAGAGATGAAGCAGAGATAAGAGGACATAGAAGAACTTATATTGGTGCATTGCCAGGAAGAATTGTTCAGGGAATGAAACGTGCAGGAGAAAAAAATCCAGTGTTTATTTTAGATGAAATTGATAAAATGATGTCATCTGTAAGCGGTGATCCCGCTAGTGCACTGCTTGAAGTCCTAGATCCTGAACAAAACAATACCTTTTCAGATCACTATTTGGAAGTACCTTATGATCTATCAGATGTATTCTTTATTGCAACAGCAAATTCATTGAAAGATATACCTGGACCTTTGCTAGATCGTATGGAGATTATAGATATAAATAGTTACACAGGTCAGGAAAAATTCCACATTACAAAAGAGCATTTGTGGAGTGAAGTACTACAGGCACACGGATTAAATAATGATGAGCTTCAAATTGAAGATGAAGCTTTAAAGGCTATTATTGATAAATATACTAGGGAAGCAGGTGTAAGAGGTCTTAAACGTCAATTGGCCGCAGTGGCAAGGGCGGTATCCGAAAAGATTGTCCTTGGCAAAGTAGATTTACCTTATGTGGTTAAAGAGGACATGCTCTTTGATATTCTAGGACATGAAATTGCCGATCATGATAAGGTTGGTGAAAATAATCCACCAGGAGTTGTAACAGGACTCGCTTGGACTCCAGTAGGAGGAGAAATTTTATTTATTGAAGGTGTGCTTATGCCTGGAAATGGGCAATTGATCCTTACAGGACAACTAGGAGATGTAATGAGAGAATCTGCGAAGATTTCTCAAAGTCTTATTCGTTCAAGATTGGCCTTTAGTTCAAAAAATGTTGAATTTAATAAAAATGACTTGCATCTTCATGTGCCAGCAGGAGCTATTCCGAAAGATGGACCTTCTGCAGGAGTAGCATTATTTACTACCATTGCTTCACTGGTAACAGGACATAAAGTGGACCCAAAACTGGCAATGACAGGAGAAATCTCATTGAGAGGTGCAGTACTTCCTGTAGGAGGAATTAAAGAAAAAGTATTAGCAGCTCATCGTGCAGGAATAAAACGTGTTATTTTACCAAAAGGTAATGAAAAAGATATAATGGATGTTCCTAAAGAAGTTAGAAGTGAACTGCAATTCATTCTTGTGGAAACTATTGAAGATGTTATAAAAGAAACTATAGGTATAGAACTTCCAAGACCAGCTGTTTTGGATATGACAGCAGGAGCTGTGGGTGAAGTTAGAATATAAAATTAGTTGGCTAAATGTTAATTTTTTCAATAATATATTGACATAAAAAGAAAAATTAAAGATAATATATATAGTAAACAAATATAAATAATATATATTATTAAATTCCAAGCATGAAAGTAACAAACAATTAATTATAATAGTATGGTTGACTAGATAACTAGAGACTAATCTTTCTTAAAGAAATTTCAGAAAGATTGGTCTTTTTATTTGTGTAAATTTAAAAATAAAGAATCAACTATGTATAAATTAACTATAACAATAATGATAAATTATTTTTAAACTTTAAAGATCGGGGGGTATATCAGTGCTATGAGTAATTTTATAAATAAATTAACAAATACTAAGATAGACCGAAGAAAATTTCTCAAGGGGAGCGCAGCTGTAGTAGCAGCTGTAGCAGGCTTGCCGCTAGTAGCTTATGATAACACATTAAAGGAAACTACACTGGATGAAAAAGATGTAGCTCATATTAACACGGATAGTGGAAAATGGGTTGCAGCAGCCTGCTGGCATAATTGCGGAGGAAAATGTTTAGTTAAAGCATTAGTAGTTGATGGGGTGGTGGTACGCCAAAAAACAGATGATTTAAGAGAGGATACTGATGATAATCCTCAACAAAGAGCTTGTTTAAGAGGAAGAGCAGAGCAATTTGAGGCACAGGGTGCTGATAGATTGAAGTATCCTATGAAACGTAAACATTGGGAACCTGGTGGAGGAGATAAATCTCTCCGTGGAAAAGATGAATGGGAGAGAATTTCATGGAGTGAAGCATTAAAATACATAGCAGATGAAATTACACAGATCAAAAATAAGCATGGAGTGGAAGCTATTTTTTCTACAAGTGGTGAACCTGGACCTTTACTAAATAAATTAGGTTCTTATGTTTCACATTGGGGTACAAGCTCCTATGGAGCATGGTATGCAATTCCACATATTTTGGGAATAGGAGATGGAATTTTAGTGCGAGATGCAGTAAATGATAGATTCGATTTGCAAAATTCGGAACTTGTTGTTGGATTTGGTTTAAATCCTGCCTGGTCAGCCATGGGAAATGCAACGCATTGGTATCTGGAAATGAAGAAAAAGGGATGTAAATTTGTAATTATTGATCCAGTATATACAGATACAGCAGCTACTTTAGAGGCTGAATGGATTCCAATTAGGCCTGGAACAGATATGACAATGCAGTTAGCAATGGCATACACAATGCTGGAGGAAGATGATCCTGTAACAAACCCATTAATTGATTGGGAGTTTCTAAATCACTATACCTATGGTTTTGATGCTGAACATATGCCGCCAGATGCAGAGCTAAATGAAAACTTTAAAGATTATTTGCTTGGCAGATATGATAATGTTCCTAAAACTCCTGAGTGGGCGGAAAAAATTTGCAGCGTACCAGCTGATACAATTCGTAAGCTGGCACGAAGAATAGGCAAAAATGTAAAAGTAGCATTATTAACTACCTGGGCACCTGCACGTACTCATGATAGTGATTCCATGCCTCAATTATTTATAACATTGGGTGCTATGGGCGGACATATTGGTAAAACTGGACATGCTACTGGGACATCCTGCTGGAATAATGCTGCTAATTTTGGAAAAGCATTAGTGGTTGCCGGCAGTGATGGTATGGTATCAAAGGCGAAGACTTATAAACCTCTTTATTTAAATGATACAGAAGGCTGGAAAGCTATTTTGGAAGGAAGTTATAATCCATCCTCAGTCTTTCCTTCTATTAATGGTAAACCAGCTGATTGGAAAAAAGTAGTGTCAAAAGTAGATTTGAAAAAGAAAATTGAGAGAAAATCAATTAATATCCAGATGATATGGCATAGTGGAAGTGCACTTCTTCAGACACGTGAAGGCATGAAGCAGGGTATAGAAGTACATAGAAAAGTAGAATTTGTATTAAGTCAGTCTTCATTTCTAACTACAAATTCAAAATATGCAGATATTGTTCTTCCTATTACTACTTGGTGGGAACGTGAAGGAAATTTTCCCTCTTCTGGCTGCAACCGTGATATTATGCTGGTATACAGCAATGTAATAAAACCTATTTATGAAGCGAAGGATGACGAATGGGTAAACCTTCAGCTTGGTAAATTGCTAGGTGTGTCAGAAAAAGATATGTATCCTATAAGTCAAAAACAAAGATTCTTTAATAAGTTAGCAAATTCTACCGTAATAAATAAGGAAGGTACAGCTTATGAATCTTTATTAGAGATTACAGCTAAAGATATAGAAGAGTGGGGGTGTGAGGGTAAGCCGCAATCAGGAAGAGTTCCTTTAAAGAAATTTTTAGAAGATGGTATTTATCAGGTGGAAAGACATGCGGGAGATAATTATGGGAATATTGCCTATGAAAAATTTATAAAAGATCCTGTAAAAAATCCTTTAAATTCTAAAACAGGTCTCATTGAAATTTACTCTCAGACAAAGGCTGATGTTTTATACAGTCAGGGTTATAATGAAGTTTCACCTCTGCCAAAATATGTGTCGCCAAGGGATGGGTATGAAAGTACATATTCAGATTTTCATGATAAGATTAAAGGGAAATATCCTTATCAGTTAATAAATCCTCATTATATCAGACGATCTCATTCTATTTATGATAATGTTCCATGGCTTAGAGAGGCTTTGAAGCAGCCTGCCTATATTTCAAAGAAAGATGCTGATAAAAAGAGAATTAAAAATGGAGATACTGTTTTAATTACAAGTGCCTATGGTAAAACACTTCGTCCTGCTTATGTAACAGAACGTATTGCTCCAGGGGTTATCGGTCTTCCACATGGCGCCTGGGCAGATATAGATGAATCTAATGAAATTGACAAAGCAGGGGCAGATAATTATTTATGTGGTAATATCTCCACAGGTGGAGGAGTTTCAGGATGGAATACGCAAAATGTAAACTTAGAGAAGTGGACAGGATCTCCATTGCCAGATGATGTGGATGTTCCGCAGCGAATTATATTTTAGGCATGTGAAAATAAATAAGAAGTCAAAGATGCGACGAATATTTTGAATTCAACAAGGAAACAGGTTCTGATGATAGCCTAAGCTATCAGAAGGTTCTGTTGACACAGTGGGATTCAAAATAGGCTAGCATACTGACTTAGTTATTTTTTAAAGATGACTTAAAGAAAGGTGTGAAATAAAATGAGTCAATATGGATTTTATTTTGATATGACAAAATGTATAGGATGCCGTACCTGTCAAATTGCATGTAAGGATAAAAATCGCTTGGAAGTGGGAAGTTTGTTTCGTAATGTAAAAACATACGAAACAGGTACTTTTCCCAATCCAAGTATTTATCATCTTTCTACTACTTGTAATCATTGTAAAAATCCTAAGTGTGCAGAAGGTTGTCCAACTGGAGCATTGCATAAGGTGGAACAAAACGGGATTGTAGATTATGAGCCGGATATGTGTATTGGATGCAAATATTGTATCTGGAATTGTCCTTATGGAGTACCACAGTATGTAGAGGATGAAGGAATTATAAACAAATGTGATGCATGCAAGGACTTGGTAGCTAAAGGGCAAAATCCAGCCTGCGTAGATGCTTGTCTTATGCGCTGTATTGAATTTGGCGAACTAGATGATTTAAAGAAAAAGTATGGCAAAGATGCAGTTAGTGAACTACCAATTTTACCATCAGCGTCTGTTACAAATCCATCGGTATTGATTAAGCCAAGAAAAGCAGCATATTCAAAGGTTTATGTTGAAAGAGAGGTATAACGTATGTCGGAATTAGGATTGCTAATATTTTCTATAGGAATTGAATCATCAGTAGGCATTATATTATTTTTAGCTATTATTAAATTAAAAAATAGAGATAGTATTAAAAAACTACCTATTATTATAGCAGCAGCATTCATAATTATTGCTGTATTTGCATATTGGTTGAATCTAGGTCAGCCATTTAAAATGGTGAACACTTTAAAAAACATTAAAAGCTCTTGGTTGTCTAGGGCAATTTTATTTTCTGGAATATTGGTAGCTTTAAATGTAATAAATACTATTGTTACATTTGTGAAACCTTCCCAAAGAATAACACAGATTATACTTACATTATTAGCAGTGGCTATAGGTCTTACAGGATTATCTAAAGAAATTTTATTCTTTGGAATATTAATAGCATTAATTGTGGCAAATGTTATAATAACATTTGTAAAACCTTCCTCAAGGCTTACACAAAATATATTTATCTGGTTATCATCAGTTATAGGCATTATAGATATAGCTATCATTGGAAATGTTTATACATTTACAGGTATTCCTTCTTGGAATGGCATAGGGACCTTTATAAATTTTTATACTAGTGTAATTTTGATTGGAGGAATATTATATTATTCTTCTGATTATAGATATCAGACAGAAAAGTCTAAAAAATTTATTGGTACAGCAATATTTTTGGCATTTATAATACAAATTGTAAGTGAAGTTTTTTATAGGTACAATTTATCTACATTAGGAACAGTATCTGCTAGTGGGAGCAGTATATTGGTTATATTAAAATATTTATTTGCAGTTTTTGCAGTTATATTTTTCTTCTGGAAGGGTATTTCAGGGAAAAAATATAATGGAATAAATTTGATAAGGGTGGGAAATGAAGCAAAGCTTTTAGCTGTTCTTTTTATAATAGTGTCAGCGATTATAAGTAAATATTTGTTCTATGCAGTATTTATAACCACTAAGATTGGAGAAATTTAACATGATAGATCAAAGAGAAAGTATTGAAATACTTATTGCAAGCAGAACTTATTTGTATGGAATATTTCACAATATATTTGGTGCTGAACCAAGCCGTGAACAATTAAAATTAGTAACCGCTCACACTACCACAGATGCTTTGGAGTTATTGGATATGGAAGATAATCATTCCATGGTGGATGCAGCAGAATTTTTGAAATCTATTGCCTATAAAATAAAGGATGATTTTATTGATAAACTTAAAATGGAGTATACAAGATTACTTATAGGACCGGAAAAAATGCCAGCCCCTCCCTGGGAATCTGTATATATAACAAAGGAACGTATTTTATTCAGGGAAAGCACTTTACAAGTCCGTAAAATTTATATGAAGCATGGCATTATTCCCACCAGATATCTTCATGTAGCAGATGACCATATTGCACTGGAATTAGAATTCATTTTCTGCTTAAGCAAAAAAATGCAAAAGGAATTTGAAAATGAAAATATGGAAATAGTAGTTCAACTGTTAAAGGATCAAAAAAATTTCTTGGAATATCATCTTCAAAAATGGATTCCTGATTTTGCAAATGCAATGCAAAAGTCAGATTCTAAATTATATTATCCAGAGATGGCTAATATTTTGAAGGAATTTTTAGTTATTGATTACGATATTATTATTGAGGTATTAGATAATATAAATTTAAAGAGGTGAATTGTTGTAAAACGTAAAATAATACCTATAAGTATTTCATACTGTTGATGAAACTGCTATATAGTATGAACAGTATGAAAATTTAAGTACTGAGTGCTATACGAATTAAAGTAGCTTCAACAAAATTTTAGTATATTGAACGGAAAATTAACCAAACTTATAGAGTTTTATAAGGTTTTGACAACGGTACTATAATGTTAAATGATCTGTTAACTAATTATTTATTCAATAAATTAATAGATGAAAATCATCCAACTATTGAATATGATGGTTGTATCAATAAAAATCAGAGGAAAAAGGTATGTACAGCATGTCAGACATTCTGCAGTCAGGGAATAATAAAATCTACAAATTTAAAAAAGATTGATTGGTATAAATGTATTAATTGTAATATATGTGTTTCTGTATGTCCATCAAGAACGATACGATCTTCTTCTAGTACCATGAATAAAATTCTAAATATTATATATGAAGTAAAGGGAGAGGAGATTATTTTAGCATGTCACAAGGAAGAAATATCTGTGGATATAAAATTACATTGTATAGCTTCCTATCCCTGGGAGATATTGGCTTGTTTAGCTTTAGAAAGACCAGTAATAATTGTCAGAAGAAGTTGTGATAGTTGTTCAGAAAAGTCTTCTGATGAAAAATTAATAGAAATAAAGCTAAAACGTGTAAGAGAATTTTTGGGAGAGGAATTATACAATAAGCGCATTATTATCAACGATATTGGGTCAGCAATGCCTCAAAAACATTTTTCTAGAAGGGATATGTTTGCATTTATATTGAAAAAAACAAAGGCGACAATTACTACTCTGCTGCCAGAAGATGCAAGTATTAAATTAGATGGAATACTTTATAGGAAAGTATTACTAAACAGATTAAAAAATATTAAATATCTGAATATTGATCAAAAAAAATTTGGATGGTATACACCTGTATTTGGCAGTAGATGCTGGGGGTGTGGAATTTGTGAAAAAGTTTGTCCTCAAAAAGCAATTCATATTTCTGAAGGAGAAAAGGGCACAAGGATTATAAATCATACTGTATGGAAATGTGACAGCTGCAGAGTATGTGAAAATGTCTGTATAAATAAAGCAATTGAAGGGATGAAATTAGTATATATTTACAATGCTTTTCTCCCAGTAAAAACAAAAATTAAGTCGGCAGTTTGTAAAGAATGTGGTGCACCTGTAAAGCCGGAGGCAGAAGAAGAGCTTTGCATGTCATGTTATAGTAAAAAGAAATACTTGAAACCAATTTAGTTATGGATGAGATTGTCTCAAAATGATTTTAGAAATCAGTAGGAAAGAAATCTCTTTTATATTGTTAAATGATGCTGTATTACAATAAATATATACATTGTAATACAGCTCTAATTTTAGAAGGATAAATTATATTATTATTGCATCAGATTCGTTTTTTAACTAATTTACATGCTAAAATACTGATTTCATAGAGAATTATAATGGGTATAGCCATTGAAATTTGGGAAACCACATCAGGTGGAGTTAATATGGCTGCAATAACAAATATAGCAAATATAACATATTTTCTATATTTTGAAAGCTTGCTGACAGTAATTATGCCTAATCGTGTTAAAATAATAAGTACTATTGGAAGTTCAAAAGTTATTCCAAAGGGTAGTAGAAAACTAAATAGGAAATCTACATATTTGCTTATGGAAATCATGGGAGTTGCCGAAGTACCACTGGTATAAACAAAAAAATTAATGGATAAATTTAGTACAACTAAATAGGCAAATACTACTCCCAAAATAAATAGGAAAATACCTGAAATAAACAGACTGCCAAATATTAATCGTTCTTTCGGGTAAAGAGCTGGTTTTAAAAAAGTCCAAACTTGCCAAAAAATAATTGGTGATACTACAATTACACCGGCAATTAAAGAAACCTTAACTTGTGAAGTAAAGGATTCAGACAATCCAGTATAGATAATTTCAATATGCATAGTTTTTAAAGGCCTAACTATAAAATCCATTATGTAGGTTACAAAAAAGATAAGAATTATATTAAAAGCAGCACCTATAGAAATAGAAATTATTAATAACATTTTACGCAGATCTTTTAAGTGATCTAATATAGTTTTTGGGGTTCCTAATTTATTGTCATTAAATTTTTCATATATTAGGAATTTAAAAATTTTTTGTATAAAAATATTGCCCGGCAGGGCTTGAAAAATCTAATGTTAGAAGTTTGAGGAAAATATTACAAGTAATATTTTGGAATAGGATTTTTGATATAATTATTAGCAAATTTAGTGATTGGTGATGATTATGCAAGGTGTTATAAAACAAATATTTGTGGATAATTGGGAAAAATTCAGTGAGATATATAAAGGGAAAATTAGAGCTAACATAAGTAGAGAAGTTGATAAGATGATTAATTGTAAATCCTTAGATAATGGATTTATTGAGTTTAAGTGTGAAAATTGTGGTCATATAAAAAGAGTTGGATTTAGCTGTAAAAGTAGATTTTGTACCTCATGTGGTAAGAAAAAATCTGAAGAATGGTCTGATGAAATGGTGGCAAGACTTATTAACTCAAAGCATAGACATATGGTATTTACAATTCCACAGGAACTTAGAATATATTTTGCTAGGGATAGAAAACTATTATCATTATTACCTAAATGTTCAGCAAAAGCAATTATGAGCTGGTTTAGAGATTTAAATAAAAAAGAATGTTTTACACCAGGAATAATCTCAGTAATTCATACTTTTGGAAGAGACTTAAAATGGAATCCACATGTTCACTTAATTGTCACCGAAGGTGGTGCTGGAGAAATTACAATTTGGAGGAATACAAAACATATAAATTATACAGCACTAAGGAAAAGATGGCAAAAAATATTGTTAGACGAAATAGGAATTAATCTTAAAAGTGGAAAAAAAGAATTTAAAAAATTAAAAAATAAGCTATATAAAAGGTTAGAGAATGGATTTTATGTATATGGAAAAGGTGAAATAAAAACAGCAAAGCAAGCAGGAAAGTATGTTGGAAGATATACAGCAAGACCAGCTATCGCTGAATCAAGAATAATAAAGTATGATGGTAAAAAAGTAACTTTTCGTTATGAAAGACATGAAGATGGTGAAGAAGTTGTAGAGGAAATAGATGTTATTGATTTTATAGGTAGAGTAATAAGACACATACCAGAAAAGAATTTTAAGATGATAAGATATTATGGAATATATGCTAAAAACACAAGACATAAAAATAAATTTTTTAAGTTGGTAAATGAAAAAGTTGCTGAGTTCAAAAGAAAAATTAATAATTGGCAAACAAGAATACTTCTTACATTTGGAGTGAATCCATTAAAATGTGAAAAGTGTGGAACACAGATGAAATTTCATGATATATACTATAAAAATGTAAGTGTAAGAGAAAAATTTAAAGAGAAAATAATAGGTGAAAACAAAATAAAAATTGAAGAGATAATGTACAATTATGGTGTGATTAAGGGAATAATTCGTGATAAAATAGAGCCATTATATGTATAAAGGAAGGTAGTTATTATGGCTAAAAAGAATAAAAAAATAAAAGATAAACAAAGGGCAAAATATAAAGCTAAATTGAAAGAAAATTTAATTGAAGAAGACGGAGTCTTATATATATGTACAGAATGTGGAGTTGAAGAATATATACCAAGGGATGTAGTTGAGATGTTTGATGAAATAGATGATGAAAATGTAATTGAACCTCCTACATTTAGTTGCGAGAAATGCGGAGCTATAATGAGACCAAGAAAATATGACGGAGTTCATGGTATAACTTATGAGTATTAAAATGCGGAGCATCAATATGCTTCGCAAAGGTTTTAGCTTTATAAAAATATTATGAAATAGATATGCTAAGAAATGGGTCTAATTAAAGGGCTTCGCCCAAAAGAAGTTGAGCGAAGCGAAATAACGCGGCTGTGGCCGCTTTTTTATTATAAATATGGATATGTTCTTCTAATTTATGCTTTCTCTTTATCATCAGATTCAGCCTTCTTAACTGTTTCTTTGTTATTATCTTTTATTTCTTCTTTGAACTCTTTTATACTTTTTCCAAGAGATTTACCCACGTTGCCAAGTTTCCCACCGCCAAAAAATATTAGTGCAAGCAATATAAGTAATAAAATTTCTGCTTTTCCAAATCTCATAAATTTTCCTCCTCATAGTATGATTATAAATTAAATAAGTTTTTCATTATGATTTTCTTTGATATAAATTAAGTTTTTAATTTATGTAATTCTTATGTAAAAATTATATGAATCAGAAATTACTTGATTTTTTTAATGTCTTTTCAGTTGATTTCAATTTCTCTTTTACGTCGTTTATTTCATTGTCAATATCATTTAACGGATTAACATTTTTTACTGTCTGTTGAATTTTACTTTTTACATTACTGATTTCAGTTAATTCTGAATCTAAGTTTACAGATTGTGTTATTTCACCTATAATACCATGAAAATACTTCAAGGCACGGGCAAGTGCTCTGGCAACTTTAGGTAAGTCCTGAGGACCAACTACAAGGAAAGCAATCAATAGAATTAAAATTAATTCACCAAAGCCAATATTAAACATAATAAATTTCCTCCTTTTCTATATGGAAAAATTACTTTTATTAACAAAAAATAAATATTAAAGATTAAAATAAAAAATATTTTAATAATTATTAAATTTAAATAAAATAAAAGGCTAATTTTTTCTTAAATATTTTTAAGAAAAAATTAGCCTCTAGTTTTTCTAGTCAACCATAATATTTTTATTTGTTTAATATATTTATATTATCCTTATTTTTTCCCTTTATGTCAATATGATTATAAACAAAACTGGTATTTATCTAAAAATTATTTTATTTAATTACAAATTTACAAAATTTATTTAAAACATATTGACATAATATAAAAAATGGTGATAATATATATCTTACTAAACACATAAGAATAATATGTTATATTGCTATTAAATTCTAAATTGGAATCATAATAATTATTTAGTTGACTAGAAGACACTAGAGACTAATTTTTCTTAAGCTTATTTCAGAAAAATTAGTCTCTTGTTTATATTATAGGGGGCTTAGTATGAATTTTTATAATGTAGTATCTGTAGAAGAGGCAAAGAATATTATAAACTGTAACTTTAAGTTAATTTTAAAAACAGAATTGATAGATATTAAAGAGTGCAATGGCAGAGTGTTATCCAAGGATATTACATCACCTTTAAACATTCCTGGATTTAAAAGATCTATGGTGGATGGATATGCTGTTAAGTTTAGAGATCTTCAGGGTGCTAGTGAAAGTATGCCTTCCTTGCTTGATTTAAAAGGAGAAGTTAAAATGGGGAAAATGCCAGTTAAATCACTAGAGTATCCAGGTGAATGTATGTATATACCAACTGGAGGAATGCTTCCTGAGGGTACTGATAGTGTGATTATGATAGAATACATAGATAAAATGGATGATGCTACTGTACTTGCCAATAAGTCTATTTCCTTTGGAGAAAATGTATTGAATGAAGATGAAGATGTGGAATTTGGAGAAACTGTGCTGAAACAGGGAACAATACTGAAACCTTACGGCATAAGTATGCTATCCAGCTTAGGAATCACTAAAGTACAAGTATTTTGTAAACCGAGGATTGGAATAATTTCTACAGGAGATGAAATTGTATCTCCTGAAAAACAGCCGCAGCTTGGTGAAATTAGAGATATTAACTCTTATCTTATTTATTCTTCGGTTATTGAAGATGGTGGACAACCTATACTATATGGGATCATTAAAGATAATTATGAAGAATTATTTGAAACTGTTAAAAGAGCTGTAAATGAATGTGATTTAGTGCTAGTATCTGGAGGCAGTTCTGTAGGGAAAAAAGATGAAACTGCAAAGGTTATTGATGAACTTGGAGCTCATGGAATACTTTTTCATGGAATATCTATAAAGCCAGGTAAGCCAACTATACTTGGGAAGATAAAAGATAAGCCTATCTTTGGTCTTCCAGGGCATCCACTTTCCTGTGCTGTGGTTTATAGAATACTAGTTAGATACATTATTAATGCAATGATGGGATTTGAGGATGTGGATTATCCTATTCCCTGTAAATTCAACATGAATTATCATAAAGCTAAGGGAAGAGAAGAATATCTTCCAGTTACTATTAACAATGTGAATGGAGAATATATAGCTGCACCTGTTTTGAGTAAATCTGCAGCTATCAGTGGATTTACAAAAGCATGGGGTTACATAAAAATCAATAAAAATGTGGAAGGAGTTTATGAACATGAAAAAGTATATGTTTATAAATTTCAGAGGTGATCATTATGGTGCAAAAAGTATATTTGTCAAATTATGAATTAAAAGAAGCTCTCAGTGAATATTTGGGAAGAATAAAACATTCATTTTTAAATAAGGAATTGCTAAATACAGAAGAAGCCTTAGGAAGGGTTACTTCAGAAGCAGTTTATTCAAAAATATCTTCTCCCTTCTATAATTGTTCTGCTATGGATGGTATTGCTGTCCAAAGCTTAAAAACTATAGGTGCTTCTGAAAAGAGGCCTATTACACTAGAAGAAGGCAAGGATTATTTAGTTGTAGATACAGGTGATCCAATTCCAAGAGAATATGATTGTGTAATAATGGTTGAGGATACAGTTAAAATAGATGGAGATAAAGTTAAAATATATAAAAGTGCAGCACCCTGGCAGCATATAAGGCCATTAGGTGAAGATATAGTTGAAAATCAACTTATTGTACCCTCTGGGCATATGATAAGACCGGTGGATATAGGAGCAATGTTAGCAGGAGGAGTAAATACCGTTGAAGTGTATAAAAAGCCTTTAATAGGTGTTATTCCAACCGGCACTGAACTTGTAGATCCGGGCAGCAATCTTAAAATAGGAGATATAATTGACTTTAATTCAAGAGTATTTAGTGCTCAAGTTACTCAATACGGCGGGATACCAAAACGATATGGGATAGTTAAGGATAATTATGATATTTTAAAAAGTATCTTAAAAAAGGCTGTTTCAGAATGTGATATAGTGATAATAAATGCGGGTTCTTCTGCAGGTAGGGAGGACTATACCAGCGATGTGATTTCGGATTTAGGAGAAGTTTATATACACGGTGTATCTATAAAGCCAGGTAAACCAGTTGTCCTGGGAGAAGTTGAAAACAAGCCGGTTCTTGGAATTCCTGGATATCCAGTTTCCGCTTATTTTATAATGGATAAGATTCTCAAAGTAATTATAGAAGGATATCAGGGAAAGAAAACTGAAAAAGTACAAAGGCTAGAGGCTACTCTATCGAGAAGAGTTATGTCTTCCTTAAAGTATTTGGAATTTGTGAGAATGAAGCTTGGATATGTGGGAAATAAATTCATTGCTACCCCACTTTCAAGAGGGGCAGGGTCTACCATGTCTCTTGTAAGAGCAGATGGAATATTGGAAATTCCACAAAATGTAGAGGGGATTGAGGCTGGAAGCAAGGTACAAATAAGCCTTATGAAAAATATAGATGAAATTAAAAATACTATTGTTTGTATAGGAAGCCATGATCCTATATTGGACATACTTTCCGATCTGATTCATGTAAAAAATCCTGATTATTACTTATCATCTGCTCATACTGGAAGTATGGGAGGTATAATGGCACTGAAAAATGGAGAAACCCATATCGCTCCAATTCATCTATTGGATATGGAAAGTGGAAAATATAATATTTTTTACATTAATAAATACTTAAAAGGTAAAAATATAGCCTTAATAAAGGTAGTAAATAGAATCCAAGGGCTTATGGTTCAAAAGGGAAATCCATTGTGCCTTAAAGAAATCTCAGACATATACAAAAAAGGTGTACGTTTTGTAAATAGACAAAGAGGAGCAGGCACAAGGCTGTTATTAGATTATTATTTGAAAAAATTAAATATTTCTCCAAAAGATATTAACGGATATGAAAGAGAGGAATTTACTCATCTGTCTGTAGCTGCAGCAGTAGCCAGTGGAGATGTAGACTGCGGTCTTGGAGTATATTCAGCAGCAGAGATTATGGGTCTTGATTTTATTCCAGTGTGCAATGAAGAATACGATTTTGCAGTGCCTGAAGAATATTTGGAAATGGAGACTATTAAAGAGTTAATTGATATTATGAAAAGCAATATATTCTTAAAAGAACTGGATAGGCTTGGAGGCTATGATTATTCAAGTATTGGCAGGGTAATAACACATAATGATAAAAAGTTGACTTTTGCAAAGAAAGTAGATAAAGATGTTCATTTAAAAGCTATTGATAGAGTTTAAAGTTAAACATTAATTATTGAAATTTATTAGTTTGAAAGTTTTACAATAGATGTAAACAAAGCAACATATGGGGTATATTGTAAAAGATAAATAGCTGTCTTTAAAGGGGGAAGAGTAGTGGCCAGTATTGTTGCATTAAACATAAGTGAGAAAAAAGGAATCGCAAAACATACTATTGAAAAGGGATATTTTAAAGTTGATTATGGGTTATTAGGTGATGTCCACGCTGGAAGCGGAGCTAGGCAGGTAAGTTTACTTGGTCAAGAGAGTATAGATAAGATTAACAAATTAAAAATAAAGGGATTTTGCAATGCTAAGTTTGTGGAAAATATTACTAGTGAAGGAGTAGTTTTTCATGAACTTTCTGTGGGAAAAAATCTTAAGATTGGAGAAGTTATTTTAGAAATTACTCAGATAGGTAAGGAATGCTATCAAGGATGTAAAATAAAAATAAGAAATTCAACAGGCACCTGTGCTATGTCAAAAGAAGTTATATTTGCCAGAGTACTGAGGGATGGGTGGATAAAATCAGGAGATGAAATTCAATTGTTATGATATTGGATATTACTAAATAATTTATGTGAAAATAGAGTGCCTAACAAAGTGTTTTTATACATTGTAAGGCACTTTTTTAATTAATTTTATTTGGCTTTATTCAATGCATTTTGAGTTGCATCAATAATGCCTTTACTGCTATAAGTTGCTCCAGATACAGTATCAACTGAACTTGTTGATTGAGTTGAAATTATTTTATTTGGAATAATATTTTCCACATTTTTATAAAAGTCTGGAGTATCTTCAGTTGATATTGTTTTGATAGCATTAATTTTACTATTTTTTATAGTAACAGAAACTTTTGTTGTACCGCCATTAAAGCCTATACCAGTTCCTGGGTAATCTCCATCCTTATATTTAATTCCTTGTGAAACAGTACTGGATATTACTGCATTGGAAGAAGCTAAGCCTTTCTGAATTGAGATTGAATTTCCAAAATTAGTTATGCCATATATACCTGCAAAAATAGCTACAACAAAAGAACTGGCTGTTGCTGAATTAACTTCTGTATTAATTATATTTACATGTGGATTTTCCCTATGACAGGTTTCTACACATCTTAAGCAATTTATACATTCTCCTCCACGGATGTTATCTATACTATAAAGTTTTAATCCCATTGAACAATTATTTGTACATATTCTACAATTACCACATTTCTCAGTTGGTTTGCTTATTTTTAATATACTTATTTTAGAGATTAAAGAAAACACAGCACCTAAAGGACACAAATATCTGCAAAAAAATCTTTCAATAAAAATATTTCCTATAAGTATCAAAATTAAAAATATAAAGCCAATAGTTATAGTAGATATTACAGTGGAGAAATTAGTTATCTGCGCAAAAGCATCCCAAGGACTTGTGCCGTTTAGAATGTCATTTTTACCAGTAAGTATAAAAATTAGAATTAAAGCTAATATTCCATATTTTATATATTTGAGTATAGAATCAAGTTTTTCACTAATTTTAAAATCAGTTTTTAATATTTTTTTTGAAGCTATATGTATCCAATCATTAAAGCTGCCAAAAGCACAAAACCATCCACAGAAAAATCTACCCATTAAAATAGTAAAAATAATTGCTACTGTAAATTCTATTAAACCAGGAAGAGATTGAATAAAATTAAAATTTCCTCTGATGATCATCTGGAAAATAGATTTTAATTCACTAAAGGCCAATATGTATACACCGGGTAAAAGAAAAAATAAGATTATCTGTATGATATGCCTGAAGATTTGTATTTCCTTTATTTTTTTTGACATGTTTACAACTCCTTTTAGAATAATTTTTAAATATAGGTTATATTAAATATTTATAAAATTTGTAAATATTAATTTCTAATTTATTTACATAATATAAAAAGGCTAATTTTTTCTCAAATTGTTTTGAGAAAAAATTAGCCTCTAGTATTTCTAGTCAACCATAATTACAATTTTGTTTAATATTTTCTATAAGTGTTTTAAAAGAAATAGCTATCAGTATGCTGATTCATTTTTTATATCTTTAGTCTTATTATCATTTTAATATATTTATATTATCATTATTTTTTTATTTTATGTCAATACGATTATAAAAAAAGTTGGAATTTACTTAAAATTTATATTAAAATTATAAATTTTGAAAATATATAAATTATATTTCATATTTAACAATAAATTATATATTTATTTTAGAATAGTAAAATAAATATTAGTTTGTTATGTGTTTATTGACTTTAATTAAATAATTCACTTATAATTCATTTAAAGTATAACAAGGGGGTTCATATACTGAATTTTAAAATTTAGTATACTGATTACAGCAATTTAAAAATAAAAGGGGAGATTTTATGGTAATAGATATTAATGAGAAGACAATAAATTTAGTTAAAAATCCAGTATTTAAAGAATATGCATCCTTTTATCTGGATATTTTAAAGAATTTTATTGAACAGGTAGAGCAATACGGAATTTCTTTTGATAAAAATGAAGAGATAAGTATAGAGACAAAAAAGGTATTAAATCGCTTAAAACAAAAACAAATTATTTTTCGCAATGATGATAAAAGTATTTATAATAATTTTATATCTCCTGCCTGTGAGGCTTGCGCTAAGGGCATTGGAAGTGTAACTACATATATTTCTTTGATGTGCCATAGAAATTGCTATTATTGTTTTAACGCAAATCAGGAAGAGTATGAATCGTTTCATAATAGTAAAAGAGATTGGAAATCACAATTAAAACATATCATAAAAACAGAGAAAAATATTAATTATATGGCTCTTTCAGGAGGTGAACCACTCTTACATAAGCAAGATACTGTTGAGTATTTTAATTATATTAAAAATTACATGAAAAATGTACATACAAGATTATATACCTCTGGTGATCTATTGGATGAAAAGCTTGCTAAAAAATTGTGTGAAGCAGAATTAAGAGAAATACGTTTTAGTATTAAATTAGAAGATGGTTTAGAATTACACAATACAGTATTGAAAAAAATAGCACTTGCTCGTCAATATATACCTGAGGTATTTGTAGAAATGCCTGTTATTCCAGGAACCTTTGAAGAAATGAAGCAATTAATATTTGATTTAGAAAAATTAAATGTAGATGGAATTAATCTCTTAGAATTTTGCTTTCCATATAACAATAGAGATGAATATGTAAAAAGAGGATTTAAGCTAAAATATCCACCTTTCAAAGTACTTTATAATTACTGGTATTCTGGTGGCTTGGCTGTATCTGAAAGTGAGCTTTTAAGTTTAAAATTATTAGAATTTATATTGGATAACAATTTGAAAATAGGTGCACATTACTGTTCGTTGGAAAATAAACATACTGGCCAGATATATAGACAAAATACAATTTATAAAGCTTCATTGAAAAACACAATTTTTTCAAACAGAGATTATTATTTAAAGACAGCTAAGGTATTTGGAAAGGATATTTCAGAGGTAATATCAGCATTTAGTAAAAATGGAATAGAAGATTATGAAGAAAATAAGGAATATGGCTTTATCCAGTTTGAACCAGAGAAAATTAAGTATTTGAAAGGTACTGAAATAGAAGTGGCTATTTCCTATAATATTACAGAGAAAAGAGATAATATGACCTGTTTAAGGGAATTAAAAGTTGATTATACGACGCCGGAAATGTTTAGTTTAAAAGATATATAAGTTTGAATTTTTTGTTGGAATTATTTAAGTGATTTTTAAATAAATATTGGATTTACTAAAAACCATATTGACATAATATGATAGAACAGAGATAATATATATCGTACTAAATATATAAGAATAATGTGTATAATTAAAACTTCGAAATCAAACTTTAATATTATGGTTGACTAGAGCACTAGAGACCAATTTTTCTTAAAAGAGTTTAAGTTTAAGAATAATTGGTCTTTTTATGTGTTTTAAATTTGAATATAATATTTGAGTTTCATAAGATTATAGAATTTAATTAGAAAAGATGAGAAAAAGGACGTGAACTTATGTCAAAGATACTTTTTTTGAATATTTCAGCCTATGGTCATGTTAATCCAACATTGGGATTGGTAAATGAATTGGTAAATCAAGAAAATGAAGTTATATATTTTTCTTCAGAAGAATTTAGAGAAAAAATTGAAAAGTCAGGTGCAGTATTTAAAACTTACAAAGGAGAATTAAATCCTTTAAAAATGCAGCATAATAAGGGCAAGGAAACTGGCATCAATAAATTGATGAATTTTGTAAATAAAATTCTTAATTGTAGTATTGAGATTATAGATGATATTTTGTATCAAACTAAAGATATAAAATTTGATTACATAGTTTATGATTCTATAATACCTATAGGAAATGTTATTGCTAAAATATTAGATATTCCATCTATTTCTTCTTTTGCAGTGTTTGTTACTCCAAAGGAACGTATGATGGGTAAGATCTATTCCATTGAAGATTTGATAAAAGATCATCCAATTATTCAAACGCATAAAGAAGTCTCTGGAAATTTAAAGAAAACTTATAATGTAGAATTATCTGATGATATAAGTGAATTGTTCTTTAATAAAGGTGATACAAATATTGCATATACTTCTAAGTATTTTGTTTCACATATTGAGTATTATGATGATAGTTTTAAATTCATAGGTCCGCCAATATATGATAGAAAAGAGAATTTAGATTTTCCCTTTGAAAGGCTGCAGGGGAAGAAAGTTATATACATTTCCCTGGGAACTGTATTTAACAATATGCATATTAATCTTTATGATATATTCTTTGAAAGTTTTAAAGATAGTGATGCTGTAGTAGTTATGACTGCATACAATATAGATATTTCCAAGTTTAACATACCTGAAAATTTCATAGTTAAAAATTATGTTCCTCAATCACAAATTTTAAAATATGCAGATGTGGCGGTAACACATGCAGGAATGAATAGTATTAGTGATTTACTGTATAATAATGTGCCATTTGTGGCAATACCTATAGGAGGAGATCAGCCCTATATGGCAAAAAGGGCATCGGAACTTGGCGCAGCTATTTCTCTTGATAAGGACAAACTTACTGCAGAAATTTTAAAAACTTCTATTGGAAAAGTTTTAACAGATTCAAATTATGTTGAAAATATTAAAAAGATAAGTGATTCTTTTAAGGAATCAGGCGGCTATGAGAAAGCAGTTGAAGCAATTTTTATATAGCAGAGAAAGATTTTTATTAGTTGTGATAATTGAAAGAAATATATAATATATTTCCCATATCAAATACATTTTCCCTGTAAAGTTTATAATAACAAATAGTAAAGCAATTGCAAGTAATCACAGAAAACATTGACAAGATACAGCTGTTTATATAATCTATAGATGTAGATGGTGATTATTAATATTTGATTGGAGATAAAGCTATGAGAAAATGTATGGATGTTCCAAAAGTACAAGCGAGATTAAAAAGAATTGAGGGACAGGTACGAGGAATTTCTGAAATGGTAGATAAAGATGTTCCCTGCGAAGATGTTTTAGTACAGATTAATGCTGCAAAATCTGCTTTACATAAAGTTGGACAAATAATTTTAGAGGGACATTTACAGCATTGTGTTCGAGAAGGAATCGAACATGGCGATGCAGAAAAAACTATTGCAGAATTTGCAAAGGCAGTAGAACATTTTTCGCGTATGGGATAAAAAGAATTGTAATCTCCTTGTAGCTATACAGATAACTATCACATTAGATTAAGAAAAATAGTTTCATAAATATAGTTTGTAACAAATTGTAAATTACCTTTAGTGATATTTTTTGCTAAAGGTTTTATTTTTTTAGATAAATATTGACATATATGATAATTCAATATACTATATAGGGGTATAAGGTATAAAGGAGGAATAACATAATGAAAGAATGGTTAGTGGATGAAGAAAAGCATACAATTATATTTGTTGTATTATCAGGATTATCACTTGTATTTAGTTTCTTTAATGTTTTTAAAGGTAACTTGCCCTTTGATATAGCTTGGATAGCTATTATACTTTGTGGGATTCCCATTATAAAAGGAGCAATAGAGGGCTTAATTACTGAATTTGATATAAAGGCTGATGTTCTAGTTTCTATTGCGTTAGTTGCAGCCATATTTATAGGTGAAATTTTTGCTGCGGGAGAAGTGGCATTTATTATGACTATTGGAGCTTTATTAGAGGAAAGAACTGTTGCCAAAGCTCGTGCGGGTATTGAAAAGTTGGTTAATCTCACTCCTAGTACTGCAAGAATCATAATAAATGGAGAGGAACGTATAATTTCTTCCAGTGAAGTAAAGATTGGAGATACTCTACGGGTCCTTGCTGGAGAAAGTATTGCAGTAGATGGAATAATTATAAGTGGACAAACATCTATTAATCAAGCAGTAATGACAGGGGAATCTTTGCCAGTGGATAAAGGTGTTAATGATGAGGTTTTTAGTGGAACCGTAAATCAATTTGGTACTTTTGAAATGAGAGCTACAAAAGTGGATTCGGATAGTTCAATGCAAAAAATGATTAAGCTTGTAGAATCTGCTGATGCCGGCAAGGCAAAAATTGTAGGTATGGCTGATAGATGGGCTACTTGGATTGTAGTAATTGCACTAACTGCTGCTATTTTAACATGGATTTTTACTGGTGAAATTATACGTTCTGTAACAATACTGGTTGTATTTTGTCCATGTGCCTTAGTGCTTGCAACACCTACTGCTATTATGGCAGGTATAGGCAATGTTACAAAGTATGGCATTTTAGTGAGAGAAGGAGATGCATTAGAAAGACTTGCTAAAATAAAATATATTGCCTTTGATAAAACAGGTACACTTACTTATGGTAAACCTATAGTAAATGTTGTAGAGAGTTTTGAAAAAGATATATCATCTGAAAAGTTATTGTTACTTACAGCGTCTTTAGAAATGCGATCGGAGCATCCTTTGGGAAAAGCAATTGTAGAGCACTTTAAATCTGTTTCAAAAGTTACAACAAAAGAAATAGAAAATTTTAATATGATAGCAGGACGTGGAGTTAGTGGAAAAATAGAAAAAGACTTTATCATTGCTGGAAATAATAAAATGCTATCTGAAAAATCTATTTCTATACCAAAAAAAATATCTGAAAAAGCAGATACATATATAAATGAAGGATGTACTATTATATACATAGCTGTAAATCAAGTGCTGGCAGGCTTTATAGCTCTTTCTGACGAGGTACGTGCAGGTGCTTCAAAAATGATAAAAAACATTCATGAAATTGGTGTCAGCAGTATATTATTAACTGGAGATAATAGCAGAGCGGCTTATCATATTGCCAATGCCGTTGGAGTAAAATATATAAAATCTGATTGCTTACCAGAAGATAAAATGGATCAGGTTGATAAATATCAAGATAAGGGTGAGATGATCTGTATGGTAGGAGATGGAATTAACGATGCTCCTGCATTAAAGAAAGCCCATGTTGGTGTTGCTATGGCTAGTATTGGAAGTGATATTGCTGTTGATGCAGCAGATATTGCATTGGTAAATGATGATATAAATTGTATTCCGCATTTACTTAGTTTATCAAAAAAGATAATGAAGACTATTAAGCTTAATTTAATACTTTCCATGGGACTTAACTTTGCAGCTATAATATTAGCTATAACTGGCATTTTAAATCCAATTGTAGGTGCCTTAGTACATAATGTTGGATCAGTTGCAGTTATTATAAATTCATCTCTGTTATTAAAATGGAAAGATAAGAGATAGTATTTACTTAGTGGGAGTTTGTATTCCCACTAAGTTTAGATAAATTATTCAAGAACCTATGGATGTTATCTTTAATTTTTAAAAAAGCAGAAAAATTATCTATTCACCTAAAATGTGTTTTTTTGAACTATATACAGTATGTAATAGTTCTTCAGCTAATGGACTTAATGGTTTTTTAAAAAATTCATCATATACTTTTGTTATATCAGGATTTTCATGAGCAAGTCTTTGGGTAACACTTTGATCTTTGTTATAAAGACCTGCAATTCTCTTTTGGCGGACTTTATCTGCCATAGGAATTTTAACTTTAGGTTGTCCGCCACCACCGATGCAGCCTCCACGACAGGTCATAACTTCAACAAAATCATATTTTTTTTCTCCACTTTTTACTTTTTCAATAAGTTTTCTTGCATTAGCGGTTCCATGTACAATAGCTATGTTAATAGTATAATCACCAATTGTAACCTGTGCCTCTCTGATGCCATCCATATTACCTACGGCTTCTAGATTATATAAATCTTTTGGTGGATTTTTCTTGGTTATATAATAATAGGCTGTTCTAATAGCTGATTCCATAACTCCACCTGTAATTCCAAAGATTATACCCCCACCTGAACCTCTTGATAGCAGGGAATCAAATTCTGCTCCTTGAAGAGCCTTAAATTCTATTTTGTCTTCCTTAATCCAGTTTGATAACTCTCTTACAGTAATAACATAATCCATATCACGTATGTTTTCATCATTGTAATATTTACCAGCATCATTTTTTTCAGCACGAGTGATTTCATATTTTTTTGCAGTACAAGGGGTTACAGCAACGTTCACAATTTTTTTAGGATCTATAGCTGCCTTTTTTGCAAAGTAAGTTTTTATAGTTGGACCCTGCATAAGTATAGGACTTTTAGAGGATGACAGATTATTTATAAGTTCAGGATAATATATTTCCACAAATTCTACCCAGGCTGGACAACAGCTTGTAAACTGTGGTAAAGTGCCGTTGCCGCTGGTAATCCTTTGAACCAGTTCTGAAGCTTCTTCGGTTATAGTTAAATCTGCTCCGAAGGTAGTATCAAATACATAATCTGCTCCAAGATTTTTTAACACTGCAGCCATTTTGTCTTCAACATAAGTGCCTGGCTCCATGCCAAAGGCTTCTCCAAGTGACACTCGTACAGAAGGAGAAGTTTGAAATATAACTATTTTATCAGGATCATTAATGGCGTCTTTTACTTGTTGAACATCAGAAACTTCTGTAATTGAATAAACAGGGCAAACATTAGCGCACTGGCCACAGTAAATACATATAGCTTTATCTCCTGTTTTCTCTAGATCATAATGACCATATACAGAAATCTCCTCAGTACAGACCTTTTTGCATACTTTGCACTTAACACAAAGCTCTTCATGTCTCATAATTGATGGGTTATCTTTTTCAATGGGAACTCTGATATCTGTAAATTTGTGTTTGCTATTCATTATACTATTGTCCTCCTTTAATTAACCTTTGGAATATTTTATTATTACATTATAATATTTTCATATTTTTTGATTGATTACAAGTAAATTATTAAATTGGTAATAAAAAATTAAAAAATTATTTAGTCATGAGAAATTTTTATTTTGCCGCAATTACATATTTCCTACCTTTTTGAAACTCTACTACTAAAAAGTAACTTCTTTTTTTTAGTAATTGAGAAGCCTATACTAATACTTGTATTAACCATATAAAAATTAATGGCCAAATGGTATTGGTAAAAGGGGGAAATAATTAAAATGAATAGATTTACTATACCAAGAGATGTTTATTTTGGAGATAATGCTATAGAACACTTAAAATCAGTAAAGGGAAATAAGGCTATACTGGTTATTGGATCTCAGAGGTTAATAGAGGATGGAACAATTCCCAAAATACAAAATTTATTAAAAGAAGCTGATATTGATACAGATGTATTTTCAGGTGTTGAGAATGACCCTTCAGTTGCCACTGTTAAAAAAGGTGTTCAAAAAATGTCAGAATTCAATCCAGATTTAATAATTGGTGTAGGAGGGGGTTCGCCAATAGATGCAGCTAAAGCAATGTGGATATTTTATGAATATCCAGAGCTTACCTTTGAAGATGTGTCTAAACCATTCACTTTACCAGAGCTTAGGGAAAAAGCAAAGTTTATAGCTATACCAACTACCAGCGGTACAGGTTCAGAAGTTACTTCCTTTTCCATAATAACTGATAATGAAACAGGAATTAAATATCCAATAGCAGACTACAATTTAACTCCAGACATTGCTATACTTGATACTAATTTAGTCCAAAGCATGCCTAAAGCACTAATTGCTAACACTGGAATAGATGCTTTAACTCATGCTTTTGAGGCTTATGTTTCGAAAGCTGGAAATCCAATAACTGATGGTTTAGCTATAAAAGCAATAGAAATGATTGTAAATAATTTAGTTAGCTCCTTTAATGGAAAACAACAATCCAGAAAAGATATGCATATAGCACAATGCTTGGCTGGTATGGCATTTTCCAATGCAATACTTGGGATTGTTCATTCTATGGCACACAAGTCAGGAAAAATATTTAATGTTCCTCATGGACGTTTGAATGGAATATATTTACCTCTTGTTATAAAATTTAATTCTAAGAAAGCTGGAGAAGCTTATGCTGATATAGCTAAAAGATTAGGCTTAAAGGGAGAAACAACAGATGCACTAGTTCAATCACTAATTCAATTGGTTAAAGATATTAGAGCCTCTATGAATATGCCTATAACTTTGAAAGAATATGGTATATCAGAAGAAAAGTTCAGGGATAATCTAGATGAAATATCTAAGGCAGCAGTAAAGGATCCATGTACAGGTACAAATCCAAGAGAAATATCTGCAAAGGAAATGAAAGAATTATTTGAAGCTGCTTATTATGGAACAGCAGTTGACTTTTAAAATTTAAGGGGAGTAAAAACTCCCTCTGTATCTATAAATTGATGCATATAAAAAATTAAAACTAATTATATTGATATGCTTTGTTAATTGGCGGCTTAAATGGCTTTTATGGTTATTTTAAGGCTGCCTTTTTTATATTAAAAAAATTTAGTTTGATGCATTATGTAAGTTCATAAAATTATTTACAAAGCGTTTTCCCCATTTATCCATTGATTTTAAAATGGGAATTAAATCTAATCCTATTTTAGTAAGTGAATATTCAACCATAGGCGGAACTTGACTATAGATAGTTTTGTTTACTAATCCATTATCATTTAGATCTCGTAATTGCTGTGATAACATTTTTTGAGTTATCTCTGGAATCAGTCTTTTAAATTCATTAAATCTGATAACTTTATGTTCACTGAGATTTAAAAGAATAAGTGCTTTCCATTTTCCACTTAAAACCTCTAATGTAACTTCAACTTCACTTTTATAATTGCTACAACTGATTTTATTAAGTCTATCTTTTGGCATATTTTCACTTCCCTTTAACATTCAAAAATTTAACCTGACTAACTTGGCGTAAGTCTCCAACGCACTCTGTACAGACCTCACACAAAATCAAAAAAAGATTTTGGTTCTCTGCTTCCACTCTGTACAGCGATTCACACCAAATACAAAATAAATTTTGTTTTGTCTGCTTTTCTTCAAGTGGCAGTTCAACGCCAAGTAAGCCATGCATTTGCAGTTCTAAAATTCAGATGGGGTAGAAGAATTCCCACCTGAATTAAGAACTTGCTTCAATAAAAGTATTAATAATATATGCTCTATTTAAAATTATAGCATTAAATTTCATATCTATGAATTTATTTTTTGCACCACCTTACTGTTTTCATAATATTTTAAAAAGTGAAGGGGAATCTGAAAACTATGTTATAGAAAAGATAATGAAATAAATTTTATAATTTGCCTGTTAATAAAATTACTAGGATAACAATAGAAGATAGGCAATTATAAGGAAAAGTTCAAATCACTATAAGAGGTGATATATTATGAAGCATAAATTTATTTCAAAAAAATATTCTAACAATATGAATACTACCATGTTCGATTTATCACCAGAATTAAAGAAAAATAACGATATAATAGATTTAAGTATAGGAACTCCTGATTTTATAACTGATAAAATTATAATTGAAAAGGCTATGGAGGATGCAAAAAATGGCCATACAAAATATACGGATCCTGCAGGTGATCCAGAATTTCTTAGAGAATTAATAAAATTTTATAAACAAGAATACAATTATAACTTTAATATAGGAGAAGTAATGGCTGTAGTAGGTGCTTGCCATGGAATGTATCTGGTACTTGAATCAATAATAAATGATGGTGACGAAGTAATAGTCCATGAACCTTATTTTACACCTTATAAAGAACAGATAAAATTAGTTGGCGGTAAGGCGGTTATTTTAAAAACTTTAGAACAAGATAACTTTAATATAAATATAGATGGACTAAAAAGTTTAATAAACAATAGAACAAAAGCTATAATATTGAATTCTCCTAACAATCCTACAGGAGCTTTTTTTGATAGAAAATTATTAGAAAAGATAAGTGAAATAGTTATAAAAAATGATTTAATGGTAATATCAGATGAAGTATATGATGATTTTATTTATGGAGAAAAATTTTATCCTATTGCTGCTATGCCAGGAATGAAGGAAAGAACTGTAACTATAGGAAGCTTTTCTAAAGGTTATGCTATGACAGGCTGGAGAATTGGATATGTAATTGCTCCAGTGTCTATAATAGATTGTATAAAAAATATTAATGAAAATATATGTTATTCAGCACCTTCTATTTCACAAAGGGCAGCCTTACATGCGCTGAGAAAGAGAAAACAAGTACAACCTAAAATAATAGAGGAGTTTAGAAGAAGAATATTCTATTCTTATAAAAGAATAAATAAAATTCCAGGACTAAGTGTATTACCACCTAAAGGAAGTATATATCACTTTGTTAATATTAAGAAGACTGGAATGACTTCCGTAGAATTTTCGGCTATGCTGGCAAGAAGAGCCAAAGTAATTGTTATACCTGGTACTGCTTTTGGAGATAGTGGAGAGGGGTATGTGAGAATAGCTTGTATTGTTGGAATAAAAAAGCTTAAAGAGGCTTTTGATAGGATTGAAAAAATTTGAATAAAGTTTATAAAGTAATCATTAATGGAATATAAATTTATGCACTGAAAGTAAAGGTACTTTTGTATATAATTAAAAAAATTGTCTCACAACATATATACATTGTGAGACAACTTCTATTTTAATATAGTAACTATATACTATAATTTTTATAAAAATTAATTATTTTAAACGATTTTCATAGTCTTGAACCATTTTTTTAACCATTTGACCGCCAACAGAGCCATTTTGTCTTGAAGTAAGATCTCCATTATAACCGTTAGTTAAAGGAGTACCAACTTCGTGAGCAGCTTCCATTTTAAATTGATTTAAAGCTTCTTTTGCTTCAGGAACTAAAATTCTATTTCTACTTGACATAATTAACATCTCCCTTTGATTTTATTTAATATATATTTTATTAGATTTAAGTTATTTTAAACGATTTTCATAGTCTTGAACCATTTTTTTAACCATTTGACCACCAACGGAACCATTTTGTCTTGAAGTAAGATCTCCATTATAACCGTTAGTTAAAGGAGTACCAACTTCATGAGCAGCTTCCATCTTGAATTGGTTCAAAGCTTCTTTTGCTTCAGGAACTAAAATTCTATTTCTACTACTTGACATAACTAACATCTCCTTTCTGATATTATGTTATGTGGTTTTAATAAACATATCCTATGTAATTATAGGACAAGTTGGTATTACAAACTAGATAAAATAATAATTTGAAATATAACAACATATTGACATATGAAATTTTTTTAATAATAGATTTTTGACAGAAATAAACATAAAGACTATACTAAAATTGAAAATATTTTATTAAATTAGGAGTTCTAAATATGAAAAATACAGTATTTTTAAATTCTAAAAAATTAAATTTTGATAATAACATTGATTTTTCTAATTTGAACAATTTTACTAAGGTTACACAATATGATAGTAGTGCTGAAAGTGAAATATTAGAGAGAATTAAAGGACAAAATATAGTAGTAACTAAAGAATTTCCACTTAGTGGAGAATTGATATCTAAATTTCCACCTTCTGTAGAACTTATTTGTGAAGCTGGTACGGGCTATAATAATATAGATATAAAAACTGCAAGGAAGAAAAATATTACTGTATGTAATGTACCAGATTACAGTACTGATGCCGTAGCACAGCTGGTTATAGCTTTTATATTGAACTTAAGTTCATCACTTTCAAAGCAGCAGGTTATGATTAAGCAAAATAATTTTGATAATTTCAGCAAAGATTTACAAGTGCCTCATTTTGAAGTAAAGGAAAAAACTTTAGGCGTAATTGGAGCTGGGGCTATAGGACAACGTGTAATAAAAACTGCGTTAGCTTTAGGAATGAAGGTATTAGTGTATAACAGAAGTGTAAAAGCTATTGATAATGTAAAGTTTGTTTCCTTAGATGAATTACTTGAGAAAAGTGATTTTGTAACATTACATTGTCCACTTACTGAGAGTACCAAAAATCTTATCGATAGAAGTAAATTAAATCTTATGAAATCCTCTGCGTTCATTATAAATACAGCAAGAGGTGCTATAATAAAGGAAACGGATTTAATTGAAGCTCTTAAAAATAAAGAAATTGCAGGGGCTGCTTTAGATGTTCAATATCCAGAACCACCAGCTTTTGATAATCCTCTTTTTTCTATGGATAACGTTATTTTAACGCCACATATAGGATGTAAATGCATTGAATCGAGACAAAGACTAATTAATTTATTAGGTAAAAACATAGAATCCTTTATTAATAATAAAGCAACTAATGTAGTAAATTAACATCATATAGAGTATAAAAATTTAGATTGATTCAGCATAATATAAGGCTGATGAACTTATATTACTTATATTTATGAATATTTTAATAATATGATTTTGTAAATAATTAGCCTACTATTCCTATTTGACAAATTTAATAATAATATTTATAATAATTTTAAACTAATATTGCAAATAGTTGACTAGAAAAACTAGAGACTATGTTTACTGCTATTTCAGAAGATAGGGTAGACATAGTCTTTTTTTATAAAATGTTAATAGTTTTGAACAGTTCGATAATTAGTAATTATGAATTTTTATAGGGGGAACATATGGGATATAATGGGGTTAATATAGAAAAAACTTCAGTTGAAATAAGAGAAAAAAGACTGAATTCAATTAATGGATATGAAGGTACTGCTTCTGATTTATGTAAAAGTTATGATAATAAAACTTTATGTAATCGTAATAGATCTTTTACTCAATGCACTACTTGCAGTGCAGATCAGGTTATGAACCAGTTATCCTGTATTCAGGATGCGGCAATTGTAGAGCATGGTCCTGCGGGATGTAGTGGTGATATACCAAGACGTAACCTAGTAAACAGATCGGGAAGAAGAGCTAGAAATATACCAGTAGCTAATGTGCAATATATAAATACTAATTTGATGGAGAAAGATACTATATATGGTGGATTAAAAAAACTGGAGAATGCTATAAGAGAAGCAAAAAATAGATTTGATCCTAAGGCTATATTTGTTACTACTACTTGTGCATCGGCAATAATTGGAGATGATATTGAGAGTGTAACAGATAAAATAGAGGAAGAGATTGGAATACCTGTAGTAGCTATATACTGTGAAGGTTTTCGTTCTAGAATATGGGCCACTGGATTTGATGCTTCTTACCATGGTATATTAAGAAAGCTAGTTAAACCTGCAGTGAAGAGACAATCAGATGTAGTTAATATAATAAATTTTCATGGTACAGATGTATTTTCACCACTTTTTGCTAAAATAGGTCTTAAGGTTAATTATATTGTACCATTTACTACTATAGAACAACTCAGTAATATTTCAGAAGCAGCAGCTACACTTCAAATATGCTCTAGTCTAGGAACTTATTTAGCTGCAGGATTAGAAAAGTATTTTGGTGTGCCTGAGGTAAAAGCTCCAGGACCTTATGGGGCTGCGGGATTTAATGCATGGATTAGGGAACTAGGTAAAATAGTTCATAAGGAAGAGGAAGTAGAGAAACTTATAGAAGAAGAAAAAAATAGAACAGCACCGAGAATAGCTGAATTAAGAGAAAAGTTAGCTGGCAAAAAGGTTTTTATAGGTGCAGGTTCAGCTTATGCTCATGGAATAATTGCAATTGTAAAAGAACTTGGAATGGAACTTGTAAGTGCATCTACCTGGCATCATGATCCCATATTTGATAATTTTGATAAAAAAGCAGATACATTAAGAAGTGCTTTGGAGAATTATGGAGATTTTAAAATTTCTGTTTGTAATAAGCAATCTTATGAATTAGTAAGTATGCTTTACAAATATAAACCTGACATATATATAGGAAGACATACTGGAACAATATGGGCTACAAAACTTGGAATACCATCATTTTTGTCCTTAGATGAGCACTATGGTGTTGGATATCAAGGATTAATAAATTATGGAGAATTAATTTTAGATACTATAAGCAATACTTCTTTTGTAAAGGGTATAGCCGCACATAATAAATTGCCTTATACCGATTGGTGGCTTAAACAAGAAACTTTTAAATTTATGGAGGAAAGCAAATGATGAGTGAATTAATTCAAGAACCAAGGCATTTTTGTGCTCTCGGTGCTCAGCAGACAGTTATATCTATAGAAAGAGCTATTCCCATATTGCATGCGGGACCAGGATGCAGTGCCAAGCTATCTGCAGCTATGTCTACTTGTGGTGGATACCAAGGTACTAGATATGCTGGAGGAGATGCTATTCCCTGTAGTAATATGTTAGAAAAAGATGTGGTTTTTGGAGCCGAAAATAAACTTAAAAAACTTATAGAAAGCACTTTAAAGATAATGGATGGAGATCTATTTGTAGTTCTTACAGGATGTACTTCCGATATAATTGGTGATGATGTTGGAGATGTTGTAAGAGGCTTTCAGAAAGAGGGAGTTCCAATAGTATATGCAGAAACAGCAGGATTTAAAGGGGATGCTTATAAGGGGCATGAACTTGTACTTGAGTCTATAATAAATCAATATTTAAAAGAAGAAAAAGAAAAAGTTAAAGGTCTTGTAAATGTATTTGCATCAGTTCCAATTCATGATCCATTTTGGGAAGGGGATTTAAATGAGATAAAGAGATTGCTTGAGAGTATAGGGCTTAAGCCTAACATATTATTTGGTTATGATAGTGGTGGTATTGAAGCAATAGATGATATACCTAAGGCAGAATTTAATATTGTAATTTCTCCATGGATAGGTGTTAAAATTGCAAAACTCTTAGAGAAAAAGTTTAAAATACCCTATTTACATTATCCTGTGTTACCTATTGGAGCAGTTGAAACCTCAAAGTTTTTAAATAAAGTAGCTGATTATGCTGATATAAACAAAGAAATAGTTAATAAAGTTATAGAAAAGAAAGAAAATGAATACTATCACTATTTAACCAGGCTCGCAGACTTTTTAGTAGAATTTAGATTTGATTTGCCAAAGAGATTTTTTACTATAAATGATTCAGCTTATTCATTGGCAATGACGAGATTCTTAGTAAATGACTTAGGGCTTTTACCTGAACATCAATTTATAACTGAAGATGTACCGGAGGTATTTAAAAATAAAATAAGAGAATATTTTAAAGATATAGCACCAGACATATTTTCTGAGATAACTTTTTCTCAGGATGGCGGAATAATTAATTCACAATTAAAAAAGTTTCATGTTAATAAAAGTCCATTGATTTTAGGAAGTTCTTGGGATGTTGATATTGCTTCTGAGATTGGTGCTACAAATATAAGCGTAGGACTTCCAGTAGTTGATAGAACTATACTCCAACGAAATTATGTGGGATATACTGGAGGATTAAATTTAATAGAGGATATATATAATAAGATACTATCAAAGCATAATTGATTATAAAAAATAAAGAATTTAAATTATAAAATGGAGAGCTATTCAGGTGAGAAAAAATAAATAGCTCTCTATTTTTAAATAAAAAAATATTTTTTAATATTCATCCCAGTAATCATCATAAAATCCATCGAATGGAAAGAAAAATGGGAATATAATGAAAGGAAATTGTTGTCTGCGTCTACGTCTCCTACGTCTTCTGCGTCTAGGTCTTCCATAATATTCATAATCCTGCTGCCTAAATTGATAATTTGGATTAATATTGAGATATTCATATGAATCTGGAGCCTCATAATTATCAAATGTAGGTTCATCATAAGATCTATAATCATTGTATTCAGGATAATAAGAATAATATGGTGATGGATAAGTATTGGTATTAAGATTGTAATTTACACTTTCTGGATCATAGTAATTGTTTATTTCTTGCTCTTTGTTATTGTTATTAGTATTCAAAGTGTACCTCCATAAATTTTACTATAGTTATATAGTATTCATTAGTAAAAAAATGGTTAATAAATCTCAGAAAGAAATTATATAAATAAAAAAATAACTAATTTATGGTTTATTAATAATAAATTTCCAAATAATGAAATGAAAAATTGTCATTTTACATAAAGTTTTTTTGATAATATAATAAAATTATTGACTTCTAACATAAAAATCAGTAGAATATTAGATGTTATTAATATAATAAAAAATTATTTTAAAAGGGGGTTTTTTACATGAATGGAGTAAATTCAGGAGATACGGCATTTGTCATTATGTCAGCGGCATTAGTTTTATTAATGACTCCAGGACTAGCATTATTCTACGGAGGAATGGTAAGAAGAAAGAATGTATTGAGCACCACTATGTATAGTTATGCAGCAATGGCAATTGTTTCTGTTCAATGGTTATTTATAGGTTATACTTTATGTTTTGGAACTGATATAAGTGGAATAATAGGTAATTTTAAATTTTTTGGATTAAGTGGTGTAGGCTTTGCACCAAATGCTGATTATGCAGCTACAATACCTCAACAGGTATTTATGTTATTTCAGCTTATGTTTGCAATAATAACTCCAGCATTAATTTCAGGAGCTGTTGCAGAAAGAATGAAATTTTTAGCTTTTGCATTATTTGTATTATTATGGACAACTTTTGTTTATGATCCGATTGCTCATTGGGTATGGGGCGTAGGAGGATGGATAAGAAAGTTAGGAGCTCTAGACTTTGCCGGAGGAAATGTAGTTCATATAAGCTCTGGAGTATCAGGTCTTGTAGCAGCTATAGTTCTTGGAAAGAGAAAGAAGACAGGTACACCACATCATCTTCCAATGACTATTTTAGGAGCAGCACTATTATGGTTTGGATGGTTTGGATTTAACGCAGGAAGTGCTCTTGGAATAAACGAATTGGCAGGAAGTGCATTTTTGACAACTAACACTGCGGCAGCTGCTGCGGCTATAGCTTGGAGTGCTTGCGAATATGCTCATAGAAAAAAGGTAACATCTCTTGGGGTTGCAAGTGGAATAGTTGCAGGTCTTGTATCTATAACTCCTGGTGCAGGTTTTGTAACACCAATTGCATCATTGGTTATTGGTCTATTAGGTGGAGTTATCTGTTTTTACGGAGTTACAGTTATAAAATCTAAATTTGGATATGATGACGCTTTAGATGCTTTCGGATGCCATGGTATTGGTGGAATCTGGGGTGGAATTGCTACTGGAATATTTGCATCTACAGGAATAAACTCTGCAGGAGCAAATGGATTATATTATGGAAACCCTAAATTATTAGGAGCTCAACTAATAGCTATTATAATAACTGTTATATATGCAGCGATAGTTACATTTATAATACTAAAAGTGGTTGATAAAATAGTAGGACTTAGAGTAAGCGAAGAAGAAGAAGAAACAGGTTTAGATGTAACACTTCACGGCGAAGAAGCCTATGGTGGAATAGAATAATTATTTCTATGAATAAATGTTCTTTTAAGGGTATAATATACTAAAAAGGGGGTATTACTATGAGCGAGAAACTTACTAAAGTTGATATTATAACTGCACCTGGAAAGTTTGATGAATTAAAAGATGCCTTAAATGAGATTGGAATTACAGGTATGACGGTTTCAAATGTTTTAGGATGCGGTATGCAGAAAGGTCATAAAGAATACTACAGAGGAAAGACAGTAGATATAAAGTTATTACCAAAAATAAAAATAGAAATAGTAGTATGTGATGTACCGGTAGATTCTGTGGTTGAAACAGCGAAGAAAGTACTTCATACAGGTAAAATAGGTGATGGAAAAATATTTGTATATGATGTACAAAATGTTATACGTGTAAGCAGTGGTGAAGAAGGAAGAGACGCATTACAATATAATGAATGATTTACAATAGATAGTAATGAAAATACCAGTTCATAATTTATGAACTGGTATTTTTGTGCTTGAGTTAAGCATTGATATAATTTAATGGTTTAAAGTTTATATCATAGGTTTAATAACATATATGCTAATACTTATTGTATAAATAATGTAGAAAATATTAATAATTGATGAATTATATTGACAAAATAAATAAAGTGTAATAATATATAAACATATCAATTAAATAGGAATACTATGCAATACTTGCGAAAATTATTATTAGTTGACCAGAAATCTGGAGGCTGAATACCTATTATGGAGGGTTATTTAGCCTTTTGTTATATTTAAAACTAAATGGAATTTTGATATTTGAATGGAGTCTTAATAATGAAGAAGGATAAAAAAAAGATATTGATTGTAGATGATGAAGTTAAAATCATAGAAGTTATAAAATCCTATATAGAGAATAATGATTTTTATGCTTTTTTTGCCAATAATGGAAATGAAGCTATAAATTTATTTTACAATATAAATCCAGATCTTGTGATCTTGGATTTAATGTTGCCAGACATAAATGGTGAAGATATATGTAAGTTTTTAAGAATAAAAAAATCAAAAGTACCTATAATTATGCTTACGGCAAAAATTGCTGAAGAAGACATGATTAATGGATTTGATATGGGGGCAGATGATTATATAACAAAACCCTTTAGTCCAAGAGAACTTATTGCAAGAGTAAAGGCTTTGTTAAGAAGAGTGGAAGTTGATGAGGTTCAGTATGATGATTTATATTCTTTTAGACAAAATGATCTTGTTATAGATAATATATCTTATGAGGTCAGAAAGTCTGGACGTTTAATCAATCTCACACCTAACGAATATAATATACTCATAACTATGGCTAAATATCCTTCAAAAGTATTTACTAGAGAAGAGTTAATTCATATTGCATTAAGTAAAAATTTTGAGGGATATGATAGAGCTGTTGATTCTCATATAAAAAATTTGAGACAAAAAATTGAAGATGATCCTAAAAATCCTGATTATATTCAGACAATACGAGGTATAGGTTATAAATTTGGAGATGTTTAATTATAGAGGGAGTGTAATAAATGAATGGGAGTTTAAGGACAAAGTTATCTCTTACCTATTCCTTAGTGGCTATTATAAGTATATTAATGATAAGTTTTATGATAAACATATTTTTAGGAAAACAATTTAAAAGATATACTATTGAAAATCAAGAAAGAAAAAATATGGAGTTAGTTGATTTGATTGGAAAACAATATGCAGAAGATAAAATATGGAATTATAAGGCTGTTGAAAGTATAGGAATAAATGCCATTGAACAGGGCTTAATTATTAAATTAGAAGATAACTCCAGGAATACAATATGGGATGCAGCTACACATAATAATGGCTTATGTAAACAAATGATAGAACATATGGAAAATAATATGAGTAAATATTATGACAGTAATGACGGTAAATATGAAGAAAAATCATATGAAATTTATAATAACAATAATGTAATTGGACATTTAGAAATAGGTTATTATGGTCCTTTTTATTATAGTGATAATGATATGAATTTTATAGATACTTTAAACAAAAATTTATTCATAATAGGTATATTATCATTATTTCTTGCTTTAATTATAGGATTATTTATGGCTAAAGTTTTAAGTAATCCCATATCAAGAGTTGTAAGGGCAACACAAAATATTTCTAATGGATTTTTTAATAATAGAGTTATTGAAAAATCTAAAACTAAAGAAATTGATTTATTAATTTCATCTATTAATAATTTAGCAGAAACTCTTGAAAATCAAAAAAATTTGAGAAAGAGAATGTCTACTGATATTGCTCATGAACTTAGAACACCTCTGGCAACCCTTCAAAGTCATTTAGAAGCTATGATAGATGGAATATGGAAGCCAGATAAAGAACGATTAATAAGTTGTCATGAAGAATGTATAAGAATAAATAAATTAGTAGGTCAATTGAAAAGTTTAGATGAATACGAAAGTGGAAATTATGGATTATCAAAAGTTACATATGACATCTACGATCAAGTAAAAAAGATAATATATAATTTTCAAGCTGATTTTAAAAACAAGGGTATTAATATTAATTTAAGCGGTAAAAGGGAACTTGTATTTGCGGATAAAGATAAAGTTAGTCAAGTTATAATAAATCTTTTATCAAATTCATTAAAATATACTAAAGAGAATGGAACTGTAGAGGTGAGTATTAATAAGATTAATAATGAAATAATAATAAAGATTAAAGATACAGGTATAGGAATAGCACAAGAAGATTTACCATATATCTTTGAACGTTTTTATCGTGCTGATAGATCTAGAAACAGGGTTACTGGAGGTGTTGGTATAGGACTTGCCATTGTAAAGGCAATTATTGATTTTCACAATGGAAATATAGATGTAAAAAGTATTTTAGGAAAAGGTACTGAATTTACTGTACTATTACCTGTAGGTTGTAAATAAATTTTTATTTGCAAAAAATAAAAAAACTGTAGAATTTATTTACATTTTATGCTATTATAATAAACAGATAGGAATAGTAGGTTAATTAATTATACAAATATGATTTTAGGAGGAAATAAGTATGTCAAAAATAGCAAAGAAATTAGTGGATTTAATAGGAAATACACCATTGTTGGAATTATCAAATTATAATGCTCACAAAGGGTTGGAAGCAGAAGTCATTGCTAAATTGGAGTATTTTAATCCTGCAGGAAGTGTAAAAGACAGAATAGGATATGCTATGATAAAAGATGCAGAAGAAAAAGGATTAATAAATAAAGATACAGTTATAATTGAACCTACAAGCGGTAATACTGGAATAGGACTTGCGTTTGTAGCAGCTTCAAAAGGTTATAGACTTATATTAGCTATGCCTGAAACTATGACTTTGGAGAGAAGAAATCTTCTCAAGGCACTTGGAGCTGAACTTGTATTAACACCAGGTCCGGAAGGAATGAAAGGTGCCATTAAAAAGGCAGAAGAATTAGCAAAAGAAAATCCAAATTCTTTTATACCACAACAATTTAAAAATCCCAATAATCCTGAAATTCATAAGAAGACTACTGCTGAAGAAATTTGGAAAGATACAGATGGTCAAGTGGATATTTTTATAGCTGGTGTTGGAACTGGTGGAACTGTTAGTGGTGTAGGTGAAACTTTAAAAAGTAAAAATCCAAATATAAAAATTATTGCTGTTGAGCCTTACGATTCACCAGTATTATCTGGAGGAAAGCCAGGACCACATAAAATTCAAGGAATTGGAGCAGGTTTTATTCCTGATACTTTTAATCCGAAGGTTATAGACGAAATATTTCAAGTCAAAAATGAAGAAGCTATTAATACAGCAAAAGAATTAGCAAAAAATGAAGGACTACTAGTAGGAATATCTTCAGGAGCAGCTACTTTTGCGGCAACACAAATCGCAAAGAGACCAGAAAATAAAGGTAAGAAGATAGTGGTTTTGCTACCGGATACTGGTGAAAGATATTTATCAACTCCATTATTTCAATAATATATTAATACATTATTCTTAAGATTAATAAGTTTGCCATAAAAACTGGAGGTTAAGTATATTTTAACATTTATTATATGCTTAGCCTTTTTAAATCTATATTAAAATATTATACTTTAATTTTATTAAATAAACTTTAAATACTTTAAAATTGGATGTGGGAAATGTGTTGAAAAATATTTCACTTAATATATATGGAATGACTTGTGCCCTATGTTCCATGACGATAGAATCAACTTTAGAGAAGTTAGATGGTATTGGTAAGGTAAATGTTAGTTATGCTTCTGAAAAAGCAAAATTAGAATATGATGATTCAAAAATAAAGTTGGAATACATAATAAGGCAAATAGAATTATTAGGATTTTCAGTGGATGAAAGCGAAAGTAAATTAGTTTATAAAAATGGATTAACTGGAAATGAAATTGAAAGAAAGAAAATGAGAAATACATTTATAATATCTGCTTTATTTAGCACACCGTTGGTATTGGCTATGATATTGGGGGGATTGGGTTTTTGTCATGATAATTTTGATCCCCAAACATCAACTAAAATAGGAGAGTATATTCAGTTGCTAAGATACAAGGCCTATGGACTTCATAACTGGAAACTACAGTTAATATTAGCAACTATTGTTCAATTTACTGTTGGATTAAGATTTTATAAAAATTCTTATTATGCCTTAAAAGCTAAAAGTGCAACTATGGATTTATTAGTGGCCATAGGAAGTACTGCAGCCTATCTATATAGTGTTTATATAGTATTTTTCCAAGTGGCTACATATACTCTTGGGATGAGAGATATATATTTTGAAGCTTCAACTACTATAATTACCTTGGTTTTACTTGGTAAATATTTAGAAGCTAGTGCTAAGAGTAAAACTTCAAAAGCTATACAATCATTAATAAATCTTCAACCTAGAAAAGCTAAAGTGATAAGAAGTGAGATTGAAATTGAAATACCTGTAAATGAGGTGAGTGTTGGAGACATTATAGTAGTTAGACCTGGAGAAAAAATACCTGTTGATGGTATTATTATAAATGGATATTCAACTGTAGATGAATCTATGATTACTGGTGAAAGTATTCCAATAGAAAAAGTAGAAGGAGATTCTGTAACAGGAGCTTCTTTAAATAAATTTGGAACATTTAAATTTAGAGCTACGAAGATCGGAAATGATACTATACTTGCAAATATAATAAAATTAGTAGATAATGCTCAAAACAGTAAACCTCCAATTCAAAAAATCGCTGATAAAGTAGCGGGTAATTTTGTGCCTTTTGTACTTATTGTATCTGCGTATACTTTTGTTATATGGTATTTTTTCATTTTTGGAAGGCAAACTTTTCTTCTTGACAGTGCAATTATTTATGCAGTTGCAGTACTTGTGGTTTCATGTCCATGTGCACTAGGTCTTGCAACTCCAGCTGCTATTATGGTAGGTATGGGGAAAGGCGCACAAAATGGTATTCTTATTAAAAATGGCGAGGAACTGGAGCGGGCTTGTAAAATAAATACAATAGTTTTTGATAAAACTGGTACTATAACCACTGGTAAGCCAGAAGTGACAGATATAATATTATTCAATAATAAAAATATAGGTGGAAAAGATGATTTTGATAAGAAGAATTATTTACTGCTAATTTCCGCAATAGCTGAGAAGAAGTCCGAGCACCCGCTAGGGGAAGCCATATATAAATTTGCTAAAGTTAAATTTACAAGAGAATTAGAAGATCCAGATGAATTTGAAGCTATTCCAGGTAAAGGGATAATTGCAAGGGTTAAAGATAAGAGAATATTGATAGGAACAAAGAATTTTTTGGAAGAAAATAATATAGAGTCAAAGGAATTAAATAAATTATTAAATTCACTGCAAAATCAAGGTAAAACGGCTGCTTTAGTGGCAATCGATAACAATTTAGCAGGTATTATTGCGTTGTCAGATAAAATAAAAGAAGACTCAGCAGAAGTAATCAAAGTATTAAAGAAAATGAATATAGAAATTTATATGCTTAGTGGTGACAATGAAAAAACAGCACTTACAGTGGCAAAAAAAGTTGGAATAAATAATGTTATTGCGGAGGTACAACCTAAAGATAAAGCTCATGAAATAGAAAAACTAAAAAAATCAGGGGAAATTATAGCTATGGTAGGGGATGGAATAAATGATGCTCCTGCGCTTGCAGTTGCAGATGTGGGTTTTGCTATGGGGACAGGTACAGATGTGGCTATTGAAACCGGGGATATAGTTCTTTTAAGTGGTGAATTAAAATCTTTAGTAAAAGCTATAGAATTGTCTAAAATTACAATGAAAAAAATTAAACAGAATTTATTTTGGGCATTTATATATAATATAATTGCCATACCAATTGCAGCTACAGGACATTTAAATCCAGTTGTGGGATCAGTGGCTATGTGTTTTAGTTCCATATCTGTTTTGTTGAATTCGCTTAGCTTAAAAAATTCTAAAATTCAAACATCTAATAGCAGCGGTATACGATTAATAAAAGTATTTTCTAATTTATTTTTTAAATTTAGAATAAATAAACAATTTAAGCATCAAGGAAATTAAAGGGGATGAAGAAAAGTGACCGCTGATAATATTCTAGAGTTTTTACAAAATTTATTACTTTTAAAATATTTACCTAATATACAGACTGGAGCTGGCTATGGACTTATTTTTATATTTGGAATATTGACATCATTTCATTGTTTAGCAATGTGTGGAGGTATAGCAATATCCCAATCTATAGGAAATAAAAAGTATAAAAAAAATATCTCTATTCTTCCTACATTGTTATATAATCTTGGAAGAATATTATCCTATACAATCATAGGAGGAATAGTTGGAGGAATTGGGCGTATAATAAATTTTCCAGGAATTTTAAGAGGAATTATACCTGTTATAGGTGGAATATTTATGGTGATTATGGCTATTAATTTAATTGGAATATTTCCCTTTCTAAGAAAATTAAATATTAGGATGCCTCTATTTATTGCAAAGAAAATAAGAAATGACAATAGTTATGGGCCGCTATATATTGGAATTGTGAATGGTTTAATGCCTTGTGCTCCTCTTCAGATAGTACAGTTATATGCGTTGAGCACCAGGAGCTTTTTATATGGAGCAGTATCCTCTTTTATTTTTGCATTAGGTACAGTACCTATATTATTTACTTTTGGAATAATTAATTCAGCTATAAATAAAAAATATTCAGTTAAAATATTAAAAGTAAGTGCTGTTATAGTACTTATATTAGGAATTGGAATGATTGGAAGAGGACTGTCTTTATCTGGAATACATATCAATGCTCCAAGTATTTTTCAACAATCTGATAAATTGTCTAATTCAAAAATAGAAGGTGATGCGCAAATTATCACTACGGAAATAGATGATGATAGTTATCCTCCTATTACTGTGCATAAGGGTATACCTGTAAAATGGACAATAAAAGTAGATAAAGATAAAATTAATGAATGTAATAACAGTATAGAAATCCCAAAACTAAAAATAGAAAAAAAACTTAGTGTAGGAGACAATTTAATAGAATTTACTCCTGAAGAAGCTGGAGAAATTCAATATACATGCTGGATGGGAATGATTAAGAGTAAAATAGTAGTAAAATAATATTATATTTAAAAAATGTAAACAAACTATTGACACTTAGTTAAAAATATAGTATTTTATAGTAAACACATCGGAATAATAAAATAAATTTTAGGTGACCAGAAATACTGGAGGCTAAGTTCTTTATTAATTTAAAAAACTTAGCTTTTTTTATAAAATTTATTTTGCTAATAAATATATTTCGGTTCTATTAGCAATAAAAATATTTTGTACAAAATTTATTATTCTATATAGTAAACAGACGTATATTATAAATAAATAGTTTTAGGTTCACTGGATATACTGGAGACCAAAGCTTTTCAAGATTAAGAAAAGTTTTGGTCTCTTTTAATATTTTAAATAATATGAATACATAAAAATTAGGAGGAATCAATTTATGTTTAAGAAAAGATCTAACAAAAAATTTTTTTTGCTGATTATTTCACTAGTATGTTTAATAAGTTTGGTAGCAACTGCCTGCGGCAAACAGTCTTCTAGCGCGTCAACATCTTCATCAACAGCAAAAGAGGATAAACTGAAGCCTGATAGTGATGGATTAATTCCAATAAGAACTTCTTCAAAAATAGCCTGCGATTCTACACCATGGGTTGTTGCCGATAAAAAAGGATTTTTTAAAAAATATGGCTTGAAAGTAGTGTATACTGGAGAAACTCAAGCAGCTCAAAGGATCCCAGCACTTTTAAATGGAAATAATTATGTTGAATCATTTCACCCAAATACCTACGCACCAGCAATAGCAGGAGGAGCTAATATAATAGGTATTGGACCAGCAGGAATAGATCCAGCCCCAGATATAGATCCTAAGTATAGACATATGTGGTGGTTTGTCAGCGCTAAAGCTTCAGAAGCAGGAGTTAAAAGTTTTAAAGACTTAGCAAATTATAAAAAAGGTCAAAAATTAAAGTTTACAACAGGTTCTGCTAATATTTGTACTGATTTTGAAGGAAATACGCTAGCTGATAAATTTGGAATCCCAAGGGATAGAATAGAATGGGTAACAATGCCAGATGTTCAAGCACTGCAGGCTCTTACTCAGGGAACAGTAGATGTATCAGCAGTACATCCACCATTTTATATTGGAATGGAGAAAGCAGGAAATGTAAAAATAGCAGATACACAAGATACTGGTCTTGGAGCAACAGCAGGTTTGACTTATTGGGTTGTTAATAAAACTTGGGCAGCTGAAAATCCAAATGTAGCTAGAAAATTTCTTAAGGCAATTACTGAAGCAAATACTTGGTCAAATCATAATACAAAAGAAGCAGCAACTTTAACTGCAGAACATATAAAGCAGCCAGTAAGTGGAAGTCATTATTATACTGAAACTTTAAATATTGATAATGAAAAATATTTAAAACCATGGCTAGAGGATTCTGTTAAAAATGGTTCAATTCCAGCAGGCAAAGTGAAAGTTTCAGATATGGTAACAGATGAGTATTATAAATAAATAGTTTTAGGTTAACTAGATATGCTGGAGACCAAAACTTTTCATAAATTTGAAAAGTTTTGGTCTCTTTAATATTTTAAATAATATGAATACATAAAAATTAGGAGGGGTTAATTTATGTTTAAGAAAAGATCCAACAAAAAGTTTTTTTTGCTGATTATCTCACTAATATGCTTAGTAAGTTTGGTAGTAACTGCCTGCGGTAAACAGTCTTCTAGTGCATCAGCGTCTTCATCAAAATCCAAAGAGGATAAGTTAAAACCTGATAGTGATGGGTTAATTCCAATAAGAACTTCTTCAAAAATAGCCTGCGATTCTACACCATGGGTTGTTGCTGACCAAAAAGGATTTTTGAAAAAATATGGTTTAAAAGTAGTGTATACTGGAGAAACTCAAGCAGCTCAAAAGATTCCAGCCATATTAAATGGTAATAACTATTTTGAAGATTTTCACCCAAATACTTACGCACCGGCAATAGCAGGAGGAGCTAATATAGTAGGTATTGGACCAGCAGGAATAGATCCAGCCCCAGATATAGATCCTAAATATAGACATATGTGGTGGTTTGTTAGTGCTAAAGCTTCAGAAGCAGGAGTTAAAAGTTTTAAAGATTTAGCAAACTATAAAAAAGGTCAAAAATTAAAGTTCACAACGGGTGCTGCTAATATTTGCACTGATTTTGAAGGAAATACTTTAGCTAATAAATATGGAATTCCAAAGGATAGAATAGAATGGGTAACAATGCCGGATGTTCAGGCATTACAGGCTCTTACTCAGGGAACAGTGGATGTATCAGCAGTTCATCCTCCATTTTATACAGGTATGGAAAAAGCAGGGAATGTAAAAATAGCAGATACAAGTGATACAGAGCTTGGGCCAACAGCAGGTTTGACTTACTGGGTTACAAACAAAACTTGGGCAGCTGAGAATCCAAATGTAGTTAGAAAATTTCTTAAGGCAATGACAGAAGCAGAAACTTGGGCAAATCATAATACAAAAGAAGCAGCAGATTTAACTGCAAAACATATAAAGCAGCCAGTAAGTGGAAGTCATTACTATACAGAGACTCTAAACATCGATAATGAAAAATATTTGAAGCCGTGGTTAGATGATTCAGTTAAAAATGGTTCAATTCCAGCAGGCAAAGTAAAAGTTTCAGATATGGTAACAGATGAATATTATAAATAAATAGTTTTAAAGTAATTGAAAAGTTATTGAGATCAAGTCTTTTATATTTTAAAAGATTTGGTCTTTTTGTTTATGTATTTTTTGATTAAAGTATTGACATCAAGAAAAGATTATAGTATTTTATATTAAACAGGTAGGAATAATATAAAATAAATTTTGGTTGACTAGAAATACTAGAGGCCAAGTTTTTTCTTAAATTGAAAGAACTTGGTCTCTATTTTTTATAGTTCAATATAAAAAATTAGGAGGAATAAGTTCAATGGTAAAGAAAAAATTTAACAAAAAAATTGTATTAACTTTAATTTCACTCATATGCTTAATAAGTTTAATAGCAACCGCATGCGGTAATCAGTCTTCTAGTTCCTCAGCATCTTCATCAAAATCCACAGGTGATGAATTAAAGCCTGATAAGGATGGATTAATTCCAATTAAAACTTCTTCAAAATTGGATTGTTCTTCTACACCATGGGTTGTTGCCGACAAAAAAGGATTCTTAAAAAAATATGGTTTAAAAGTAGTGTATACTGGTGAAACTCAAGCAGCTCAGCAAATTCCATCCATATTAAATGGAAATAATGATGTAAATTCATTTCACCCAAATACTTATGCACCAGCAATAGCAGGCGGAGCTAATATAATAGGAATTGGGGCTGCAGGAGTAGATCCGGCATCTGAAGATATAGATCCTAAATTACGTCATATGTGGTGGTTTGTTAGTCCAAAAGCTCAAGCAGCAGGAGTAAAAACTTTTAAGGATTTAGTAAATTATAAAAAGGGCGAAAAATTAAAATTTACAACAATATCTGCCAATATTTGTATGGATTTTGAAGGCAATATTTTAGCTGATAAATATGGCATTCCAAGAGACAGAATAGAATGGGTAACAATGCCAGATGTTCAAGCAATACAGGCTCTTACTCAGGGAACAGTTGACGTATCAGCGGTACATCCACCATACTATACAGGAATGCAGAAAGCTGGAAATATTAAAATAGCAGATACATTTGATACTGGCCTTGGACCAACAGCAGGATTAAGCTATTGGGTTGTCAATAAAACTTGGGCAGCTAAAAATCCAAATGTAACTAGAAAGTTTCTTAAGGCAATGACAGAAGCACAAGTTTGGGCAAATCATAATCCTAAAGAAGCAGCAGATTTAACTGCAAAACATATAGGGCAACCAGTTAGTGGAAATCATTATTATGCTGAAACTTTAAATGTGGATAATGATAAGTATCTAAAACCTTGGTTGGATGAATCATTAAAAAATGGTTCAATCTCTAAAAAGTTAACTACTAAAGATTTAGTAACAGACGAATATTATAAGTAAATTACAAGTTTCAATAATTTATAGAAGAATAATATTTATAATTAAAATGTCTATAACTCAACTAAAACCTACCTACTAATTTGTAATTGTTAATCAGTGTCAGTACTAAAAATAGTATTGACACTAATTTTTTTAAAAATTTATTTGTTACAATTTATTATGTTTAATTTTAAATTTCTTCTTTACTGTAGAAAATAAATAAACAGAGGATATACTTACAATAGGAACTATACAACTTAATCCACAAGCCCCGCAGGTTCCTGTACATGCTCCTAAACCTGGTATAAAATTACTTGTTGCAGCTATACTTACACTGGCAATGCCAATTCCAGTTCCGATTTCTTTCATTTTACTATTCATTTACAACCCTCCTTATTTCAGGAGTAAGAGTATCAGAATCATTAATATTTCCACTTCTCCATCCAGAGTCCCCTATACCATAAGAAATTGCATTTTTGGGGCAGGTAGCTTCACATTGTCTACAAGTGATGCAATTAAGAATCTCATAGGTTATTTCTCCGTTCTTTTTTTGTAAAGATCCCATTGGACATGTTTTTACGCAGGATCCGCAGGAAACACATTTTTCTCTTGATAGTTTTAATTTAAAAGTAAAACCAAATTTTGAGCTTATACTTTGTACAATTCCCTGTATAGCCCCTACAGGACACATAAAATTACAATAACCTCTTCCACCTTTAGTGAATATTCCAAAAACAAATAACCAAAGAAATCCTGTTACAATTGTAGTTGAACCAAGGAATCCAAAATTACCCCAAAATCCCCCATTCATAAGTCTTTGTAAAAAGGAAAGATTACAAAATGCACAGGCAATACTTCCAGCTAAAAATGGAGTTATTAGATATCCAGCTAAAAACCCGTATCTAATAGGTATTGGATTTATTGTGTTATACCAATTTATTTTGAATTTTTCAGGAACTAAACGACTTAAGTATTCAGTAAAAGCTCCTGCAGCGCATAGACGTCCACAATAAAATGCACCAAAGAAGAATGTAAGAATAAAGAATAAAACTACTGTTATAAATACAACAGACATAAACTGTATGCCCTTACCTGTAAAAAGATATAGTAATGGTATTCGAAGGCATATTGAATGGATATCTGGAGAGTTCGCAGCATTAGGTATTAATTTTCCCAATAGCTTTTCATATAAAGCGAAAGGGGCATAGAACAGAATTATTCCTAATAAATACCATAGTCCTCTTTTAATTAAAAATTTATTACTTCTTTTTATTTCTATCATTATTTTATAATCCTCCTATAAATTTTTCACCTGACTAACTTGGCGTAAGTCTCCAACGCACTCTGTGCAGCCCTCACACAAAATCAAAAAAAGATTTTGGTTCTCTGCTTGCACTCTGTGAAAGCGATTCACACAAAATCAAAAAAAAGATTTTGGTTCTCTGCTTTTTTTCAAGTGGGAGTTCAACGCCAAGTAAGCCATGCATTTGTAGTTCTAAAATTCAGATGGGATAAAAGAATCCCAACCTGAATTAAGAACTTGCTTCAATGTTTATCTGCAGTATTTGAATTGATAATTTTGATAGGTATGGTCCCAATTATGCTGTTATTTTTCAAATTTATTATATTTATAATTCCCTCAGTTACTAAATGTCTATTTGTTACATTTCTAGGTATATTCAATAAAACTGTTATATTGAATTCTTCAGTTGCTTTTAATACAGTATTTAAATTACCATTTACTCCAAAGGATTTATCCATTTTAGAATTTATTGATATTTTTCCGTCAAAATCTTTATACTGTAATTGTAAGGAAATATCTTCTCTATCTTTATTTACAATAGTACCTTTAATTGATTGAACATTAGGCTGGATTAATTGTTTAGGCAATCCCTGCTGAGCTATATCCACTATTGTAGTCTTTGATATATTTTTATTATCACTTTTATTGCTGACTTCAATTTTAAAATTTGAACTTTGTTCTAAGGCTGTTGCCTTTTTATAATATCCTAAACCTATTGTTGATAAAGTAATTAATATAAATGCGGTAATAAATATGAATACTCTGAAAAATCTTTTTTTCATTATGATCATCTCCCTGTATGATTATTGTGAAATATTCTATATGCAAAAAAGGCTAGGATAATCAATTAAGATAATCCTAACCTCCAGTTTTCTGGTCAGTTCAAATAAAAACAAGTGCATGCTATTTCTATATTTTTAATGTGCCTTTTGTAAGATTTTATTACTTTATTGTTTTATTGTCAATGATAAAATTATATTTATGTGTAATTATAATGTAGAATTTATTAATATTTTATGAATAAAACTTATTTTAAATATTTTACTTATCGAAGACTTTTTTGTTAGTCTTCTTTTAATTATCTTAATTTACCAACAGATTTATACTAAGTAAAAATTGGTTGATTAATAAAGTAATATTCATAAATTATTCATATTATCTGCATTATATCTACATAAAATAAAAATAAAATTATATATTTTTATTGACAAATAAAATATAATCTCTTAATATTAAATCACATTAATCAAATAGGTATAATATTGTTTTCTCTTTTATTGTAAAAGAGTTGTGCTAACCAGAAATACTGGAGGTTGACTTGTTTATGAAAGATTTATTTTTCATAAAACGGCCAGCCTTTTTATTTACAAAAAATCATAAGATGGGGGAATAAAAAATGAACAAAAAGAAAATAATAGCAATTCTGCTTTCTGCAGCAATAGTGACCTCAGGATTATTTACTACACCAGTAGTACAAGCACATAATAATGATATACATTCTGAAGCACAAATAGGAGTTAATTATCAGGCCCATGTACAAAACTTAGGATGGCAGTCAATAGTTTCAAATTCTTCAGAAGCAGGTACGCATGGAAAGTCTTTAAGATTAGAAGCGTTAAAAATAAATCTTATTAATGCACCTAAGAATGCAAAAATAAATTATCAAGCTCATGTACAAAATCAGGGATGGCAATCGTGGAAATCAAATGGATCAGAAGCAGGTACAGAAGGTAAAAGTTTAAGAGCAGAAGCCATAAGAGTATCTTTAGAAAATTTACCGGGATATAGTGTTCAATATAGAGTACATATACAGAATGAAGGATGGCAGCCCTGGGTATCAGATGGAGCAGAAGCAGGAACTACGGGAAAAAGTTTAAGGCTTGAGGCTGTAGAAATAAGAATAGTTAAAAATAGTAATATAGGAGTTAGTTATCAGGCACATGTACAAAATCAAGGATGGCAGTCATCAGTTTTAAATGGGGCAGAAGCAGGAACAGATGGACAATCTTTGAGGTTAGAAGCATTAAAAATAAGTCTTGTCAATGCACCTAAAGACGCAAAAATAAATTATCAAGTTCATGTACAAAATCAAGGATGGCAATCATGGAAATCAAATGGAGCAGAAGCAGGTACAGAAGGTAAAAGTTTAAGAACAGAAGCCATAAAAATATCTTTAGAAAATTTACCGGGATATAGTGTTCAGTATAGAGCACATGTACAGAATAAAGGATGGCAGCCCTGGGTATCGGATGGAGCAGAAGCAGGAACTACTGGAAAAAGTTTAAGACTTGAAGCTGTAGAAATAAGAATAGTTAAGACATCTGATGGAGATACACCAATTCCAAGCACTCAGACATTTACAGGATATATTACAACAGAAGATGATTTTGTAAATCCTCGAATAGGGGGAATCGATCCTAGCTCAGATACAAAGTCTATGATATTAATGAAAACTATGGCTAGATCAGGACTAGGTATAGCTGTTAGAGAAAATAATGGATGGAAATTTTATTATCTTGATGGGAAATTTGCTACAGATAATAATGATGGGGCAGATGGTAAATGGAAGTTTGATGGCACTGATTCACAGCTAGATGCCTGGAATCTTGTACAAAATACTACAAAAGCTAGCCATATCTCTGTTACTGTTACAGGAGAGCTGACTGAAGATAAAGCTACTAATACAGGGAGTGATGCAGATGGAATATATTATCCTGTAATAAAAGCATCATCCATAAAGGAAACTTCAGTGCTAAATAGTATAGCGATAACAAAACCTGCTGATAAACTTGTTTACTCGGTAGGAGACAAATTAGATATTTCAGGATTAGAAGTAACAGCAACCTATAGTAATGGAAGTAAGTCGGTAATACCAATAACCGCAGCAAATGTAACTGGATTTAATAGCTCGAAGACTGCTAATGATCAAATATTGACAATTACGGCAGGAGGAAAGACAACTACTTATACAGTGGATATTAATTCTACAGGAAATGCTTTGACTCTAAATAATATTTCTATAACAAAACCAGCGGCTAAATTAATTTACTCAGTAGGAGACAAATTGAATATTGCAGGGTTAGAAATAACAGGAACCTATAGTGATGGAAGTAAATCAGTAATACCAATAGCAGTAGCCAATATAACAGGGTTTGATAGCTCAAAGCCATTGAGTAAACAAGTATTAAGCATTAATGTTAACGGCAAAACAGTTAATTATACAATTGATGTAAAACCTAAAGTACAAACTTTTAAAGGCTATATTACAACGGAAGATGATTTTGCGGCTAACCTTGGGGAAGATACTGCTTTTATGGTATATATGAAGATGATGGCACTATCAGGACTAGGAATAACCTTTGAGCAAGATGGGAAGTGGGTTTTTTATTATCTTGATGGTAAAATTGCCACAAATAATACTAATGGAGATAATGGTAAATGGAGCTTTGATGGAACAGGTTCTCAGTTAAGCGCATGGAAAATAGTTGAAGCACAAGTTAAAGAAAATAGCGGAGCTAATAAAATGAAACCAGTGCCAGTTACTGTAACAGGTACATTAAATGGAAATGTTCAAACTAATCCTGGACCTGATGCTGATGGAAAAAGTTTCCCTGTAATAACTGTAAATTCAATGACTAAAAATTAAAATAGCCTAGGAAGGTAATATAAATGAAAATAAAGAGAAAGTATTTTTTATTTGCAATTTTAATAATATGTTTGTTAATAGCAAGTGTTGGATGTGGTAAAACTAATAATCTATCATCAAGGAATAATAAAAATGTAGAAAATAAGACTACTCAATCTAGTAAGAGCAATAATAATGTTTCATCACAAATTAGTGATAATGAATCTAAAGTGGCAGATAATAGTGCCGTAAATTCATCTAAAAATAATACTAACTTTCAAAATGAATTAGCAGTAACTAATGCTGGTAATAATCAATCTAATATATCATCCACATCGAAAGATAGTGGAGATAAGCAGTCTTCTTTAACAACAAAGTCTGATGTACAACAATCTCAACCATCAGCAAAGGTATCAACACCAAAAGCACCAGCGCTAACACCAAAAGCACCAACACCAGCACCAAAAACATCAGCACAAGCAGTAAAAACACCAACGCCAAAAACATCGACGCAAACCATTCAGACCTTTAAAGGATATATTACAACAGAGGATGATTTTGCAGCGGGGCTTAAAGAAGATACTGCTTCTATGATATACATGAGATTGATGGCATTGTCAGGGCTTGGAATAACCTTTGAGCAAAATGGACAATGGGTTTTCTACTATTTTGATGGAAATATTTCAACAGATAATAAAGGATCTGATGGTAAATGGGTATTTAATGGGAAAGGTTCTCAATTAAGTGCATGGGAGATAGTTGAAGCACAGGTTAAAGAAAATAATGGATCTAATAAGATGAAAGCAGTGCCAGTTACTGTAACAGGGATATTAAATGGAAACACTAAAACCAATCCAGGTCCTGATGCTGATGGTAAATATTTTAAAGTTATAACAGTAAAATCTATAAGCAAAAATCCATAATAAATAACTATCGAAAAGTATTGACATCTGTTAAAAATTGTAGTATTGTATACTAAACAGATAGGAATGATATATTAATACAAAGTTGACCAGAATAACTGGAGACTGGGTTTTCTAAAATTTAATTTGAGAAAACTTGGTCTCTTTATTTTATGTATTAAGAGGAGGAGAATTCTTAATGATTACATAAATAAAGGAATAAATGATTATTATCAATGGTTTAAGCAATAAAAAATTATTTATATAAGGGGGATATATTTTATATGTCAGCTATAACAATTGAAAAATCAAGCAAAAAAAAGTCAGATGTAGTGGGTAAACTGCAAGTTTTTACTAGAAAGTCTATAGCCATAATAGTCTTTTTTATTTTATGGGAAGTATTACCTCAAATAGGAGTTATAAATAGCCAGTTTATACCACCGGTATCTGAGATTGTAGTATATCTTGGGAAAATGTTAGCAGATGGAGATTTACTTATTCACGTACAGGCAAGTTTTATAAGGGCATTAGAAGGCTTTGCACTGGCAGTATTAGTAGGAACACCACTGGGATTTCTTTTAGGAGGATGGTTCAAAAAATTTGAGGAATTGTTAGATCCATTACTACAGGTTCTTTCACAAATTAATCCTTTTACACTTTTTCCTATATTTATGTTGTTCTTTGGAATTGGAGAAGTAGCAAAAGTAGCAATAATCTTTTGGACATCTATATGGTCAGTATTGTTTCAGACAATTAATGGTGTGAAAAATATTGATCCTGTTATATTAAAAGGAGCAAAGGCTATGGCTACACCTAAATTTTCTCTTTTTTATAAAATTGTTTTACCAGGTGCAGCTCCTTTAATTTTTGCAGGACTTAAAAATGCTGTGGGTACTTCATTTTTAATGCTCATTGCTGCAGAAATGATAGGTGCAAGTAAGGGGTTAGGTTGGCTAATATTAAATGCACAAGTAAATTACAATATTGACAGATTGTACGCTGCAGCAGTTGTTATTGCAGCACTTGGACTTGGAATGAAAAAGTTGTTGACTGTAATAGAAAATCTAGTAATCACATGGAAAGAAGATTCTTCAAATATGTAAAAATTTATTATATAAAAGGGAGTGTACGTATATGAGTGGAGAAAATACAGTATTAAAGGAAAATGTTTTTGTCAATGAGAAAGAAAAAAGAACTGGTGTACACAATAATGTTAATTCAAAAAAAAATAAAAAGGAGATAAAAATTTTAGCTAAGAATATAACTCGTACTTTCACAGTTAAAAATCGAGGAGAAAAGGGTGTAAAGGAATTTACAGCAATTAAAGATATTAATTTAGAAATACGCGAAGGTGAATTTATAACTATAGTAGGACCCAGCGGATGCGGAAAATCCACATTTTTAGATATACTTTCAGGTCTTTCAAAGCCAACTTCTGGAGAGCTATATATTGATGGTAAATTAGTTACTGGACCAGCATTGGATCGTGGTATAGTACTTCAAGGATATGCCTTATTTCCTTGGAGAAATGTACGCAAAAATATTGAATATGGATTAGAATTAAAAAAGGTTCCTAAAAAGGAAAGAAAAGAAATTAGTCAAGAGTTTATAGATCTGGTTGGATTAAATGGATTTGAAGATAGATATATTCATGAATTATCGGGTGGTATGAGGCAAAGAGTAGCTATAGCGAGATCTTTAGCCTATAATCCATCAGTACTTTTAATGGATGAACCTTTTGCAGCTGTTGATGCTCAGACAAGAGAAACCATGCAGGAAGAACTTCTAAGAATATGGGAGAAGACTAATAAGACTATAATTTTTATAACTCACAGCATAGATGAAGCCATATTCTTAGCAGATAGAGTTGTAGTTTTGTCAGCCAATCCAGGAATGGTAAAAGAAATTATTGACATAGATCTGCCAAGACCTAGAAAACTTGGAGATGTAAAAAATTCGCCAGACTTTAACTGGTTAAGCCATAAGGTATGGGAATTACTTCATAATGTTGAGGGTAACGAGAAAACCAAGGTGATAAATGAAAATCGTGATATTGCTGAGGAAATATCTCCTACAGTAGATTTATAACTTTTTTATTTCACTAGTGGTAAAAATTATTAAAAAATGAAGTTATGATTGGAAATCTGGGAGGACATCAAATGTCAAAAATAGCTAAAAAGCTGGTTGATTTAATTGGAAATACTCCATTATTAGAACTATCTAACTATAGTCAATATAAAGGGTTGGAAGCGAAAATAATTGCAAAATTAGAGTATTTCAATCCATCAAGAAGCGTTAAAGATAGGATCGGATATGCCATGATTAGGGATGCTGAGGATAAAGGAATAATAAATAAAGATTCAGTTATAATTGAACCAACTAGTGGGAATACGGGAATTGCTTTAGCCTTTGTTGCAGCTTCAAAAGGCTATAGACTCATATTGACTATGCCAGAAACTATGAGCATAGAAAGAAGAAATTTACTTAAAGCACTAGGTGCTGATCTGATTTTAACACCAGAGGTTTACGGAATGAAGGGCGCAATAAGAAAAGCTAAAGAATTAGCAGATCAAATTCCAAATTCTTTCATTCCAAATCAATTTGAAAATTCCATAAACCCTATTATGCATAGACAAACTACAGGTGAGGAAATATGGAGAGATGTAGATGGAAAAGTTGATATATTTGTTGCAGGGGTAGGTACAGGAGGAACTATTACTGGAGTGGGAGAAGTTTTAAAAAAGCGAAATTCTAATGTGAAAGTTATTGCAGTAGAACCTTTTGATTCATCTGTTTTTCCAGGTGATTCAAAAGGTTTAAATAAAATAGAAGGTCTGGGAGCAGGTCTTATGTCTACTATATTTAATTTGAACATAGTAGATGAGATATATAAAGTAAAATCTAATGAGGCATTTGAAACTTCAAGAGTATTGGCTAAAACTGAAGGCTTATTAGTTGGAAAGTCATCGGGGGCAGCTGTATTTGCTGCAATGAAAATTGCACAAAGAATAGAAAATAAAGGAAAGAGTATTGTAGTATTGTTACCAGATACCGGGGAAAGGTATTTATCTACACTATTATTTTCTCATCTACGTATTATAAAATAATAGAGTATTTCATAGTATTTATATATGTTTAATATAAAATTATTTTTTTGCAGTGACTTTATATTAGTCTATATATTTAAGATATGTTATAAAATATAGAGTTTTGTATGACTATATTAAACTTAAATTGAGCAATTTTATTTTATGGGGATAAAAATTATTGTATATTAGGAGGCATAAAAATGGCAATAAATTTACAACGTACTCAGGCAATTATAAGAGAAAATAGACTTAAATCAATTGTTGGATACAAGGGATCTATAAAAGATTTAGTAAAGCAGTCTAAAGAAGGGTGTTTAAAAAATTCAAAAAGATGCTTTAGCCAAACCACCAGCTGTAGTTCTGGGTGTGCACAATTTTATCTCTCATCTATAACAGATGCTGCAGTTGTCAATCATGCACCTATTGGATGTGTTGGTGATACTGCAGGTGCAAATGCCAATTTAAAATGGGGACAAAATATGAGAGGCTGGGAATTTACAAATATAAAAATTGTAAATACTAATATGACAGAAGGTTCTACTGTATTTGGCGGAAGTAAAAAGCTTAAAGAGGGTGTAAGGGAGGCTTATAGAAGATTTAATCCTAAAGCAATTTTTGTAACTACTTCCTGCGCTTCTGGTATTATTGGAGATGACATTGATAGTATAGTGCAAGAAGTAGAAGAAGAGGTTGGTGTTCCTGTAGTACCAGTCTATTGTGAAGGGTTTAAATCTCAAATTTGGGCATCAGGTTTTGATGCAGCATTTCATGCGTTACTTACACGAATAGTAAAAACACCAGAACAAAAGAGACCAGAATTAATAAATGTTATTAATTTTTCTGCTAGTAAAAGTGGAAGTGTAAAGGAGATATTCTCACGTTTAGGTCTTGTACCTCAATTTGGAATACCATATAGCAGTATTGAAGAAATATCAAGAATGTCTGAAGCTGCAGCAACTATAAGTCTGTGTGGTACTTTAGGTGGCTATTTTGGTAATGCTCTTGAACAGAGCTATGGTGTTCCCTATGTAAAAGCATTACAGCCTCATGGAATTGCAGGTATGGATAGCTGGTTAAGAGCTTTAGGAAAGATTGTGGGAAAAGAAAAAGAAGTAGAAGAATATATTGCAGAAGCTAAGGAAAGAATAGCTCCTGAATTAAAAGAAATAAGAGAACAACTTAAGGGTAAAAGAGTAGTAGTTGGAATGGGACCTAGTTTTTCTCATAATTATATCAGGTTATTGCAGGAATTGGGTCTCGAAGTTGTATGGGGTACATCCTGGCATTATGATTCAAAACATGATGATGGTGGTTGTCCTGAATGTTCATCAACTCTAAATGAGCAGGAAAGTGATATACCTGTAAGTGTAAGTGATCAGCAAAGTCATGAAATATTAAATTTGCTAAATAGGTTAAAACCTGATTTATATATAGGAAGACATGGAGGTTTAGTAATATGGCCAACTAAAATGGGTATTCCTTCAATTATGGTAAATGACGAGTATAGTGCTTTTGGATATGATGGAACTATAGAGTTTGGTCATAGAATAATCGATACATTAACTAATACAAGTCTTGTTCGTAATATTTCAAAGAGAATTAAACTTCCATATACACAGTGGTGGTTTGAACAGGATCCATTTAAATTCTTAGAAAGTGAGGCGAAATAATGGCTCAAACAGTTGAACAAATAAGACACGTGTGTACTCTTGGAGCCTTTGAATCAGTATTGGCTATTGACAGGGCAGTACCTATACTACATTCAGGTCCAGGATGCGGACAAAAGCTATGGACTACTTTAGGATTACAAAATGGATGTCAGGGTTCCGGATATGTAGGAGGTCATTCTATACCATGTACTAATGTTTCAGAAAAAGAGGTAGTATTTGGTGGTATAGATAAGTTGAAAAGTGTAGTAGAAAATACATTTAAAGTTATGGATGGAGATTTATTTGTGGTCTTAACGGGATGTACGTCAGATATTGTAGGAGATAATGTGGCTGATCTAATAAAGAAATTCCAGGATCAAGGTAAGCCAATTGTTTATACAGAAACGGGTGGCTTTAAAGGAAGTAATTTAGAAGGACATGAAATTGTATTGGATGCTATTATTGATCAGTATTTAAAACCCGCACATAACGTAGAAAAGGGATTAGTAAATATTTGGTCTGTAGTTCCCTATCAAAATACTTTTTGGGCAGGAGATATTGAACAAATAAAGGAATTAATTTCATCTATAGGACTTAAACCTAATGTTATATTTGGCTTAGGTGGAGGAATTGAAGCGTTAAATAAAGTTCCTCAAGCAGAATTTAATCTACTTATTTCTCCATGGGTTGGTCTTAAAAATGTGAAACATCTTCAAGAAAAACTTGGAACTCCATATTTACATTATCCTGTTTTACCGGTAGGTCCTACTGAAACCTCTAAATTTTTAAGAACAGTTGGAGAATTTGCAGGTGTAAAATTATCTACTGTTGAAGATGTAATAAAAAAACAAGAAGATAGATATTACTACTATATTGAAAGAGCAGCAGACTCACTGCTGGAAACTAGATTGATTCCAAGACGTTTTATTACCATAGCAGATAGTATTTATTCACTGGGCATTTCAAGGTTTCTGACTAATGATCTGGGATTAATACCTGAGACTCAGTTTATTACAGATAACACACCAGCAGAATATCAAATAGATGTTGGTAAAGAATTTACAAAATTTACAGATAATATTACTGCAGAAGTTTTGTTTACAAATGATGGTGGAAGTGTTCGAGAACATTTAAAGGATTTAAAGCTTAGAAATAAACCTTTAATAATTGGAAGTGCCTGGGATAGGGTGGTTACCAGAGAATTAAAGGGATATCAATTGTCAATTGCTACTCCAACTAGTGACAGAATGGTATTAAGCCATTCCTATGTAGGGTACGAAGGTGGACTTAATTTAACAGAAGATATTTATTCAGTGGTTTTAGACGATTTTCAATAAGGTATGTGAAGATAAGTAACAAGTCGAAGATACGATGGATATTTTTTAAAGATGCCTAAGATACGTTTAAAAGAAATAACTAGCCAACTAAAGTATTTGGCTTGTTATTTCTTTTTAAAGGTTTAACAACTTTTAGTTTTTAATAAATTATTGATTTTAAGGAGTGTTTATAGATGTCAGAAAAAAATTATAGATTTGAAACTTTACAATTACGAGGAGGATATGATCCAGAAAAACATAACTATGCTTCAACAGTACCTATTTATCAAACTGCTTCTTTTAATATTGGTAATATAGAAAGGCTTAGAAGAATACGCAATTATGAGGAGAAAGGATTTTTATATAGCAGAAGTGGGAATCCAACTTTAGATGTGCTTCAGCAGAGAATAACAGCTCTAGAAGGAGGAACATCAGCTATTGCAGTTGCTTCAGGTATGGCTGCAGTGTCTTATGCCTTATTAAATGTAGCAGAAGGCGGTGGAGAAATAGTTGCACCAGCTGCATTATATGCGGGCTCTTTTAATTTATTAAAGTATACACTGCCAGAACTTAATATAAAAGTAAATTGGGTAGAAGATCCTAATGACCCTGAATCTTATAGAAAAGCTATTACACCTAATACAAAAGCAATATTTGCTGAGACTATAGGAAATCCATTGATAAATGTACTAGATATTGAAAAAGTAGCTGAAGTTGCACATGAAAATGGAATTCCGCTTATAGTTGATAATACTTTTCCTACGCCATATCTTTTAAAACCTTTTGATTTTGGTGCGGATATAGTTGTATATTCATCTACAAAGGCATTAGGTGGACATGGCAATACTCTAGGAGGATTAATTGTAGAAAATGACAAATTTAATTGGGATAACGGTAAATTCCCTCACTTTACACGACCGGATTATAAAGCACAAAACAAGAACTTATATGAATTATTTCCGAAAGCAGTATTTACTACAAGAATAAGAATACATTATTTATCTAATTTTGGTGCAGTACTCAGTCCTTTTGATGCATTTTTAATTCTTCAAGGTATTGAAACTCTATCTGTAAGAGTGGATAGAGAAGTTAGAAATACAGAGGAAATTGCTAAGTACCTTTCTAATCATCCGTCAGTTTCTTGGGTAAGTCATCCTAGTCTCAAGGATGATATAAATAGAGGATTAGCTGAAAAATATCTTCCTAAGGGAGCTGGTTCCATATTGTCCTTTGGATTTAATGGAAATCAAGAAGAAATAGATGTATTTCTTGATAGTTTGAAAGTCTTTAGTTTCCTTGTAAATGTGGGCGACTCAAAGTCCTTAGCTACCCAACCATCAGAAACTACCCATGGATCATTGACTGATGAAGATAAGGCAAAAGCTGGAGCATTTTCTAATGCAATAAGACTATCCATTGGAATAGAGAATGTGCAGGATTTAATAGAAGATTTAGAACAAGCCCTTGCAAAAGCTAAAGGTAATTTTATAGAAGAAAAATAAAAAAATAAAATTAATATTTGACAAATCTAAAAATAAGAATTATAATAATTTCAATAAAACAAATATGAATGCTTGGAATTAGTGATTTTAGTTTACCAGAAAAACTGGAGACTAAGTTCTATCTATAACGTTATTAGATGGGGCTTAGTCTATTTTTGATTCCAAAGAAATTTGTGCATTCAATAAAATTGAAAAAATTTATATTAAAACTATTAGGAGGGAATTTTATGTTAAAACCAAATAAAGATTCAGGATTTTCCCATCTTTCCAAAATACATCCTTGCTTAGGAGGAGAAGCTCATCATAATTTTGGAAGAATTCATCTTCCAGTAAGTCCAGCCTGCAATATACAATGCAAATTTTGCAAAAGAGATTGCAATAGTAATGAAGAGAGACCGGGAGTTGCCAATGGAATATTAGATCCTAAAGATGCTGTAGATACTATTAGAAGAGCATTGGAACTTTGCCCTCAAATAACAGTAGTAGGTATAGCTGGACCAGGAGACACTTTGGCAACACCACAGGCAATTGAAACCTTTAAACTTGTGGACAAAGCTTATCCTGACCTTGTTAAATGCTTAAGTACAAATGGATTGTTACTTGAACGTTATGCTCAGGATATTTACGATGCTGGAGTGAGAACTATAACAGTAACTGTAAATGGAGTTGATCCAAAGATTCAAAGTCAGATTATATCTCATATAGTATTAGATGGCAAGATATATCATGGGGAAGAGGCTGCAGACATACTTATAAAAGCCCAACTTAAGGGAATTGCTAAAATAAGCAGTTTAGGTGTAGTAGTAAAGGTAAACTCTGTGCTTATTCCAACTGTTAATGATGAACATATAGAGGAGATAGCGAAAACTGTGAAAGAAGCAGGAGCTACTTTATATAATATTATACCTTTAATACCACAACACGATTTAAGTCATATTCCAGCACCTACTTGTGAACAGTTAGATAAAGCAAGAGTAACTGCTGAAAAATACCTTGGAGTATTTAGACATTGCAAACATTGCCGTGCAGATGCATGTGGAATACCAGGTAAAGAAGATCTTTCCTTAAAACTTTACGGAGTTATAAATGAAAAACTTGAAACTTTTTCACATGGTTAATGGGTTAGAATTTAAATGATTTTGTGTATAAAGGGATGAGAGTTTATGACTATAAATATTAAGAGAATAGAAGCTGTTACTAGAGAAGGTAGGCTTGGATCAATTACTGGATATACGGGAACTATAAAGGATCTTGTAAAGAAGGCTAAAACAGGATGCCTTAAAAATAAAGAAAGATGTTTTAGTCAGGCTACTAACTGCAGTTCTGGATGTGCGCAAGGATACTTAGCACGTATAATGGATTCAGCTATTGTAAATCATGGAGCTAAGGGATGTTCAGCAGATGTTATTGGAGAAAATACTAATTTTCTTTGGGGTCAAAATATACGAGATCTTGAAAAGAGAAATGTGAATGTCATTAATACTAATATGACAGAGGAAACTACTGTTTTTGGCGGACTGAAAAAATTAAGGGATGCAATATGGGAAGCTTATAGGAGATTTAGTCCTAAAGCTATCTTTATAACTACTTCTTGTGCGTCAGCTATTATTGGTGATGATGTAAAAAGTGTCGCAGATGAAATAGAAGCACAGATAAATATACCGGTAGTACCAGTTTTTTGTGAAGGATTCAGATCAAAGATATGGGCCTCTGGCTTTGATGCAGCATTTCATGCTTTACTTACTAGAATAGTAAAACCACCAAAAGAAAAGCACCCAGAGATCATTAATATGTTAACTTTTAATGGTAGTGGTCGTGATTATGTAGCAGAAATATTGTCAAATTTTGGCCTTGTTCCTAAGTTTGGAATACCTTTTTCAACTATAGAAGATATATCTAAAATGTCTGAGTCAGCAGCAACTATGAGCATATGTGGTACTCTTGGCAGTTATTTTGGAAATGGATTAGAACAAAAGTATGGAGTCCCTTATATAAGATCTTTGCAGCCCCATGGAATTGCCGGTATGGATAATTGGCTTCGTGAATTGGGAAAAGTCGTGGGAAAGGTAGAAGAGATAGAGGAATATATAAAGCAGGAAAAAGAAAAAATAGCACCTGAACTAGAAGAAATAAAAGAAAAGCTGAAGGGAAAGACTGCAGTAGTAGGCATGGGCCCAAGTTTTTCTCATAATTATATTAGAGTACTTGGAGAATTAGGTATTAAAGTAATATGGGGTGCTTCTTGGCATTTTGATCAGGAGTACGATCATGGTAGTATACCTGAATCTACTATTGAATTGTCTGAAAAGGAATATGATACACCAATAAGTGTATGTGATCAACAAAATTTTGAAATATTAAATCTGCTTAATAAATTAAAACCAGATTTATACTTATCAAGACATCCTGGTACTACTGTATGGCCAACTAAAATGGGTATTCCCTCTGTAATGGTAGCAGATGAATTTAGTGCCTTTGGCTATAGAGGAATAATAGATTTAGGATACAGGATAATAGATGCTTTAGCAAACAATAATCTTGCCCTTAGTCTATCAAAAAGAGTTAAACTACCTTATACTTCCTGGTGGTTTCAACAGGATACATTTAAATTTCTTGAAGATGAGGTGAAATAATGAGTGAGGTAGTTGAACAATTAAGACATGTTTGTACCCTTGGGGGATATGAATCGGTACTTGCTATAGAAAAAGCAGTTCCAATAATACATGCCGGACCAGGCTGTGCTGCAAAAATATGGTCCACTTTAGGACTGCAAAATGGATGCCAGGGAACTGGTTATATGGGAGGGCATTCAATACCCTGTACTGATGTAGGAGAAAAAGAGGTAGTTTTTGGAGGAGGCAATCGATTACGTAAAGTTATTTCAAATTCATTTAAAGTAATGGATGCAGAGCTTTACGTAGTATTAACTGGTTGCACTTCTGATATTGTAGGAGATAATGTACCTGAAATTGTTAAAGAATTTAAAAATGGGGAGAAATCTATAATATATGCTGAAACAGGAGGATTTAAAGGAAGTAATTTCATAGGACATGAACTGATTATGGATGCTATTATAGATCAATATTTAGAGCCGTCAGATGAAATAGAGGAAAAACTTATAAATATATGGGCTACCGTACCTTATCAGGATACCTTTTGGGCAGGAAATTATGAAACAATAAAAGATTTATTATCTCAGATAGGAGTTAAAGCCAATATTATTTTTGGACCAGGTAATGGATTAAAGGCCCTTAATGATGTGCCAAAAGCTCAATATAATCTATTAATATCTCCATGGGTAGGACTTAAGAATGTTATTCACCTTAAAGAGAAGTTTGGCACTCCTTATTTACACTATGAAACACTTCCTATTGGACCAACAGAAACAGGTAAATTTTTGAGGACTATAGGAAAAATTCTTCATATTGATGATAATGTTGTTGAAGAAGTGATAAAAAAGCAGGAGGATAGATATTTCTATTATATAGAAAGAGCAGCAGATGTTTTACTTGAAACCAGACTTTTGCCAAAGCATTTTATTACTATAGCAGATAGTGCTTATACACTAGGTATTTCTAAATTTTTAACAAATGATTTGGGGTTGTTAGGTGATAAACAGTTTATTACAGACGATGTACCTAAAGAGTATCATAAACAAATAAAAGAATATTTTAATGAAAACCCTAGTTCTAATATAGGGGATATTCAGTTTACCAGTGATAGTGGAAATATAAAAAACTATTTAAGAAATACTAAATTCAGAACAAAGCCGCTTATATTGGGCAGTGGTTGGGATAGAGTAATTTCAAGAGAGGTTAAGGGCTATCAGCTTTCTATATCAGCACCTGTCAGTGACAGAATGGTACTTAGCAGATCATATCTGGGATATGAAGGTGCACTTAGATTAACAGAAGATATTTATTCAGCAGTATTGCAGGATTTTCAGTAAAATTTTTATTATAGTTCTATAAACTTTTACTTGGTATTTATATATAGATAAATTTATTTAGAATTATATATTTATAGATTATTTATAAAATTTAAATTGATAAAGTATTGGGATTTATGAAGAGGGTTTAATATATAGGATTATTACACTGGGAATGTAATAAAACCATAAATTTTATTAGTTAATTTTAATATTTATTTTTGGAAGGAATGGTAATTATATGTCAGAACTTAGTTGTAGAAAAGCATTGGATAATATACTATCTTATGCACCTGCTAAAACACTTCAGGAAATACAGCAGGAACTTGGACTTAACAATATTTTGAGACTTTCGGCAAATGAAAATACTATGGGACCATCTCCTTTAGCATTAAAGGCAATAGAAGAGGGATTAAAGGGAGTCTATCTGTATCCAGATGGTCAATGTACTGAACTTAGAAAAAAATTAGCTTATACTTATAATTTTAATGAAAATCAATTGATTTTTGGTAATGGATCTTTTGAATTGATTAATTTAGTAGCAGAAGGATTTGTTAATCCAGGAGATGAGTCTATAATACCAATACCAACTTTTGGGTGGTATAAGGTTGTAACTTTGGCCATGGATGGTATCCCTGTTGAGATTCCGTTAAAGAATCACGCAATCGATTTAAATGAAGTAAAGAATAAAATAAATAGTAAAACTAAAATTATATGGTTATGTAATCCCAACAACCCTACAGGAACTATTTTTGGTAGAGAAGCTTTAATAAACTTTTTAGATTCAATACCTAAAAATATATTAGTGGTGTTGGATGAAGCTTATTACGAATTTGTTACACATGAAGATTATCCTCAGACTGCTTCATTAGTAGATAAGTATAATAATATAATAGTTTTAAGAACTTTTTCTAAGGTTTATGGGTTAGCTGCACTTAGAATAGGATATGGAATTGCAAATGAAAATTTAATTGGAGAATTAAATAAAATAAGATTGCCTATTAATGTTAATGGGTTAGCACAAGTAGCTGCTATAGCTAGTTTAGAGGATGAAAATTTTAGAGAATCATGTGTCATAAACAATAATATAGGTAAAGAATTTTTCTACAAAGAGTTTGATGAAATAGGTCTTGAATATATACCAACAGAAACTAATTTCGTTATGGTTAATGTTGAGGAAGACAGTACTGAAATATCAAATAAAATCCTACAAAAAGGTATTGCTGTTCGTGCTGGTATTGAATACAATATGCCAACTTGGCTTAGAATTACAATTGGTAAACCTAAAGAGAATAAGTTGCTAATTGAGGAATTGAAGGTTGCTTTAAAATATTTTGAGAGGGTGATATAATGATAAAAATTAAGGCACCAGAAGTCTATATTAATGAAGAAAATATTTTACAGCATGCTGGTGAATATATCGCAAAGCTTGGAAATTATACTTTGGTTATTGGAGGTAAAACAGCTTTAAAGATAGCTGGGCCAGGTGTTTTTGAAAGCCTAAATAGTGAAAAAATCAAATATGAAATTGAAGAATTTAGTGGATATTGTACTTTTGCTAATATAGATAAATATGCTGAACTATCTAATAGATTAGGAGTAAATATAATCATTGGTATTGGTGGAGGTAAAGTATTAGATTTAGTTAAAGCTATAGGTGAAAAGACAAATTTGCCTGTAGTAACAATACCAACTATTGCGGCAACTTGTGCAGCTTGGTCCGCTTTATCTGTAATATATAATGATAAGGGCGAACATATTGATTATTTGTTATTGGAAAAATCACCTAAGCTCATATTAGCAGATACAAATATAATATCAGAGGCTCCTGCTAGATATTTAAATGCAGGTATTGGAGATACCATTGTAAAATGGTATGAAGCTGCACCACATCTATCAGATAATAGTGATATATCTTTGAGAATTGGTCTTCAAACAGCAAAATTAGCTCTTAATATATTAGAAAAATATGCTGATGAATTACATGTACAGCATAAAGAAAGCTATGTAAAAAGTCAATATAAAGATGTAGTTGACTCTATTATAATTTTAGCAGGATTGGTTGGAAGTATAAATGGAGGAAAGCATAGGGCGGCTATAGGACATGCCATTCATAATGGCTTAACTTATATTCCAGATACTAAGGGAACTTTGCATGGTGAAAAAGTTATCTTTGGATTGATTGTTCAATTTGTATTAGAAGGAAAAAGTGAAGAGGAAATAGCAAGACTTATTAATTTACTTAATAAGTTAGAATTACCAGTTACATTGGGTCAATTGGGAATAAAAGATAATATCCATGATAAAATACAGATTATTGCTGATAGTGTAAATTTCGATTCCAGTGAATTAGAAAATTTAAATTTTCAAGTGAATAAGGATCTAATTATAAAAGCAATTACCAAAGTAGATGAACTAGGAAGTAGTAGTTTAAAGTTGAAAGCTATAGTATAAAGATACCATAAGATTTTCTTAAGAATGGTAATTTTTTGAATAATTAATTTATTTAACTTTTATGTAATAAAACAGAATTACTTTTTTATTTATATAATAGCTAAAAAGCCGTTTTACAATATATATTATTGTGAAACGGCTTTTTAGCTATTATTCTTATACAAATATTTATTGACAATTTGATAAAACTTATTTATAATTGAGTAAAGTTAACATACTGGTAAACTATGATATGTGTCGACTGGAAAAACCAGAGACCATAAGCAAAGATAATTATCTTTGTTTATGTTTTCTGGTTTTTTGCTTTATTAAATCAGAAAACATTTATAGAACCAATACATTTAAAACAGCTGATTTTAATTTTATTTTATAGGAGGTTATAAAATGAATCAAACATTAGATAACTCTGTTAAGTTATCAAAATCAAAGAAATTGGAGAATGAATCTATAGTTTTTAAAATTATAAATTTAATATTTGGTTTAAGACAATTGTTAGGTATAGCAATTTTTTTAGCATTATGGGAAATAGTGCCGCGAATAGGTCTTGTGGATAGTAATTTTTTACCGCCATTTTCTGTAGTGTTAGAGACATTTTTTCAAATGTTATTTTCTGGAGAACTTATTGAGAATATTTCAGTTAGTCTAAAACGTTCTTTAATGGGATTTTCTTTAGGAATAGTATTAGCTATACCATTAGGGCTTATAATAGGTTCCTTTAAGAAAATTGAATTTTATGTAGATCCTCTGCTTCAATTATTTAGACAAACTTCTACCCTTGCACTATTACCAGTTTTTTTACTGTTTTTTGGAATTGGTGAAACATCTAAAGTTGCTATAGTTTTTTGGGGTGTATGGTCTGCTATATTGTTAAACACTATCAATGGTGTGAAAAATGTAGATACTAATTTAATTAAAGCTGCCAGATCCATGGCATCTCCTCAATTAACAATATTTATGAAAGTTATATTGCCTTCAGCTTTTCCTTCAATTATTACGGGTATAAGAATTAGTGCAACTTCGTCAATTTTAGTTTTAATTGCAGCAGAAATGATGGGAGCAAGTTCTGGATTAGGATTTTTACTATATGATACTCAAATGAAGTATCAGATACCGAAGATGTATGCATCTATTATTACAATGTCTTTAATAGGGCTTATTGTCAATTATATTATAGTAGCTTTTGAAAAAAGAATCTGTGTTTGGAAACCTGAGAACTAAAGGAGTGTAGAAACTAATGAAAAAATTTTTAGTAATAATTTTAATATTAATGACTATTGTATCTTTATTTTCAAGTTGTGGGAAAAGTAAAGATAATAGTTCTAATTCAAGTAGTAGTACAGCTGAGGTTGGAGATAATACGAAAGCATATACAGGTAAATTTGTGAATGGAAAATTGACAAAACCATTTCGTCTGAAAATGCCTACTCCAACAGGATTTACTGAAGAATCTATTATAGCCTATAAAAAAGGTTTTTATGAGGAAGTAGGAATAATTCCAGAGTTTACAGGTGTATTACCTCCTAATGTAAGTTTAGTTCAATCTATAATTAGCGGAAGAAACGATTTGTTTAGTTCAGGACATATCACAACAATTGCACAAGCACGTCAATCAGGTGCAAATTTAAAAATTGTGCTTACTGGTAGTAGTGATAGTCAGGATCCTCGTAAAAATCATATGGTTTGGTTTGTAAAAGACGGTGAAAATATTAAATCCGCAAAAGATTTAGTTGGAAAGACTATTGCCATGAGTGGTAAAGGTAGTTGTGCAGAACTTTGGAATTCAGAATTCCTACGTCAAAACGGAGTGGATGTAAAGCAAACTAAAATTGTTGTTATGCCAGACCAACAGCAGGAACAAGCACTTAGACAAGGTAATATAGATGTAGCAATATTACATGCTCCATATAATATAAAAGCAAGAAATGCAGGCGGATTAAAAGTCTTAACTACAAGCTATGATATAACTCAAAAACTTGGAGATGGACGTCTAAGTGGAGTTGGAGCTCGTGCCTTTAGTGAAGATTTTATAAAAAAATATCCTGATGTAGTAAAAGCGTATATAGTAGCTACTGTTAAGTCTCAGCAATACATAAATGATAATTTTGATGATTCATTAAAAATTGCTGGAGAATTTTTGAAAATGGATACAAAAGATATGGGAGGATTAACATACCCTGATCAAAAGTGGGTTGAAGAGAAACAAGTTGATTTTTGGATTAATGCGGCAGAAAAAAATAAATTAGCTGGATTTGAAACACCTGGGAAGGTAAAGGCTTCAGATTTGTATACTAATGATTTAAATCCTTATTATACTGGAGAATTAAAATAAATATACGTTTGAGAATGGAGAGCAGTTAAATGAAAAAAATTTTAGTTTCAACCATAAGTTTAATTTTTATTATATCATTGTTATTAACAGGATGTGGAAAATCTAAGGCTACTGATTCTTCTAGTACATCTGAAGTGGGAGATAGTAGTAAACCTTACATTGGGAAATTGGTAAATGGTAAACTTACAAAGCCATTTAATCTTAAAGTACCAACTCAAACAGGCTTTAATGAGATAATAATAGCTGATAAAAAAGGTTTCTTAAAAGAGGTAGGAATAAATCTTCAATATACAGGAGTTTTACCTGCTAATGTGAGTTTGGCTCAATCAGTAGTTAAAGGTGATAATGATTTATATAATTCAGGACATGTGGTTACAATAGCACAGGCACGTCAAGCTGGTGCTAAACTTAAAATTGTACTTCAAGGTATGGTAGATAGTGCTGATTTTGATAAAACCCATATGACCTGGGTTGTAAGAAATGATAATAAAATTAATTCACCTAAAGATTTAGTGGGAAAGAAAATTGCAATGAGCAGTAGAGGAAGCTGTGCAGAGCTTTGGAATTCTGAATTTCTTCGCCAAAATGGAGTGGATGTAAGTAAAAATCAAATTGTTGTTATGCCTGATCAACAGCAAGTACAAGCACTTAAACAGGGAAATATAGATGTAGCTATTCTGCATGCACCATATAATATGAAAGCTAAAAATCTTGGCCTTAAAGTTCTTACTACAAGTTATAAGATTGGAGAAACAGCTGGTGATGGAATTACTAGTGGACTTGCAGTTCGTGCCTTTAGTGAAGATTTTATAAAAAAATATCCTGATGTAGTAAAGGCTTATATAATAGCAGATCTTAAAGCACAACAATATATAATGGATCATTATGATGAAGCATTAAAAATTGATGCAGATTATCTAAAAATGGATGTTAAAGATGTTTCTGGTAATGCATATCCTGTTGATCAAAAATGGTTAAAACCAGAGCAGGTTAATTTTTGGATTGATATAGCAGAAAAAAATAAATTTACTGGATTTGAAACACCAGGAAAGGTAAAAGCTACAGATTTATATACAAATGATTTAAATCCTTATTATACTGGAGAATTAAAATAAATATATGTTTTTTATAAAAAATTAATTATAATTAAAAAAATATTTGACAAAATATCCTTTTAGTCTTATAATTTTAATTAAACAAATATGAATACTTGGTAATCTTTATATACAGTTGACTAGACAAACTAGAGACTATATTTACTTTGATTTTTAATTTTAGAGTAAATATAGTCTTTTTTGATATCTTAACTTATTTAATGATTAGTTATTGTAACATTTTACAAAGTTTGAGTTATCGGTAATGGGTTCTTAGATAATTCATTTAAAATTTCATGAATTACAATAATTTTCCCAAAATAAGAGTCATTAATATATTATTTCATAGTACTCATATTGCGTAGTAAAGTATTTTAGTAACTTTATAAGATAAAACGAAGGAGATAGTAAAATGAGTGAATTATCAAATGAAGCAGTAAAATACATAGAGCAATCTAAATTGGGATGGCTTATTACTGTAGGGGGGGATAAAAAACCTTATATAAGACCTATGGGAGCATTTTTTAACGAAGGGTTAGATTTATATTTCTTAACTGCAAAGGAAACTGAAAAAGTTAAGCATATAAATGAAAATCCAACTGTTACTTTTTACTTTGAAAATCCAGGGCAGCCCTATGATACCTTTAAAAGTGTTGCTGTAAGTGGTGAGGCTATTGAAGTTTTAGAAGAAAATGATGAATTTAAAAAAGCTGTAGAGGGTATAAGTATTCGTTATCCAGTTATAAAAGAAAGTGTAGAAAATGGCAATATTAAATCTTCATCAATTTATAAAATAAATGCTAATTTTATAAAAGTAGCGGATTACACAAAGTTACCAAAAGAATTATCAGAAGATATTTAATAAAACTAACTATAGATTTAAATATAATAAAAAATTTAGACCAGCTAGTAAAAGTCAATAAAAATTAAAAAAATAATTTATGAGTAAAAATTTGCATAGCAAATAATCCATTGAAAAAGCACGAACAATGGAATTAATTGTAAGATGATTAGTCTTTAAGTTTTTAGCCGTTAGGCTGCTGTAGTAGAACCATTATTAAGATACATTTTAATATGTATTTTAGGATCACGTATTTCATACTCTTTTTGGTTCCTTAGGACGGAGAATATGTAATTAACAAGTTTATGCATTATTGCCACTAAAGCAACCTTTTTGCTTTTACCATTTAGGTTTTCTTTATAGTAGGTAAGTAAAACTTTGTTTATAGGTTCACCGCTTCTACTGGTTCGTATGGATGCTAATGCCACAGCATATAAGGCTCTTCTGCCTATTCTGGTACCACGTTTAGACATAGTATTTTTATTACTGTTAAACTTACCAGATTGATTGACAGATGGGTCAATACCAAAGTAAGCAACTAAATGTTTAGCTTTTACAAAACCTTTAATATTGCCTATTTCACTCATTATTGTGATGGCAGTTAATTCACCAATACCTGGTATTGAGTAAATCAATTGAACATTTTTCTTAAATTGCTCTGAAATCCTATTGCTTTTCATCAATGAATGAATTTCATTTAATAAATTGTTAAGCTGATTTTCTAAAGTTTCTATTACAGAAATTGTGTTCATGATTTTTACAAACAGGCTAGGCGATTTAAGACCAATGTAAATAGCTTCTTCAGCAGCATCAATTAGCTTTTTATAGATTTTTTCACTATATGTTAGTCCTTTTCTTGAATGACTGCGAATAAGATCTATTAACTCATTTTTATCAGCATTTAAGATAGCTTTAGGACTTGAATATTCTTTTAAAATTGCTATTGATGTTTTGCAAGTAATGTTTGAAAAAACAGAGCTATAGCTAGGAAAAATAATTTTTAAGTCGGTAGAAAGCTTTTTCTTAAAAGTAGATTTACTATCAGTAAACTTATAGTAATCTCTACAGAGAGCTTTTAAGGTATAAATTTCAATATCAAATGCAGAAGTATATTTAACATTTTGAAATTTGCCTATTTTAGCAATGGTTAATGCATCTTTTTTATCATTTTTCACTTTTCTTATGTCTCCATTCTTGTTACAATTAGTAATGAGTGGATTTAAGATACATGTTTCAAATGTATCCCTAAGAAAGTGGAAAAGAGTAAGATGGTATACACCAGTAGATTCCATGAAAATTGCCGTTTTCATGTTAAACTCTTCTTCCGCTTTTTTTATTTGATCTACTAGGTAATCAAAACCATTTCTATTGTGCTTAATTTTAAAAGGCTTTCTATAAACTTCACCGTCAGGTGCTAGTATAGCAACTACTGAAAAGTCTGCTGATACATCGATTCCAACTATTGGTCTATAAAAAAATTTACTCATAAAATAATATCTCCTTTGCTTTGTGAGATAGAATAGATATTCCATTTCTATCAGTAATTCTATAACCTTGTTTGTGACACGGGTAATTCCCAAAGGGAAACCCAACCAGCTAAACATAGAACTCTCACTGATGGAATGATACGCTAATTTTCGGGTATCAATGACTCGTTAGAGTTACTTCCCAGGAGGAATACATCTATCTTCTATTCAGGAGATATTATACATCAATATTTACTAGTATGGATTCCCACTTGGGAAAAATAGAAAACTAAGTTAGATGAGATTAGTACACCCTATCGGGTAGAAAATCTTCGAATAAATTAAAAGAAATGAGTTGTAATGTTCGTTAGAATTCAAGATAGTTTTCTATTGAATGTTATGACTACATTATACAAGGAGGAATGTTTAAATGAGACAGGTGGCTATTTATGGAAAAGGTGGAATAGGTAAATCAACTACAACACAGAATCTTACAGCAGGTTTAGCTGAAAGAGGAAATAAAATAATGGTAGTAGGTTGTGATCCTAAGGCGGATTCAACGAGATTATTACTTGGCGGTCTTGCACAAAAATCAGTCCTTGATACATTAAGGGAAGAAGGAGAGGACGTTGAATTAGATTCTATATTAAAAGAGGGTTTTGGTGGAATCAGATGCGTTGAATCCGGTGGTCCAGAACCAGGAGTAGGATGTGCAGGAAGAGGAATAATCACTTCAATAAACATGCTTGAACAGTTAGGAGCTTACACAGATGATTTAGACTATGTATTCTATGATGTACTTGGAGACGTTGTGTGTGGTGGATTCGCAATGCCAATTAGAGAAGGAAAAGCTCAGGAAATATACATAGTAGCCAGTGGAGAAATGATGGCACTATATGCTGCTAATAACATATCAAAGGGTATTCAAAAATATGCTAAGAGCGGTGGAGTTAGACTTGGTGGTATCATTTGTAACAGTAGAAAAGTTGCAAATGAATATGAATTACTTGATGCTTTCGCTAAAGAACTAGGAAGTCAATTAATACACTTCGTACCAAGAAGTCCAATGGTTACAAAAGCAGAAATCAACAAGAAGACTGTTATAGATTTTGATCCTAAGTCTGAACAAGCTGATGAATATAGAGAATTGGCAAGAAAAATAGATGAGAATGAATTATTTGTTATACCAAAGCCAATGACACAGGAGAGATTAGAAGAAATATTGGTTCAATATGGTCTTAATGATCTATAAAAATTACTAAATACACATTAATAAATTTTATGCTTGCAGTTAACACTGCAAGCTAAAATATCTTTAAAATATTATTACATTCTAATTAATTATTTATTTTAAAATGTTAATGAAATACTAAAAATTCAGGAGGATGGATTTATGTCAATTAATTTTAAAATATCTGCAGTACCCACAAGAGAAAATCGTTTGGGATCTGTAACAGGTTATAGTGGTGATCTTCACGATATTGTCAGCAAATCAAAATGTGGAAGCTTAAAGAATAGGGATAGATGCTTTAGTCAATCCAGTTCCTGTAATGCTGGTTGTGCATTAGGCCAACTTTCAGGTATAAGAGATGTAGCAATAATAAATCATGCTCCTTCTGGATGTACAGCTATGGCACCTAATACTGATGTTACTAACAGACAACTAGCTGCTAAAAGAGGAATTACAAATGCTACAGTTTTTGTAGGAACAGATATGAGTGAAAAGGATACGGTGTTTGGCGGTGCAAGCAGCCTTAGTGATATAGTAAAAGAAACCTATAATAGATATAAGCCAAAAGCAATTTTTATAGGTACATCCTGCCTGACAGGTATTATAGGAGAAGATGTTGACAGTGTTGTGGAAGAACTTAAAAAGGAAATACCAGTACCTATAGCAGCAGTACATTGTGAAGGATTCAGATCAAGAATCTGGGCAACGGGTTTTGATGCTTCAGATCATGCTGTACTTACAAGCATTGTTAAACCGCCAGAAAAGAAAGCTAATGTAATAAATTTTAAAAACTTTTATGAAAGTGCCAGAGAGGAAATAACTAATATATTCTCAAATTTTGGTGTTAAACCTTTATTCTTATATCAAAATTCCACAGTTGAAGAGCTTTCTCATTTGTCAGAATCCTTGGCAACAGTAAGTATATGTGGTGTGCTGGGATCTTATCTTGGAAATGGCCTGGAGGAAAAATATGGAGTTCCTTTTGTAAAAACTATAAATCCATTGGGAGTTGCTGGTTTTGAAACCTGGCTTAGAGGTATAGGAAAGGTTATAAATAAGGAAGCAGAAGTTGAATCCTATATAGAGAGAGAAAGGGCTATATACTTACCTAAAATAGAAGAAGTAAAGAAGGAACTTAAAGGTTTAAGAGCAGTACTTGGAATGGGACCTGGTTATACTTATGAGGTATCCCGCGTGCTTCAGGAATTAGGTATGGAAGTAGTATGGGCAGCATCCTGGCATCATGATAAGAAGCATGATAATGGAGAACTTCCAGCAGCACTTAAATACTTAGATGAGAATTCACCTTACAATTTTAAAGTAAGTGTAGCAGACCAGCAAAATTATGAAATACTTAATATACTAAATGAGTATAAACCTGATATATATTTTTCACGTCATCCGGGAACTACAGTATGGGCAATAAAACAGGGTGCATCTGCACTATGCGTTAATGATGAGTATATGATATTTGGGTATAAAGGAACATTGGATTTTGCATATACAGTACTTGATACAATAAGAAACAGAAGTTTTGAAAAAAATCTAGCAGCTAGAGTTAAATTACCTTATACAGATTGGTGGTATAATCAGGATAATTCACTGTTCATGACAAAGGAGGCAAAATAAGTAAATGGCAAAAATATTAGATCAACCTAGGTATAAATGTGCTTTAACAGCAATGCAAACTGTACAGTCAATTCCAGGAGCACTTCCTATTCTACATTCAGGACCCGGTTGCGGTCAAAAACTTGCAGGGGGAGCTGGGAGTTCTGGACATTTTTCTCATAATATATTTCCTTGTACAAATATAAGTGAAAAGGAAGTAGTATTTGGCGGGGAAAAAAAACTTAGAGAAACTATAACTAATGCGATTAAGGTTATAGATGCAGAATTGTATGTAGTATTAACTAGTTGTACATCAGAAGTTATAGGTGATGATGCAGAGGAAATTGTGCGTTCATTTAAAAGCTCTGAAAAACCAGTAATATATGCTTCAACACCAGGATTTAAAGGTAATAATTATCTTGGTAATGACTGGGTGATTAAGGCTATTATTGAACAATATTTAAAACCATCTGATAAAAAGATAAAAGGACTTGTTAATATATGGGCTGGAGTTCCATTACATGACCCATTTTGGCTTGGAAACTTAAGACAATTGGAAAAACTTGTAGAAGAGATTGGATTAATACCAAATACAATATTTGGTTATGATAGAGGAGTTAAAAACTTAAATAGGATACCTGAAGCAGAATTTAACCTTCTAGTAGCTCCTTGGGCTGGACTTGAAAATGTTAAACTTCTAGAGAAAAAATTTGGAACACCATACTTACACTATCCAACTCTTCCAATAGGAGCTGCTGAAACTAGTAAGTTTTTACGTGCAGTGGGAGAATTTGCAGGAATAGATAAGCAAAAAGTTGAAGATATTATCACAAAAAATGAAGAGGAATACTATTATTACATAGAACGTTTTGCAGATGTATTTCTTGAAACTCGTGTAATGTCAAAAAGATTTGTGGTGGTATCAGATGCTCAGTACTCACTGGCAATAACAAAATTTTTAGTTAACGATTTTGGACTTTTCCCATCAAAGCAATATATAATTGATGACACACCAGAAAAGTATAGAAAAGATATAGAAGGATATTTTAAAGAATTAAATTATGATATAGAAGCAGAAGTTGCATTTTCTAGTGACGGATATCAAATACACAATGAAATAAAAAATACTGATTTTCATGGATATCCATTAATTTTAGGAAGTTCTTGGGAAAAAAAGGTAGCTCAAGAAACTAAAGCTCATTACCTATCAATTTCATGGCCTATTCAAGAAAGACTTGTAATAAACGGTTCTTACGTAGGTTATGGCGGTGGACTTAAACTTTTAGAGGATATTTATTCAGTGGTTCTTACTAGATTTAATTAAAGTTATTTCACAATGATATAAAAATATAAAGAATATGTTTTAAAATTGAGGGGGGGAGTATTAATATGGCAAATGAAGAATTAAAATTTGATACATTAAAAATAAGGGGAGCCTACAATTCCGCTGAACATAATTATGCAGCTTCTGTACCTATTTATGAAACTGCTGCTTTTGACCTTGGAAGCGCTGAAAGGGCAGGAAATCTATTTTCATTTTCTGAACTAGGCTTTATATACAGTAGAGTAGGAAATCCTACTACTAATGTTTTAGAACAAAGAGTAGCAGCACTAGATGGAGCTGCTGGTGCTGTAGCTGTAGGATCTGGAATGGCAGCAGTAACTTATGCATTATTTAATGTAGCTGAAAATGGAGGAAGAATACTTACAACACCATATCTTTATGGAGGAACTATCGATAGCTTTAAAAAGATATACCCTAAATTTGGAGTTGGAATAGATAAGTCAGAGAATTTTCATAATCCTGAAGAACTTCCTAAAGATATAAAACCAGATACAAAAGCAATATTTGTAGAGAGTATTAGTAATCCTAATGCCGTTGTAGCTGACTTAGAGGCATTGGCTAAAGTTGCTCATGATCATGATATACCACTCATAGTTGATAATACTTTTGCAACCCCTTATCTCCTTAATCCTATAAAATATGGTGCGGATATTGTTATATATTCGGCTACTAAGGCTTTAGGAGGACATGGAAATTCAATTGCGGGTCTTATTTTGGAAAGTGGTAAATTTAATTGGGGAAATGGTAAATTTCCACAATTTTCTGAAGAACTAGATTATACTTTAAGAGATTCAGAAGGTAAATCGAGAACTTTTTTAGAAGTATTTCCTGAAGCTCCTTTTACTTGGAGAGTAAGAAAAAACTATCTTGCATATTTTGGTGCTGCTCTTAGTCCATTCAATGCTTATTTGACATTAATAGGAATAGAAACTCTTTCAGAGAGAATTCAAAAACAAGTTGAAAATACTAAGAAAATAATTGATTATTTAGAAGATAACGATAAGGTTGAATGGATTAAACATCCATTTGCTAAAGACAATCCATATAAGGAACTTGCAGAAAAATATGTGCCCAAAGGTGCTGGATCAATTTTTAGTTTTGGATTTAAAGGCACAGATGAGCAAATTAATAAATTTTTAAATACGATAAAACTGTTTAATTATCATACCAATGTTGGGGATGTAAGATCTCTTATTATTAACTCACCAAAGACTACTCATGGTGAGCTTACAAGAGAAGAACAGGAATTTTCAGATATAGCTCCAAATACAGTTAGAATATCTGTAGGATTAGAAGATCCTCAGGATCTTATTGCTGATTTGGATCAAGCATTTGAGGCAGCTTCAAAAAATAATTAAGTCAGTATGCTAGTCTATTTTAAATCCTACTGCGTCAACAGAACCCTCAGATAGTTCACTATCTTCGGAACCTGTTTCCTTGTTGGATTGAAAATATACGTCGCATCTTTGACTTGTTATTTATTTTCAGATGCCTAAAAAGCATTTGAATAATGTTTTGAGTATGCTTTCACAAGGAGATGGTTTAATGTCGTACAAAGTTGCTATTGCCACTTCTGATGGTAAACATGTCAATCAGCATTTTGGTAAAGCTACACAATTTGCAATCTATCAGGTTGAAAATAAAAGATTTAATTTATTAGAAATTAGAGAAAATAATCCTTCTTGTGGTGATAATGGTCATCAGGAAAATGCTATATATGATAGCATAAATCTTTTATTGGATTGTAAAATAGTTCTTATAAGTATGATTGGTGTGGGACCAGATCAGATACTGTTTGATAAAGGAATACTCAGCTATGAAACTTCTGATTCCATAAATGATGCTTTAGAATATGTTTCTTCTAATATTGAAGGAAAGTATTTTTAGTATAGATATTTTCCGAGTAAATAAATTTGTATTATAAGAATAGAGGTGCTGTAAGATGTCATATAAGATAGCGGTTGCCAGTAGTGACGGTAAAGATATAGATCAACATTTTGGAAGGGCTGAGCAGTTTTTTGTATATGAAGTAGAAGATAATAATAATTTTAAATTTGTAGAATTGAGAAGAGCTACAGATTTTCATAGTGAATATGAGGATCATGTAACTAAATTGAAGAATACCATAAGAGGACTAAATGGATGTAAAATTGTATTAGTTACACAAATAGGTGATGGTGCTTCAAGAATATTGAGAAGTAATGGAATAGAAGCTTTTGACGTAGAAGATTCTATAGAAAATGCTTTACCTAAATTAATTAAGTATTATTCTACTATTAATCCACAACAAAATTATTAAATCAATATCAATAGAATATTCAATTTGGTTGATTAGGTATACTAAAGGCTAAGTTTAATTTTTAAGATTAAATTTTAGCCTTTTGTTATTTTAATAAGTTAGAAGTATAAGTCTTGCTAAATAGAATTTAATGATGGGGTGGTATGTATATGACAACAAGCATACTAAAAAAGATACAAAATATAGCTAATGAAGAGGTGTTTTTTTTCAAAGATTATAATGGAAAAAACATATATACAAAAGTTTGGTATCCACCGAAAAAAGATAATATAAAGGGAATTATTCAAATAGCACATGGACTAGGGGAAACTGCTGAGTATTACGAGGAATTTGCAAATTTTTTTAGAAAAGATGGATATGCTATATATCTTAATGAAGCATTGGGACATGGCAGAACAGCAGGTGATATTCATGATTTAAACTATAAATGTAATGCGGGGGATGCAGGAACAGATGGATTAAATCACATGGTTGAAGATTTGAAAATATTAACAGATAATATTAAAGATAAATATCCTGATAAGAAGATATTTCTTATAGGTCATAGTTTAGGATCTGTAATATCACAAATTTATGCTTATAAATATGGTTATGGTATAAATGGAATTATATGCACTGGAGCAATAAGTGAATTAGATGAAAAAAGATTTGAGTATTTGCTACAAATAGCTAGAAGAGAAATGGAAAAACGTGGGAGACTAGAACCTTCAGTAGATATATTTAATGCCCTATTTGGAAATCTAAATGACAAATTTAAGCCAGCCAGAACTGAATTTGACTGGATAACCAGTGATAAAAAATTGCTTAAAGAATCATTAGAATCTCCTTATGCAAATATATCCTTTAATGTTGGTTTTTATTTTGATTTTATTAATGCATTGAAAGATAGAAGTGAAAAAAATAATATTAAAAATATTCCAAAGGATTTGCCTGTATTTTTCCTATCGGGCAGTGATGATCCATTTATTGATAATGGTAAGGGGATTAAAGAATTATTCAATATTTATAAAGAGCAAGGATTAAAAGATATATCTTTTAATCTATATGAGGGAAAAAGACACAGTATACTGAGAGAAACTAATAGATATCTAGTTTTTAAGGATATACTTGATTGGATTAATATACACTGAATTTAAAGTTGAGAATAAATTAAAATATTTAAACTTTAGGGGGAGAAGATTATGTCAATTAATTTAAAACTATCTGCAGTACCCACAAGAGAAAATCGTTTGGGATCTGTAACAGGTTATAGTGGTGATCTTCACGATATTGTCAGCAAATCAAAATGTGGAAGCTTAAAGAATAGGGACAGATGCTTTAGTCAATCCAGTTCCTGTAATGCTGGTTGTGCACTGAGTCAACTTTCAGGTATAAGAGATGTAGCAATAATAAATCATGCTCCTTCTGGATGTACAGCTAATGCCCCAAGATCAGAAGTTACTAATAGACAACTAGCTGCTAAAAGGGGAGTTACAAATGCTACAGTTTTTGTAGGAACAGATATGAGTGAAAAGGATACGGTGTTTGGCGGCGCAAGCAGCCTTAGTGATATAGTAAAAGAAACCTATAATAGATATAAGCCAAAAGCAATTTTTATAGGTACATCCTGCCTGACAGGTATTATAGGAGAAGATGTTGACAGTGTTGTGGAAGAACTTAAAAAGGAAATACCAGTACCTATAGCAGCAGTACATTGTGAAGGATTCAGATCAAGAATCTGGGCAACGGGTTTTGATGCTTCAGATCATGCTGTACTTACAAGTATTGTTAAACCGCCAGAAAAGAAAGTTAGCGTAATAAATTTTAAAAACTTTTATGAAAGTGCCAGAGAGGAAATAATTAGTATATTTTCAAATTTTGGTGTTAAGCCTCTATTTTTGTATAGAAATTCCACAGTTGAAGAGCTTTCTCACTTGTCAGAATCCTTGGCAACAGTAAGTATATGTGGTGTGCTGGGATCTTATCTTGGAAATGGCCTGGAAGAAAAATATGGAGTTCCTTTTGTAAAAACTATAAATCCATTGGGAGTTGCCGGTTTTGAAACCTGGCTTAGAGGTATAGGAAAGGTTATAAATAAGGAAGCAGAAGTTGAAGCCTATATAGAGAGAGAAAGGGCTATATACTTACCTAAAATAGAAGAAGTAAAGAAGGAACTTAAAGGTTTAAGAGCAGTACTTGGAATGGGACCTGGTTATACTTATGAGGTATCCCGCGTGCTTCAGGAATTAGGTATGGAAGTAGTATGGGCAGCATCCTGGCATCATGATAAGAAGCATGATAATGGAGAACTTCCAGCAGCACTTAAATACTTAGATGAGAATTCACCTTACAATTTTAAAGTAAGTGTAGCAGACCAGCAAAATTATGAAATACTTAATATACTAAATGAATATAAACCTGATATATATTTTTCACGTCATCCGGGAACTACAGTATGGGCAATAAAACAGGGTGCATCTGCACTATGCGTTAATGATGAGTATATGATATTTGGGTATAAAGGAACCTTGGATTTTGCATATACAGTACTTGATACAATAAGAAACAGAAGTTTTGAAAAAAATCTAGCAGCTAGAGTTAAATTACCTTATACAGATTGGTGGTATAATCAGGATAATTCACTGTTTATGAAAAAAGAAGCAAAATAAGTATAATTTAACGAGGTAAAGGCTACTGAATATATATTCAGTAGCCTTTATATTCATACAGAGTAATTTTGCTAATATATTTTTAATTCATTGACAAAATCCTATTTATATGTTAAAAATATATTAAGTAAGTTTTAGTGTGATTAAATACCTACTTTTCTTATATGTTTAGTAGACGACGTTGCAATAATAATTAAGATAATTCGCTATAAAGTAATACTAAATTGATCTCATCAAGAGAAGCAGAAGGACTGGCCTGATGAAGCTTCGGCAACCTTCATATGTATTTTTTAGAAAGGTGCCAAATCCTGCAGTTGAATGGTAACGATAGATGAGGGAGGTTATATGAGTTAAAATACCTCTTTCATCCATATATTGGATAGGGAGGTTTTTATTATGTGTTGAGTGACTAGGAGGATAATGAATTATTTGAAAAAATTATATTTTTAGGGGGAAAATATTTTGGAAGGTACAAATAATGTAAGTAGATTGTATAAAAAGAAAAATCCTGTTTCTCAAGCAAATTTAGAAAAAATAGTGCAATTATTAAGTGAAATAAAATATGGTTCAGTAACACTAGTTGTTCAAGATGGAGTCCTTATACAAATTGAAACAAATGAAAAAATAAGACTTAAATAAAGTTAATGTTAATTATTGAAAAAATCATTTAGTTTATAGAAATTGAAATTATTTTATATAATTATTTACAATATTAAACAATTTATAAAGCTCAAACTACTATTGTATTAAATTCATAATAATTTTATAATACGAAGCAAGATTTCCTATAAAACCTATAAAATAAATATGTATAATATAAAGTATATTGCTTTAAATGATTTTTTTTAATTATAAAGATATTTAATATTTATATATAAATTTAATTTAGAAGGTGATTGAAAATGACAAGATTATTTACATCCGAATCTGTTACTGAGGGACATCCAGATAAAATATGCGATCAAATATCTGATGCAGTATTAGATGCACTTATAGAAAAGGATAAGAACTCAAGAGTTGCTTGTGAAACTGTGGTAACAACTGGTTTAGTATTACTTGTTGGGGAGATATCAACAAAGGCTTATGTAGATATTCCTAAAATAGTTAGAAAAACTATTGCAGAAATAGGATATGATCGTGCAAAATATGGATTTGATGCTAGTACCTGCTCAGTAATAACCTCACTTGATGAACAGTCAGCAGATATAGCTCAGGGGGTAGATGAAGCATTAGAAGCTAGACAGGGAGAAAAAGACGATATTGAAGCTATAGGAGCAGGTGATCAGGGAATGATGTTTGGATTTGCAATCAATGAAACGCCAGAATATCTTCCATTGCCAATAGATTTAGCACATAAATTGTCAAAGAAATTAACTGATGTTAGAAAGGATGGAACTTTGAAGTATTTGAGGCCAGATGGAAAAGTTCAGGTTACTATCCAATATGATGATGGTGATAAACCTATAGGAGTTCATACTATTGTGGTTTCTACTCAGCATAGTCCTGATGTAAGTCGTGAGCAAATAGAAGAGGATATAAAGAAATATGTGATAAAGGCAGTAGTTCCATCAGAATTTATAAATGAAAATACAAAATATTTAATAAACCCTACAGGTAGATTTGTAATTGGCGGACCTCAAGGTGACTCTGGTTTAACAGGAAGAAAAATTATAGTTGATACCTATGGTGGTTATGGTAGACATGGAGGTGGAGCTTTTTCGGGGAAAGATCCTACAAAAGTAGATAGATCAGGAGCTTATGCAGCTAGATGGGTTGCAAAGAATTTAGTGGCAGCAGGAGTGGCAGATAAAGTTGAAATAGAATTAGCTTATGCTATAGGTGTTGCAAGACCAGTATCAATTACGGCAGATACCTTTGGTACAGGCAAAATAAAAGAAGAAAAAATAGTAGAAATAATAAAAAAAGTATTTGATTTAAGGCCAGCTGCTATTATAAGAGATCTTAACTTAAGACGACCAATATACAGACAAACAGCAGCGTATGGACATTTTGGAAGAACAGACGTAGATTTACCTTGGGAGCAACTTGATAAAGTTAATGAGATAAAAAAATATATATAATAATCATTAAAATTAATTTGGTAGATTGGTTTTTTACCAGTATCTTTGTAGAGGTAATTTATGAACTAAATTCTTATATTTCTAAAAACACTATGAAATTATATCATTAAATTCTCATAGTGTTTTTATTATTTAGGTATTTAAAAATAAAACTAGTATGCCAATTGTTTATTTTAATATAAAATTTTTAGCGTTTAATAGTATTTTTTACATGCTGCATAAATTCATCCGGGGTAACAATTCTTACTTTTAAATAAGTTTGTGTATCTAAAAAAATATATAATATTTAAGTATATTTGAATTGTCTTTTACTGTTTTTTCTACAGATGTAATTAAAGAGAATTTTTCCAAGATAGTTTTTTCATCCCCATAGGTCTCTTTATACACAGCTTCTACAAGCGATTCAATATCCAATTTGTCTTTTATTCTAAGGGCAAATTCTTTGTCAGTTTCGTAGGATAGTTTTGTTACGTTTATAGTTTTTAATCTTTTTAATATGAATATATACAGAGGTATTAGAGATTCACTATTATTTATCCGTCTTATGATAAATTTTCTTCTCAATAGTTTGATCAATATAAGTATTATAATTATAGCCCCACTAATAAGTATATAATTATAATTTTTAATGAGATTAATATTGTGAAGTTTGTTGTTTAAATTATACTGTTTTTCTTTATTAGAATTTTCTAAATTAGGTTCAGTTTGCTTAGCATTATTCTGTAGGTTTCTTTCCTGTGGTGATTCGGTATTTTGAATATTTGTTTCTTCTTGAGTAACTTCTATATCATTTGCAGCACTATTTTCAAAATCGGGGATGGGGGTAGTTTCTAGTATAGACCAAATACCCTTATCTGCAGAAGTAAGGACCTCAACCCACGCGTGAGCATCATAGGATCTTATAACATAATTTCCCATATTGTCAACTTCGCCCCTAACTTTAAAGCCTTCAACATATCTAGAGGGTATGCCTACAGCTCTACACAACATTACAGCAGCAGTAGCAAAAGACTTACAATATCCTTTTTTTTCATTAAATAAAAAGAAATCTACATAGTCTGGTGAATTAATATTAATTGCATTAGGTTGTAAGCTGTATTTATAATTATTAAGAAGATATCTCTGTATAAGCTTTAGTTTATCATTATTATCTCTAGCTCCTAAAGTTATTTCTTTTGCTAAATTTCTTACTCTTTCAGAACTTGTAAATTTTAATGAGTCATTTATTAACTCATAATTAATATTATTTTTACCTACAATGCTGTTCAGTGTGTTTATATCATCTTTATATGGAGAATTTGAATAATTTTCTATAGTTTCTGTATCACTATAATCATAATAATTTATAGTATAATTGTGTTGAGATTGTCCAGTTAAATAATTTTCGTTATTATACATATATATATTTGAGGTTTTAGGTGAAGCTACTTTTGTAATATAGTTAGGAGATATCATTACGTCATCAAAACTATCATTTAATGTTTCAATTGAAATAGTTTTAATTTTAGTTTCTTTCTCTCTATTATACTTAATATTTCTTTCAGCAAATTCACCCTTCGGCATTAAGTTAGCTACATTTAGTGATTGTTTAGATTTTATTGAAGGTAAGGATCTATTTTCTATCCATCTATTATAATTATAGTCATAGTAAACTTTTGTCTTTAAATATTTAGGTACATCACCCTTTAGAAGGGAAAGTCTAATATTGTTTATCTGCAATTTACTTCCGAGAAAAGAGGTACTAGAAGTATTTAAACCAATAGTAGCAAAATCAGAGGGAATATTTTTGTTAATATGCAATATGTCATTAAATCTATATTGAAGCCAATTTGTGCTCTTGTCAGCGGTAAAAGGAACAAGTAAATATATAATACTAGAAAAAGTTATACATATAATTAAATAATAGATAACAATAAATTTCATTTGGAATTTTTTAATTTGTATAGTGTTAATTTTAAATAAGTTTAAGTTTATAAAATTTAAGAAAATATATGCAGGTAAAATATACATAGTCTCCTTATTAAATCCTAGTAAGTAATATAATAATAATATAACTGTATTAAATAATATTATTACTATGCCTAGGTTAAACTTAGAGAGAATGATATAAAAGAATGTTAGTAAAGGTATTATTAAAATATAAAATGGAAAAATTAATGAAAAATCTACCTTAGAACTAGTTGTAGTCAATGTGTTTATTTTTAATCCCAAATTAAATAAATTACTGAAAAATGTTGTTAAATCAGAATATTTATAAATAAATATATATGCAATAGACATTAAAAGTAAAATCAATAATAGTATAGAAATATTTTTGTAATTGCTTACAATATAGGATATGAATTCAAATACTAATAAGGTCATTATAAATAGTAGTGTTATATTTTTATAGGAAATATTTGTAACAATATAAGCTTTATTGATTAGAATAATGATTAGTATAATATTTATTATAGCTATGGGAATATAAATTTTTTTCAATATATCACCTCCCAGATATTATGGATGCTACTTTTATATTATTATTGGATAAAAGATTTTTTATAGTAGGTGGAACATCCATCAGTGTAAAAATAATTAAGAGTTCACAATTAGCTGATATTTTTGAAAGTATTTCTATACTTTTTAGTGATATTGTATAAGTTATAATAAAAATAGTTTTATGATTTTCCATAATTGTTAATTCTTTTTCTAGAATATTGTTAAAAAAGTTACCTTTTCCTAAACTCTTATGTTCTAAGTAATAAGATAAAACTAAATTATAATCATTATCATTTTCCAATTGAAAAACTGTACTTTCTAAATTTTCTATATTTAAATAAATGGTTTTATGCATAAATAATAGATATTTAATTATAGATAGTGAAAATGAAACTAAAGTTTCATCTGTTATATTATCAAAAGTATCAGATAAGAGTAAGCAGTCTGTCATGTCCATATAAATATAAACATCATTTTTTACTGAGGTATCAAATCTTTTTATATATAAATTATTTTTTTTAGCACTTAATTTCCAATGTATATTTTTTAAATTATCTCCTTCTGTAAATTTGTCAATATATGAATAGGTATCAGAAGGATATAAATTTTTATCGTTACTAGACAAACTGATTGAACTATCAACAAGCTTCTCAATGTTTAAGGGTAATTGCATATTTTTAGGATATACCGTTAAAGTAAATTCATTTTTAAGATTTAATTTTTTAGAAGATATTAAAAATAGGTCATTTGCCTTAAAAAAGCAATTTGTGGAAGTATAAAATCCTCTAGTATTTACTTTAAAATTTAGCTCCATATTAACTTTCTTAAAAGGCATTAAAGTTAGAGTTTTTTCACTAAAAAAATCAGAAGAAAATTTTATATTAGGGTATAAAAAAGGGCTTCTATTATGAATATGTAATAAAATTTTAATATTTTCATCAGTGAAAAATTTTTGCTTTTCTGAGTAATTTAAATCAATAGATATATAGTTTCTCAAGAAAATTAATGATAACAATGAAAATACTAAAATTAAAAAAAATACTAATAATAAAGAGTTAATTATTTGATTCCCATAGAAATATTGAACTATTATAAGTAAAAATAAAGTTATTATAAAAGAAAATTTAAATTTTATCATGCATACTTAATATCTGGTACTGATACTTTTTTAATAATACTATCAATAATATCAGATGTATTAGTACCGTTAAATCTGTGTTCTTTTGATATTATTATTCTATGGGAAAGTACTTTTTTTATATTTTCTTTTATATCATCTGGAGTTACATAGTTTCTGTTATTTATATAGGCTGTTGCCTGAGATATTTTTAGCAGTGCAATAGAAGTCCTTGGAGAAGCTCCCAGGAGTAATTCGTCGCAATTTCTTGTTTTATTAACTATATCAACTATGAATTCTAATATTTTATGACTTACATTTACTTTTTTTACATTGTTCTGATGAAGTTTTAATTCTTCTAAATTTATTACTGGAAATATACTATCTAACGGATTTTTAGTTTTATAAGTGGATAACATTTTTATTTCTTCATCCTTTGAGGGATAGCCTAAAGATAATTTAATTAGAAACCTATCTAGAACGGCTTCGGGAAGAGAAAAAGTTCCAGAGTATTCTAATGGATTTTCAGTAGCCATTACCATAAAAGGTAAATCTAAAAGGTAAGTATTATTACCATCACTGACTTGTTTTTCTTCCATAACTTCAATTAATGCGCTTTGAGTTTTGGGAGAAGTTCTATTTATTTCATCTGCTAAGATCATATTTGCAAAAATTGGACCTTTTTTGAAATTGAATTCATGTGCTTGTTGATTATAGATAGAAACTCCTAGTATATCAGAAGGTAATATATCTGGAGTAAATTGAATTCTATTAAAACTTAAATCTATACTTTTGCTTAGAGCTTTTATTAACATAGTTTTGCCAACACCAGGTACATCTTCAATTAAAATATGTCCTTCCGCTAAAATTGCCTTTAATATATCTATAACTACAGATTCTTTTCCAATTACAACTTTTGATATATTTTCTATGACTTTTTCCATGTCTTTTATCAAGTGTATTCCCTCCTTGAAATTTTACAAATTTATTTTCAGTTTGATGTAAACAAAATTTATACATAAGATAATTTATTTAAGTAAATTATCTTATGTATAAAAATTTTTTAGTAACAATGTTGTTTCACCTAACTAACTTGGCGTAAGTCTCCAATTTCTTCAAGTGGGAGTTCAACGCCAAGTAAGCCATGTATTTGCAGTTCTAAAATTTAGATGGGGTAAAAGCACCCCTACCTGAATTAAGAAACTTGCTTCAATATAATTATATCACGTAACAAAAATAGACCTCTTAAATTTACAGAAATTTTACTGTTTTTTTATTTAAGGAGTCTATTTTAAAAATTAATATATACATAAAAAGTTTAAGAGTGCAGTTCATGAGAAATAGAATTTGCAGCTCCTATATTAGAAGATACAGTTTTACTAATCCATTCACCTATATTAGAAAATATCTTTTTATTGCATAATTCGTTATGAAGGGAGTGGTATAGTCCTTCATAGATTTTAATAGTGCACAAGTTATTAGGAACTTTTTCAGCAAAAAGTTTACTTTTTTCTGAAGAAGTTATTTTATCTGAATCACCATGAATTAATAATAATGGAACATTAAAATTTGAAGCATTATCTATAGCCCATAATCCTGCTCTGTATGCAGTAGTGAAAAGCCTGGCTGAAATACAGCTATGGGTCAATGGATCATTTGAATAAGCCTGAAGGATATCGGGATTATGAGATAGCGCAGCTTCATTAACTATATTATCTACTAAAAATGATGGCCATATTTTGTTAAGTAAAAAGGTAAAATACAGTTTAGATTTAGGTGGATCTGAATACAGACTAAGCCAAGGGCTGCTTATTATAACTCCATTAATATCTGGCTTGCGTCTCAGTACATAATTCAATGTTAGATTTCCTCCAAAACTATGACCGTAAAAAAATGTAGGTACTTTACCAAAATGTTTTTTTGCAAAATTTAATAATATATCTATATCATCCATAAAAATTTCATAAGAAGGGGTATGACCTCTTTTTCCTTCTGATTTTCCATGTCCTCTGAGGTCAAAGGCTATTACGGCAAATTTATTCTTATTAATATAATTTACTAATCCACTGTACCAGTTACTATGATCGCCAAGACCATGTATTATGCATAAAACACCTTTTATATCTCCATTTGGAATCCATTCTCTAAAAAATAATTTAGTTCCATCTATAGCATCATGATAAAATTCTTTTATTTCCATATATAATCACCTCAAGTTATAAATATTTTAATTTTATTGTATTTAAATAAAACCAAGTATTCATATATGTATTATATATAATATAACATTATTATTCAAGAATGTCTATAGATATACGAAAATAAATTATATGATTAAATAATTGTCTATGACAAATTTTAAATACAGTGGATTATAATTGAAAAATTATTAGAAAAAAATTCAAAAAGTTAGTATAATTATATGTAATATTATTTATAACTAACAAACTAATTTGGAGGAAATAATGCTTATCAAAACAAGACTGCCGTTAATGATGATTTTATTGTCATTGATTCCTTTATTTTTACTAAGTTTTTTAATATATAGACATACATCTAAGGTCCTTATAACAAATAGTAAAGTAAATATATTACAGACTACTAATGCCTATAGTAGCGCTTTGGCAGCTGTTATAGATGGACAGAGAAGAGAGGTAAACAGCTCAAAAGAGAGCTTGGGTATAATCAATGTATTAAGTAATAGATCAAGAAATAAAGATGACTCATTTTATCATTCCAAAGAAGTATTAAATCTAAATAAATCTCTTAAGGAAAATAAAGATAATTTCCCTGAAATTCAACATTCACTTGTAATAGATTTAAATGGAAATGTAATTGCCAGCAGTGAGGAGAATGCTTTAAAATTTAATGTAATTGATAGAGAATATTTTAAAGATTCTATAAAAGGTAAAACATTTATTAGTAATACATTAATTTCTAAAGCCAGTAATAAATTAATAGTGGTAGTATCTTCTCCAGTAAAAGATTTAGATGATAACATAATTGGAGTTTATGCCAATGCCATATATATAGATTACTTTCAAAAATTTATATTAAATATTAAAAATGGAGATACTGGATATGCATACATAGTTGATAAAGATGGAAATATTATTGCTCATCCAGATTCTAAAAAGATAGGTAAAAAATCCGAAAACACTAAGCTTATAGATATTTTGAGAAATATTAAAGATAGCAATAAAGTTTATGATGGTTTAGATGTATATACTTATGATAATAAAGATAAATTAATGGGATATAAAACAATTCCAGAATTAAAATGGACTTTTGTATTCACAAAAAATATAGCTGAAGTGAACGAACCAGCTTATGGTGAACTGAAAATAATAATGTCAGTGGCAGCATTTATATTTATATTATCTGTATTTATAAGTATTTTTGCATCAAGATCTATAACTAAACCTATTGGATATTTAATAAATGTAATGAATAAAGCGCGAAAGGGAGATTTAAACTCTTTATGTGAGTATAAATCCAATGACGAATTAGGAATGCTTACAGGAAACTACAATAATATGATAAAAAAACTTAACAATAGTTATGAAGAACTTTCAGCAGTGTATGAAGAATTATCTGCTACAGAAGAGGAACTTAGAAGCCAATATGATGAATTGATTGAAAATAAAGAAGCTCTTGAAGTAAGTGAATGTAGATATAAGGAAGTATTAAATGGTATTAATGATGCCTTATGGGAATATGACGTAAATACTGGTAGGTTTTTTGCTTCGGATAAATGGTATGATATAACAGGGTATCAAACTGAGCATTATAACATTCTAAAATTAATAGAAAAAGCAGTTTTCCCTAAATGTAAGAAAAAGCTATATGATGATATAAAAAAACATATAAATCTTAAAACTCCTTGGTTTGAAACAGAAGTTAAAATAAATGCAGGAGATGGTAAAATAAAATGGATTTTAAATAAAGGTAAGGTTATCAAAGATGATGATGGTAGAATTTTAAAATATTCAGGTATAATATCAGATGTTACGGTAAAAAAGAAGGCTGAGCTTAGAGTAAAACAACTAGCATATTTTGATACACTAACAGGACTTCCAAATAGGACTAACTTTATTGATCAACTAGATAATGAAGTGAGAAACTATGAAAGAGATAAAAAAATGGGTGCAGTACTTTTTGTTGATTTAGATGATTTTAAAAGAGTAAATGATTCTTTAGGACATGATGAAGGAGACAAACTGTTAAAGACTATAGGAAATGAGTTTTTTCACACTATTGATGAAAAAAATACTGTTTGCAGATTTGGCGGAGATGAATTTTTAATTTTGCTCAGAGATGTAAGTGGAAAAGATGAAATTATAGATATAGTAAATAATTTAATAGATATATTTAATAATGGTTTTGAATTTAACAAAAAACGTGCATTTATAACGTGCAGTATAGGAATATGCATGTTTCCAAAAGATGGGAAGAATAATAATTCCATTTTAAAAAATGCTGATACAGCTATGTACAAGGCCAAAGAGACAGGAAAAAATAGATATGAATTTTACGATGGAGAAATGTCCAAAGGCTTAAATAGGTATATACAAATAGAAAAAATTCTTAGAAGTTCCATTCATAATAATGAAATATATTTATGTTATCAACCGCAAGTTGAATTAAAAACTGGTAAAATTATAGGAACAGAAGCTCTTATAAGAATTGAAAGTAAAGAGGCTGGTTTTGTGTCTCCAGGTGAATTTATACCTGTAGCAGAGAAATCAGGACTTATTATACAAATAGGTGAATGGGTTATGAAAACAGCTTTTAAACAAAATAAAGAATGGATAAAAAAAGGATATGGTGAAAAACGTATTTCTGTTAATGTTTCATCAATACAACTTAAACAGAGTAATTTTGTAGAAAGTGTAAAGAAATGTATAGAAGAAACTGGTATATCACCTGAGTTAGTAGAAATAGAAATAACGGAAAGCGTTTTAATGGAATCTCTTGAAACAAATGTGGAAATACTGAAACAACTTAGAAGTTTTGGAGTAAGGACTTCTTTAGATGATTTTGGAACAGGATATTCTTCATTAAATTATTTGAGAATAATGCCTATAGATACTTTGAAAATTGATAAATCCTTTATAGACGATATTCATTTTAATAGAAAGCAGGAAGCTATAGTAGATGGTATAGTAAATATTGCTCATAATCTAGAAATAGAAATAGTAGTAGAGGGAGTTGAAACTCGAGAGCAGCTCAATATATTAAAACAAAAAGGATGCAATATCATTCAGGGATATATCTTTAGTAAACCAGTGACTGCAGAAAACATAGATGAAATAATAAAGAAGACAATATTATTTTAATAGAAAAATAAGTATTTTCATGTATTAATAAAAGGACTTTTAAAATACAATATAGGTTTTAAAAGTCCTTACTTAATTAATCTATTTTAAAATATAACCTGCTATTTGATTTCTTCCCCGTTCCTTTGCCAGATATAAAGCCGTATCTGCTTGTCTTATAAATTCATTTATAGTTATGTTTTCATTGGGAATGACAGAAGCTGCCCCTAATGTTATGGTCACTATATTTTTGATGTTTGAAAATTCATGCTTTAAATTTAAATATTCTATCTGTTTTCTAAACTTTTCTCCAAGGTTTAAAACTTCACCTAAGCTAACTTTTGGGAAAATTATTACAAATTCATCGCCTCCATATCTAGCAGCTATATATTTTTTATCAATGTAATTTGAAAGAGCGGAACCGATTAAAGATAGACATTTATCACCCTGAACATGACCATAATTATCATTATATTGTTTAAAACAGTCTACATCCAATAAAATTAAAGATAAATTATATTTATTTTTCTTTGCCAGGTCCCATTGTATGTTCATGACCTTGTCAAATTTTCTTCTATTAGGAATACCTGTTAAACTATCATTTTCCGATATATATAATAATTTGTTATTTAATTGTTCAAGCTCCTTTTGTATTTTCTTTCTGTAGTCAATTTCAGTTTTAAGGCTGTTAGATTTAATAGCATTGTTTACAGCTATTGAAGCATAGGTGATAATACCTTTAACATTTCTATATCCAATGGCTTAAAGGCTTTTAATACTACTTTGAACTGTCATAACTCCTAATAAGATATCATCCATTATGAGAGGACAGTAAATGGCGGATTTTGCTGATATAGTATTAATATAATTTGGATTATCTACATATCTTGAATATTCATTCTCTATATCATTTATTATAACTAATTGTCTATTTCTTAAATAATAGGCAGCTATATTTGATTTACTGGTAATAGATGCATTTGGAACATTTATGATTTTATTATTTTCACTATAATAATTATATTGAAGAATTTCATTATCTGTATTATACAATGCAATACCAAAAATAGATATATCAATAAAATCTCTAACGCTATTGCATAGAATATTCAATATTTTATCTAAATTTAAAGTAGAAGTAATTTTTTGTCCTAGCTCACTTATTATAGATATATTTTTAATACTTTCTATGAGTTTTTCAAATCTTTTTCTGAAATTTTCACTCTTCTTCATTATGTTAAGTTTTTCTTCTTCTAATTTCTGGAGTTTAATTTTTGAGTTAATATTATTAAGTCTCTGAGTACATATAACTTTTT